>NZ_BAAHAK010000009.1:0-202097 GCF_054777695.1 Hydrogenophaga soli | reverse complement strand
GCAGCCAGGTGGCGGCACAAGAGATTGGCCAGCTGGCCAGCAACTCGGTGGGCATGGCCGAACGGGCGGGCAAGCTGCTCGACGAGATCGTGCCCGCCACCCGCCGCACGGCTGAGTTGGTGCAGGAAATCACCGCGGCCTCACAGGAACAAAGCGCCGGGGTGGGACAGGTCAATGCGGCCATGGGCCAGTTGAACCAGATCACCCAGCAAAACGCCAGCGCCTCCGAAGAACTGGCCGCCACCGCCGAGGAAATGAGCAGCCAGGCCGACAACCTGCAGCAGCTCATGGCCTTCTTCAATTTGGGGCATGGGACCAAAGCCGCCCAAAGGAATTTCTGACAGGCAAATCAGAAATTCCTGACGGCCCACGCGACGGAAAGTCCATATTCTCAAGCCCTGTGATCGGCCTTGTGTCCCGCGGCCATGGGCTGCGGTTGCGCTCCTCAGCTATCAAAGAAGGAGCAGTTTCCGCATACATATAAAGCGTCAGATGGCAGAATTCATTCAAAAGAAAACTGTGACAGAAAATGGACCACGCGGGACTTGGGAGGGCAGGATGGAACGCACAGCAGCCCTGACGCCACCCACCCCGTCTCCGGCTGGCGACCGGCCCTTCGGCATCGCATGCCTGGACCACTTCAGTCAAAGCAGCCTCATGTCATTCCGCGCCAGCCTGCTGCTGTTGCCGCTGCTGGTCTTGGGCTTGTGGGAGCGCCTGCCACGGGGTGATTTGCTGACCTGGATGTTTGCCGTTTGGGCCACGCAGGCTGGCCACGAGGTCTATTCGCGGGCCTACCGCAAGCACCGCAAACCGGAGGTGGCCGACCATCGCCGCTGGCTGTGTGGTTTTTGGGTGGGGGCCGTGGTGGTCGGCGCCTGTTGGAGCCTGCCCTTCCTTCGTATGGATGCACTGTCCCACGACGCGGTGTTTCTGCTGGTCTGTGCCATTGCCGGGGTGACGGCCTATGGAGGTGTGGAGCGATCCAGCGCGCTGTCGGTGGCCCTGGTGTTCGAGTTCGCGACGCTGTTGCCGGTGACGACCTGGTTGTTCTTGCAAGGCTCAGACATCCACCGGACCATGGGCATGGCGTCGTTGCTGTACCTGGTGCTGCTCGTGCCGCTGCTTCGCAGGATGAACCAGATGGTCACCCGCACGCTGGCGCTGAACGACGAAAACCACCGCCTCAACCGGGCACAACAGGCATCTCTGGAACAGCTGAGCCGCAGCGAGGAGGAGTACCGCACACTGGTGACCAACCTGCCCGTTGCCGTGATTCGCTGCGATGCCGAGTGGCGCTACCGCTACATCAACCCGTTGGCCGAACAGGTGCTGCGCCAGCATTTCAGTACGGAGTGCCTGCAAACCCCACAGGCCATGCCCGAGCGATACAACCACGCCATGGCCGAGGTGATGGCCACCGGGAAAGTCGTCGAGTTTGAACTCACCGAGGAAGTCTCGCCAGACCACAGGCCCGTGCATTTCCAAGTCCGCATCGCCCCCGAATGCGACGGAGAGGGAAAGGTCACCGGCACGCTAACCACCTGGTTTGACATGACCGAACACCGGCGCATGGAGGACGACCTCCAGATGAAGAAGCAGGTGCTGGACCATGCCCATGACAGCATCTACCTGATTGACGATCTGGGGCGGTTTGTCTACGTCAACGACGAAGCCTGCAGGGCATTGGGGTACTCCCGCGACGAGTTGCTACACATGGGCGTCCCCGACATCGACCAAGCGTATTCCGTTGAAGACACCCACGCGGTGGGGCTGCAAACCCAGACAAATGGCTCTTTCGCATTCGAAACACAGCACCGCAGGCGTGACGGCAGCCTTTTCCCTGTGGAAATTCAGGCGTCAGCGTTGGTGCACCGGGGACGGCACCTGGGCTTGGCGGTGGCCCGTGACATCAGCGAACGCAAGGCCATTGAGCAGGCATTGCGCCACAGCGAGGGCATGCTCAACGAAGCCCAGCGCATCGCCCATGTGGGCAGTTGGGACGTGGACATGGTGCACGACAAGCTCAACTGGTCTGACGAGCTGTTCCGCATCTGGGAAATCGACAAAACAAGCTTCAAGGCGGACTTTGCAGCGTTCCTCGACACGGTGCATCCGGACGACCGGGCGCGTGTTCAACAGGCCTATGACGACGCTGTGCTCAAACACGAACTGTATGAAGTGGAGCACCGCCTGCTGTTCCCGGATGGCCGGATCAAGCACATCCTGGAACGAGGTGAGCCGCAATACGATGCCCAGGGCAAGCCGGTGCGGTTCATCGGCACCTCGCAGGACATCACCGAACGCAAGCGACTGGAAGATGCTCTGACAGAGCGCGAGCGCGAGTTCCGCAGCCTGGCAGAAAACACGCCAGACAACATCGCCCGCTGGGACACGGCCGGGCGCTACCTCTACGTCAACCCCACACACCAACGCTTGCTGGGCCGCACACTGGACGAACTGGTGGGCCAGTTCATCCCCGAGTCCCATGATCAGATACGGGCAGCCCTCCAGCAGGTGGTGTCCACGGGACAAGCCGTTTGCGCGGTCCGCCAAGCGGCCACGGTCCAGGGCGTGAAGCAGTTGCACGATGTGAGCCTGGTGCCCGAGTTCGACGCATCCGGCAAGGTCGTCAGTGTGTTGGGCATGGGCCGGGACATGACCAGCGTCTACCACCTGCAAGAGGCCATTGGCAACGAACGCGCCACCCTCCGCGCCTTTTTCGAAGCCTTGCCAGCCCTGGCCTGGATGAAGGACTCGGACGGGCGTTACCTGGCCTGCAACCCGGCCTTCGAGCAGCTTTACGGGACGACAGAAGCGACCATCCTGGGCAAAACCGATTTCGATTTTGTGGATGCAGAACTGGCCACATTCTTCCGCCAAAAGGACATGGAGGCCGAGGCTGCGGGCCAACCCTGCGTCAACGAAGAATGGGTGACCTTCGCCAGCAACGGTCGACGGGCGCTGATGGAAACCGTCAAAACCCCTGTGCTCAGTGCGGATGGCAAGACGATCGGCATCATTGGCGTGGCAAACGACATCACCGAGCGCAAGCGAGCGGAACAAGCCCTGCAGGAACGTGGCGATTTGCTCAATGCCATCGTCAACAGCTCGCCCGACATCATTGTTTTTGCACTGGACAGGGACTACCGCTACATCGCCTTCAACGTCAGGCACCGGCAGGTGATGAAAGCCATCTGGGGCAAGGACATTGCGGTGGGTAAAAGCATGCTGGAGGTGATTGGCGACCACCCCGACCGCGAAACCGCCCGGCAAGGCTTTGACCGGGCCTTGGCGGGTGAAAGCTTTGTGGACGAAAGCGCTTACGGCCATGAAGCCATCTCCCGCGAGTACTGGCAAACGTTCTGGTCCCCCATCCGCACCCCTGCCGGCGAGGTCACGGGTCTGACCTGCTTCGTGTTGAACGTGTCGGAACGTCGGCGGGCAGAAGAGTCGTTGCGGCGTTCCGAGCAACTGATGCGCACGGTGATCGATGCCACGCCAGACTGGATCTTCGTCAAGGACCGGGAGCATCGTTACCACCTGGCCAACAAGGGTTATGCAGACGCCTTGCACATCACCCCCAACGACTTCCTTGGGAAGGATGACCTGGAACTGGGCTTTCCTGAGGCGCTGGTGAAGGGCGATCCTGCCCAGGGCATCCGGGGGTTTTGGGCGGACGATCGGCTGGTGATGGAGCGCAACGAACCCCTGGTCTTCTCCGACGATCCGGCCACGATCAATGGCGAAATCCACACCTTCCACACCATCAAGGTCCCGCTGTGCGACGACGAGGGAACCCCCTGGGGCGTGCTGGCATTTGCGCGTGACATCACCGAGCGCAAGCAAGCCGAAACCCTGTTGCAACAGCGGTACGAGCACATCGTGGAGTTGCACGCACGCCTGGAACAAGACGCCCGCCTGCTCGAAGAACAGGCGGGGAAATTGGCCAAGCGCGAACAGGAGTTCCGCACGCTGGTTGAAAACTCGGTGGACACCGTGGCCCGTTATGGGCGGGACTTGCGCCGTCTGTATGTCAACCCGGCGTTTGCAGCGCTGGTCGAAGGTGGCGCTGCTGCACTGTTGGGGCGCACTCCCTCCGAGTGTCCTGGCGGGCCCCATGCGGCCACGTACGAACGCAAACTGACCGAGGTGTTTGTCGGCGGAAAGGGCACCACATTCGAATTGCAATGGCAGGATGGAAACGGCCAGGAAATGTGCAGCCTGATCAACCTGACGCCGGAGTACGACGCCCAGGGCCAGGTGGTCAGTGTGCTGTCGGTGGGACGCGACATCTCGGAACTGAATGCCTTCAGGCACAAGATCCACCAGATGGCGTTTTACGACCCGCTGACCGAGCTCCCCAACCGCGCCTTGTTCAATGACCGCTTGCGGCACATGATCAACGATGCCGGATGGCACGGACAGCAAGCCGGGCTGATGATGATGGACTTGGACCGCTTCAAGGCCGTGAACGACACCTTGGGCCACTCAGCGGGTGACGAGTTGCTGCGAGAAACCGCCGCACGGCTGAGCACCTGCGTGCGCACCTACGACACGGTGGCCCGGCTGGGAGGTGATGAGTTCGCCTTTTTGCTGCCGGAAATCCGTTCAGGCGAGGATTTGGGGCGTGTTGCCGCCAACGTCTTGGCGGTGCTTCAAAAGCCGTTTGTGCTGGCGGGCAAGGAAGTGTTCGTGTCATGCAGCATCGGCATTGCGCTGTACCCCAACGACAGCACCGTGGCGGACGACCTGCTGAAGTTTGCCGACTCCGCCATGTATTTCGCCAAGCGCTCGGGACGCAACAGCTTCCGGTTCTATTCGCGCGACCTGACGGAAAGCTCGCACGAGCGCCTGGAGCTGGAATCCGACCTGCGCCGCGCGGTGGAGCGCAATGAACTGGAACTGTTCTACCAACCCAAGGTGAGCCTGAACGATGGCACCCTGGTGGGCTCCGAAGCGCTGCTGCGCTGGAACCACCCGCAACGCGGCATGATTCCCCCCAACACGTTCATCGGCATCGCCGAGGACAGTGGCCTGATCGTGGACATCGGTGAGTGGGTGTTGTGGGACGCTTGCCGCACCGCACGCCAGTGGAACGGCGACGGCAAGCCCTTGCACCAGGTGGCCATCAACCTGTCGGCGCGTCAGTTCCAAGGGAGCGATCTGGTCGAAACAGTGTCACGCGCACTGCGGGAAAACGATTGCCAGGCGGCGTGGATCGAATTGGAAATCACCGAGAGCCTGTTGCTCGACGACGAGCGTGGCGTGCTCGACACGTTGAACAGCCTCACCGCCATGGGCATTTCCATCGCCATCGACGACTTCGGCACCGGCTACTCGGCGCTGAGCTACCTGGCCCGGTTCCCGATTGGCACCCTGAAAATCGACCGGTCGTTCATCAGCCACGTCACCACCGACAAATACCGGGCAGAGTTGGTGAAGGCCATCCTGTCCATCGCCCACTGCCTGGGACAGCAAGTGGTGGCCGAAGGGGTGGAAACGCAGGATCAGGCCGATTTCCTGCGTGCCCACGGTTGCCACGTGGCCCAGGGCTACCTCTACGGCAAACCCATGCCGATGGCGGCGTTCGAGGCCCTGACCACCGGCTGAACGGTCACCCCTCAGTTCAGCCCAAAACGCACCCGCAGCTCTTCGAGCCGGGTGCTGCCCACGGGCGTGGTGCGCAGGGTTTTCATTTCGCGCTTGAAACCGGCGGCATCGAAAAAGCTCAAAGCGCGGTCGTTGCGGGCATACACCCAGGCGGTGACTTCGGTGAAGCCTTCTTCCTCACAGGCGTCGCGGGCGGCGTCCCACAGGGCCAGGCCACAGCCGGTGCCCACCAGATCGGGGCGCACGTACAGCGCCCACAGTTCGCCCACGGTGGGCTTGGATTTGGGGTCGCGCGAGCGGTCGAACGCCACGAAACCGGCCACCTTGTTGTCGCCGTCCACGGCCAGCAGCACCTGGGGTTCGGCGTATTCAATGGCTTCTTTCCACATGGCCAAGCGCTTTTCCACGGACAGTCCGGCCAGGTCTTCGGCAGACAACAGATCGGCATAGGCGGTTTGCCAGGCTTTGACGTGGAGTTCGGCGATGGCTTTGGCATCGCGTTGGGTGGCGTTGCGGATGGTGTAGGTCATGAGAGAACAGTGCGCCAAATCCGGCGCAAAAAGGGCGGTATTGTGCCGCGGCCTCGTATGATTCCATTCATGATCCGATTCCACGCACTCAAACCCCCGACCCTGGCGGGGCTGGCCTTGCTGTTCATGGCCCTGTCCGCCACCGCCGCGCCCCGGGCGGGTGTGTTCAAAAACCTCGAAGGCGAGGTGTCCATCCTGCGGCAGGGCCAAAGCCAGCCCGCGCTGTCGGGGGCCGAGTTGATGGAGGGTGACCGCATCGTCACCGGACCCAAAGGCGCTGCGGCCATGACCCTGGCCGACGGCACCGTGCTGACCGTGGGCCCCAACACCAGCCTGGACCTGACCCACCACACCTACGACGCCACCACCCAGCAAGGCAGCCTGCTGCTCAACCTGTTGCAAGGGGCCATGCGCATGATCACCGGGGCCATGGGCAAGGCCAACCCCGAGTTGATCAAGCTGACCACCCCCACGTCGGTCATTGGGGTGCGCGGCACCGATTTCATCGTGGAGGCCAACCCATGAACGCCCTGTCACGCGTTGCCCCCTGGTTGCTGCTGGGCGTGCTGGCCGGTTTGGGCGGGTGTGCGCCCATGCCCAGCGCCCCACCGGCCAAACCCAAGGTGTCGGTGGTGCTGCTGCCCCAGAAGGATGCCCAGGGCCAGCCCATTGCCACCGCCGTGGACGTGAAGACCGGCCCCCAAAGCCTGACGCTGGACCAACCCTTCGCGCTGGCCGAGTCCGGGGCCAATGGCCAGCTGAGCCAGCGCACCGCCTCGGCCGATGAAGTGCAGGCCCGCTACGCCGACCTGCTGCGGGTGCAACCCCCGTCGGCAGAAAGTGCCACGCTGAACTTCCTGCCCAATAAAGCCGAGCTGACGCCCGAATCCGAGCAACAGCTGGCCGAGCTGATCCTGCGCGCCCGGGTGCGGGCTGGAGGCGAAATCGTGGTGGTGGGTCACACCGACCGCACCGGCACCCTGGAGCAAAACGATGCCTTGTCGCTCAAGCGCGCCCAGGCCATCGCCGCCCGCTTCAAGGCCCAGGGCTTCCCCGAAGCCCTGATCACCGCGGTGGGCCGCGGCGAGCGTGAGCCCCTCATCCCCACCGCCGACGAAGTGGAAGAGCCCCGCAACCGCCGGGCCGACATCATCATCCGCTGAGGAGCCTCCATGTCCCAACGACTCAACGTCGGCCTGCTGACCGGTGGCGGCGACTGCCCCGGGCTGAACGCGGTCATCCGCGCCGTCACGCAGTGCCTGATCCGCCAATGCAACGCCCGGGTGCTGGGCATCCACGACGGCTTTGCGGGCCTGATGGAAAACCACGTCGAGCCCCTGACCTGGGAGCGTGTGGACGACCTGCTGGCCGTGGGCGGCACCGTGCTGGGCACCACCAACCGCCTGAGCCCCTTGGACAGCGAGGCCGCCACCCAGAAGGCCCTGGACAACGCCCAGGCCCTGGGGCTGGATGCCCTGGTGGCCATCGGCGGTGATGGCACCCTGACCATTGCCCACGCCCTGGCCCAGCGCGGCCTGAACGTGGTGGGCGTGCCCAAGACCATCGACAACGACATCGAAGGCTGCGAACGCAGCTTTGGTTTTGACACCGCGGTGGCCACCGTCACCGACGCCCTGGAGCGCGTGCACACCACCGGCCAAAGCCATGGCCGGGTCATGATCCTGGAAACCATGGGCCGCCACGCGGGCTGGATTGCGCTGGAAGCCGGCCTGGCCGGTGCCGCCGACGTGATCCTCATCCCCGAGATCGACCACGACGTGGACCTGCTGGCCGCCTTCTGCCGCGAACGTGAAGAGCGCCACCAGTTCACCCTGATCTGCATGGGCGAAGGGGCCAAGGCCCGCGGTGGCAGCCTCACCTACGACAACCCGCTGCCCGGCAGCGCGGCCAAACCCCGCCTGGGCGGGGCCGCCATGGTGCTGCGCGACCAGTTGCAACCCCTGGTGCGCAGCGAAGTGCGTGCCACCGTGCTGGGCCATGTGCAACGTGGCGGCAGCCCCACGCCGTTTGACCGCGTGCTGTCCACCCGCTACGGCGTGCATGCCGCCAACCTGGTGGCCCAGCGCCAGTTCGGCCGGGTGGTGACGCTGCAACACGGCCAGTTGGACACCATCAGCCTGGACCGCGTGGCCGCCAAGCAGCGGCGCATTCCCGCCGATGACCTGCTGCTGCACACTGCACGCCAGTTGGGGGTGTGTTTTGGCGACCAGGCCATCTCCACCCCCTGACGGGCCTTGCCACGTTTGACCACTGCGAACCTTGACCACCACCACCGCCCCCGTCCCCCACGAAAGCCGCCTGGCCAAGGCCCTGCGCGAGTTGCTCAACACCCAGCGCGTGGCCAGCCTGGGCACCCTGGGCGACGACGGCCTGCCCTTCGTGTCCATGGTGCCCTTTGCCATCGAGCCCGGCAGCGGCATTCTGGTCATCCACGTGAGTGGCTTGGCCGCCCACACGCCCAACCTGCAACGCGAGCCTCGCTGCACCGCCATGGTCATGCAGCCTGAAGTGCCCGACCAACCTGTGCACGCCCTGCCCCGCGTGACCCTGGCCCTGCACGCCGAAACCCTGGCCTCCAGCCACGACCTGCACAGCGCCGCCCGGGCGGCCTACCTGGCCCGCTTCCCCGACGCCGAACCCATGACCGCGCTGCCCGATTTCCGTTTTGTGGCGCTGCACGTCACCTCGGCCCGCCAGGTGGCGGGTTTCGGCGCGGCACGCTCGGTGGACGCCGAAGAGCTGCACCTGGCCCTGCGCATGCCCAGCACCCCCGCCGTGCTGCACTGAGCGCGGCCCATGCAGCCCGACCTTTCTGCCTTGGGCGCGGTGCGCGTCCTGCACGCGGACGAGCACCTGCTGGTGCTGGACAAGCCCGCGGGCCTGCTGTCGGTGCCGGGCCGCGGCCCCGAAAACGCCGACTGCCTCTCGGCCCGCGTGCAAACCGTGTGGCCCGACGCGCTGGTGGTGCACCGCCTGGACATGGCCACCAGCGGCCTGCTGGTGATGGCCCGCGGCATCGAAGCCCAGCGCCGCCTCAGCCACGCCTTTGCCCAGCGCCACACCCACAAACGTTACGAGGCCGTGGTGTGGGGCCTGCTGCAAGAGCCCGCCTCTCCCGCCTCGCCCGCCCCACCCGACTGGCAGCGCATTGACCTGCCCCTGGTGGTGGACTGGCTCAACCGCCCGCGCAGCATCGTCAGCCACACCCTGGGCAAACCCAGCACCACCCTGTGGCGGGTGATGGCGCACGACCCCGCCAGCCACACCACCCGGGTGGACCTGCGCCCCATCACCGGGCGCTCGCACCAGCTGCGGGTGCACCTGCAGGCCCTGGGCCACCCCATCGTGGGCGACAACCTCTATGCCCCGCCCGAGGCCCTGGCCGCCTCGCCACGCCTGCTGCTGCACGCCTGCGACTTGAGCCTGCCCCACCCCGCCAGCGCCGAGGTGACACATTGGCACAGCGCGCCGCCGTTCTGAATTCATAATTACCAGGTTCAATTCATCACACGGAGCCTGGTCATGAGCAGAGAAGTCGTCGTTGTCAGCGGTGTCCGCACCGCCATCGGAACCTTTGGTGGCAGCCTCAAAGACACCCCGCCCACCGAGCTGGGCGCCCTGGTGGTGCGCGAGTCCCTGGCCCGTGCCGGGGTGGAGGGCAAGGACGTGGGCCATGTGGTGTTCGGCCACGTGGTCAACACCGAACCCAAGGACATGTACCTGAGCCGTGTGGCCGCCATCAACGGCGGTTGCGCCGAGGGCACCCCGGCCTTCAACGTCAACCGCCTGTGCGGCTCGGGCCTGCAGGCCATCGTGTCGGCCAGCCAAAGCATCCTGCTGGGTGATGCCGACATCGCCATCGGTGGCGGGGCCGAAAACATGAGCCGCGCCCCCTTTGCCAGCCTGAACATGCGCTGGGGCGCCCGCATGGGTGACACCAAGATGGTGGACATGATGATCGGCGCGCTGCACGACCCCTTCCACACCATCCACATGGGCGTGACCGCCGAGAACATCGCCGCCAAGTGGGGCATCAGCCGCGACGACCAGGACGCCCTGGCCGTGGAAAGCCACCGCCGCGCCCAGAAGGCCACCGAGGCCGGGTATTTCAAGGGCCAGATCGTCCCCGTCATGCTCAAGTCCCGCAAGGGTGAGGTGGCCTACGACACCGACGAGCACTTCCGCCCCAACTGCACGCTGGAGGACATGGCCAAGCTCAAGCCCGTGTTCGCCAAGGAAAACGGCACCGTCACCGCCGGCAACGCCTCCGGCATCAACGACGCCGCCGCCGCCGTGGTGCTGATGGAAGCCGGTGTGGCCAAGGCCCGCGGGGCCCAGCCGCTGGCGCGTTTGGTGTCTTATGCCCACGCCGGGGTGGACCCCAAGTACATGGGCATCGGCCCGGTGCCCGCCACCCAACTGGCCCTGAAAAAGGCCGGTCTCACGGTGAACGACCTGGACGTGATCGAGGCCAACGAAGCCTTTGCCGCCCAAGCCTGCGCCGTCAGCCGCGACCTGGGGCTGGACCCCGCCAAGGTCAACCCCAACGGCTCGGGCATTTCACTGGGCCACCCCATCGGGGCCACCGGTGCCCTCATCACCGTCAAGGCGCTGCACGAGCTGCAACGCATCCAGGGCCGTTATGCGCTGGTGACCATGTGCATTGGCGGCGGCCAGGGCATCGCCGCCATCTTCGAACGCCTGTGACGGCCCACCCCGGGCTGCGCCGGGGTGGCGCGGTCCGGGAGGCTCACCCGGCAATTACTCCTGATTTGATAGCTGTTTACGCTTTATATAAAAGCGCTATAGGCCAAAAAAGCTTTCAATTCTCCGCTCCACCCTGGGGCGCGGAAGGTTCCTGAAAACCGTCGCGCCGCAGGGTGATGACCAGGGTGTCGCGC
The DNA here is from genome assembly GCF_054777695.1 of Hydrogenophaga soli. NCBI lineage: Bacteria > Pseudomonadati > Pseudomonadota > Betaproteobacteria > Burkholderiales > Comamonadaceae > Hydrogenophaga > Hydrogenophaga soli. The sequence goes on along the minus strand of NZ_BAAHAK010000009.1, from coordinate 191,032 downwards.
CAGCCCAGCTGATCGGGCACGGCAGGTTGAATGGGGGTGCTTTCGTGCACCACCCGCTCGTCGTCCAGCCACAGCAGTGACCAGGGCTCGGCCAGGGTGAAGCGCTGGCCCTGCGGGCCCTGGGCGTCAAACACCCGGGTTTCGCCACCCTTGATGCCGTGCCGGTCCACCAGGAACACGGCCACAAAGTCCATGCCGTCGCGGTGCGCCCCTTCCGGCGTGGGGCGGCCAATGCCCCCTTCGGTGTCGATGCGAAACACATGCGCCTCGACAAACCACTGCCGAATGTGGGGCTTGCACGCCGTGGCCAGGCGGGCCAGCGACGACAGCAGCGCACGCCACACCGGGCTGTCGGCCTGCTCGGGCACCACCGGGGCAAACCAGCGGTTCATGCCGCCGTGCAAGGCGTTGTAGTCCAGCGGCTGCCAGTGGGCGCGGTGGGGCACGTCGCGCAACTCACCGTCGTCGATCACATACGACGCATGTCGGCGCTTGCGGTAGCGCCCACCGTCTTTCAGGTGTTCGTCATGGGGAAGGTCATTCCAATGGCCTTGCAGGCTGGCCAGGGGCAGCTCGCCCAACACGCCCTGTACCCCGGGGCCGTCCAGCACGGCATAACCTTGCCGGGCCGTGCTGGCCAGCACCGCGGGCAAGTCATGGCAGGGGGATGGAGGGGCGATCAAGGGCATGGCGAGGTCCGAAAAAACGGGGTTGACTGAAGGGCTGACTGAAGGCACGCAGTCTAGCCGTGCGCCCCACCGCGGGCAGCGCACATGTCTGCGCCAGATCAACGCCAAGCCCTGGCGACGGTGACAAGCTTCCACCCCTGACCGCACGTTATGGAGACCGTCATGACCCTTCTCACCTGGTCCGAGACGCTGTCTGTGGGATTCGCCCCCATGGACGCCTTGCACAAGCAGTTTGTGGAGCAGCTGACCGTGGTGGAAAACTGCCCTGACGCCGAGCTGCCCCAGCATTGGGCGCAGCTGATCGAATGCACCCACCAGCTGTTCGACCGCGAAAACCGCTGGATGGAGCGCAGCCATTTCGGCTCCAGCCAGAACCACACCTTGCAACACCGGGTGGTGCTCAACGTCATGCGGGAGGGCTTGGCACAAGCCCAGCACGGGCAGAACCAGGACGTGCGGCGCATGGCCGCCGAACTGGCCAGTTGGTTTGCCAAGCACATCCAGTCCCTGGATGCCGCCCTGGCCTTGCACCTCAAGAGCTGCGGCATGCCCGACACCGTCACCCTGCACTGAACCACAGCCCCCGGGCGGGAAAACCATGATGCCGCCGCACACGCTCGCACGTACATTCGATTTGATCTACATCAAGGAGATGGTGCATGAGCCCTGCTGTGTTGCCGCACCCGGCCCCCACGTCGGTCCGTGAGGACGCCTCCGCCGCCCTCCCCCCCTCCCCCAGCACCGACACCGCCGACGGCTACGTGCCCTACGTCGAGCCCGAACGGTCCTCCATCTTCAGTTTGAAGCTGGCCACACTGGACGCGGGCGCACCGCTGCGCTGGGTGCGTCAGGGCTGGCAAGACTACCTGTGCTGCCCCAAATCCGGCCTGTTCTACGGCCTGGCCTTCTTTGTGATGGGGCATGCCCTGTGGTCTGTGTTCAAGGCGGCCCCGGCCTACGTGATGGCCCTGAGTGCGGGCTTCTTGCTGATGGGGCCTTTCCTGTGCCTGGGGCTGTACCACGCCAGCCGCAGCATCCAGCAAGGGCGCAGGCCTTCCCTGCGCGAGTCGCTGCTGTCCTGGTTGCCCACCAAGGGGGCCATGGGCATTTTTGCGGGTGTGCTGCTGGTGCTGGAGATGCTGTGGGGGCGCGCGTCGCTCATCGTGTTTGCGGTGGCGTTCACGCCCATCCCCGGCATGGAAGACACGCTGGGCCAGCTCATGGACCCCGAAAATTACGGCTTTGTGGCCACCTACGTGGCGGTGGGCGGGGTGTTTGCCGGGCTGATCTTCAGCCTCAGCGTCATCGCCATCCCCATGATCATGGACCGCCAGGTGGACGCGGTGTCCGCCGCACTCACCAGCCTCAGGGCTTGTGTCCAGAACCCGGGCGTCATGCTGCTGTGGGGGGCCATCATCACGGTGATGGTGGGCCTGAGCATGCTGCCCTACTTCATCGGCCTGATCATCGTCGGCCCCGTGATTGGGCATGCCACCTGGCACGCCTACCGGGACATCGTTCCACCAGAGGCAGACACCGCCGCCTGAGCCTCGCGCTCGCGGTCCTGCAGCACCCGCCACATCACCTTGCCACTGCCACTCTTGGGCAGGGTGTGCGCAAACTCCACCACGCGGGGGTACTTGTAGGCCGCCATGTGGTCGCGGGCCCAGGCCACCAGGTCTTCTTCGGTCACCTGGTGCTCGAAACCGGGGCGCAGCACCACCACCGCCTTGACGCTTTCACCGCGGTAGGCGTCGCGGGTGGCGATGACACAGGCTTCGGCCACCGCAGGGTGGCGGTACATCAGGGCCTCCACCTCGGCAGGCCAGACCTTGAAGCCACTGGCGTTGATCATGCGCTTGAGCCGGTCGGTCAGGAAAAAGTAGCCGTCCTCGTCCTGGTGCCCCAGGTCACCCGTGCGGAAGTAGCGGCGGCCCTGTCGCTCGAAAAACGCCTGTTCGGTGGCGTCGGGCCGACGCCAATAGCCTTGGAACACCTCGGGGCCGCTCACCACGATTTCACCCTGCTCACCCACCGGCAATTCCTCCAGCGTCTCGGGGTCGACGATGCGGGCATCGGTGCTGAGGAACGGCACACCCAGGCACTGCTGCTTGGGGTGATCGGGCGGGTTGGCATGGGTGGGGGCGGCCGTTTCCGTCAGGCCATAACCTTCCACATAACGCAGGCCGTACTGCTCCAGCAGGCGCTGGGCCACGGCCTGGGGCATGGCCGCGCCACCCCCACCGATGTAGACCAGGCTGCTGAGGTCGTAGGATGAAAAATGCGGGCTCGCCAACAGATCCATGACCATGGTGGGGATGTTGGTCCAGTGCGTCACCTTCCACTGTGAGATGAAGCGGCCCGCCAGGTCCCGGTCCCAACGGGGCAAAACCACCATGGTGGCGCCCCCGTACACGCTGGCATGCACCCCCGACACCATGCCCGTGATGTGGAACATGGGCACCACCAGCAGGGACACGTTGTCCGCCGAGCCATTGCCCCACACGTTGGCCGCCACGGCGTTGTGCATGACGCTGGCATGTGGGTGCACACACCCTTTGGGCAGCCCGGTGGTGCCACTGGTGTAGGGCAGCACGGCCATGTCGGACGGCTGGCGGTCGTGCTCAGGCAGCGGATGGGCGCAGCCCAGAACGTCTGTCCAGGCGCTCAGGCTCACCGGGGCCGCCGGGTCTGCGTGGGCGGCCAGGGCTGCCAGCGGGTGGCGCGGGGCCAGCCAATCGAGCCATGCCGTTGGCACCGCCAGGGCCTGGAGTTGGGCCCGCCATGCATCGGCGGTGTCCTGCCCATCGGGCAGCGGCGCCAGGGCATCGGTGTAGTGGGACACCATCAGGTGGCTCAGGCGTTGCGGCGCGGGCAATGAGGCGTTGGCCTGCATCAATTCAGCCGCCAGGTCGGCCGCCACGATGGCCACCTTGGCCTCCGGGTCGGTGATGTAGTGGCGCAGTTCCTGCGCCTTGTTCATGGGGTTGACCGGCACCACCACCGCGTTGGCGCGGAGGATGCCGAAATGCGCCGCCACCCACTGCGGGCTGTTCTGCAAAAGCAAGATGACCCGATCGCCGGGCCGGACCCCTTGGGCATGCAGCCAGGCCGCCACCCGTTCGGCCTGCTGCTGCAACTGCCGGTAGCTGAGCACTTGCCCCAAGAACACCGTGGCCGCCTTGTCGGGGTAGCGCAGCGCACTGACGGCCAGGTTGTGCCACAGCGAGGTGGCCGGCGGGGTGATGCTGCGGGGCAACCGCGCAGGCCAGTGTTGAGGCTTGGACAGACCCGCGTCAGGATTCGGATGAGCGTCGGCGGTGTGGTCCATGGGCAATGTCTCCAGATGGTGGAATGAAGGCCGTTTGGCTCCGCAGCGTAATCAGCACGGGCCGGGCGCACAACACGGGGCCAGTCACGACGGCGACCGCGTGGCCACCGCACGAAAGCCGGTCGCATCGCCGAAAAGTCTGACAAATTCCTGAACAAGCACTGCACAAGGCACGGGATGTGCTTCATGATGATCGACGGTGCAGCGACGCGGTTATTTCATGCAGTTCTTGCATGGAACTGCCGCGTAAACCCCGATGCTCCCCGGAGTGGTGCAGGGCTAAAGTTCGCCGCTGTTCGGCACGGCCCGAAGGCGGTGCCTTCCCCCCGTCGGTGTGTTTTTCTTCTTTCTGGAGATTTGTTTCATGTCCTTCCGTACGATCAAACTGGCCGCTGTGGCCATGGCTGTCGCCGGCACCCTGGCCAGCGCCCCCGCGTTTGCAGGCAAGACACTGGACGCCATCAAGGCCCGCGGCCAGGTGGTGTGCGGCGTGAACACGGGCTTGGCCGGTTTCTCGGCCGCCGACTCCAACGGCAAGTGGACAGGCCTGGACGTGGACGTCTGCCGCGCCATCGCCGCCGCCACCCTGGGTGACGCCGAGAAGGTGAAATACGTGCCCCTGAACGCCCAGCAGCGCTTCACCGCCCTGCAATCTGGCGAAGTGGACGTGCTCTCCCGCAACACCACCTTCACCCTGAACCGCGACGGCGCACTGGGCCTGCACATGACCGCCGTCACCTACTACGACGGTCAAGGCTTCATGGTGCCGGTCAAGAGCAAGATCAAGAGCGCCAAGCAACTCAAGGGTCAGACGGTGTGTGTGCAGTCCGGCACCACCACCGAGAAGAACATGACCGACTACTCCAAGGCCAATGGCCTGAACCTCAAGCCCGTGGTGTTCGAGAAGCTGGAAGCCGCTGAAGGTGCCTACTTCTCCGGTCGTTGCGTGGCCTACACCACCGACGCCTCCGGCCTGGCTTCCACCCGCAACAAGGTGGCCAAGGACCCGTCCGAACACGTCATCCTGCCCGAGCTGATCTCCAAGGAACCCCTGGGCCCCATGGTGCGCCGGGGTGACGACGAGTGGTTTGCCATCGTCAAATGGGTGATCTACGGCCTGGTGGAATCGGAAGAGTACGGCCTGACCCAGGCCAACGTGCTGGCCGAAAAAGCCAAGAGCACCGACCCCGTGGTGCAACGCATCACCGGTGCCACCGAAGACACCGGCAAGAACCTGGGCCTGGACCGTGACTGGATGGTGCGCGCCCTGCAAGCCACCGGCAACTACGGCGAAATCTTCGAACGCAATGTGGGTCCCAAGAGCGCCCTGGGCCTGCCCCGCGCCCTCAACAACCAGTGGAAGAACGGCGGCCTGATGTACGCCTTCCCGGTTCGCTGATCGGACCCACCCCAAACCACCGTTCGGTCTTGCCTCGGCAGGCCCGAACGGTTTTTTTTGATTCCCCTTTGAACGGCGGAGTGCCTGTCCCGTGACCCCCTCCACCCCTTCCTCCCCCCCCAAGACACCGTGGTCCTGGCGCAGCCAGGCGTTCCGCGGCCTGGTGTACCAGGCTGTGGCCCTGGTTGCCATTGCCCTGGCGGTCTGGTTCCTGGCGCACAACACCCTGGAGAACATGCGTGTGCGTGGCATCCAGAGCGGTTTTGACTTCCTGCTCCAGCCCGCCGGGTTCGACATCGGCGAAAGCATCACCGGGTTCGACTCGTCCGAGTCCTACCTCAAGGCCCTGTTGGTGGGCTTGAGCAACACGCTGCGCGTGGCCATCCTGGGCATCATCATGACCACCGTGCTGGGCACCCTGCTGGGGGTGGGCCGGTTCTCGCGCAACGCCCTCATCCGCGGCCTGTGTTCTGCCTATGTGGAGCTGTTTCGCAACATCCCCGTGCTGCTGCAACTGCTGATGTGGTACCTGGCGCTGACCGAGCTGCTGCCCGACACGCTGGAGCCCTGGCAGGCCGGTCCGTTCTTCCTGAGCAAGGGAGGCCTGAACTTCCCCGCCCCCGTGTGGGCCGCAGGGCATGTGTGGGCCTTGTGGGGTCTGGTGGCCGGGGGCGCCCTGGTGTGGCTCTACCGCCGCTGGGCGCATGCTCGCTTCGAGCAGACGGGCCGCCCCCAAAGCCTGTTCTGGGTGCCCCTGCTCATCGTCGTGGCCTGCACCCTGGCGGGCTGGGTGGCCGGTGGTGCGCCCATGGAAGTCAACGCCCCCATCAAAGGCGAATTTGCGGTGGAAGGCGGCTCAGCCCTGACGCCTGAGTTCATTGCCGTGCTGATGGGCCTGACCATCTACACCGCGGCCTTTGTGGCCGAAGTGGTGCGGGCGGGCATCCAGTCCGTGGCCCGCGGCCAGAGCGAAGCCGCCTCGGCCCTGGGCCTGAGCAAAGGCCAGGAAATGCGTCTGGTGATGCTGCCGCAGGCGCTGCGCGTGATCATCCCGCCCATGACCAACCAGTTCCTGAACCTCACCAAAAACTCGTCGCTGGCGGTGGCCATTGGGTACCCGGATGTGGTGTCCATCTCCAACACCGCCATCAACCAGACAGGGCGCGCAGTGGAGTGCATCTCCATCGTGATGCTGATCTACCTGACCACGTCGCTGACCACCTCGCTGCTGATGAACTGGTACAACGCCCGCGCGGCCATCCAGGAACGTTGAACCGGAGTCCGAGACGATGACTGCAAAAACCTTCGAACCGATTGCGCCACGTCCTGCACCGGTGCGCACCGACGGCCCGGTGGCCTGGGTCCAGCGCAACCTGTTTGCCGACTGGAAGACCTCCCTGGGCACGGTGGTCATTGGCGGCTTGCTGCTGTGGTACCTGCCCCAGTTGCTGACCTGGGCCCTGTTCACCGCCCAATGGAAACCCGATGCCCAGGCCTGCCATGCCGACGGTGTGGGTGCCTGCTGGGGCGTGGTGGCGGAAAAGTACCGCCTCATCCTGCTGGGCCGCTACCCGTTTGAGGAGCAGTGGCGCCCCGTGCTCGCCACCGTGCTGATGGTGGGCCTGCTGGCGGCCAGTTGCATGCGGGTGTTCTGGAAGTCGTGGCTGTCCATCCTGTGGGTGGTGGTGCTGGTCGCGTTCTTCACGTTGATGTCGGGCGGCGTGCTGGGCCTGACCAAGGTGGAAACCGACCGCTGGGGCGGCCTGCCGCTGACCATCCTGCTGGCCAGCCTGTCCATCGTGATGGCCTTCCCCATTGCGCTGGTGGTGGCGCTGGGGCGGCGCTCCAAGTTGCCCGCCATCCGCACCTTCTGCACCATTTACGTGGAGCTGATCCGGGGCGTGCCGCTGATTTCGGTGCTGTTCATGGCCTCGTTCATGTTCCCGCTGTTCATGCCGCCCGGGGTGTCCATCGACGTGCTGGTGCGGGTGCTGGCAGGCATCACGCTGTTTGCGGCGGCCTACATGGCCGAAGTCATCCGCGGCGGGCTGCAAGCCATTCCCAAGGGGCAGGTGGAGGCCGCGGCCACGCTGGGCCTGAGCTACTGGCAGACGCAGTTCAAGATCGTGCTACCGCAGGCGCTGGCCATGGTGGTGCCGGGGATCATGAACAACTTCATCGCCATCTTCAAGGACACCTCGCTGGTGACCATCGTCAGCCTGTACGAACTGACCGGCTCCATGGGCCTGGCCCTGAACTCCGACGCCGACTGGCGGCCCTACAAGATCGAGGGCTACCTGTTCATCGCCCTCATCTACTTCGCGTTCTGCTTCTCGATGTCTCGCTACAGCCTGTGGGTCGAAAAACAAGTCAATAAAAGCAAGCTCCGTTGATAGGAATACAACATGTCTGAACCCATCATCACCTTCGACAAGGTCAACAAGTGGTACGGCAACAACTTCCACGTGCTGCGCGACATCGACCTGTCCGTGGCCAAGGGCGAACGCATTGTGGTGTGCGGGCCTTCGGGCTCGGGCAAGTCCACCATGATCCGTTGCATCAACCGCCTGGAAGAGCATCAGCAAGGCACCCTCAAGGTGGACGGCATTGAGCTCACCGACGACGTGAAGGCCATTGACCAGGTCCGCAAGGAAGTGGGCATGGTGTTCCAGCAGTTCAACCTGTTCCCCCACCTCACCGTGCTGGAAAACCTGACCCTCTCGCCCATGTGGGTGGGCAAGGTGCCCAAGAAAGAGGCGGAGGAACGGGCCATGGCGCAGCTCAAGCGCGTGCGCATTGCCGAGCAGGCCCACAAGTACCCGCTGCAACTGTCCGGCGGCCAGCAGCAGCGTGTGGCCATTGCGCGGGCGTTGTGCCTCAAGCCCAAGATCATGCTGTTCGACGAGCCCACCTCGGCGCTCGACCCCGAAATGATCAAGGAAGTGCTGGACGTGATGATCGAGATGGCCAACCAGGGCATCACCATGATCTGCGTCACGCACGAAATGGGCTTTGCCAAGGCCGTGGCCGACCGTGTGATCTTCATGGATCAAGGCCAGATCGTCGAGCAGAACACGCCGCACGAGTTCTTCAACCACCCGCAAAACGAGCGCAGCCGCGACTTCCTGTCCAAGATCCTGGGCCACTGAGGCCCGCGGGCTGAAGCCAACCCGCAAAGTGCAAGGACTCAGCGGGGCGGCGAAGCGGGCAGCAACTGGGTTACCACCATCTTGCCGCCCTCGCTCACAACCCGGAACTTGACCTTGTCGCCGGGTTGGACGTTGGCCAGAATCCCCTTGTCTTTGACGGTGAACACCATGGTCATGCCCGGCATGTCCAGGTGCTTGATGTCACCGTGTTTGATGGTGATTTTTCCGGTGTTCGTGTCGACCTTCTTGACCTCGCCGTCGGTCAACGGCACCGCGGAAGCCGTGTCCATGGCGCTGGGGTCTGCCACCGGCTGAGCCCCGCTTTGGACGGGCAGGGTCAGGGCAATCCATGCGGTGGCCAAGGCCAAGATGAGTGAATGACGTTTCATGTGTTCAAGCGTAAGAGTTGAAAACCTGCGCTGATCCGTCTTTTTGAATCAGCAACACCTGGTATGCATCGTGGCGACCGCCATAGGCGGGACCATCCATGCCGGGAGATCCAATGGGCATGCCCGGTACCGCCAACCCCAGGGCTGGTGGTTTGTCCTTGAGCAACCGCAGGACATCGGCGGCGGGCACATGGCCCTCGATCACATAACCTTGCACCACCGCGGTGTGGCACGACGCGTACTTTTGGGGCATGCCCAAACGGGCTCGCACGGCGTTGTTGCCCTGTTCCTTGACCGAGACCACAAAGCCCTCGCGCTCCATGTGCGCAACCCAGTCCTTGCAACAACCGCAATGGGGGTCTTTCCAGACCTGCAAAGCCGGTGCCGTGCCTTGGGCGGCCAGGGCAGCCAAGGGCGCAACCCCCACCGCCAAAGAAGCCAGCAACAGCTGGCGCCTGTTGGTTGACTGAGAAAACTCATGACTTGGCATGACGCTGACTCCTTCTGGGATGAATCGGTTTACTTCTTGCTGACCTGGACGGTTCCCTTCATGCCCACCTCGTAATGCCCGGGCATGAGACAGCCGAAATGCACCGCCCCGGCCCGGGTGAAGTGCCACACGATTTGACCTTGCTTGCCCGGGGCCAGCGTCACCTTGCTGGGTTCGTCGTGCTCCATGTCCGGGAACTTTTTCATCAATTCCAGGTGCTCCAGCAACTCTTGCTCGGTTCCCAGGCTCATTTCGTGTTTGGCTTGCCCGAGGTTCTTGACGATGAACCGGACCGTTTCACCCTGCCGAACCCGGATGTCTGAAGGTGTGTATCGCATGTCGTCACGCATCTCCACGGTGATGGTTCGGGTCACCTTGCTGACCACACCGGGCTGACCCACGGCCGCGCCATCGGTGCCATGGCCTCCGGTGTGATTGCCCCCTGCCCAGGCCACATCGGCCTGTGTCAACGTCAGCAGGGTCAGAAGCCCCGCGACTGCTTTGCATGAGAGGTTCATGGGCGCGTGTCCGAGAAGGTCAATGTGCATGGTGGTCTTTGGGTTGAACGGCCCGGGCGTTTGCCGGGGTTGTGGGCTGTGCGGTTGAAGGGCGTGTGGGCTCTGGCAACGGCCCAGCCCATTCATGCGCCACGGTGCCTGAGGGAAAGGCATAGTCCCCCGGATTGGCATGGTCTCCAGGCTTTTGGTCTTTGCGCACCTTGAGCACACTGAGCATGCCGCCCATGGCGATGGGGCCAAACTGCCCTTGCCCCGTCATCATGGGGACGGTGTTGTCCGGAATGGGCATCTCCATGTGGGCCATGTCCTCCATGCCGCGTTCGCCCATCAGCATGTAGTCGGGGATCACCTTCTGAATCTTGCCCACCAGCCCCCGGTGGTCCACCCCGATCAGGGTGGGCACGTCGTGGCCCATGGCGTTCATGGTGTGATGGCTCTTGTGGCAATGCAAGGCCCAATCACCCTCCTCGCTGGCCACAAACTCGATCTGCCTCATCTGCCCCACCCCCAGGTCGGCGGTGACCTCGGGCCAGCGTGCCCCCAAGGGAATGGGGCCACCGTCGGTTCCGGTGATCTCGAACTCATGGCCATGCAGGTGAATGGGGTGGTTGGTCATGGTCAGGTTGCCCATGCGGATGCGAACCCGGTCGTTGAGCCGCACGTTGAGCGAATCAATGCCCGGAAACACCCGGCTGTTCCAGCACCAGATGTTGAAGTCGGTCATGGTGTTGACCTTGGGTGTGCGGGTGCCCGGCTCCACATCGAAGGCATTGAGCAAAAAGCAGTAGTCGCGATCGACTTGGCTGATCAGGGGGTGCTTGGTTTTGGGGTGGGTGACCCAAAAGCCGTGCATGCCCATGGCCATCTGCGTCATTTCGTCGGCATGGGGGTGGTACATGAAGGTGCCCGGACGCCGGGCCACGAACTCGTACACAAAGGTCTTTCCGGCGGGTATCACCGGCTGGGTCAGTCCGGCCACACCGTCCATGCCCGCAGGCAGGCGTTGCCCGTGCCAATGCACGGTGGTGGGTTCGGGCAGCTTGTTGGTGACGAACATGCGCACCCGGTCGCCCTCCACCACCTCGATGGTGGGGCCGGGACTCTGCCCGTTGTAGCCCCACATGTTGACCACAAAGCCCGGGGCCACCTCGCGCACCACCGGTTCGGCCACCAAGTGAAACTCTTTGACGCCGTTGTTCATGCGCCAAGGCAAGGTCCAGCCGTTGAGCGTCACCACCGGGTTGTAGGGATGCCCCGTGCTCGGCATCAACGGAGGCGCGGTGGCCGCGGAGGTCTGGATGACGGGCTCGGGCAAAGCGGCCAGCGCCGCACGGGCCACGGTCAGGCCCGCCACCGATGCGGCAGCACCAGCAAAAAACTGGCGTCGGGAGGGAATGGAGGGGTTCATGGTCTGGGGGTCCTGTTCGTCAATGGGCAGAGGCTGCGCTGGGGGATGCCATGCGTGCGCCCCCCACCGCCACAAAGGCTTGGGGCTGTCCACCTTGGAGCACCCATTCCAGGTCGGCTTCGGCCCACAGTGCATCGCGCTGGGCGGCGATGGTGGCCACCACGGCCTGCATCCGAACCTCCACATCGGCCAGCAGCCCCCAAACGCTTTCCAACATGCCGTTGTAGCGAAGCAAGGTCTCCTCGCTCACCCGCTCACGTTGCTTGAGCACGTCATCCCGAAGGGCCGCGTGAATCGCATGGCTGGCGCGATGGACATCCAAGGCCGCTTCGCCCCGCGCCCCCACCCACTGCTGTTCGCTTGCAGGCAACTGCTGCGCAATGGACGCCAGGCGTCGTGCAAATTCTTCGCGGGACATGGGCTGAGGGGCGACATCGGGCAGGCGGTCGGGCAGGTCCACCCGCCCCTCTGCCGAGGACACGCGCAGGGTGGTCAACAAGCTACGCTCAGCCTGCCTGGCCTCCAACTGCGCCTGCTGCACCGCCATGCGGGCCGTGGACAAGGCCAATGCCCATTTGGACTGCTGGAGCCGATTCCAATGGCCCACGCTCACCATGCGCTGCCCCAGTTCGGCGGCGGCTTCGGCGGCGGTCAGGGCATCGTGCAAAGCGGTCTGCTTTTGCCGTGCCGCCACGGCGTCAATCCACGCCTTGCGGGCCTGGACGGCGAGGGCCAGCACGTCGTCCGCGTGGTGCACCCGCCGCTGCAAGCCTGGGTCCAAGGTTTCCATGTCCCCCTCGGCCATGAGCCCTGCCGAAGCCGCGCCCAAGCGCGCCAACGGGCGGTCCAGCTCCGGGTGGGCCTGCCAAGCTGACCGCACGGCCTGTGCCGCCGTGGGCAGCGACCAGACCGGTTGTCCGCTTCCGTTGGACGGCATCGTTGCTTTCTTGGCAGACGGCTGTGCCGCCTCCCAGCGCAACACATCCGCGTGCCCCCGAGGGAACTGCCCCACCGTGTCGTTGGCCTGACGCCAATCCTGAATCGCCGACGAAGTCCCCGATGCCTGCGGGCTGCCGGTGGTCTGGGCCTGCGACAGCCCAGGCATGGCAGCCAGACCGATCGCCGCCAGCAGCGCCCTTGGGGCCGTGAACCTGCGCCTTTGATGCTTCATGGGAATTGCTCCTGTTGATGGGAGAAATTCTGCAAAGCCAAAACAACGGGAGGCTGTCGGCGAAATGACAATTCCGTCATCTTCGGACCTCGTCACCCAGGCAATGCGACACTCCATCGCCAAGGAAGCCAACATGAAAATCCTGATCGTGGAAGATGAACCCAAAACGGGTGAATACCTGCGCCAGGGCCTGCGCGAGGCCGGGTTTGTGGTGGATCTGGCCGTCAATGGTCCCGATGGGCTTCACCTGGCGTTGGAAAACGGGCACGACCTGGTCATCCTGGACGTCATGCTTCCGGGCATGGATGGCTGGCAAGTGCTTCAGTCACTGCGGCGGCGCGGTGGCCTGATGCCGGTGCTGTTCCTCACCGCACGCGACCAGGTGGAAGACCGGGTCAAGGGATTGGAACTGGGCGCGGACGACTACCTGGTCAAGCCGTTCTCGTTCGCCGAACTGCTGGCGCGGGTGCGCACCATCCTGCGTCGAGGACGCCACGGCTCCGAGCCCACCACCTTGCGCGTGGCCGACTTGGAGTTGGATGTCCTGCGCCGCCGCGCCTCCCGGGCAGGGCACCGCATCGACCTCACCGCCAAGGAGTTTTCGCTGCTGGAGTTGCTGATGCGTCGCCAAGGCGAGGTGCTGCCGCGGTCGCTGATTGCATCTCAGGTCTGGGACATGAACTTCGACAGCGACACCAACGTGATCGAGGTGGCCATGCGGCGCCTGCGTCTGAAAGTGGACGAAGGCCAGGCCGTCAAGCTCATTCAGACCGTGCGGGGCATGGGCTATGTGCTGGAGGCGAACTGAATGCTGCGCCTGCCCACCTCCTCCCTCCCCCTGACGCAACGCCTGACGCTGTTCTTCACCGTGGTGTCAGCCTCTGTGGTGCTGGGTCTGGGGGTGCTGTTCCTGGTGGCCACCGAGCAGCACTTTGTGGACTTGGACCACGCCATCCTGCAAGACAAGCAACACCTGGTGGAAGACATCCTGTCTGCCGCCAACTCCGCAGACGACGCCCGCTGGCGCTTGAGCGAAGCCCTGAACCACCACCAGGGCCTGCATGTGCGGGTTCAAGACGCCGTCAGCGTGCTGTTCCAGTCACCCAGCCCCTGGCAGCAAGACGAGCATGCGCTGCGCAGCTGGCAGTTTGAGCAGCGACCCGCGTTTGCGAATGGTCAGGCCATCCAAGTCATGCTGGCCATCGACACCGGTCACCACAACCACTTTTTGTCGGACTTGAAGCGCAGCTTGGCGCTGTATGCCGTGCTGGCCACCCTGGTCAGTGGCGTGTTGGGCTGGCTGGCCGCACACCAGGGGCTGGCCCCGTTGCGGGCCATCCGCTCGCGGGCAGCCGGGGTGAGCGCACAGCAACTGGACGAACGCATGCCCGTGGACGCCGTGCCGGCAGAAATGGCCGACCTGGCCCACGAGCTCAACCGCATGCTGGAGCGCTTGCAACACGACTTCAAGCAACTGTCCGACTTTTCGTCCGATCTGGCCCATGAGCTGCGCACCCCCATCAGCAACCTGCTGACACAAACCCAAGTCACGCTGTCGGCGCCCCGCGATGCCCATGCCTACCGCGACATCCTGGCCTCCAACGCCGAAGAGCTTGAACGGCTGGGGCGCATGGTGGCCGACATGCTGTTCCTGGCCAAAACCGAACGCGGTGTGGACCTGCCCCGCAAAGAACGGTTTTCGGCCGCCAGCGAAGCACGCGCGCTCCTCGACTTCTACGAGGCCGTGGCCCAAGAGCAGCGGGTGCAATGCCTGCTGCAAGGCGAGGGGTTCATCGTCGGAGACCGGCTGATGTTCCGCAGGGCGCTGAGCAACCTTCTCTCCAACGCCCTGCGTCACAGCCCGGCGGGGAGCATCGTCCACATCGACGTGACCGAAACGCCTCAGGCCACCACCGTGCAGGTCAGCAACGCGGGCCCACCCATTGCACCCGACGTGCTGCCACGGCTGTTTGACCGCTTCTACCGCGCCGACCCCGCCCGCCCCCACGCGGAAGGCACGGGGCTGGGACTGTCCATCACCAAAGCCATCATCGAGGCGCACGGCGGGCATGTGCGGGTTGAGTCCAACCCGCAATGCACGCGGTTCAGCTTGGAATTCCCCCAAAAAACAAACCATCAAAATGCCGCATAGCGCTTTATATATAAGCGAAAGCAGCTATAAAATAAATAGCAAATCACCCGTCACAGCCTGAGCATGTGAAGCGGTCAGCAAGACCCCTCAGGCCAGCGGGGGCAGCAGGTCCGGGTGGTCGGCGTGGTAGTCGGTGCGTCCATCGGAGCGCCGGGCCGTGTTGTGCAGCGCCGCCTGCATGACGGTGTCCAGTGCGTCGTCCACCAGGCTTTGGGTGGCCAGCAGCCGCACACGACCGGCCAGGCGCATGTCGTCAAAGTGGCGACGGCTCATGGAGCTGGTGCGCCCTGCGCCGCTGAACAGGTACATCAGCCCGTGCGGGCTGACCCAGACCAGGCGCAGGCGCACCCACACCCCCGACTCGCGGTGCAGTTCGATCCAGGTGCCCACCTCCAGCGCGGGTGACGGTGCCTGGGCGGCCTCGTCCTCGCGGACCAGCGGCAGCGTGTCCTCAAAATCGGAGTCCAAGGGCGGGAAATCCTCGTCCATGAAGCCGGAATCCGCCGCCTCGGCGGGGCGCACCCACACATCCAGCGGGCGCAACAGGGGCTGACCGGTGCTGGCGTCCAGAGGCGCCAGCGCCTCGGGCGGTGGGGCCTCCCCCTTCAGGGCGGCTTCGTGCAAGGCCATGAGTTGCGCAAAAAACTGCCGCGAGGTCTGCCCTTCGTACTCGATGGTCTGCAAGCCCTCGCGCAAGGTGCGCAGCAGGCCGGGAATGAGGCGTGCCAGCCGCGCCCGGCCCTGCGAGGCCACGTCGGCGCGGGTGGACCAGATCAGGTCGGTCACCACCCCCATGTAACGCACACTGGCGGGCAGGCGGGCACCGGGGCTGGAGGCGTCCACAACATGCAAGCGCGCCTGCGCCACCACCTGGGCCCAGGGCCCCAGCAAGAACCACTGGATCAGGGGCACGGCGGTCGCAAAGTCGGGCCGTTCGCGCAGGTCCTTGGACACCCGCTCCACCAGCAACTGCCGCTGCTCCACCTGCACCAGCGACTGCACGGCCTGCGCCGTGGGGGGGCTCAGGGGAGCGTCTTGCTGCGCGTCCAGGCCCTGCAGGACATCCAACGCCGTCTCGAACAGGGAGGACACCCGCACGTCGGTGCGCTGCAGCAGGCCCACCACGTCTTCCAGGGTGGAGCACAACCGGGCCAGGCCCGGGGCGTCGTCGGACGCCAGGGCCAGGTTGCGTTGGGTGATGTCGTCCAGCAACTTGCGGGCTGGGTTGCCCCGGTCCACAAAGAAGCGGGGATCGTCGGCGGCGATGCGCAGCAGCGCTGGCTGCATGCGTTGAATCAGGGCCATGACGGGCGGCAGCAGCCGCGGGTCGCGCGCCATGCCGTCCAGCATGAGGTTGACCACCTCGACCGCCAGGGCCCGCAAATGGGCGGGCTCGTCCGCACCGCCCTTTGGGCTGGACGAAGGCCCCATGGAACGGGCCGAACCATCAGCACCCGGGCCACGGAAACCGCCCCCCGGCAACCCGCTGGCGGACAACGGGGCCGCAGGCACCTGGGGCGTGAGCACCCCGGGGCCGGTGGCCAGCATGTCGTGCAGGTAGTCCAAGGTGAGGAAGGCCGAAGGTTCGGCCTCCGCCTGGGCCGGTGCGATGGCCTGGGGGGTGATGAGGTTGTCCTGGTCGGCCAGGCCCACCGGGCGCGGGCGTCCGCTGCTGTGACGAACACCGACGCCCACCGGGGACGAGGTCTGGATGACCTTGTAATCGGCGGGTTTGACGCCTTTCTGGGTCAGCCAGTGGACCAGCTGCCGGTACAGGATTTGCAACTCCTGCCCCAGCGCCTCGCTGCCGTGCAGGAGCCAGAGGTCACGGATGGCCGCGTCCCGACACAGCGTTTCCAAGGTCTGCCGCAGCGCCTGGATGGCCACTTCGGGCCGCACGGGGTTGTTCTCGGGACGCACCGAGGTGAAACCCTGAACGCTGGACAGCAGCGCCGTCAAATCGGCCAGCACGCTGCCCGCAGCGCCCTTGGCCGCCTGCTCCACCCGCGCGGCCTGCACGGTGGACTGGATCTGGGAATCGTCCATCAGCTCCAGCTCGTCAAAGCTGACGGTGGCCAATGACCGCTTGGGCAAATCCAAGTCCCCGCGGCGGCGCACCGCCTCCTGGATGGCCGCGCGCCATTGGGCAGGCCAACGCTCCATGCACGCCGTCTTGCTGTGCAACAGCTCCCGCAGGGCGGTGGACAACTGCGCCTTGGCGGCCGGGGCGGCGGTCCAGGCTTCCTGTTGCCGCAAGACCTCCTGCAGGCCGTTGGTCCAGCGCATGATGAGGCCCGGGGCCTCGGCCAGAGCCTCTTCCAGGCAGGCATGAAACAGGTTGGGGGTACGGGCCGTTGCGGCCGCGGTGGGTCCCATGGTTGTGCTCCTGGCCACGCGAGGCGGCATCAAAATCAATAGCTGCAAACACCCTGGCAGAAAGCGCCAGGGGTCAATTTGTTTGCAAATTCAATCTCAACCAATTCCCAACGAAGCCTGCGGGGTTCACTGCCCCGTCATCAGGCGCTGCCAACCGGCAGGCCCCAGCTTGCGCAGCACATCGATGTTGCGCTCGTAAATCTCATCGGTGTTGCCGTAGCTGTCAATCGCCTTGCCCAACCCCTCCTCGCGGATGAGGTGCAACGTGGGGTAAGGCGAGCGGTTGGTGTAGTGGCTCATGTCGCCTTCCGGCTCGCCATCAAACACGAAGTCGGGGTGGAAGGGTGCGATCTGCACCACCCCTTCCAGCTCGTGCTCCACCAGCACCTCATCGGCCACGTTGAGGAAGTCGTTGAACACCAAAAAGTCGGGGAACAGCGTGGGGTGGACCAGCAGCGTGGTTTCCACTTCCTCGGAAGGCGTGGTCTTGAGCAGGTCCAGCTCGCGGTCCAGGTCGTCCAGGAAGGCATCGATGTGGCGCGCCCGGCTGACCACGATGCGCACCTGGTTCTTCACGTACACCGATTTGGCAAACGGGCAGAGGTTGAGGCCGATCACGGCCTCCTCCAGCCAGCGGCGGGTGGCCGCCAGCACGTCGTCGTCAGAAACCATGCAAACCTCCGAAAACCTGAGCGCCGCTGGGCCGCCCCAAGGCGCGAGAGCCCCCTCGGGGGGCAGCGACCAACGGGAGCGTGGGGGCCCTCATTTCAGGCTCTTGAAGCGGGCGCGCTTGGGACGGGCACCTTCTTCGCCCAGACGGCGGACCTTGTCGGCCTCGTACTCGGTGAAGTTGCCATCGTAGAAGTACCACTGGCTGTCGCCCTCGTACGCCAGGATGTGGGTGCAGATGCGGTCCAGGAACCAGCGGTCGTGGGAGATGACCATGGCGCTACCGGCAAACTCCAGCAGGGCCTCTTCCAGGGCGCGCAGGGTTTCCACGTCCAGGTCGTTGGAGGGTTCGTCCAGCATCAGCACGTTGCCGCCCTGGGCCAGGGTCTTGGCCAGGTGCAGGCGGCCGCGCTCACCGCCGGAGAGGTTTTTCACCAGCTTTTGCTGGTCGTTGCCCTTGAAGTTGAAGCGGCCGATGTAGGCCCGGCTGGGCATGATGAACTTGCCCACGGTGATGTTGTCCAGCCCGCCGGACACGTCTTCCCACACCGTCTTGTCGCCTTCCAGCGATTCGCGGCTCTGGTCCACGAAGGCCAGCTTGGCCGTCTGGCCGATGGTGATGCTGCCGCTGTCGGGCTGCTCCACGCCCTGGATCATGCGGAACAGCGTGGACTTGCCGGCACCGTTGGGGCCGATGATGCCGATGATGGCACCCGCGGGCACCGAGAAGCTGAGGTTGTCGATCAGCAGGCGGTCGCCGAACGACTTGGTCACGCCGTTGAATTCGATGACCTGCGCCCCCAGGCGCTCGGCCACGGGGATGAAGATTTCGTTGGTCTCGTTGCGCTTCTGGTATTCGACGTCGCTCAGTTCCTCGAAGCGGGCCAGACGCGCCTTGCTCTTGGCCTGACGGCCCTTGGCATTGGAGCGCACCCACTTCAACTCCTCTTTCATGGCCTTGGCGCGGGCGTCTTCGCTCTTTTGTTCCTGCTCCAGGCGGCGTTCCTTCTGGTCCAGCCAGTCGGAGTAGTTGCCCTTCCAGGGAATGCCGTGGCCACGGTCCAGTTCCAGAATCCACTCGGCGGCGTTGTCCAGGAAGTAGCGGTCGTGGGTGATGGCCACCACGGTGCCGGGGAAGCGCTGCAGGAACTGCTCCAGCCAGTTCACACTTTCGGCGTCCAAGTGGTTGGTGGGTTCGTCCAGCAGCAGCATGTCGGGCTTGGACAGCAGCAGGCGGCACAGGGCCACGCGGCGTTTTTCCCCCCCGGAGAGGTTCTTGATGGTGGCGTCCCAGGGCGGCAGGTTCAGGGCGTCGGCGGCCAGTTCCAGCTGCAGGTCGGAGTTTTCGGAGCCACTGGCGGCAATGATGGCCTCCAGCTCGGCCTGCTCGGCGGCCAGGGCGTCGAAGTCGGCATCGGGTTCGGCGTAGGCCGCATACACCTCGTCAAGGCGGGCCTTGGCCTTGAGGGCCCCGCCAATGCCCTCTTCCACGGCCTGGCGAACGGTTTGTTCGGGGTTGAGCTGGGGCTCCTGCGGCAGGTAGCCGATCTGGATGCCCGGCATGGGGATGGCTTCGCCCTCGATTTCCTTGTCTACACCCGCCATGATCTTGAGCAGGGTGGATTTACCCGATCCGTTGAGGCCGAGCACGCCGATCTTGGCACCGGGGAAGAAGGACAGGGAGATGTCCTTCAGGATCTGGCGCTTGGGCGGCACGGTCTTGCTCACCCGGTTCATTGAAAAGACGTATTGGGCCATGGGTCGTGTTGTGTCTGTGGTCGGTTCGAGAGGTCAAGCCTCGTATTATCCCTTGCCCCGACGGGCTGGGAAATCCGCGGGCAACGGCGAAAATCGCGGCATGACCACAACGTCTCCGGCCTCTGCAGAACCGTTTCCCTATCGTTTCGCCGATCTGGTGGACCTGCACAGCTTCGGGAAGGTGCTGGACAACTTCCACCTTGCCACCGGCATTGCCAATGGCGTGGTCGATGCCAGCGGCGAGTTGCTCACCCAATCCGGCTGGACCCGGGCCTGCACAGCATTCCACCGCGGCCACGCCCTGAGCCATGCCCAATGCATCACCAGCAACCTGAAGCTGATGGGCACCCTGGAGGCTGGCTGCATCAACAGCGACCTGTGCCTCAATGGCTTGAGCGACTACGCCACACCTGTGACCATCGAAGGGCACCAGGTGGCCACCCTCTTCTTGGGGCAGGTTCTGCACACCCCTCCGGATTTGGACCGCTTCCGCCAACAAGCCCATCGGTTCGGTTACGACACCCAGTCGTACCTGACTGCCATTCAGGCCATTCCCGTCGTGCCCAGAGTGCAGGTGGAGTCGCTCATGACGGTCATGGTCAGCATGGCCGAAATGCTGGCCGCCAGCGGGCTGGACCGCCTCAGACAGAAGGCGCTGGAGCAGCACATCAGCGAGAGCAACGAGCGCCGCATTCAACTCGAAGACATCCTCGATGCCTCCCCCGTGGCCACGGGGTGGTCTCATCGGGGTGGAAAAATCGAATACATCAACCACCAGTTCACCCAGTTGTTTGGCTACACCCTGGCCGACTTGCCCGACCTGAGCACGTGGTACACCCTGGCCTATCCCGACGTCGAGTACCGGACACGGGTCATCCAGCCTTGGAATGAGCAGGTGAACCTGGCCCGCGCTCAAGGCTTGCCTCCGCCGGAACTGCTGGCCCAGGTCACCTGCAAGGGCGGACAGGTCCGACACGTCAACATCCGCGTGAGCTGGGTGGGCGAGCGACGGCTGGTCAACTTTTCCGACATCACCGAGCTGTGGGAAAGCAAGCAACGCATCAAGGCGCACGACGCCATGCTGGACATGGTGGCGCGAGGCGTCGATCTGCCCACCATCCTTCATTCGGTGGTGTTGCAGGTGGAGGCGGAGGACCCTTCCGCCCAGTGCAGCATCCTGTTGCTGGATGACGAAAGAAAGTGCCTTCGAACGGCCGCAGCCCCCAACCTCCCCAGCTTCTACAGCCAAGCCATCGACGGCGTGCTCATCGGCCCCTCCGTGGGGTCTTGCGGCACCGCCGCTTACACCGGGCAACGCGTCATCGTGGAGGACATCGCCACCAGCAGCCTCTGGACAGACTACGCCAGTCTGGCGGAATCGGCACATCTGCGCGCCTGTTGGTCCGAACCCATCCTGTCCTCCCACGGCAAGGTGCTGGGCACCTTTGCGATCTACCATGCCGAACCCGCGGTGCCGTCCGCCACCGACATCAAACGCATCGCGAGCGCAGCCAATCTGTGTGCCGTGGCCATTGAGAACAGAAACACCCACCAAGCGTTGGAGCGACGCGCCAACACCGACGAGTTGACGTCACTGCCCAATCGACGGGCCTTCATGCTGCAGGCCCAACAAGAACTGGCGCACCTGGCGCGTCATCGCGGCTCGTTGTCCGTTTTGATGCTGGACATCGACCACTTCAAGCGCGTGAACGACACCCACGGACACCAAGCCGGTGATGCCGTGCTGGTCGCACTCGCGCAGATGTGCAGACATTCGTTGAGGGAATGCGACCACATCGGTCGCATTGGCGGAGAAGAGTTTGCCGTCTTGCTCCCGAACACGAGCGCTGGTCACGCACTGGAAACTGCCGAACGCCTTCGGTTGACGCTGACCAACACGCCCATCCATTTGGCGCAGGGCACGCCGTTGAAAGTCACCGTGTCCATTGGCGTGACCACCACCTCGGGAGATCAGGACATCGAAGCGCTGCTTCGCCATGCCGATGACGCGCTTTACCAAGCCAAGAACCAAGGTCGCAATCGCGTCTGCCAGTACGCCGTGGGCCGCGCCTGAACTGCAAACCCGCCGCATCAGGCATCGGTTGTGTCACAATGCCGCCGTGCGCACCTTCAGTCAGTGCCACAGCCGAGCCTTCAGTGCACCCCATCCTCTGGACGTACAGCGCTGCAAAGGCTTTTTTCAGACCCATCAGCCCCCATGACTGGCCTGGCACCTCGTGCACAGGACGTGGCCGATACCCCTTGTGCCCAGGATGGGCACCGACATCACATGACATTTGAAGAACTGAACCTGGCCCCGGCCATTCTGCAAGCTGTGCGCGAGCAGGGCTACGAGGTCCCCACCCCCATCCAGGCACAGGCCATTCCGGCCGTCATTGCCGGGCACGACCTGCTGGCCGGGGCACAGACGGGCACGGGCAAGACCGCCGCGTTCACCCTGCCCATGCTGCACAAGCTCTCTCAGGTGACGCCTGCCGCTGGCGGACGAAAGCCCATTCGTGCCCTGGTGCTCACCCCCACCCGCGAACTGGCCGCCCAGGTCGAAGAGTCCGTTCAGGTCTACGGCAAGCACCTGCCTCAAATCAACTCCGGCGTGGTGTTTGGCGGCGTGGGCATGAACCCCCAAATCAACCTGTTGAAGAAGGGCGTGGACATCTTGGTGGCCACCCCGGGGCGCTTGCTCGACCTGTCTCAGCAAGGCTTTCTGGACCTGTCTCAGGTGGAAATTCTGGTGTTGGACGAAGCCGATCGCATGCTGGACATGGGCTTCATCCACGACGTGAAAAAGGTGCTGGCCCTGGTGCCCGCAAACAAGCAAAGCCTGCTGTTCTCGGCCACGTTCTCCGACGAAATCCGCGACCTGGCCAACGGCCTGCTGCGTTCGCCCGAGCACATCCAGGTCACCCCCCGCAACACCACGGTGCAGCGCATCACACAAGTGATCCACCCGGTGGGGCGCGGCAAGAAGAAGGCCGTGCTGGTCCACATCATCAACGAGCACAACTGGAGCCAGGTGCTGGTGTTCACCCGCACCAAGTTTGGTGCCAACAACGTGGCCGAATACCTCAATAAAAACGGCATCACGGCCATGGCGTTGCACGGCAACAAGAGCCAGGCTGCCCGCACCCAGGCATTGGCCGGGTTCAAGAGCGGTGACATTCGCGCCCTGGTGGCCACCGACATCGCGGCCCGTGGCATCGACATCGACGACCTGCCCCACGTTGTCAACTACGAAATCCCCAACATCCCCGAAGACTACGTGCACCGCATCGGCCGCACGGGCCGTGCGGGGGCCAGCGGCGAAGCCGTCAACCTCGTGTGCATGGACGAGGAAGGCTTCATGATGGACATCGAGCGTTTCACCAAGCAGCGCATTCCGGTTCAAGCGTTGGAGGGCTTCGGCCCCGAGCCCGGCGAAAAGGCCGAACCCATCGCCATGGGTCGTCAGACCATCTGGGGTGGCGCAGGCAAGCCGCCCAGCCGTGAAGTGATGGCCGCGGCAGCCAAGGCGGCCCGGCAGGAAATGTTGCAACGCATGCGTGAGCGCAAGTCCTCGGATACACCGGCCAAAGCCCCTCGACGCAATCCCAACGGACAAGGCCAGGATGATGCCCCGCGGGACGCTGCCGGCGCAGCAGGTCCGGATGGTCAACCTCGCCCACCCCGTCGCCACGATGACCGCCGCGGGCGCAATGGTGGAGGCCGTGGACCCAATGGCGGGCAGCAGCAGCGCCCCCGAGGCAATGCGGGGCCGCGCGCTGATCGTGGTCCTGCAGGCCATGACGAACACGAGGGTAACGAGCGTCAACCTGGCCCCAACGCACATCTGGGCAGCATGCGCATTCGCGAGCCGCGCCACCAAGGTGCACCTGGTGGTCAACCCGATCCGCTGCGCACCAGCATTGATGCGCTGGGCGGACGCGGGGGCAATCGTGGCGGCAATCGCAATGGCCGCGGTGGACCGCAAGGTGGACGTGGAGGCAACGGGCCCCGTGGCGGCCCGGCTGATCCCCTGCGCACCAGTTTCGGACGCCTGCGCTAACCCGTCTGTCGTGCAGGTCAAGCCCTTGGAATGCCTCGCCATCGGTTTGACCGCCGTCTGAGCGTTTCGCCGATGGTCCCCGGCGTGTCCAAGGTATGTGCCGAAGGCGTGGTGCTGCACTGCAGGCACCAGCCTTCACTGGAGATCGGCGGATCGGCAATGTGGTGTTTGACCTGCATCCAGCATCTGACCCCGCGTTCACGGCACAATGCGCAGCCATGAGAATTCTGCACACCATGCTGCGGGTGGGTGACCTGCAACGATCCATCGACTTCTACACCCGGGTGCTGGGCATGCACTTGCTGCGCACCTCCGAAAACACCGAGTACAAGTACACATTGGCTTTCCTGGGGTTCGGCAGCAACCCGGAACACGCCGAAATCGAATTGACCTACAACTGGGGCGTCGATCATTATGAAATGGGCACCGCTTACGGCCACATTGCCCTTGGCGTGCTCGATGTGCATGCAGCATGTGAGCGCATCCGCACAGCCGGTGGTCAGATCACCCGCGAACCCGGTCCCGTCAAGGGCGGAAAATCGGTGATTGCCTTTGTGGTCGATCCGGACGGCTACAAGATCGAACTCATCCAGCGCCCTGAGTACATTGCCCAGCCATGACGGACCGCTACGCCGTCATCGGGCATCCGATTTCGCACTCCAAATCCCCCCTGATCCACAGCCTGTTTGCACAGGCCACGGCACAAGATCTGGAGTACACCGCCATTGAGGGACACCCCGGCGCTTTCGCCCAGGATTTGGCGGACTTCCAGCGCAGCGGTGGAAAAGGCCTGAACATCACCCTGCCCTTCAAGGTGGATGCCTATGCGTGCGCCACGCATCCCTCGGACCGAGCCCGCATCGCCGGTGCGGTGAATGCCATCAAGTTCGACGGCGACCGGGTGCTGGCCGACAACTTTGACGGTGTGGGACTCATGCGCGATGTGGAACACAACCTGGGCATTCCCATCCGGAACAAGCGGGTGCTGATCCTGGGCGCTGGCGGCGCCACACGGGGTCTGATCGAACCCCTGATGGCGTACCAACCGGCACAGGTGTGGATTGCCAACCGGACTTTGTCCAACGCTCAGGCATTGGCCAATGACCTGGCTGGCGTCGGCCACATCAACACGTCCACCTTTGCCGATGTGGATGGACCGTTCGACATCGTTTTCAATGCCACGTCGGCCAGCCTGACCGGCGAAGCCCCCCCACTGCCACCACAGGCTATTGGCTCAGGGGCCTTGGCTTATGACCTGGTGTACGGCAAGGGGTTGACACCCTTCCTGAAGTTTGCCCAGCAAGCCTGCCCTGACGTGGTGGTGACCGACGGTGTGGGCATGCTGGTGGAGCAGGCCGCCGAAGCCTTTGCATGGTGGCGAGGCGTTCGACCCGGCACCGCGGAAGTCATTCAACGCCTCACCGTCCCCCTGGTCTGAGGGGTGGGTCAGCGGGACTCCGCCTCCGGTGGACGCCCGTGCTTGCGCACCAAGCCTTCCAAGGCCAGCAGGTACCCTTCCACGCCAAAACCCACCACGATCCCCGAGGCCACGGGCGACACCCAGGACTGGTGGCGAAACGCCTCGCGCGCGTGCACATTGGAAATGTGGCATTCGATCACGGGCAGCCCATCCACCCCCTTGATGGCGTCATGCAAGGCGATGGAAGTGTGCGTCAACGCACCCGGATTGAACACGCACCCCAACGCCTGCCCCTCGCGGAACAAACGGCCGTACTCGTGGATCTTGTCAATCAGCGCCCCTTCCCAATTGCTTTGAAAGCACTCGATGGCATAGCCCAAGCGTGACGCCGCCTGACGGCAAGACTCTTCCACATCGGCCAACGTCGTGCGGCCATATTGCTCGGGCTCACGGGTGCCCAGCAGATTCAAATTGGGGCCATTGAGGATGAGGATTTTCTGCATGCGCGAACTGTACACGCGCAAGTTGCTGTCACGTCAACAGCGCAGCAACTCGACAAGCCACAAAACGGGACGGGTAAAAGCACAGAAAGTGAACGCATGGCAGTTGGCGACACACGGACCGAGCTCGTGCGCACCACATCTTGGGGTGAGCGAGCGGAAACAAAAAACCCCGCACCGTTTCCGATGCAGGGTTTGTTTGTGCCACTGGGCCTGTGACTGGTGGGTCCTGTAGGATTCGAACCTACGACCTACGGATTAAGAGTCCGCTGCTCTACCAACTGAGCTAAGAACCCGAAACTGTGTGGTAGGACGTGCAGGATTCGAACCTGCGACCAACGGATTAAAAGTCCGCTGCTCTACCAACTGAGCTAACGTCCCACACCAGCGAACCGCTGAATCAATCAACCGTTCGCTGAAACTCAGATTATAGCGTTAATTTTGCCACTTCCCAAATCGACTGCACTCTTTCGATCACGGATTCATGCCCGCCAAGGCGTTGAGCACCACGCCGGCCGCTGTCATGCCGAAGGTGGCGGTCACCGTCACCATGGAGCCATACCCGTGGCAATTGAGTGACCCGTCAGCCTCACCCGCGGGCAAGCAGGCAGCCACAGGCGGTCGCACCGTTTCGCGGCTGAACACGCTGCGCACCTTCATGGGCTTGCCCTGAACCGGGTAGCCATGGAACTTGCGCAGGTTTTGCCGCATGCGAGCCAACAGAGGATCGTGAGAGACCGCGGACAGGTCATCCACCTCCACCTGTTGTGCATGCAGTTTGCCCCCAGCTGCGCCCACCGTCACGTGCTCCACCTTCGACTGGCGAGCCCAAGCGGCCATGGCCACTTTGGCCTTGACCTGATCACACGC
Source organism: Hydrogenophaga soli (assembly GCF_054777695.1). Lineage (NCBI taxonomy): Bacteria > Pseudomonadati > Pseudomonadota > Betaproteobacteria > Burkholderiales > Comamonadaceae > Hydrogenophaga > Hydrogenophaga soli. The sequence continues at coordinate 164,680 of NZ_BAAHAK010000009.1, read as the reverse complement.
GTCGAGCACGGCATCAACCGGCCCAGCCACGCGCTGCACATCAGCCAGCAGGGTATGGATGTTCTCTGCCGTCAGGAAGTCTTCAACCCCGTGAACTCGGCAACCCGGGTGGTAAGACGAAATCCGCTCGGCCATGGCCTGAACCTTGGCCATGCCCAAGGTGTCGGCGGTGGCGTGAATCTGGCGGTTGATGTTGGATTCGGCCACGTTGTCGAGGTCGATGAGCGTCAAAGCGCCCACACCCGACCGGGCCAACGCCTCTGCCGCCCAGGAGCCCACCCCGCCAATGCCCACCACCACCACATGGGCAGCGGCACACGCCTGGGCACCCGCATCACCCCACAGGCGACGCAGGCCACCAAAGCGGCGTTCACGATCCACGTCCATGGCAGCCGGGTCAGTCACGCATCACCAGCCACAGCTGAAAACGCAACCCGGCCACCGCCCCCGCCACGATGCCCGCCACCGCCAGCATGCTGGTGACACTGAGTGTGGACATGCCGGACAAGCCCTGTCCCACGGTACAACCGAGGGCCGTGACGCCCCCCACCCCCATCAGCAAGGCGCCGACCACATGGAGTGCGGTGTCCTGCGTGCCACGGAAACCTTCCCAACGGAAACGCCGGGTCCACAACGAATACACCAGCGAACCGCTCACCACCCCCAACACCGAAGCCACGCCCGTGGTGAGGTGGCGCGACGTGTCGCTGTAATACACCAAAAACTCCAACAAGTAAGCCAGGGGCGCGGTGAACGTCAGGGACTCCATCTGCCCCGTGCTGGTGGCCACGTGCACCGCCTCCAGGGTTTCGGGGTGTTCGGGCACAAACCCCAGGTGCCCGGTCACCCACCACATGGCCGCGACACAAGCCCCCAGGCCCAGTCCACCCAGCAAGTGATTGACGGTCCACACAGTGCGACTGGACAGGGACCACACAAGCATGGCCAACCCCATCAACATGGCCAGCGCGGTGGCCCAACCGGGCTGGCCCAACAGCCCGGCCAACCAATGCGGCAAGGAACTGCTGCTAGGCATGCCAAAACCCACGGCATCGACCGTCTGCACCCGCAGCACCGCGGTGATGCCCCGCAAGGTGGCGAAGGCCGCAAAACCCATCACGAAAAAAACCACCAACGCCTTCAGGCTGCCACCGCCCATGCGCACCAAGGTCTTGCTGCCGCAGCCTGAGGCCAGCACCATGCCAAAACCAAACAGCGAACCGCCCACCACAGCAGACAACCAGAGCACGCGGCTGGCGGTGTAGAAGGTTTTGGCGGGGTCGATCCACCCCATCCAGGCCATGCCCTGAAACCCCAGGGTGGCCACCCCCATGGCCATGACCCACATGCGCATGCGCGACCAATCGCCCATGTTGACGATGTCGCTGAGCGCCCCCATGGTGCAGAAGTGAGACTTCTGCACCAGCCAGCCAAAGGCCATGGACACGGCAAACACCGCCCACAACACCTGTGATTGCAAGGCCCCCAGCTGAGCCACCGTCTCCACCGGTCCCATGTCAGCGCATGCGGCTCAAGCGATCACGCGCCGTGGATGCGGCTTCGGACTGCGGATGGGCCTTGACCAGCTCCTCCAGGGTCTTGCGGGCCGCCTTGGGGTCTTTCAACTCCAGCTGACAGTTGGCCAGGGCCAGCTTGGCCTCGGGCACCCGCAGGTGGTCAGGGGCCACCGCCATCAGCTTGCGGTAGCTGTCGATGGCCTCTTTGTAACCCCCGGTGGCGTACTGGGCGTTGCCCAGCCAGAACCAGGCGCTGGGCACGTAGCCACTGGCGGTGTGTTTGCGCAGGAAGCTGCCAAAAGCGGTCACCGCGGCGTCGAACTGGGACTTGCGCACCAGCTCCATGCCCTGCTCAAAGTCGGCCCGCTCGTCTGCACGGACCTGGAATTCGCGACCGTCCAACGTGACTTTGGCGGGTTCCAGGCGGCGTAAACGCTCGTCAAAGGCCACCAGGGCGTCTTTTTGCTGGCGTTGCAGTTCGGACAGGTCGCGCGCCAGTTGTTCGGACTGCCCGGTCAGCCGCGCCATGTCCTGCCGAAGGGTTTCGATCTGGTTGCCCATGTCCAGCAAGGCGCGGCGCGTGGGCGAGGACGATTCCTCGCTTTGCTTGGCAAAGTCGCGGGACAGGTTGATCAACTGGGCTTCGGTCTGGCGGCGGTTGGCCTCGACCTTTTCACGCAGGTCGATGATGGCTTTGCGCGCCTCGTCGTCGCCAAACAGCTGGGCTTGGGACGCCAACGGCCAAGCCAGCGCGACACCGACCAAACCCGCACCCAGCCACGAACGGCTTGGGCGAGGGGCCTTCAACGGAGCTGACAGCGTGTGGGCGCGGGTCATGACGATCAACGGTAGACCAATTCCACGCGGCGGTTCTTGGCGTGGGCGGCTTCGTCAGCCCCCATGGCCGCGGGTTTTTCCTTGCCAAAGCTGACCGCTTCCTGCTGCGCATCGCTCACACCCAGCACGCCCAGGGCGCGGCGCACGGCTTCCGCACGCTTTTGACCCAGGGCCAGGTTGTATTCACGGGTGCCGCGGTCGTCGGTGTGGCCTTGCAACACCACACGGCGCTTGGCATCGGCCTTCAGGAACTTGGCGTGTGCGTCCAGGGTGGCGGCGAATTCGGGCTTGACCAGGTAGCTGTCGTAGTCAAAGTAGATGACACGACCCACCGAAGCTGGGGGCTCGGCAATGGCTTGTTCGTCCACCACCACCGGGGCCACGCGCCCCGTGCTGCCTTGGCTGCCCGCGGCGTTGGGGTCCACCTGCGTGGAAGAACCCGTGCGGTCAGACACGGGCACGTCGTCCAGCTTGACGTTGGAGCCACAACCCACCAGCGCCAGCAGCACAGCAGCGGAGGCCAGGGTCACACGAAGACGGGGAAAAGCAGCTTGGTTCATGTCAGAAAAAAGAGCAAAGTAATGAAGAAGGATGAGCGGGGAGGCTCAGAAAAGTTCAAAAAAAGGATGCATCAGGAGACGAACGGACCCCAATCGGGCTCGCGGATGTCACCTTGCGCACTGGCCAGACGGGTCTTGATGCGGCCGTCCAGCGTGGTGGTCATGAGGGCTTCACGCCCCTGCTGCTTGGTGGCGTAGATGATGAGCTTGCCGTTGGGTGCAAAGCTGGGGCTCTCATCGGCCACGGTGTCGGTGATGCTGGCCACGGCGCCGCTGCGCAGGTCCATGACCTGCAGCTTGAAGCCACCGCCCACCCGCGTGATGTAGGCCAGGGTGTTGCCGTCCGGGCTGATGGCGGGCGAGGTGTTGTAGGCGCCGCTGAACGTCACCCGCTCAGGGTTGCCCCCCTGGGGCGACATGCGGTAGACCTGCGGTGCGCCGCCCCGGTCGCTGACGAAATAGACTTGGTTGGATTTGGCGTCCCAGGTGGGCTCGGTGTCGATGCTGCTGGAACGGGTGAGCCGGGTGTTGGCGCCCGAGGCCACGTCGATGCTGTAGATCTGCGAACCGCCGTCCAGCGTCAGCGTGGCCAGCAGGGTACGCCCGTCCGGCGACCAAGCCGGTGCGCTGTTGGAGCCCTTGAAGTTGGCCACCAGCCGACGACGCCCCGTGGCCAGCTCGTGGGCGTAGATGACCGGCTTGCGCGACTCGAACGACACATAGGCCAACTGCCCACCCACCGGCGACCAGGCCGGTGAAATGATGGGCTCGGGACTGGCCAGGGCCACCTGACCGTTTTCACCATCTGCATCGGCCACCCACAGGTTGTGCTTGCCGCCCCCTTGGGTGACGTAGGCGATGCGGGTGGAAAAAATGCCTTTGTCGCCGGTGAGTTTTTCGTAGATGTAGTCGGCCATGCGGTGGGCCGCCAGGCGCAGATCACCGGGGCGCACGGGCAGGCTGAGGCCGCCCAGGTCTTGCACGCGCACCACGTCCCACAGGCGGAACCGCACGTCGTAACGGCCATCGGCCAGCCGGGCCACGCTGCCGGTCAGCAGCACATCGGCGGCGCGTTCGCGCCACGGGGCGAGGTCGGGGCGGGAGGTTTCGTCGAGCTGGACGCCCGCCACCGGGGCCACCCCGCGAAACTGGCCGCTGCGCTCCAGGTCGGCGCGGATGATGCTCACGAGGTCTTGGGGGGCCTGTTCGCCGCCTTTGAAGTTGGCGATGGCGAAGGGAATCTGGGTGAGTCCCACCCCCGACACCTCCACCCTGAACTGCGCCATGGCTGCCGACATGGGCATCAACGCCATGGAACCCAACAACGTGCGCCTGTGAAAACTGACTGTCATGGATGTGGGGGAAGTCTGAAAAAAGAGCGACCGGCCCAGGGACCAGTCGCCCCCCGATAATACCCGCAGCATGCCCCAGCCACCTGTACCGTCCCCCGCCCCCTCCGCCGCGCTGCCCCTGCTCCCCCGCCTGGCACGCCTGTGGCCCTTCTTCCGCAATGCCCGTCGTGGGGTGGTGCTGGCGGCGCTGGGCACCGTGGTGGGTGCCGCCACCGAGCCCATGATCCCAGCCCTGCTCAAGGCCTTGCTGGACGAGGGCTTTGCGTCGGGCGGCATCCCGCTGTGGGCGGTGCCCGCCTCGCTGCTGGGCTTGTTCGGCCTGCGCGGTCTGGCCGGTTTTGTGGCCCAGTACGCCCTCACCTACACCGCCACCCAGGGTTTGCAGGCGCTGCGCCAGCGCATGTTCGAGCGGCTGTGCAACGTGGAGTTGGGCCTGTTTCGGCGGCAGACGGCCAGCGCCCTGTCCAACACCCTGGTGTACGAGGTGCAGACGGGCTCCACCCTGCTGGTCAACGCCTTCTTGACGCTCACCAAGGACAGCCTCACCCTGGTGGCCCTGCTGGGCTACCTGATGGTGCTGAACTGGAAACTCACCCTCATCGTGCTGGTGATTTTCCCGGCCCTGATCTGGGTGATGCAGGTGCTCTCCAAACGCCTGTACAAACTCACCCAGACCAGCCAGCACGCCACCGACGAGCTGGCCTACGTGGTGGAAGAAAACGTGCTGGCCCACCGCCTGGTGCGCTTGCACGGCGCACAGACCGGACAAGCCCTGCGGTTTGACGACCTCAGCCGCCGCCTGCGCCGCCTGGCCCTCAAGGCCACCATCGCCCAGGCCGCCATGACCCCCTTGACGCAGATGCTGGCCGCCGCCGCGTTGTCGGCCGTGATTGCCACGGCCCTGTGGCAAAGCAGCACCAGCGGGGTGACGGTGGGTGGCTTTGTGTCGTTCGTGACGGCCATGCTGATGCTGATTGCCCCCATCAAGCACCTGGCCGAAATTGCCGGCCCCATCACCCGCGGCCTGGCCTCGCTGGAGCGGGGTCTGGCCCTCATCGACGAAACCCCTGAACCCGACGACGGCCAACACCAGGTGGCGCGCACGCCCGGCCGCATCACCCTGAGCGACGTGGTGGTGCGCTATCGCCACGACCCCGACACCCCGCCCGCCCTGGACGGCGTGAGCCTGGACATTGCGCCGGGCGAGGTGGTGGCGCTGGTGGGGCCCTCGGGCTCGGGCAAGACCACGCTGGTCAACCTGCTGCCCCGGTTTGTGCACACCCACGGCGGCGACGTGCGGCTGGACGGCGTGCCGCTGGCGCAGTGGCAACTGGCCGCCTTGCGCCGCCAGTTCGCCATGGTGAGCCAGGACGTGGTGATGCTCAACGACACCCTGGCCGCCAACGTGGCCCTGGGCGCCGACCTGGACCCGGTCCGTGTGCAGCACGCCCTGGAACAGGCCAACCTGGGCGAACTGGTGGCCAAGCTGCCCCAGGGCATCCTGTCGCGCGTGGGGCACAACGCCACCGACCTCTCGGGCGGCCAGCGCCAGCGCCTGGCCATTGCCCGGGCCATCTACAAGGATGCCCCCATCCTCATCCTGGACGAAGCCACCTCGGCGCTGGACAACGAGTCGGAGCGGCTGGTGCAGGACGCCCTGACCCGGCTGATGGCCGGGCGCACCACCATCGTCATTGCGCACCGGCTGTCCACCATCGAACACGCCGACCGGGTGGTGGTGCTGGCCAATGGCCGCATGGCCGAACAAGGCACCCACACCAGCCTGCTGGCCGCCGATGGGCTGTACGCCCGGCTGCACCGCCATGGGAGCGACGCAAATGCATGACGCCCAGGTTCACGACGCGCCCCCATCCGCGGGCTTCGACACGTCCACCCTGCCCTGGCAAACCCGCCGCCCGCCGCGGCTGATCGGCCAGCTCAAGACCCAACTGCTGTCGTGGGGCACCGTGCGGTCCACGGTGGTCCTGACCTCGGTGGCCGTGGCGGCCTCGGTGGTGCTGGCCTTTGTGGGGCACTTCCTGGCCGGAGAACCCCCGGAACGCCTGTGGCTGACCGAGGCGTTTGGCGTGACCATCCCCCTGCTCATCGGGCCGCCGTTGCTGTGGCTCATCACCCACCTGCTGTTCGACGCGGAACGTGCCCGGCGCATGGCCGAGCAGTTGGCCATCACCGACCCGCTGACACGCGCCTACAACCGCCGTTACTTCTTCCACGCCTGTGAGGTGGCGCTGAAGTCCCTCACCAGCCAGGGCCAACCGCTGTCGGTGCTGGTGATGGACATCGACCATTTCAAGCGCATCAACGACAAATTCGGCCACAGCCAGGGCGATGTGGCGCTGCGGCAGGTGGCCCAGGCTTGCCTGCGCAGCCTGCGGCAGGACGAGATTTTTGCCCGCTTCGGCGGTGAGGAATTTGCCGTGCTGCTGCCCAACGCCAGCAACGCCGCGGCCCTGGTGGTGGCCGAACGCGTGCGCGCCGCGGTGGCCGAGCTGCGCCTTCAAGCCCAAGGCGGGGAATGGATCGAACCCACCGTCAGCGTGGGCGTGGCCACGTTGGACCCCACCGGGGACGATGCCGACACGCTGGTCACCCGCGCCGACCTGGCCATGTACCAGGCCAAACTGGCCGGACGCAACCGGGTGGCCAACGAAGCATCCCCAAAAAACTAAATGCCATTTTGGCACCTAGCGCTTACAAATAAAGCGCAAGCAGCTATTGTTTTTATAGCAATTCGGTGTCACAACGTCAGAGCAGCACGATGTCGTACTGCTCTTGCGTCATGCCGGCGTCGGCCTTGAGGGAAATGGGCTTGCCGATGAAGTCGCTCAGGCTGGCGAGGTGGGCGCTTTCTTCGTCCAGGAACAGGTCGATCACCTGGGGTGAGGCCACCACCCGGAACTCACGCGGGCTGAAGGCCCGGGCCTCGCGCAGGATTTCGCGCAGGATGTCGTAACACAGCGTGCGTGCGGTCTTCACCTCGCCCCGGCCCTGGCAGGCTGGGCACGGCTCGGACAGCATGTGCGCCAGCGACTCGCGGGTGCGCTTGCGCGTCATCTCCACCAGGCCCAGCTGCGAGAAGCCGCCCACCATGGTCTTGACGCGGTCACGCGCCAGTTGCTTGCGGAACTCGGTCAGCACCGCGTCGCGGTGGTCGTCGCGGGTCATGTCGATGAAGTCCACGATCACCATGCCCCCCAGGTTGCGCAGCCGCAGCTGGCGGGCGATGGCCTGGGCGGCCTCCAGGTTGGTCTTGAAGATGGTGTCGTCGAAGTTGCGCGCCCCCACAAAACCGCCGGTGTTCACGTCCACCGTGGTCAGCGCCTCGGTCTGGTCGATGATGAGGTAGCCGCCCGACTTCAAATCCACCCGCCGCGACAGGGCGCGGGTGATTTCCTCGTCCACGTTGAACAGGTCAAAAATGGGCCGCTCGCCACGGTGCAGCGCCAGCTTGGCGGCGGTGTCGGGCATGAACTCGGTGGCAAACGCCTGCAAGGCCGAAAACTGCTCACGCGAGTCGATGCGGATGCTGGCCGTCTGCGTGCTGGTCATGTCGCGCAGCACCCGTTGCATCAGGCTCAAGTCCTGGTGCAACAGGCTGGCCGGGGGCTGGCGGGTGGCGGCGTCCTTGATGCGCACCCAGGTCTTGCGCAGGTAAGCGATGTCTTCGGCCAGCTCGTCATCGGTGGCGTCTTCGGCGTTGGTGCGCAAGATGAAGCCGCCGCCCATGTCGGCCGTGAGGTGCATGAGCCGCTTGCGCAGGGACTCCCGCTGCTCCGCCGGGATTTTTTGCGACACGCCCACATGCTGGTCCTGCGGCAGAAACACCAGCAGCCGCCCGGCAATGCTGATCTGCGCCGACAGCCGCGCGCCCTTGGTGCCGATGGGGTCCTTGAGCACCTGCACCATCAGGGCCTGGCCTTCGAAAATCTGCTTTTCGATGGGCAGCACCGGGTCGGGCTGCAACAGCGTGGCCGACTTGCCGCCCCCGCTGGCGCGGGCCGGGGCATCGCGCCCCGCCCCGCCGTGTTTGGCCAGGATGTTGGGCATGAGGTCGGCCACATGCAAAAAGGCCGCCCGGTCCAGCCCGATGTCGATGAACGCCGACTGCATGCCCGGCAGCACCCGAGACACCTTGCCCAGGTAGATGTTGCCCACCAGCCCACGCTCCAGCGTGCGCTCGATGTGCACCTCTTGCACGGCCCCCTGCTCGACCACGGCCACCCGCGTTTCGTGCGGGGCCCAATTGATGAGGATGTCCTGACCCACGGCGTCTCCTTGTTCAGACCAAGTCCACGCCCGCCAGGCCCAACACCTCGGCGGTTTCGAACGCGGGCAAACCCATGATGCCAGAGTAACTGCCGCTGAGGTGCGACGCCCACAGCGCCGCCCGGCCCTGGATGCCGTAGGCCCCGGCCTTGCCCATGGGCTCGCCCGTGTCCACATAGCGGCGGATCTGCGCCGCCGTCAGGGGGGCAAACCGCACCCGCGACTCGCTCAGGCGCAACCAGCCCTCGGGCTGCGTGGGGTGCCCGGGCACGCCCACGGCCACCGCCGTCAGCACCCGGTGCTCGCGCCCGGCCAGGCGGGCCAGCATGTCGCAGGCGTGGTCCGGGCTCTCGGGCTTGCCCAGGATGTCGCCACCCAGGGCCACCGTGGTGTCGGCACACAACACGGGCGCGGGTGGCAGACCACGGCGGTGCAAACGCTGCAACGAGGCCTGCAACTTCAGCCGGGTGACGCGCTGCACATAACGGCGCGGCGTGTCGCCAGGGCGCACGGCCTCCAGTGCCTCGGCGTCTTCGCCCAGGTCGCCGTCGGTGTTGGGCAGCAGGGTCTGGCAGCGCACGCCCCACTGGGCCAGCAACTCCAGGCGACGGGGGCTTTGCGAGGCCAGGTAAATGAACGGGGTTGCAACGGCCATGCTCGACCTCACTCGCGGTGGTAGGGGTGGTTGTGGTTGACCGACCAGGCGCGGTAGAGCTGCTCGATCAGCAGCACCCGGGCCATGGCGTGGGGCAAGGTCATGTCGGACAGGCGGATGCGGTGCTGGGCCTGGGCCTTGAACTCGGGGTCCAGCCCGTCGGGGCCGCCAATGATGAAGGCCACGTCTTCCCCCTGGCGCTCCCAGGCCAGAATCTGCTGGGCCAGCGCCACCGTGGTGAGCGTGGTGCCGCGCTCGTCCAGCACCACCACGCGGGTGCCGCGGGGCAGCACGGCCTCGATGCGGGCGCGCTCGGCGGCCATCAGGGTGGCCACGGTCTTGGAGCCCCGGGGTTCGGTCTTGACGGTTTTCAACTCCACCCGGGCGTCGGGCGGAAAACGCTTGGCGTAGTCGTCATAGGCGGTCTGGGCCCAGTCGGGCATGCGCTGGCCAACCGCGACGATGGAGAGTTTCATCGGCGGGCAAACAAAAGGTCAGGAGAAACGAGCGGTGCGGACAGGGCAAGCCCTGCCGCCTCGGAACAGGCCAGGACCCCAGGCCACACAGCCCATGGCCCCGCCCGGCCTCAGGCCGCGGGCTTGCGGCGGGGGGCCGACTTGGCGGCAGGTTTTGCGGCAGGTTTTGCAGCGGGCTTGGCTGCCGACTTGGCAGCGGGTTTGGCCGCGGCCTTCTTGGCAGGCGCCCCCACCACCACGGTCTTGAGCTTGACGGCAGGCTGGGCCGCAGCCTTCTTGGCCGGTGCCTTGGCGGCCACGTTCTTGGTGGCGGATTTGACAGCCGTTTTTGCGGGCGCCTTCGTGGCCTTGGCGGGCACAGCCTGGGCGTCGGCACCCTTGGCACCCTGGGCACTCTTCGCAGCCTTGGCGGAAGCGGCTTTCTTGGCCGCAGGTTTGGCGGTGGTGGCCTTGGTCGTCTTGGCGGCCTTGGCGGCCTTGGCCGGTTCAGCCGCAGCGGCGGCCTTCTTGACCGGGACAGTCGACTTCAGCTTGACGGCTTTGCCACCCCAGATTTCTTCCAGGTGGTAGTAGGCGCGGATGGTGGGTTGCATCACATGGGCGACGGCCTGGCCGCAGTCCACGATGATCCACTCGCCGTTTTCCTCACCCTCGATGCGGGGCTTGGGGAAACCGGCCTCTTTCACCGCGTCGCTGACGCTGGAGGCCAGGGCCTTGGTCTGGCGGTTGGAGGTGCCGCTGGCGATGATGACCCGCTCGAACAGCGGGGACAGGTGTTCGGTGTTGAACACCACGATGTCCTGCCCCTTCACGTCCTCCAGGCCATCGACGATGGCGCGTTGGAGTTTCTGGACGTCGGCTTTGCGGGGCTTGGTTTCGCTGGTCATGAGTGGTTCGGGTAGAGGTGGTGTTGAGAAATATAGCGTGCGACGGCAGGCGGCACCATGGTGGCCGCCCCTTGGACCGACTGACGGACGGTGGTGGAACTCAAATCCATGGTCTGCCAGTCCAGGGCGCGGCAGTCCGCGCCCACATGTTTAAAGTCAGATTGTGCTCCAGCGCTTTCAGAATAAGCGCGAGCAGCTACCACAACAGTAGCATTTCGGGCCACATCCTGCCAACGGTGCCAGGTGGTGAAGCGGTCCCACTGGTCTTGGCCCATCAGCACCAGCCAGTGGGCGGGGGGCTGCTCGGCCTGCAACTCGGTGAGGGTGTCGATGGTGTAGCTGGGGCCTTCGCGGTGCAGTTCGCGCTCGTCCACCACGGCCTCGGGCACGTCGGCAAAGGCCAGCCGGGCCATGGCCAGGCGGTGCTCTGCCGGGCTGAGGTGGGTGGCCTTGTGCCAGGCGTTGCCGGTGGGCACCACCCACAGCCGCTGCACGCCGAACTGGCGCACCAGCGCCTGCGCCATGGCCACATGGGCGCGGTGCGGCGGGTCAAACGCCCCGCCGTACAGCGCCAACCGGGGCAGGCCCTGGGCACTCAGACCCAGTCCTTTCGGACGATGAAGTCGGTGTACAGCCGGTGCTCGGGCGTGCCGGGCTCGGGCTTTTGGGCATACGACCAGCTCACCAGCGGGGGCATGGACAGCAGGATGGACTCGCTGCGCCCGCCCGACTGCAGGCCGAAGTGGGTGCCCCGGTCGAACACCAGGTTGAACTCCACGTAGCGGCCCCGGCGGTAGAGCTGGAATGCGCGTTCGCGCTCGCCGTGGGCCATGCCCTGTCGACGCTCGACGATGGGCAGGTAGGCCGTCAGGAAGGCGTCGCCCACCGACTTCAGCAGGGCAAAGCTGTCGTCAAAGCCCAACTCGGAAAAGTCGTCGAAAAAGATGCCGCCCACGCCGCGCTGTTCGTTGCGGTGCTTGAGGAAGAAATACTCGTCACACCAGGTCTTGAAGCGGGGGTACAGGCCCTCGCCAAACGGGTGCAGCGCGTCGCGGCAGACGGTGTGGAAATGCACCGCGTCTTCCTCGAAGCCGTAGTACGGCGTGAGGTCCATGCCGCCGCCAAACCAGCACACCGGCTCACCGCCGCCCACCGGGGTGGCGGAGATCATGCGCACGTTCATGTGCACGGTGGGCACATAGGGGTTGCGGGGGTGGAAGACCAGGCTCACGCCCATGGCCTCGAACGGCGCACCCGACAGCTCGGGGCGGTGTTGCGTGGCCGAAGGCGGCAGGCGCGGACCGCTGACGTGCGAGAACCCGCAGCCCGCCCGCTCGAACACCGCGCCGCCTTCCAGGATGCGGGTGATGCCGTTGCCCTGCAGGGTTTCACCCGCGGGTTTGCTCCAGGCGTCTTCCAGAAAGGCCTGACCGTCCAGCGCCGAAATGGCCTGGGTGATGCGGGTTTGCAGGTCCATCAGGTAGGCCCGCACCGTGGAGGCGTGCGGGTGGGTCACCTGGGCGGGATGGCGAAGCGGTGCAGTCATGGGCAGGCAGGTGGGCAAGCGGGCAGCAGGTTCAACGGATGGCGCGGTGGCCGATGTCGCGGCGGCACTGCATGCCGTCAAAGGCCACGCCGTCCACCAGTGCGTAGGCGTTGCGCTGGGCTTCGCGCACGTCGGTCCCCAGGGCGGTGGCGCACAACACGCGCCCGCCCGAGGTGACCAACTGGCCATCCTTCAGCGCCGTGCCGGCGTGGAACACCTTGGCCGTGTCGGTGGCGGCAGGCAGCGCGGTGATGGCGTCGCCCTTGCGCGGCTCCAGCGGGTAACCGGCGGCGGCCAGCACCACACCCAGGGCCACACGTTCGTCCCACTGCAGGCCGTTGGCGTGAGCGGTGCCCGCCAGTTGGCCCTTGGCGGCAGCCAACAGCACATCGGCCAGGTCGGACTGCAAACGCATCATGATGGGCTGGGTTTCGGGGTCGCCCATGCGGCAGTTGAACTCCAGCGTCTTCACGTCACCGTTCGGGGTGATCATCAGCCCGGCGTACAAGAAGCCGGTGTAGGGGATGCCATCGGCTGCCATGCCCGCAATGGTGGGCAGGATGACCTGTTCCATGGCCTTGCGGTGCACCTCGGGCGTGACCACGGGCGCGGGCGAATACGCGCCCATGCCGCCGGTGTTGGGGCCTTGGTCGGCGTCGAGCAGGCGCTTGTGGTCTTGCGAGGTGGCCAGGGGCACCACGGTGTGGCCGTCGCAGATGACGATGAAGCTGGCTTCTTCGCCCTGCAGGAATTCTTCGATGACGACGCGGGCTCCGCCCTCGTTGTGCTGCACGCCGAACTTGTTGTCCTCCAGCATGAAGCGCACGGCCTCGTGGGCCTCGTCCAGCGTCATGGCCACGACCACACCCTTGCCCGCGGCCAGGCCATCGGCCTTGACGACGATGGGTGCGCCCATCTTGTCGATGTAGGCGTGGGCGGCCACCGGGTCGGTGAAGGTGTCGTAGGCCGCCGTGGGGATGCCATGGCGGGCCATGAAGGCCTTGGAGAAGGCCTTGGAGCTTTCCAACTGAGCGGCGGCCTTGGTGGGGCCGAACACGGGCAGGCCGTGGGCGCGGAATTCGTCCACCAGACCGGCGGCCAGCGGGGCCTCGGGGCCCACCACGGTGAGGTGGATGGCGTTGGCCTGCGCCCATTCGCGCAGGGCCACCACGTCGGTTCCCGCCAAATGGGGCACGCTGGTCAGCTCGGCTTCGGCGGCGGTGCCGCCATTGCCCGGGGCCACGAACACGCGGGCCACCGAGGGGCTGCGGGTCATGCGCCAGGCCAGGGCGTGTTCACGCCCACCGCTGCCCACCACCAACACGTTGAGTTGTTTGCTCATGCTCGGGCTTGCTCCGCTCATTCGGCAATGGCCGCGTTGTGGAAGACGTTTTGCACGTCGTCGAGGTCTTCCAGCATGTCCAGCAGCTTTTGCATGCGGGCACCGTCTTCACCGGCCAGGTCAATGGACACGTCGGCGCGCATGGTGACCTCGGCCATGTCGGCGGTGAGGCCGGCGGCCTCCAGGGCGTTCTTGACGGCTTCGAAATCAGCAGGCGCGGTCAGCACCTCGATGGCGCCGTCGTCGTCGGTGATGACGTCTTCGGCTCCGGCCTCCAGGGCCACTTCCATCACCTTGTCTTCGCTGGTGCCGGGCGCGTAGACCAGCTGGCCGCAGTGCTTGAACTGGAAGGCCACGCTGCCTTCGGTGCCCAGGTTGCCGCCGTACTTGCTGAAGATGTGGCGCACTTCGGCCACGGTGCGCACGCGGTTGTCGGTCATGGTGTCCACGATGATGGCCGCGCCGCCGATGCCGTAGCCCTCGTAGCGGATTTCCTCGTAGTTGACGCCTTCCTGGTTGCCAGTGGCCTTGTCAATGTTGTATTTGATGCGGTCGGCGGGCAGGTTGACGGCCTTGGCCTTGTCGATGGCCATGCGCAGACGGGGGTTGGCCGACGGGTCACCGCCGCCGGAACGGGCGGCCACGGTGATTTCGCGGATCACGCGCGTCCACAACTTGCCCCGCTTCTCGTCCTGACGGCCCTTGCGGTGCTGGATGTTGGCCCATTTGGAATGACCTGCCATGAAAACCCTCTTGAATTTTGAGCTACGCTGGCGAGTTCCATCCCCCACGGGGGTGACCAGCGCCGATAAAAAAGCCCTCAATTCTACTTTTCGCGCCTGACAAGCCGTTGTTCCCTGCCGAGGTCTCCATGTCCACCCCCCTGCTCATCGCCCGCAACGCCCACGCCGAGTGCGTGATCCACGCCGACAAGGCCAACCGCCACGGCCTCATCACCGGGGCCACCGGCACCGGCAAGACCGTGACCCTGCAGGCCCTGGCCGAGCAGTTCTCGCGCATTGGCGTGCCGGTGTTCATGGCCGACATCAAGGGCGACCTGACCGGGCTCTCGCAACCCGGCCACGTGGGCGACAAAATGGCCCAGGTGCTCAAAAGCCGAGGCATTGACCTGCCCGAACCCGCCGCCTTCCCCACCACGCTGTGGGACGTGTTCGGCCAGCAGGGCCACCCGGTGCGCGCCACCGTGAGCGACCTGGGCCCGCTGCTGCTGGCCCGCATGCTCAACCTGAACGAGACCCAGGCTGGCGTGCTGCAACTGGTGTTCAAGGTGGCCGACGACAACGGCCTGCTGCTGCTCGACATGAAAGACCTGCGCGCCATGTGCCAGCACGTGGGCGACAACGCCAAGACCTTCACCACCGAGTACGGCAACATCAGCGCGGCCAGCATCGGGGCCATCCAGCGCAGCCTGCTGCAGGTGGAGGAACAGGGGGGCGACACCTTCTTTGGCGAGCCCATGCTCAACATCGCCGACTTCATGCAGACGGTGGATGGCCAGGGCGTGGTCAACATCCTGGCCGCCGACAAGCTGATGAACGCACCCAAGCTCTACGCCACTTTTTTGCTGTGGATGCTGAGCGAGCTGTTCGAAACCCTGCCCGAGGTGGGTGACCTGGACCAACCCAAGCTGGTGTTCTTCTTCGACGAGGCCCACCTGCTGTTTGCCGACGCGCCCAAGGCGCTGGTCGAGCGCATCGAACTGGTGGTGCGGCTGGTGCGCTCCAAGGGCGTGGGGGTGTACTTCGTCACCCAGAACCCGCTGGACATTCCCGACAGCGTGCTGGCCCAGCTGGGCAACCGGGTGCAGCATGCCCTGCGCGCCTTCACCCCGCGCGACCAGAAGGCCGTGAAAGCCACCGCCCAGACCATGCGCCAGAAGGCCGGGCTGGACATCGAGGCCGCCATCACCGAACTGGCCGTGGGCGAGGCCCTGGTGAGTTTCCTGGACGACAAGGGCCGCCCCTGCGAAACCGAGCGGGTGTTTGTGCTGCCGCCCTCAGGCCAGATCGGTCCCATCACGCCGGAGCAACGCCAGGCCCTGCTGCAAAACAGCCTGGTGGCCGGCGTGTACGAACAGGCACTGGACCGCGAATCGGCCTACGAAAAGCTCAAGGGCCATGTCCCGGCGCAACCCAACGCGGCGGGCCGCACCCCACCGGCCAGCCCGGCTACGGGCACCGTCGGCCAGCCCGGCCCCCTGCAAGGTGAATCGTCAGCCAGCGCCGAGCCCGCTGAACCCGGCATGGGCGACAAGCTCATGGCCGGTGTCAGCGACCTGCTGTTTGGCACCACCGGCCCCCGGGGCGGCCAGCGCGACGGCCTGGTACAGGCCATGGCCAAGTCGGCGGTGCGCACCGTGGGCACCCAAATCGGCAAGGAAATCCTGCGTGGCGTCATGGGCAGCCTGCTGGGCGGCAGCCGTCGGCGCTGAACACCATGCACGCCCGTCAATTCGTTCGCCAGACCCCGTATCTGGCCTGGGTGATGCTGTATTGCGCCGTCACCTGGGGCCTGTTCGGGGTGACGCTGGGCCTGGTCACCCCCAACCTGCGCGCCCAGCTGCACCTGCGTTACGAGGACATGGGCCTGCTGATGGCACTGTGGGCCACGGCGTCGGTGGTGGGCTCGCTGCTGGGGGGCGCGGTGGCCCACCGTCAGCCGCCCCGCCGCCTGTTCCTGGTGTATGCCACGCTGGCCACGGGGTTGCTGGTGGTGCTGTCTCAGGCCCAGTCGTTTGGCGTGTTGGTGGCCAGTTTTGTGCTGATTGCCATGGCGGAATCCGCACTGTTCACCCTGGGCCACGGCGTGCTGGCCAGCCTGAGCACCGACGCCGAGCTGCGCACCCGCATCATCGGCCTGGTGGACGTGGGCTACAGCCTGGGCACGCTGCTGGCGCCGCTGTGGGTGTCGGCCTGGTTTGCCCACGACCCGGCATGGCGCGGGCCGTACACCGGTTTTGTGGTGCTGATGGCCCTGCTGGGCCTGCTGCTGAGCCCGCCCGCGCCCTACCGCACGCTGAAGCTGCACGCTGGCGACGCGGCTGAACCAGCAGGCCCCGATGCGCCCGCAGTCCAAGCCCCCTCCGCGTCCGACGGGGGTTATGGTTTTTTGCTGCGCCAGCCGGTGGTGCGGTTCGGCCTGACCGCGGCCGCCCTGATCGGCTTTGTGGAATGGGGCCAGAACTTCTGGCTGGTGAGTTACGTGCAACAGGGCCTGGACTGGGGCGAAACCCTGGCCCGCCAGGCGGTGTTTGCCCTGATGGGCGGCATGCTGGCCGGGCGCATCTGGCAGACGTTTGTGCCCAGCCGCTGGACCATGAACCAGAAAATCCGCCACCTGGGCAGCCTGTGCGTGCTGGGCCTGCTGGCCCAGAACGGCGCGGGCTGGCTGGGGCAACTGGTACCAGCCTGGTTGGCCGCGGGCCAGGTGGGCGTGGTGGTGGCCAGCTTGGCGGTGGGGCTGGGGGTGTCGGTGGCCTTTCCCATCCTGCTGGGTACGTTGGTGCATGCCCAGCCGCAACAGGCCTCGCGCCTGTCGGCGCTGACCATGATCGCCATCTGCCTGGGGGCCGCGCTGGCATCCCAGTCCATCGGGCGGCTGGCCGACCTCTGGGGCATGGACAGCGCGTTCGCGCTGCTGCTGCTGTCGGCGCTGGGCTATCGGCTGGCGCTGCGACCGCTGGGGCGAGTCACCGAGGCCGCCCCTGCCGATGCACCTTCAACGCCAACCTGAATGCCCCCCAGGCCAGCAACAGCCCGCAGACCGACACCAGCGTCAGCACCACCAGGGTTCCGACATCCGATTGATCGGTTTCGTACAGGGTGCGCGCGACCAGTGCCAGGCCAAAACCGCCACAGGCGCCAAAGCCCACCGCCCAGCCCCCCAGAAACACCACCAGCAGCATGCGCAGAAGGCCCATCGTGTTCTCCCAAACGATCAGCCCGGGATCACCCGGGCTGGAACACACTCACTTTTTATAGCAAATCATTCAATCAAATCAAGCGTAATAGCCTGATTTGACACTTCAACCCGCCAGCAGCTGCCAGGTGTCCACCACCGAGTCGGGGTTGAGGGAGATGGAGCTGATGCCTTCGGCCTTGAGCCACTGGGCAAAGTCGGGGTGGTCGCTGGGGCCCTGGCCGCAAATGCCGATGTACTTGCCCTGGGCCCGGCAGGCCTTGATGGCCAGGCTGATGAGGGCGGTCACGGCGGGGTCGCGCTCGTCGAAGTCGTGCGCCAGCAGTTCCAGGCCCGAGTCGCGGTCCAGGCCCAGGGTGAGCTGGGTCAGGTCGTTGGAGCCGATGCTGAAGCCGTCGAAGTACTGCAGGTACTGCTCGGCCAGGATGGCGTTGCTGGGGATCTCGCACATCATGATGAGCTTGAGTTCGTTCTCACCGCGCTTCAAACCCTTGTCGGCCAGCATCTGCGTAACGCGCTCGGCCTGCTTCAGGGTGCGCACGAACGGCACCATCACCTGCACGTTGGTCAGGCCCATGTCGTTGCGCACGCGCTTCAAGGCCTCACACTCCATGGCAAAGGCCTCGGCAAAGTCGGTGCTGATGTAACGGGCCGCACCACGGAAGCCCAGCATGGGGTTTTCTTCATCGGGCTCGTAGCGGCTGCCGCCCATGAGCTTGCGGTACTCGTTGCTCTTGAAGTCGCTCAGGCGCACGATGACGGGCTTGGGCCAGAACGCGGCGGCGATGGTGGCCACGCCTTCGGCCACCTTGTCCACATAGAAGGCACGCGGGCTGGCGTGGCCGCGGGCCACCGACTCCACGGCCTTCTTCAGGTCGGCGTCGATGTTGGGGTACTCCAGGATGGCCTTGGGGTGCACACCAATGTTGTTGTTGATGATGAACTCCAGCCGCGCCAGGCCCACGCCGCCGTTGGGGATCTGGCAGAAGTCAAAGGCCAGCTGGGGGTTGCCCACGTTCATCATGATCTTGACGCCGGCGTCGGCCATTTCGCCGCGCTTGACTTCGGTGACCTCGGTCTCCAGCAGGCCATCGTAGATGTGGCCGGTGTCGCCCTCGGCGCAACTCACGGTGACCAGCATGCCGTCTTGCAGGTGGTCGGTGGCGTTGCCGCAACCCACCACGGCGGGAATGCCCAGTTCACGCGCAATGATGGCCGCGTGGCAGGTGCGCCCGCCGCGGTTGGTGACGATGGCACTGGCGCGCTTCATCACGGGTTCCCAGTTGGGGTCGGTCATGTCGGTGACCAGCACGTCGCCGGGCTGCACCTTGTCCATTTCAGAAATGTTGTGCACCAGGCGCACCTTGCCGGTGCCGATCTTCTGGCCGATGGCGCGGCCCTGGGCCAGCACCGTGCGAGATTCCCCCGATCCGCCCTTGAGCTTGTAGCGGTGCTCGACCTGGTTGGCGGCCTGGCTCTTCACGGTTTCAGGGCGGGCCTGCAGGATGTAGAGCTGGCCGTCGGTGCCGTCCTTGCCCCACTCGATGTCCATGGGGCGGCCATAGTGAGCCTCGATGGTGAGGGCGTACTGGGCCAGTTGCTGCACGTCGGCCTCGGTCAGGCTGTAACGGTTGCGCTGCTCCACCGGCACGTCGATGGTCTTGACCAGCTTCTTGCTCTCGGCCTTTTCCTCGGGGGTGGAGAACACCATCTGGATCAGCTTGCTGCCCAGGTTGCGGCGGATGACGGCCTGCTTGCCCGCCTTGAGCATGGGCTTGTGCACGTAGAACTCGTCGGGGTTGACCGCGCCTTGCACCACGGTTTCGCCCAGGCCGTAGCTGCTGGTGATGAACACCACGTCTTCAAAACCGCTTTCGGTGTCGATGGTGAACATCACCCCGGCAGCGCCCAGGTCGGAGCGCACCATGCGCTGCACGCCGGCGCTCAGGGCCACGTCGGCGTGGGCAAAACCCTTGTGCACGCGGTAGCTGATGGCGCGGTCGTTGTAGAGGCTGGCAAACACCTCTTTCATCTTGTGCAGCACTTCCTCGATGCCCACCACGTTGAGGAAGGTTTCCTGCTGACCGGCAAAGGAGGCGTCGGGCAGGTCTTCGGCGGTGGCGGAGGAGCGCACGGCAAAGCTGGCGGCGGGGTTGCCGGCGCTCAGGCGGGCGAATTCGTCGCGGATGGCTTTTTCCAGGTCGGCCGGGAAGGGCTGGGCCTCGACCATGGCGCGGATTTCAGCGCCCACCTGGGCCAGGGCGCGCACGTCTTCGGTGTCCAGCGCGTCCAGCTTGGCGTTGATGCGGTCGGTCAGGCCGTCGAACTTCAGGAATTCGCGGAAGGCGTGGGCCGTGGTGGCAAAACCCGTGGGCACGCGCACCCCGGTGGGCAGCTGTGAAATCATTTCACCGAGGCTGGCGTTTTTTCCGCCAACGACCTCGACATCGGTCATGCGAAGTTGCTCGAACGGGACCACAAGGGCATCCGCATTGAACAGTTGAGACATGGGAACACTCCATCTAAGTTAAAAAACCGTTCATGGCGGCGCTGCACACGGGCGCACCCTGCCCCTCGGTGTTGTTCGGGTTGTGAGGGAGAGACAGGACGCCAGCCGCCAGGGTCGGGACCGCTTGGGCCCGACGAATGCCAGCGATTGTAGGGACGGGCTGAAACCCCGGGTGGCATTCCACACGTTACGCTTGGCCCCCCGTTGTTGACTTCCCCCCAAGCCCCTCCCATGCCCAACCGCACCGTGTTCCTCGTCTCCGATGGCACCGGCATCACCGCCGAGACCTTCGCCAAGGCCATCCTGAACCAGTTTGAGCTGCACCCCCGCTTCATCCGGCTGCCTTTCACCGACAGCGTGGACAAGGCGCACAACGCGGTGCGTGAAATCAACCACACGGCGCAACGCGAAGGCAAATGCCCCATCGTGTTCACCACCCTGGTCAACATGGAGGTGCTGGCCGTGATCCGGGCACACAGCCAGGGCATGATGCTGGACATGTTCGGCACCTTCGTGGCGCCGCTGGAGGCCGAGCTGGGCATCAAGTCCAACCACCGGGTGGGCCGCTTCTCCGACGCCTCCAAAAGCCGCGAGTACCACGACCGCATTGAAGCCATCAACTTCTCGCTGGCGCATGACGACGGCCAAAGCAACAAGGACCTGGAAAGCTCCGACGTCATCCTGGTGGGCGTGAGCCGCAGTGGCAAGACGCCCACCTCGCTGTACCTGGCCATGCAGTACGGGCTGAAAGCGTCCAACTACCCGCTCATTCCCGAAGACTTCGAACGCCGCAAGCTGCCCCCGGCCCTGCTGCCCCACCGCAAAAAGGTGTTTGGTCTGACCATCCAGCCCGAGCGGCTGAGCGAAATCCGCAACGAGCGCCGCCCCAACTCGCGCTACGCCTCGCTGGAAAACTGCCGTCACGAAGTGGCCGAGGCCGAGGCCATGATGCGCCGCGAAGGCATCCGCTGGCTGTCCACCACCACCAAGTCCATCGAAGAGATTTCGACCACCATCCTGCAAGAAATCCACCCGGATCGCCTGACTTGGTGAAAACCCCAGCAAGGGTTTTCCTGATGCGCCAATCCCACATTTTTTGCAATGCGGCAAAAAAAGCGAGGGTTAACCCCCGATTTGTCAGCCACAAGTCAGAAAGAGACCCAAACCAGTCAGAACACCGTCAGGCGGACTCTTAAGAATGGATTTCAGACGTGCACACTGGGCGTCCAATTCAACAAACAGGAGACTGATTCATGGCGAAAACCGAAAACCGCCCGATGTCTGCCGAAGAACGCAAAGTGATCTTTGCTTCATCGCTGGGCACGGTGTTCGAGTGGTACGACTTCTACCTCTACGGCTCTCTCGCAGCCATCATTGCAAAGCAGTTCTTCAGCGGCCTGGACCCTGCCGCGGCGTTCATCTTTGCGTTGTTGGCCTTTGCCGCTGGCTTCATCGTTCGCCCGTTCGGTGCGTTGGTTTTCGGGCGTCTGGGCGACATGATCGGTCGCAAGTACACCTTCCTGGTCACCATCCTGATCATGGGCGGCTCCACCTTCGTGGTGGGCATCCTGCCCAGCTACGCCTCCATCGGCGTGTCGGCCCCGGTCATCCTGATTGCCCTGCGCATGCTGCAAGGCCTGGCACTGGGCGGTGAGTACGGTGGCGCTGCCACCTACGTGGCCGAGCACGCCCCCCAGGGCAAGCGCGGTGCCTACACCGCCTGGATCCAGACCACCGCCACGCTGGGCCTGTTCCTGTCGCTGATGGTGATTCTGGGCACCCGGACCATCATCGGTGAAGCCGCCTTTGCCGACTGGGGCTGGCGCGTGCCGTTCATCGTGTCCATCCTGCTGCTGGCCGTGTCGGTGTGGATTCGCCTGTCCATGAACGAATCCCCAGCCTTCCAGAAGATGAAGGCCGAAGGCAAGACCTCCAAGGCCCCGCTGTCCGAAGCCTTCGGCCAGTGGAAGAACCTGAAGGTCGTGCTGCTGGCTCTGTTCGGTCTGGTGGCCGGTCAGGCTGTGGTGTGGTACTCGGGCCAGTTCTATGCGCTGTTCTTCCTGACCAGCGTGCTGAAGGTCGATGGCTCCACCGCCAACATCCTGGTGGCCCTGTCGCTGATCATCGGCACCCCGTTCTTCGTGGTGTTCGGCTCCTTGTCCGACAAGATCGGCCGCAAGCCCATCATCATGGCCGGCCTGCTGTTGGCCATCGTCACCTACTTCCCGCTGTTCGAAAAACTGACGCTGGCCGCCAACCCTGACCTGGCTGCCGCCCAGAAATCGGCCAAGGTGACCGTGACCGCTGCCGCTGGCGACTGCTCCTTCCAGGGCAACCCCGTGGCCCGCGAAATCGACTTCACCAAGTCCTGCGACATTGGCAAGCGCTTCCTGGCCCAGAACTCCGTCAGCTACGACAACCTGACCGCAGCCCAACCCGGCCCCGCCGTCATCAAGATCGGCGACACCGAAATCGTGGCCCCCACCGGCAACGTGGTCAACAGCAAGTTCGACGAAGAGTCCACCAAGAACATCGCCGCCTTCAAGAAGTCGGTGAGCGAGGCCCTCAAGGCCGCTGGCTATCCCCCCAAGGCCGACCCGGCCAAGGTGGACAAGGTCACCATCACCATCATCCTGAGCATCCTGGTGATCTACGTGACCATGGTGTACGGCCCCATCGCCGCCATGCTGGTCGAGCTGTTCCCCACCCGCATCCGCTACACCTCCATGTCGCTGCCGTATCACATCGGCAACGGCTGGTTCGGCGGCCTGCTGCCCACCATCTCCTTCGCGATGGTGGCCCAGAACGGCAACATGTACTACGGCCTGTGGTACCCCATCGTGATCGCCGCCATGACCCTGGTGATTGGTGTGCTGTTCGTCCGCGAAACCAAGGACGTGGACATCTACGCCGACGACTGATACCGTGACGTCGCTGATCAAGGGTCCATGCCCAGCGGCATGGACCCTTGATTTTTATCTGTCATTCATATTCAATCCATTGCACCATGATCAAAATCATCATCGGCTTCATCCTTTTCGCTGCTCTGGCCATGTTCATCCTCATCAAGGGCGGTGGCGACATCGACATGAGCGGCGAAAAGCATGGCATCGAAGAGGCCCATCCCCCGGCAGCCGCTGCGGCACCTGCGACCCCCGCAGCGCCCGCACCGGCAGCGGCCCCTGCTGCCGCGCCGACCGAAGAGAAAAAGCCCTGACCGCCCCCCTCGGAACACCTTGTGCGCTACCTCAAGACCGAAGAAGGACAACAGGCGTTCAAGCAACGCTCGTCCGCGCTGAGTGCGCGTCAGCGCTCGGTGTTCCTGCTGTTTGACGGCCAGCGCACTGCCGCGGAGGTGCTCAAGTCCACCGCGGCCCTGGGCACCACCCCAGACGACGTCACCGACCTGGTGACCAAAGGGTTCCTGGTGGCGGCCGACACCCATCAACCGCCGCCACAGCTCCCCTCAGAAACCGTGCCCCCGGTCGACCTCCCCTCCGAACCGGTGGACGAGGGTCCCTACCTCAGCCCCATGGAGCGTTACCAACTGGCCTACCCCATCGCCACGCGGCTCACCGCAGGCCTGGGCCTTCGGGGGTTCAAGCTGAACTTGGCGATTGAGGCCGCCTCGGGGTATGACGACCTGGTGGCCCTGCTCCCCCGCCTGACCGAGGCGCTGGGCAAGCAGGCGGTGGCCGAGCTCAAGAAGGCCCTCAACGTCCACTGACGCGCCCGACACGCCGCCCTCCCCCCCGTCGCACCCCTTCACTGAAAGCCGTCACCGCATGAAGCTGGCTTTGTTTTCCGATGTGCACGCCAACCTCCATGCGCTGGAAGCCTGTCTGGCCCATGCCGAAGCGCAGCAGGTGCACCAACAGGTGTACCTGGGCGACTTGGTGGGTTATGGAGCCCACCCGGCTGAAGTGCTGGACTTGGTGATGGAGCAGGCCGAGCGCGGCGCCATCGTGGTGCAAGGCAACCACGACGCCATGGCTGTGGCCCCACCGCCCACCGTGGTCCAGGTGGGGGAGACCACCGCAGCCTGGACGCATGCCCAGTTGGACATGCACCACCACACCTTTCTGCGCACCCGCCCCCTCATCGCCACCCAGGGGGCGTGCTTCTTTGTGCATGCCAGTGCCGATGCCCCGGGCCGCTGGCGCTACGTGGAAGACGAACGCGCCGCCCAGGCCAGCCTGGAAGCGGCCATGATCAAACCTGAAGTTCGTTATGTGTTCGGCGGCCATGTGCACCAGCAGACCCTGTTCTACCAAGGCAATGGCCGCAACCTGATGCGTTTCGCCCCCACCGCTGGGGTGCCCATCCCCACGCCCGCCCACCGCCGCTGGATTGCCACCGTGGGTTCGGTGGGCCAGCCCCGCGATGGGCGGCCCCTGGCCATGTACGCGCTGTTTGACACCACCCAGTCGCGCCTGACCTTCCACCGCGTACCCTACGACCACGAAGGCGCCGCTGCCGCCGTGCGTCAGGCGGGCCTGCCCGAGTTCTTCGCCCGCCGACTGGAAGAAGGCCGATGAAACTGCTGACCCCGGGGACCCTGCTCGACGGGTTCGTGATCGACGAATGCATCCACTCCGGGGGCATGGCGCACATCTACGCCGTGCACTACGAACACGGGGCCATCGATCCGGGCTTCCCCATGGTCATGAAAATCCCCCGCATGACCGCTTCCGACGGGGCCGAGAACATCGTCAGTTTCGAGGTGGAACACCAACTGATGCAGGTGCTGACCGGCCCGCATGTGCCGCGTTTTGTGGCCGCCGGAGACCTGGACCACATCCCCTACCTGGTCATGGAGTACGTGCCCGGGCGCACGCTGGACCATTGGCTGCCCCAGCCGGGCGAGAAATCCCCCCCCCTGTCGCCCCAGGACATGGCCCAGCTGGGCATGGCCGTGGCCAAGGCCCTGCACAGCGTGCACAAGCAGAACGCCTGCCACCTGGACCTGAAACCCGCCAACGTGCTCATCCGGCCCGACGGCTCGGCCGTGCTGCTGGACTTTGGCCTCTCCTGCCACGCCCACTACCCCGACCTGCTGGCCGAGGAACTGCGCAAGGCCGTGGGCTCGCCTGCCTGGATTGCCCCCGAGCAGGTGGTGGGCGTGCGCGGCGACCCCCGCAGCGACATCTTTGCCCTGGGCGTGATGATGTACGAACTGGCCGTGCGCGAGCTGCCCTTTGGCGCCCCCACCACCGCCGGGGGCCTGCGCCAACGCCTGTGGATGGACCCCAAGCCCCTGCGCGCCCACCGTCCCGACCTGCCCGAGTGGTTCCAGGAGGTGGTGATGCGCTGCCTGGAGCCCGAGGCAGCGCACCGCTACCCGTCGGCAGCCCACTTGGCGCTGGACCTGAGCAACCCCGACCAGGTCAAGGTCACGGCACGGGGCCGCCGCACCCGGGGCACGGGCTTCTGGGTGCACTTCAAACGCTGGCTGCGGGCCGCGGGCAAGCACTACCAGCCCAGCCCCATGCCCACGCAGCAGATCGAGGAAGTGCCCATCATCATGGTGGCCATTCCCCACCATGACGTGACCGACGCCACGCTGTACTCGCTGCGCCAGGCGGTGGCCCGCTCGCTGGGCATACGGCCCGGCGCCCGGCTGGCCTGCGTGACGGTCATCTCCTCGGGCCAGACCAGCAGCACCGACGCCTCGAAAAGCGAAACCACCGTCCACCGCCGCTACCTGACCCTGATGCGGCAATGGGCCGAACCGCTGGACCTCAGCGGCCACCAGACCTCGTTTCATGTGCTCGAGTCCAGCGACGTGGCCGGAGCCCTGGTGCGTTACGCCGAGGGCAACAACGTGAGCATCATCGTCATGGGGGCGGCCACCCACGGCATCCAGATGCAGCGTTTTGTGGCCACCGTACCCATCAAGGTGGCCATGGATGCGCCCTGCACCGTCATCCTGGTGAAGCAGCAACTGCCGTTTGAACAGCTGGGCAACTGAGTCCGCGCCGCGCCATAAATTCCGCCTATCAATAGGTTAGGAATAACAAAGCGGCAGACCGATAGATCGCTCCTATACTTTCCCCAACGCTGAAACCAAGCGTGTGCTTTCTGGTCCCAACCCACTCAACAGGAGTCGTTTCATGTCCCTCATCAACACCCAAGTCCAGCCCTTCAAAGCCCAGGCTTTCCACAACGGCAAGTTCATTGAAGTGACCGAGCAGTCCCTCAAGGGCAAGTGGTCCGTGCTGATCTTCATGCCGGCCGCCTTCACCTTCAACTGCCCCACCGAAATCGAAGACGCCGCCGACAACTACGCCGAGTTCCAGAAGGCCGGTGCCGAGGTCTACATCGTCACCACCGACACCCACTTCTCGCACAAGGTGTGGCACGAAACCTCCCCCGCCGTGGGCAAGGCCAAGTTCCCCCTGGTGGGCGACCCCACCCACGCCCTGACCAACGCCTTTGGCGTGCACATCCCCGAAGAAGGCCTGGCGCTGCGCGGCACCTTCGTCATCAACCCCGAGCTGACCATCAAGACGTTGGAAATCCACTCCAACGAAATCGCTCGTGACGTGTCCGAAACCCTGCGCAAACTCAAGGCTGCCCAGTACACTGCAGCCAACCCCGGCCAAGTGTGCCCCGCCAAGTGGAAAGAAGGCGCCAAGACCCTGGCACCCTCCATCGACCTGGTCGGCAAGATCTGATCCGTTTTTCCTCTGCTTGACCCGCCTGTTTTGTGGCGGGATGGCTTCAAAAGGCGCTGCCTGTTCGGGCAGCGCCTTTTTTCTTTTGGGGCGCAGCGAAACGGCCCGGCCAATCAGGGGTGTTCAGGATTCCCTTGCCTGGGGGGTTGCATGCCCTGCCAGACGGGCATTGGGGGAACGTCGTGTGGACTGGCAGGCGCCCACGAGCAGTTGCTTCAATTTTCATAGCTTCTTGCGCTTTCAAAACAAGCGGTGGAAGCATTTTTTCCTCGCAAAAATTCCTTTTTGCCACCCGGCGCCCCCCGCACGCCAACCGGGCCGCAGCATGTCCCTGATGGATTTTGGCTATCGATAGCTTTTAAATAACAAATCAATGCATCAATAGCTCAAACCTATACTTCATCCATCGCGGTCCTCACCCGACAGGGCCGCCCCATCGCCCACAAGGAAACCACCATGCTCGACGACAACCTCAAAGCCCAGCTCAAAGCCTACCTGGAACGTGTCACCCTGCCGTTTGAGCTGGTGGCCAGCCTGAACAACGCCATCAACCCCACCGAGGCCGATGCCGAGATGCAGCAGCTGTTGATGGACATCGTGGAGGTGTCGGGCGGCAAGATTTCCGTGCGCTTTGACGGCACCGATGCGCGCAAGCCCTCCTTCGCGCTGGTTCGCCGGGAGGAAGGCGCTCAAGCCCTGTCGCTGCGCTTTGCCGGGCTGCCATTGGGGCACGAGTTCACCTCGCTGGTGCTGGCCCTGCTGTGGACCGGCGGCCACCCGCCCAAGGTGGAACAGGCCACCATCGAGCAAATCAAGGCCTTGGATGGCAACTTCAACTTCGAGGTCTACATGAGCCTCACCTGCCACAACTGCCCGGACGTGGTGCAGGCCTTGTCGCTGATGGCGGTGCTCAACCCCCGCGTCAAGACCACGGTGATCGAAGGCGGTGGCTTCCAGGACGAGGTGACGGCGCGCGACATCATGGCCGTGCCCATGGTCTTCCTCAACGGCCAGGTGTTTGGCTCGGGCCGCATGCTGGTGGAGGAAATCGTGGCCAAGCTGGACACCAACGCCGCCGCCAAAGAGGCCGCCAAGCTGTCGGCCCAGGCCCCGTATGACGTGCTCATCGTCGGTGGAGGCCCCGCCGGGTCCGCCGCCGCGGTGTACGCTGCCCGCAAGGGCATCCGCACCGGCATTGCGGTGGAGCGCATGGGCGGTCAAGTGAACGACACCCTGTCCATCGAAAACTACATCTCGGTGCTGGAAACCGATGGCCCCAAGTTCTCCGCCGCGCTGGAAGCCCAGGTGCGCCACTACGGCGTGGACATCATGAACCTGCAAACCGCCGCCAAGCTGGTTCCCGCCGCCACCGAGGGCGGCCTGGTCGAAGTGCACCTGGCCAACGGCGGCGTGCTGAAGAGCCGTAGCGTCATCCTCAGCACCGGGGCGCGCTGGCGCAACGTCAACGTGCCCGGCGAGGCCGAGTACAAGAACAAAGGCGTGGCCTACTGCCCGCACTGCGACGGCCCGCTGTTCAAGGGCAAGCGCGTGTCGGTGATTGGCGGCGGCAACTCGGGCGTGGAAGCGGCCATTGACCTGGCCGGCATCGTCAGCCACGTGACGCTGGTGGAGTTTGCCGACCAGCTCAAGGCCGACGCCGTGCTGGTGACCAAGCTCAAAAGCCTGCCCAACGTGACCATCCACACCAACGCCCAGACCACCGAAATCACCGGGGCCGACGGCAAGGTGAACGGCCTGCGCTTCAAGGACCGCACCAGCGGTGTGGAACAGCTGCTGCCGCTGGAAGGCGTGTTCGTGCAGATCGGCCTGGTGCCCAACACCGAATGGCTGAAAGGCACACTGGAGCTGAGCCGGTTTGGCGAAATCGTGGTGGACGCCAAGGGCCACACCAGCCTGCCCGGCGTGTTCGCCGCGGGCGACTGCACCACGGTGCCGTACAAGCAAATCGTGATCGCCGCCGGCGAAGGAGCCAAGGCCGCGCTGAGCGCCTTTGACCACCTGATCCGCACGCCTGTGGCGGCTTGACTCCGCTTCCCGCGGCGGCGGCGCCGCTCAGCGCGTGAACACCACGCGCTGGTACAGCCCCCCAAACCAGGTGCGGTGCTCCACCGCGCTGGGCTGGGCCTCGGGGGGCAGCCAGTGGGTCACCGGGTGGCGCCACAGGTCCCAGGCAAAAGGTTCCAGCCACCGCAGCACCGCGCCCATGAGCCAGCGGGCCGGGTGCCAGGCGGCGGGGCGGTGGTAGTCCACCACCACCAGCCGCCCGCCGGGGCGCAGCACCCGCCAGGCTTGGGCCAGGGTGCGGCGGCGCACGTCTTCGGGCTGTTCGTGCAGCAAAAAGAACAGCAGCACGGCGTCCTGGCTGGCGTCGGGCCACGACAGGGCCACCGAATCCTGGCACTGCAGGCTGACCGGCCCTGCCCCCACCGACTCACGCGACTGCGGGGGCGGTTTCAGCGCTTGCAGCTTGCGCGCCAGGTTGTCCAACTGGATCAGCGCCACGTCCACCACCGCCACATGACCGCCCGGGGTCAGGCGCTGCACCAGGCGGGGCGTGAGGTCGCCGTACACGCAGGCCACTTGCAGCACCTGCCCGCCCAGGGCCGGGGTCAGCGCGTCCAGCGCCGCGTCCCGCAGGCGGGCGAACTGGCCCCACAGGATGAGGTTGACCAGCCATTGCCGCTCGAACACCCGCACCGCACGCGGCGTCAGGTAGGCCCAGGGGTAGGTTTCGCGCAGGTAGGCGGGAATGGGGGGTGCGTGGCGGGGGTCGGGGGCTTTCACACAGACACTATCAATTCAGTAGCTGCTTGCGCTTGATTTAAAAGCGACAGAGGCCAATTTCATTCAAGGTTTCCAGCACCACGCGCTGCGGGCAAGGCATCGGCCAGGGTGCCCAGGGCGTCGGCCCCGCGTGCCAGGGACTGCAACCAGCTGGGCAGCCAGCCGGGTTTGCGGTCGAAGGGGCCAAAGTCCACCAGTTTCAGGTCGGGCTGTTCGGCCATCAACACCTCCAGCGTGGCGTTGCGGTCCACCAGGCCCAGGGCCAGGGCCTCCTGGCCGCCCCACACCTCACCGCTGGTGTACGACTCGGGCGGCTGCTTCAGCTTGGCCCCGCGGCGCTCGGTCAGCAGGTGGGCAAACTGGCGGCCCATTTCGTCCACCAGACCCTGGGCCTTGGCCTCGGCTTCGGGGGTGGTGGGCTCGAAGGGGTTGAGCATGCCTTTGAGGTGGCCCGAGGCGTAGGTTTTGGCCTTGACGTCGTACTTTTCCAGCACGCGATGCACGTCCCAGCTTTGCAAGATGGCCCCCACCGAGCCCACCAGCGAGTATTTGGCGCTGACGATGTCGTCAGCCGACAAGGCCACCATGTACCCGGCAGAGGCTCCCAGGTTGCCAATGACGGCCTGCACCGGCTTGGGGTGCTTGACCCGCAGCTGGGCCACGGCGTCCATGATGCGTTCGGCCTCCACCGGGGCACCGCCGGGCGAGTCGATGTACAGCACCACGCGCTGCACCCGCTCGTCTTCAAAGGCGCGTTTGAGGGCGGCCCCTACCTTCTCGGCCGAGGCCAGCTTGGCGGTGGCGCTGATCTGCCCCTCCACCCGCACCAGGCCCACCGAAGGCTCGGTGGCCGTCACCCCTGGCAGCGGCAGCAGGGCCTTGGCCGCCAGCACGGCGTACACGGCCAGCGAGCCCACCACCAGCGAGCCCACCATCCAACGGCGGAAGCGCGCGGCGCGGCGCACCTCGGCCTCGCGGCGCTGCTGGTCCAGCACAAAGGTCTTGGCCAGCAGGGCCAGGGTTTGTTCGGCGTTGTCGGTGGGCTGGTTCAGCATGGCCTCCACCGAAGGCGTGTGGGCTGGGCGGGACCGCCAGGCGGTCAGGAATTTGAACATTGGGCCATTCCCTTGTGAAAACAGCCGCACTCTGCCACAAGCGCGCCGACCCCTGCCCGGCCAGGGGCCACTGATACACTGAATTCACCTCGCGGTTTTTTGCTCAACGGCAAAAATGAAAAGGGAACGACAGAACGGTTGGAACCCCAACCCAAGCTGTGGCTGCCCCCGCAACTGTGATCGGCGAGTCCGCTGTCCATCCATGCCACTGGCCCCAAGGCCGGGAAGGCCGACAGCACGACAACGACCCGAGAGCCAGGAGACCTGCCCCGAGGTGATGTGACCTGTGTTTGGGGCGGGGTGTCCCTGTGCGAGTGTCGTTTGTTCCGCGGTGCACGGCCCCCTTTGGCCGGGCACGGCGGGCGTGTCTGCGCGCGAACGATGTTGGCCAGCCCTTGCCCCTCCATGACCCCTGTTGGAGGACCTGAGCTTGACCACCATCCCCTGCCTACCCCCCTGCGCACCCGACGCCAACACCCCGACCGCCCCCACGCCCCCGACCCCGCCCGGGCCGCCCGAACCCTCCTGGCAGCCCTGGGCTGCGGTGGACATGGTGTGGCCCGACCAGTCCAACCACCATGGCACGCTGTTTGGCGGCGCGGCCCTGGCCATGCTGGACCGGCTGGCCTTCATCCGCGGCAGCCAGGTGCTGCGTGGCAGCGTGGTCACGGCGGCGGTCAGTCGGCTGGACTTTGCCGCCCCCGCCCCGGCGGGCCATCTGGTGGAATGCACCGCCCATGTGCTGAAGCAAGGCCGCCGCTCGGTGACCGTGGCCACCGAACTGGTGGCGGAAGACCTGCTGAGCGGGCAGCGCACCCGCTGCCTGTCGGGCGAATTCGTCATGGTGACCCAGGCCGCATCGGCCCCCACCTCGCCGCCCACGCCCCCAGCTGACCCCGAGGCACCAACCACCGAGCCCGGCCGGGTGCGGGTGGCCGAAATCGTGTTTCCCGGCCACGCCAACCACCGGGGCATCCTGCACGGGAGTCCGGCCATGGCCTGGCTGGCCAAGGCCGGTTTTGTGGCCGCCACCCGCCAGGTGCGCCGCACCGTGGTGATGGCCAGCAGCGAGCGCATGGACTTTGTGGCCCCCGCCCGCGTGGGCGACGTGGTGGAGGTGTTGGCGCAGGTCAGCCGCGTGGGGCGGCGTTCGGTCCACGTGCAGGCCGAGCTGTGGGCTGAATCGCCCACCAGCGGCCAGCGCCACCTGTGCACCTCTGCGGGCTTGGTGTATGTGTCGGTGGACGACTGACCTGGGCGTGCTGGGTCCGGGCCACCGCAGCGCCTGCCTGCTGCATGTGCTGGCCCTGGACGCCAACGACCGCTACCAACGCTTCGGCCTGCCGATGAGCGACGAGCGGGTGATGGCCTGGGCGCAGCAGGTGCGCCTGGACCACGGGCTGTGGCTGGGGGCCTGGGGACCGGGTGACACCGGCCTGCTGGGCCTGCTGCAGCTGGCCCCCACGGGCGCGGACGCGGTGCATGAACTGGCGCTCACCGTGCTGCCCGCCGCCCGTCGGCAGGGCATGGGCACCGCCCTGCTGGCTGCGGCCCTGGGGGGTGCCCACCAACCGCCCCCCGCCACCCTGGTGTGTGAACACGGCCACCCCGCCATGGTGGCCATGGCCCGCAGGCTGGGCCTGACCATCCTGCCCGACGCCCACCCGGGC
The DNA here is from genome assembly GCF_054777695.1 of Hydrogenophaga soli. NCBI lineage: Bacteria > Pseudomonadati > Pseudomonadota > Betaproteobacteria > Burkholderiales > Comamonadaceae > Hydrogenophaga > Hydrogenophaga soli. Next base: position 132,506 of record NZ_BAAHAK010000009.1, on the reverse strand, counting down.
CGCCTGCGCATGGTGCGGGCCGGGCTGGCACCCATCCAGAACATCAATTTTCATAGCACCCTGCGCTTTTTATGAAAGCGGTAGGTGCCATTTTTTCATCAAAAATCTCTCCCTTGGTTCACACACCGAGGAATCCGCGCCAAAGCGGCGTTACACGATCCGCGGGGCGAACGTGCGATTCAGCTGCCCAAGATGACCTCGTACTCCGCAGCCCCACCACCGCCCGGCGGGGACACCCGCTCAAAGCCCTCAAAGCAGTGGCGATCGTCGGCCCCGACCGTCGAATGACAAGCAACATGCAGCTCCCACAGCAGGTCTGCGCCCGTGAGCAGGTTGGCTGGCGGTGCAACCACCCGAAGCGCCTGAGTGACCTCGCACCATTCACCACCTTCGGTGCGGTCGCTGTGGGCATAACGGATGCGGACATCGGCAAACGGCAGTGGCTGCAGCAGGGTTGACGAGCCATCCGGCAGTTCAAGTTCAACGGCGTATTCGCGCACCACGGCAACCAAGGCTTCGGGCGAAAGCGGAACCGGCTCGGCGAAAGACCAGTACACGTCTTTCAAAAGCTTCGTGGGAAGCGATGCCATGGGGGCCTTTCAACGTCGGGTTGATTGGAGGACACAAGTGCCATTTTCTTGTGCCTGATGCCATCGCCGCCGAGCCGCACCAGGCAGCGCTTCCGAGCCCCACAGGATGACGCCTGCACTCCGTTTTCCAACAGGCGTGAGCAACAGCATTCATTTTCACAGCCGTGGTCACCCCGTTCAGCGGGATTGAGCAGATTGCGGCTTGGCATTGACCACACTGAGGCACGACGCGGCTCAAAATTGCTAGCTGCTTGCGCTTTGTTCAAAAGCGTAAAGTCCAGTTTTGATTTGCAAAAATCCATCCCTTTTCAGGAGCATTCACCCATGCATCGCCTTTGGATGACCCTTTCCGGCCTGTTGGGCACCGTGGGGGTGGCTGTGGCCGCCTGGAGCACACACGGCCTGCCCGCCCTGGTCCCGGCCGATGAACTGGCCGTGGCCGTCAGCCGCGCCAACACGGCCAACCAGTACCTGCTGGTGCATGCGCTGGCCCTGCTGGGCGTGGCGCTGGCCCAGCGCCAGGCACCGTCGCGCTGGTTGAACCTGGCCGGGGGCCTGTTTGTGCTGGGCGCACTGGGGTTTGCGGGCGGGCTGTACGGGCTGCGCATCCTGGCGGGCATCCACAGCGGGCCGTCGGTGTATGTGGTGCCGATGGGCGGCACCTGCCTCATGCTGGGCTGGGCGGCGCTGGCGGTGGCGGGCTGGCGCTCACGCTGAATCGGCGCAGTCCTGCCCGCTCAGGCGGCATTGGTCGCCCTGTCGCCAGTGGTCGCCGTCCATCTGGCAACCCGTGCGGCACACCACGGCCCTTGCCTGGGCTTGCACCAGCACCTGCTGCGCACCCTGGCGCGGTGCGTGCTCAGGCCTGGGGGTGACCACCAGGCCCCAATCTGCCCGGGTGCGCTCCAGCATCAAACGCACGCTTTGGCGCATGAGCTGGTGCTTCCAGTGGGCCAATTGGGCTTCGTAGCTCAACACCAGTTGGCTGACGCGTTGTTGCAGAGCAGCCAGACGCCGGATGAGCAGCAGGTGCTCCAGGTCCTCACCCGTCCCCCCAAGTGGCGACGGCCCGCCTGCGTCTGGGTGCAAGGTGTCGGCCAACGGATTGCACAGCGAAAGGGTCATGACGGTCTCCGATGTCAATGAGTGGATCAGCAGGCCTTGGGATGGGCCCGACGGTGTGGTCATTTTGCATCACAGTTGAGAAACATTCGCATTTAAAAACCGCACAAACAAGATTTATTCTCATTTGAATGAGACAATGGAGGCCTTCCAGCCAGCCAGTGTCCCGCCGTTCACCCGCCGTCACGGGTGGGGTGTGGTGTGCATCAGCCAGCCAGCAACTTCTGAGGCCACTGCACCATGCGACACACCCAAAAATTCAAGAAAAAATCGGCTCCAGCGCTTTCAAAAAAAGCGCAAGCAGCTACTGAAAAAATAGCAATCAACACCACCCTGCTGCCCTTGGGTGCGTTGCTGCTGGCCGGGTCGGTCACGGCCATGGCCCAGACCGCGCCCGCGGACAAGACCCTGTCCACTGTGGTGGTGAAGGAAGCCGCCGAAGCCCCCGAGGGCAAGGACAGCGTGCGCGCCACCGAGGTCACCATCGGCAAAGGCAAACAGCTGCTGCGCGACGTGCCGCAGTCCGTCACCGTGGTGACCGAAAAGGTGATGGACGACCGCAACCTGGACACCCTGAAAGAGGTGCTGGCCACCACCGGCGGCATCAGCTTCCAGGCCGCCGAGGGCGGGGAAGAAGACATCAAGCTGCGCGGCTTTTCGCTGCAAGGCTCGGGCGACGTGTTTGTGGACGGCATGCGCGACCCCGCCTTCTACGAGCGCGACACCTTCAACTTCGACCGGGTGGAGGTGATGCGCGGCTCGGCGTCCATGCTGTTCGGGCGCGGCTCCACCGGCGGTGCGGTCAACATGGTCAACAAGGCGGCGCGCCTGATCGACGAACACCAGGTGGACGTGACCGTGGGCAGCCACAACCTCAAGCGGGTGGTGGGCGACTTCAACCTGAAAACCGGCGACAGCGCCGCGCTGCGCCTCAACGCCATGGTCAACACCGCCGACAACGACGGCGCGGGCAACCGCATCGACAAACACGGCATTGCCGGCACCTACCGCTGGGGCATTGGCGAACGGGACGAGTTCTCGGCCAGCTTCTTCAGCCTGGAAAACCGCAACGGCATCAACTATGGGCTCCCGTGGATTCGCCCCACCGCCACCGCCGCGGCCAGCACCGCCACCTACCTGCCGCTGGACCCAAAAACCTACCGAGGCATGGACAGCGACCGCAACCACGGCAGCGCCAACACCGTGGGCTTCACCCACACCCACCGTTTTGACCGCGAGAACGAACTCGTCACCAAGGTGCGCAAGGGCCAGTACGAGCGGGACATGCGCGCTTCCACCATCCGCTTTGCCGCCGCCTCGGCCCAACCCGGTGGCAAGGCCGCAGGGCTGGACACCTTTGGCCCCAGCACCGTGCTGAACCGGGGCAATCAGCTCAAGGTGCAGAACCTGGACACGTTGTACATCCAGTCCGACTACAGCGGCAAGTTCAACGCCGGTGGCCTGCGGCACGAGGTGCTGGCCGGGGTGGACTTTGCCCAGGAAGACAAGGTGGTGTATGGCGCGCGCACCGCGGCCCAAGGCGGCGTGGTGCCCACCAAGGCCACCACCACGGTGGGTGGCGTCACCAGCAGCAACTGGGTGGACGAAGGCAGCCGTGTGCTGCGCCAGACCAGCCGCTACAAATCCAAGGGCTATGGCGTGTACGCCCAGGACATGGTGCAACTCAGCCCCACCTGGAAGCTGCTGGCCGGGCTGCGCTTTGACAGCCTGACGGGCGACTACGACAGCTTTGCCATCCCCACCACCGCGGCAGGCCCCGTCACCACCACCCACTACCGCATGAAGGTGTCGGAGTGGAGCAAGCGCATTGGCGCGCTGTACCAGCCCAGCGAACTGACCACCTGGTACGCCAGCGCGGCCACCTCGTTCAACACCTCGGGCGACGCGTATTCCCTCAGCTCAGCCAACGTCAACGTGCCGCCGGAGCAGAGCATCAACATGGAAGTGGGCGTGAAGCTGGAATCGGCCAACAAGCAGTGGACCACCCGGTTTGCCGCTTTCCGCTCCACCAAGCTGCACGAGCGCAACACCGACCCGGACAGCAGCCTGGTCACCCTGTCGGGCAAGCGCCATGTGGCCGGCCTGGAGGCTGAAGTGGCCGGGCGCATCACCCCGCAGTGGGAGGTGTTTGCCAACTACGTGTGGATGCCGGTGGCCAAGATCGACATTGGCGTGGCGGGCTCCGAAGGCCAGGGCACCCGCCCCAGCCTCACGCCCTACCACTCCGGCTCGGTGTGGACCACCTACGCCCTCACCCCGCTGTGGCGGGTGGGTGCGGGCGTCAACTTCCGGGGCCGCCAGACGCCCAACCGCAACCCCGGCTGGGAAGTGCCGGGCTGGGCCACCATCGACCTGATGGCCGAATACGCCTGGATTCCCGACAAGCTCACCCTCAAGGCCAACCTGACCAACGCCACCAACAAGCTGTATGGCGACCAGCTCTACACCGGCCACTACATCCCCGGAGCCGGGCGCACGCTGCAAGTCACGGCCAACATCAAGTTCTGATGCCACCATGCTGCTCACGCTGCCCCACATCCTGTCGGCGGACGACCTCACCCGCATCCGCAGCCTGCTGGCCCAGGCCCCCTGGGAAGACGGGCGGGGCAGCGCGGGCCCCCAGGCCCGCACCGTCAAGCACAACGAACAGCTGCCGCACGACTGCGAGGCCGCCACCTTCGTCCGCCAGCGCGTGCTGGCGGGGCTGAACCAGTCGGCGTTGTTTTTCAGCGCGGCGCTGCCACTGCGCATCTTCACCCCGCGGGTCAACCGTTATGGGGGCGAGGCCAACGCCTACGGCAACCACATCGACAACGCCATCCGCCTCAAGACCGCTGACGGCGGGGGCACCGAGTACGTGCGCACCGACGTGTCGTGCACCGTGTTCCTCAACGACCCCGACGACTACGACGGCGGCGAACTCACCGTGAGCGACACCTACGGCACCCGCGGCGTCAAGCTGCCCGCGGGCCACGCCGTGCTCTACCCCGGCACCAGCCTGCACCAGGTCACCCCGGTCACCCGAGGGCACCGGCTGGCCTGCTTTTTGTGGGTGCAAAGCATGGTGCGCAGCGACGAACAGCGCCGCCTGCTGTTCGACCTGGACATGAACCTGCTCGCCCTGCGCCAGCGCCATGGCGAAACCCCTGAAGCCACCCAACTCACCGGCACATACCACAACCTGCTGCGCATGTGGGCCGAAACCTGAGCCCTTTGGCCCGCCCCCACCATGCAAGCCCTGACCCCCGTGGCCCCGCACATCGTCAACCTGGCCGACCACGAAGCCGCCGCCCGCCGCGTGCTGGACGACCCGGCCTGGGCCTACCTGTGCGGCGCCGCCGCCGACCAGCTCACCCACCACGCCAACCTGCAAGCTTGGCAGGACATCCGCCTGCGCCCCCGGGTGCTGCAGCCGCTGCAACACAGCCACACCCGGGTGAAGGTGCTGGGCCACACCCTGCCCCACCCACTGCTGGTGGCCCCCATGGCCTACCAGCGCCTGGCCCACCCCGACGGTGAACAAGCCACCGCCCTGGCCGCCAGTGCCCAGCAGGCCGGGCTGGTGCTCAGCACCCAGGCCAGTTGCCTGCTGGAAGACGTGGCCCGGGTGTACCAGCCCGGCCCCGCCTCCGCCCCGCTGTGGCTGCAGCTCTACCTGCAACCCCGCCGTGAGGACACCCTGGCCCTGGTGGCCCGCGCCGAAGCCGCGGGCTACCAAGCCCTGGTGCTGACGGTGGACGCCCCGGTGCACGGCGTGCGCGACCAGGAGCGGCGCACGGGCTTTGCGCTGCCGCCGGGCATCCGCGCCGTCAACCTGCCCGGCACGCCCGCGCCCACCGCCCTGGCCGACCTGCTGGCCCAGGCCCCCACCTGGAACGATGTGCGCTGGCTCAACCGCCACACCCGGCTGCCGGTGCTGCTCAAAGGCATCCTGCACCCCGACGACGCCCGCAGGGCGCTCGACCACGGGGCCGCGGGTGTCATCGTCTCCAACCACGGGGGCCGCACCCTGGACACCGCCCTGCCCACCGCCCACGCCCTGCCCGCCATTGCGCAGGCCGTGGGCCAGCACCTCAGCGTGCTGGTGGACGGCGGCGTGCGCCGCGGCACCGACGTGTTCAAGGCCCTCAGCCTGGGGGGCCATGCCGTGCTGGTGGGCCGCCCCGTGCTGCACGGCCTGGCCCACGCCGGGGCCATGGGCGTGGCCCACGTCATCCGCCAATTGCTGGACGAGTTCCAGGCCGCCATGGCGCTGTGCGGCGTGTCGTCGCCCGAGGGCTGCACGGGGGAACACTTGTACACGCCACCCCTTCAAATGCGATAGATTCTCATTTACAATGAACCCCATTCTTCAGGACTGACATGAATTCCATCCTCTCCCTCGGGCTCTCTGTAGCATTCGCCATGGCCGCGGCGTGGTGGGTGTTTATCCGCTGAACCCCCTTCACCGCCCCCCGTTGTCTCCGTCCACCGCCATGTCCACCGCCCAAACCCCCTTGTCCCGCACGCCACGGCGGGGCCTGTCCCGCCAGGCCGTCCTGGTGCTGGGCGTGGTGCTGCTGCATGCCGCCGCGCTGTACGGTTTGCAAAGCGGCCTGCTGATGCGTGCCGTAGAGGTGGTGGTGCCGGTGGAGCTGGTGGCGTCCTGGGTGGACCCCACGCCAGCCCAGGTGGCGCCGCCACCGCCCCCCCGCCCCGAGCCCAAGGCCAAGCCCCAAGCGGCGGTGGCCACATCCACTCCCAGGCCCTTGCCACCCCCGCCATTGCCCCTGGCGGCGCAGACCGACACCCCCGCCCCCAACGCGGTGGTCAGCACCTCCACCCCGCAACCCCCGGCACCGCCCGTCAGCACCCCCGTGGCGGCAGCGCCCTCGGCCCCACCCGCCCCTCCGGCTCCACCCGCGCCGCCGCGCATCCAGCTGCCCGACAGCAACGCCGACTACCTGAACAACCGCCCCCCCGCCTACCCGCCCCTGTCGCGCCGCCTGGGCGAACAAGGCAAGGTGCTGGTGCGGGTGTTGATCGAGGTGGACGGTTCGGCCAGCCAGGCCGAGGTGAAAACCAGCAGCGGCTACGACCGCCTGGACCAGGCCGCGCTGAAAACCGTGCTGGGCTGGAAGTACGTGCCCGGCAAGGTCAACGGCGAGCCCAAGGCCATGTGGTTCAACGTGCCCCTTCACTTTGTGCTGGAGTGACGCCAAGAACTTTTGATGTTTTTGGCACTCAGCGCTTTTCATAATTCATCTTCAAGCTATTGTTTCAGGAGTAACCAACCATGGACACCCAATTCGGCCTCGCCCACGTGTGGCAGCAAGGGGACTTTGTCACCCGCACGGTGGCGCTGATCCTGCTGGGCATGTCCATGGCCAGTTGGATGGTCATCCTCACCAAGGCGCTGAACCTGCGCCGCCACCGTCAGCAGGCGCGGCAGGCCGAGGCCTTCTGGCACGCCACCGACTTTGAAGACGGCCTGCGCCAACTGGGCGACGCCCAGGACAACCCCTTCCACCAACTGGCGCAAACGGGCCGCGAGGCCACCCGTCACATCCTGCGCCAGGACGAGCCCACGCTGACCGCCCCCGGCACCCCGCCGCGCCCGCAGCTGCACGACCAGCTGGACCTGAGCGACTGGGTGACGCGCGAGCTGCGCTCGGCGCTGGACGAGTTCATCGCCCGGCTGCAAGGCGGCATGGCCATCCTGGCCTCGGTGGGCTCCACCGCGCCGTTTGTGGGGCTGTTCGGCACGGTCTGGGGCATTTACCACGCGCTGCTGGGCATTGGTGCGGCGGGTCAGGCCACCATCGACAAGGTGGCCGGCCCCATTGGCGAGGCGCTCATCATGACCGCCCTGGGCCTGGCCGTGGCCATCCCCGCGGTGCTGGGCTACAACGCCCTGGTGCGCGGCCACAAGGCGGTGCAGCACAAGCTCAACCGCTTTGCCCACGACCTGCACGCGCTGTTCGTGACCGGTGCCCGCGTCAGCCAAGGGGGCGTGGCCGCTGGCCCGGCCTCGGTCCCGGTGGCGGGCAGCCCGTCGGTCGTGGCCCTGCGCAAGCCCTGAGCGTCAGCGCCCCATCCCAGCGAGAACCCGCCATGTCCCACGGACCGTTTTCCGACACCGACGACGAGATGCTGAGCGAGATCAACATGATCCCGCTGATCGACGTGATGCTGGTGCTGCTGATCGTGTTCATCATCACCGTGCCGGTGATGAAACACGCGGTCAACATCGACCTGCCCCGCGCCAGCAACGACAAAGAGCTGGTCAAGCCCGAAACCGTGCGCCTGAGTGTGGACGCCGACGGCACCTACTTCTGGAACGAACAAAAGCTGGCCGACGACAACGAGCTGCAAGGCCGTCTGGCCGCCGCCGCCGCCGCCCAGAACCCACCGCCCGACCTGCACATCCGCGGCGACCGCAACGTGCGCTACGAGCGTGTGGCCCAGGCCATGGCCGCGGCCCAGCAGGCCGGTGTGAAAAAAATCGGTTTCATCACGGAGCCCGCCCGATGAGCGCCGCCCCCACCCACCCCGCACCGGCCTGGGTGGCCGGTGCCAGCGCCACGCCCTTGGCTGCAACCCACCAGGTTGAGCCCCACACGGCCCGGGCAGCGCCGCAAGGCCTGGCCCAGGTGCTTTCCAGCGACCAGCTGCTTCAAGGGCGCGCCGCCATCCACATTGCCCACAACGGCACCGTCTACCGCCTGCAGGCCACCCGGCAAGGCAAGCTCATTCTCACCAAGTAGGACCCTTCATCGTGGGGCGACCTCGGCGTTCAGTGCATGGCGTGTCCTTGCGCCAGGTCGTTTTTTGAGTGGCCAGCCAGTACGGACCGCTGCAGTCCTCCAGCCAGCCGTTTTTTCAACCCAGATTGTTCATGGGGGCATGGGGCGGTGGTGGATGGATTTCGGGAGCAGTTCTGTCCTGACTGAGAAGCCAATGGCTGGTGCCATTGGCGACGAAGAAGGACAGAAATTCAAAGCCCCAAGGCGGCAATGCCTGCCTTGGCAATCTGCGCGTCTTCGCTGGACTTGACGCCGCTCACCCCCACCGCGCCCAGGCAGAAGCCGTCTTTCAGGATGGGCACGCCGCCTTCCAGCAGGCCTTCCACCGCCGGGGCGCTCAGGAACGAGTAGCGCCCGCCGTTGATCACGTCTTCGTACACCTTGCTCTCGCGCCGTCCCAGCGCGGCCGTGTGGGCCTTGGCCGGGGCAATGTGGGCGGAAATGGGCGGTGCGCCATCCAGGCGTTGCAGCCACAACAGGTGCCCGCCTTCGTCCACGATGGCGATGGTCACCGCCCATTGGTTGGCAAGGGCCTCGGCTTCTGCGGCTGCAGCGATGGCCTTGATGTCGGAGAGTTCGAGCGAAGCTCTGGTTTTCATGGACGGTTCCTTGAAAAAATACAGGGGCATCCCCACCTTGGGGTGGCCCACCTTCCCAGCATAATGACCCGGTCTGCGGCGCGTTGGATGTGCGGCAGAACAACCTTGATTGGAGATTGCCTCATGAACGACAACATCTACACCCTGCAAAGCGGCACCCTGGTGTCCGCCGATCAGCGCAACAAGGTGTTGCGCAACACCTATGGCCTGTTGGCCCTGAGCCTGCTGCCCACCGTGCTGGGGGCGTGGGTGGGGGTGTCCACAGGCATCACCGCCAGCCTGACCGGCTTCCTGGGGCTGGCGGTGTTCCTGGGCGGTGCCTTCGGGTTCATGTACGCCATTGAGCGCACCAAGAACTCTGCCGCCGGGGTGGCGGTGCTGCTGGGCTTCACCTTCTTCATGGGGCTGATGCTCTCGCGCATGCTGGCGGTGGTGCTGGGCATGAAGAACGGCACCGACCTGGTGATGACGGCTTTTGCCGGTACCGCAGGCGTGTTTGTGGTGATGGCGGCACTGGCCAGCACCATCAAGCGCAGCCTGGAAGGCATGGGCCAGTGGCTGATGGTGGGGGCCATCGCACTGATGATCGGCTCCCTCGTCAACGTGTTTGTGGGCAGCGGCACCGGCATGCTGGTCATCAGCGTGCTGGCCACCGGCATCTTCAGCCTGTTCATGCTGTACGACCTGAAACGCATCATCGACGGCGGTGAAACCAACTACATCAGCGCCACGCTGGCCCTGTACCTGGACCTGTTCAACGTGTTCCAGAGCCTGCTGGCCATCCTGGGCATCACCAGCAGCGACGACTGAGTGTGGCGTGCACGGGGCGCGCCTCCCGATGCCGAACTTAGCCAGGGCCTCCTTCGGGAGGCCCTTTGTGTTTGGGCGCAGAATCCACCACAGGTCCGCTCAAGTCCCCCGCGGGCTGGCCGAAGAACCCTTTGATGCCCCGCACCACCCAAGCCATGAGTCCATCTGCCCTGTTCCCGCTGCGCCCCCTCCTGCTGGCCACATTGGCCGCTGGCAGCACCCTGCTGGCGGGCTGTGACTACCTGGGCATTGAAAACCCGGCAGCCGAAGCCGAACGCAAAGCGGCCGAAGGCAAGGCCATTGGCAGTGCCTGCCGCCAAGCGGCCCGTGCCTTGGAAGACTGCTACCGCTACAACCCCAAGGCCAGCAAAGCCGCCATCTTCGACGGCTGGAAGGACATGGACGCCTACATGCGGGACAACAAGCTGGACACCATCATCCCGGTGACCCCGCCCGAGCCCGCCAAACCCAAGGCCGCAGCCGCGGACGGCCACGGCAACGCCGAAGAAGTTGTGGACGAAAAACCCGCCAAGGCCGATGCCGCCAAAGCGGACAAAAAGGCCCCCGCCGCCAAACACTGAGGCCGGGCACGCCAGCCCTTCTCGCTGGCCACCCGGGGGCGGATGGTGGCAGCCCGCGTTCAGGCCACCCGCTCGAACACCGCCATGCTTTCCACGTGGGCGGTGTGCGGGAACATGTTGACCACCCCCGCCCCCACGCAGCGGTAGCCCGCCACATGCACCAGCAGCCCGGCGTCGCGCGCCAGCGTGGCGGGGTTGCAGCTCACGTAGACGATGCGCCGCGGCGGCTGCCAACCCCCGGCCAGCGGCCCTGCCACGGGGGCGGTGGAACCGGAAGACGAGCCGTCGGTGGCCCCGGGGTTGACGGCGTCGGCCAGGGCCTTGCACAGCGCAAACGCGCCTTCGCGCGGGGGGTCCACCAGCCATTTGTCGGCGGAACCGTCAGCGCGCAGCTGGTCGGGCGTCATCTCGAACAGGTTGCGTGCTACAAATTCCGTTGCTGCCAGCGCTTTGGGAATAAGCGCAGAGGCCGCATTTTTCTTGTAGTTTTCACGCGAGCGGGCCACCAGGGCCTCGCTGCCTTCCACGCCCAGCACGTCGCGGGCCTGGGTGGCAATGGGCAGGGTGAAGTTGCCCAGGCCGCAGAACCAGTCGATCACCCGCTCGGTGGGCTGCGCGTCCAGCAGGCGCAGCGCCCGGCTGACCAGCACGCGGTTGATGTGCGGGTTGACCTGGGTGAAGTCGGTGGGTTTGAAGGGGTGGACGATGCCGAAGTCCGGCAGCGCGTAACTCAGCACCGGGGTGTCTGCCGTGGGGGCGTCCAGCAGGTGCACGGTGTCCGGCCCCTTGGGTTGCAGCCACCACTGCACGCCGGGGTGGGCGGCGGCAAAGGCGCGCAGCCGGTCGGCGTCGGCGGGGGACAGGGGTTCCAGGTGGCGCAGCACCAGGGCGGTCACGTCGTCGCCGCAGGCCAGTTCGATCTGCGGGCAGGTGTCGCGTGCGTCCAGGCTGGAGATCAGGCCGCGCAGGGGCAGCAGCATGGCGCTGACGTGCGGGGGCAGCACCGGGCAGACCGACATGTCGGCCACGTAACGGCTTTTGCGCTCGTGAAAACCGATGAGCACCGTGCCCTTCTTGATGACGTGGCGCACCGACAGCCGGGCGCGGTAGCGGTAGCCCCAGGTGGGGCCCTGGATGGGCCGCCACAGCGTGTCGGGCTTGACCTTGCCCAGGTGCCAGAGGTTGTCTTCCAGCACGCGCTGCTTCATGGCCACCTGGGCCGTGGCATCCAGGTGCTGCATCTTGCAGCCGCCACAGGCCCCGGCGTGCAGGCCGAAGTGCGGGCAGCCGGGCTTGACGCGCTGCGACGACTCGCGGTGGACGGTGGTGAGGGTGGCAGCCTCCCAGTTGTTCTTCTTGCGGTTGACCTGGGCGCTGACCCACTCGAACGGCAAGGCTCCGTCCACAAACACCACCTTGCCGTCGGCCTTGCGTGCCACGCCCTGGGCTTCCAGGTCCAGCGAGTTGATGTGCAGCCAGTCGTCGGGAAAGCCAAAGTCGCGGGCCAGGGGCACGTCGGGGCGGCTGGCCATGTCACCCTCGGGCGGCGCATCGGTGTTGGCGGTCTGGCCTCGGGCCTGGCTCAGGGCCGAGGCCAACGAGGGCAGCGCAGCCTCGCCAGAGGCTGCGGGCGTGGCGGACGTGGTGGAAACAGGGGTGGCGGGGGTTGGGGATGAAGAACGGGACATGCCCCGATTGTCTCAGCCCGCCGGGTCGGTCACCCGCACCGGCATGCCCGAGCCAGCATCACCCAGACGCAAGCGGCCCACCACCCAGACCGCCAGCAGGCTGGCGGCCACGGCCAGCGCGGCATTGAAGCCGTAGTGAAGAACCCGCCCTTGTGTGTCCTGGGCAATCAACAATCCCCCCACCCACGACGCCAGGCCCATGGCCAGCGCCTGCACCGCCCCATTGAGGGCCATGAAGGTGCCCCGCAGCCGCGGTTCGCAGGCCGAGGTGAGGATGGCCATGCCGGGGATCATGCGGCCACTCATGCACACGAAAAACAGCGTGCTCACCGGCAGGATGAAGAACACCCCCCAAGGGGCCACTTGGGTGATGAGCACCAGCGGCACCACCGTCACCAGTGCCATGCGCCGAAACATCACCACCTTGCCCCACAGGTCGGTCCAACGGCCCACCCAACGGGCGGTGACCAACGTGGCCACCCCGCCGGCGAGGTAGATGTAGGGCACCTGCGTCATGGGCATGCCGCCTTCGCCTGCAACATGGTGGCTGGTCATGTACAGGGTGATGTACGGGATGACCACAAAACCCGCAAACACCAGCAACACCGAGAACCCGAACGCCCGCCAGTGCGCGGGCAGCACCAGCACGTCGCGCAGACGGCTCCAGGGGGTTGAGGGCACACCGCCACCGTGTTCATGGGCGTGGAGGTGGGTCCGCATCACCGGCAGGGTGGCCGCGGCGCCCACACTCAGCACCGCACACACCCCCGCCAGCGCCACAAAGGGCACATGCCAGTTCCAGTGCGCGGCCAGGAACAGGCCCGCAGGCACCCCGGCCACCGTGGCCACCGAAAACGCCGTCATCACCACCGCCATGGCCCGCCCGCGCCGCTCGAAGGGCACCACGTCGCCCACGATGGTCTGCACCAGCGTGCCCAGCACGCCGCCGAACACCCCCGCGGCCACCCGGGCCGCCATCAGGCCGTGGTAGCTGGTCGCCAGGCCACAGGCCAGGGTGGCCAACGCAAACAAACCGTACAGCGCCAGCAGCAGGCGCCGCCGGTCGAACCGGTCGATGTAGAACGCCGCCAGAAAGCCCGACAGGCCCGCCGCCAGGTTGTAGCTGGACACCAGCAACCCGAACTGGGCCGCTGAAATGCCAAACACCTGCGTGAGCTGCGGCCCCAGCGGCATCATGATCATGAAGTCCACGATGTTGGTGAACTGCATCCCCGCCAACGTGAGCAGCAACCAGCGTTCGCGGCTGGGGGACAAGGGGGTGGACATGGTCGGGGTTCCTGGGGTGACGCCGGGGCTTCAGGCCCACTGCGCCAGGTATTCGGCCCAGTGCGTGTCGGCGGCAACGGGGGCTTGGGGGTCGTCCGCACGGGCCGCGGCGCAGGCATCGGCACGCGCCTGCAGGGTCTGGCGCACAAAGGCCATTTCGGCCTGGTACTCGTCGGCCGTGAAGCCGCCGCGCATCTTCTGGAAGCGGCAGTACAGCAGGTAGGTGTTGAGCACGTCGGTTTCGCAATACCGGCGGATGGTGTCCAGCTCACCCCGCAGGTAGGCGGGGTAGACCTGGTCGCCACTCATGCCCAGCTTGCCGGGAAAGCCGCAGAGTTTGGCCATGGCGTCCAGCGGGGCGTTGTTCTTGGGCTGGTACAGCGCCAGCAGGTCCATCAGGTCCAGGTGGCGGGTGTGGTAGCGGCTGATGTAGTTGTTCCACTTGAACTCACGGCTGTCGTGGTCGCCGCCGTCGCCCAGGTCCCAGTAACGACAGGCCTCCACGCCGTGTTTCAGGCCCCGGTAGTGCAGCACGGGCAAATCGAAGCCACCACCGTTCCAGCTCACCAGTTGGGGGCTGTGGCGGTCGATGGACTGGAAAAACGTCTGGATGACGCTGCCCTCGCCCTGCCCGTCACGGTCCACAAAGGAGCGGACCCTGAGCCCGTCGGCGTTGCGGAACACACAGGAGATGACCAGCACCCGTTGCAGGTGCAGCGGGGCCATGTCGGGCTTGCCCGCTTCGGTGCGCTGGGTTTGCCAATCGGGCCAGCCCTGGTCGGTGCCGATCAGCCCCACATCGCGCATCCCCGCCACGTCGGGGATGGTTTCGATGTCGAACACCAGCACGGGCCAGCCCATGGCTGAACCCCTCAACGGCCGGGCAGGAATTTGGCCGGATCGACCGGCTTGCCGTTGCGACGGATTTCAAAGTGCAGCTTGACGCGGTCGGCGTCGCTGCTGCCCATTTCGGCGATCTTCTGGCCCTGCTTGACGTTCTGGTCTTCCTTGACCAGCAGGGTCTGGTTGTGGGCGTAAGCCGTCAGGTAGGTGTTGTTGTGTTTGAGGATGATGAGGTTGCCGTAGCCCCGCAGGCCCGACCCGGCATACACCACACGCCCTTCGGCGGCGGCCAGCACGGGCTCGCCCGACTTGCCGGCAATGCCCAGGCCCTTGTTCTTTTGCTCGTCAAACCCCGCCACCACGCTGCCCGCGGCGGGCCAGATGAAGGCAATGTCATCGGATGCCGCGGCCTTGGCCGGAGCAGGCGCCGGGGCCGATGCGGCCACAGGGGCGGCGGCAGACGGGGCCGACGACGAAGCCGGTGCGGGAGCCGCCCCCGCGGCGGGCAACGGCTGGGCCGCCACGGCACTGCCGGTCACGGGCGCGGTGGCCACACCCGGGGCCGAAGGCGCAGGAGCAGCCGCGACCGGCGCACCCGGCTTGGCAGGCGCAGTCACCGGGGTGGCCGAGGGCGGAATCACCCGCAGCACCTGGCCCACTTCAATGCGGTTGGGGTTTTCCAACTGGTTCCAGCGGGCGATGTCGCGCCAGTTCTGGCCGCTTTCCAACCCGATGCGGATGAGGTTGTCGCCGGGCTTGACGGTGTAGTGGCCCGGCTGGTTGCCCAGGTCCACCACCGCCGGTGCCGCGGCGGATGTCGAGGCGGTCACCGGGGCCGGTGCCGTGACCCCGGGTGCGGCGCGGGCGGAACCCCGGTCTTCCACAGGAGCGGGCGGGGCCACGCGGGTGCTGGAACAGCCCGCCAACCCCAAAGCCCACACAGCGGCCAGCGCCAACGCCGCATGGCGCGTCATGGCGTGACGGCCACCGGACACCCCCGAAGCAACAACACCTGTTGAGGCAAAAGACCGCGACGCACGAGGGGATCTGGACATGTCAGGAACCGAAGGGGGAAGAAAGGACAAACGGAGGCGACCCGGTGCGGCGGCACTCAGGCGATGCCCGATTTTAGAGGGACGAACTGAACCGCCTCCAGCACGGTGTGGCGCACACCCGTGGGGGTTTTGTCCACCACCACCAAGCTCTGCGAGTTCTGGCCGGACACCGTGGGGGCCACGATGCGCCCGCCCACCGCCAACTGGTCGATCCAGGCCTGGGGAATGGCCTCCCCGCCAGCCGCCGAGACGATGCCCGCATACGGCGCCCCTGCCGGGTAACCCAGCATGCCGTCGCCAAACAACAGGTGCAGGTTGGGGATGCGAAACGCCCGCAGGTTGGCCTTGGCCTTGTCGTGCAAACCCTTCAGGCGTTCGATGCTGTAGACCTCGGTGCACAACCGCGCCAGCACCGCGGCCTGGTAACCGCAGCCCGTGCCAATTTCCAGCACCCGCCCCAGAGGCAAGGGCCGATCGGCCAGCAGCAACTCCAGCATGCGGGCCACCACATTGGGCTTGGAAATGGTCTGCCCCAGCCCGATGGGCAGGCTGGTGTCCTCGTACGCCTGGTTGACCAGCGCGCTGTCCACGAACCGATGGCGCTCCACCTCCCCCATGGCCTGCAACACCGCCGGGTGGGCAATGCCCTGCCCCGCCAGCTTGCGCACCATGGCCGCCCGCACGGCCACCGAGTCCATGCCCAACCCAACAGGCGGCAAAAATTGGGATCCAGCGCTTTTATTGATTGGGTTTAACGCTACTGAATTAATAGCAACTCGCCCGACACTGGAGCCACCACTGGACGGCAAGCTGGCCGGGAAACCGGGACGGGGACGGGCCGGCGGCTTCATGCGCACTCCGCGGGCAGCCCATCGGCCCAGCCTTGGTCCCATTGGCGGGCCATGGGGGCCCATTGCGGCAAGGCGCTGTGGTGCGTCAGGTCCACCTGCAAGGGTGTGATGGTGGCGTGGTGCTGTGCGCTGGCGTGAAAGTCGGTGCCCTCACCAGCATCGGACGCCGGGCCTGCCGCGCCAATCCAGTACATGGTCTCACCCCGGGGGTTGACCTGCTGAATCACCGCCTCGGCCGCATGCCGCCGCCCCAACCGCGCCACCTTGAAACCCTTGAGTTGAGCCGCAGGCACATTGGGGATGTTGACGTTGAGCAGCCACGGCGGCGTGGACGCCGCCGGTCCTTTCAACGTGGGCAGCAGTTGCAGCACCAGGTGCCGGGCGGCGCGGGCCGCGGTGTCCAGGTGCTGCCAGCCCTTGTCCACCTGCGAAAACGCAATGGCCGGAATGCCGAACAAATGACCCTCCATCGCCGCGCCCACGGTGCCCGAATAAATGGTGTCGTCCCCCATGTTGGCCCCGTTGTTGATGCCGGACACCACCAGGTCCGGGCGCTCGGTCAGCAGCCCGGTGAGCGCAATGTGCACGCAGTCGGCCGGGGTGCCGTTGACGTACCGAAAGCCGTTGGACGCCCGGTGCACGTACAGCGGGGCGTTCAGCGTCAGCGCGTTCGATTTGGCGCTGTTGTTGTGCTCGGGGGCCACCACCTCGACGTCGGCCACGTCTTTCAGTGCGTTGTACAACGCCTCGATGCCAGGGGCCTGGTAACCGTCGTCGTTGGAGATGAGGATTTTCATGCGCCGGATTCTAGGCGTCGGGCTTTGGGAGCGTCGGGCGGGCGACAGCGCTGGCGGCGGGACACCCGCAGAATGTGGCCGAACCCAACCCATTTTTCGGAGACAACACATGCACGCTTGGCTGTGTGAACAAACCACTGGGGTCCAGGACCTGCAATGGAAAGAGCTGCCCACCCCTGAGCCGGGGCCGGGTCAGGTGCGCGTGGCCATCCAGGCGGCCAGCCTCAATTTCCCCGACCTGCTCATCGTGCAAGGCAAGTACCAGATGAAACCGCCCCTGCCGTTTGTGCCGGGCTCGGAATTTGCCGGTGTGGTGGAAGCCTGCGGCGACGGGGTGACCCACCTGCGCCCCGGCGACACCGTGGCCTGCCTGCAAGGCACGGGCGGCTTTGGCACCCATGTGCTGGCCCAAGCGGCCATGTGCATGCCCTTGCCCAAGGGCTTCCCTGCGGTGGACGCCGCCGCCTTCATCATGACCTACGCCACCTCGCACCACGCGCTGGTGGACCGGGCGCAACTCAAGGCGGGCGAGACGGTGCTGATCCTGGGCGCAGCCGGGGGCGTGGGCACCGCGGCCATCCAGATCGCCAAGGCCGTGGGGGCCAAGGTGATTGCCGCGGCCTCCAGCGACGACAAATGCGCCACCTGCACCCGGCTGGGGGCCGATGCCACGCTGAACTACAGCGTCCACACCCCCGAGGGCAGCCTGCGTGACGAAATCAAACGCCTGACCGACGGCAAGGGCCCCGACGTGGTGTACGACCCCGTGGGCGGCCAGCTGGCCGAGCCGGTGTTTCGCAGCATCGCCTGGCGCGGGCGCTACCTGGTGGTGGGGTTTGCCAGCAGCCCCACCATCCCGCAGTTGCCCATGAACCTGCCGCTGCTCAAAGGGGCTTCATTGGTGGGGGTGTTCTGGGGCGACTTTGCCCGCCGCGAGCCCAAGGCCAATGCGGCCATGATGGGGGAGCTGGCCCAGTGGTACGCCCAAGGCAAGGTCAAACCGCTGATCCACCAGGCCCTGCCCATGGCCGAGCTGAAACAGGCTTACGCCAGCATGGGCAGCCGGGGTGTGCAAGGCAAGCTGGTGATGGTCAACGGCTGACCTGGGGCGAAAAAAGAACCCCGCCACCAAGAGCCCCGCAGCCGGGGCTCAGAAACAAAAAAGCCCGGTGCGAACACCGGGCTTTTTTCATGTTTTGGGGTGACTGATGGGGCTCGAACCCACGACAACCAGAATCACAATCTGGGACTCTACCAACTGAGCTACAGCCACCGTAGCCCGCCATTATAACCAGGGTTTGGCGGGATTCTGTCTCGGTCGTCAGACCTTTTTCTGATCAGCCCCGGGCTTGGCCACTTTGAAGTCCACCTTGAAGCGCTTTTTCAGCCACTCGTAGTAGGCCTGACCTTCGGCGCTGGCCCACCATTGCTCGTATTGCTGAACCTCTTGTTTGGCCGTGTCTGCCGAAGGCGCTTCACGCGGCTGCACCTTCAGGACCTTCAGCACGGTGTAGCCCTGCGGCCCCAGGTCCACGCCCACCCAGGCCGGAGCCTGGGTCAGGTCGGCGCTGAGCGCGGCCAGCACTTCGCGGGTCTGCAAACCTTCGGGCTTGTTGCGGGACACCACCACAGCTGCAGGCAACTTGGCGTCGCCACCGACCTTCCAGGCGGCCAGGGCCTTTTCGCCTTCCGTCTTGGCCAGCACCTGCGCCCGCTCGTTCAACAGCACTTCGCGCACTCGGGTCTTGACATCGGCCAAGGGCAGCGTTTGTGCGGGTTGATGGCGCGTCACCCGGACCGACAGCAGCTGGTTGGGGCCGATCTCCAGGGCCTCGGTGTTGCGCTTCTTGTCCAGCGCATCGGCCGAGAACACGGCTTCGATCGCCTTGGGCTGGGCCAGGACGGCGGGGGTCTTGGCATCGGGGACGCGGGTCAGGCCAGCGTAGGTCTGCACCTTGAGCTTGAGCTTTTCGGCCACGGGGGCGTAGGTTTCGGCCTGCTCGTACACCAGGTTGCCGAACAGGTCGGCCTTTTCGGCAAATTCACGCTGGGCCTGCTGCTTTTTCAGCTCGGCCACGATTTCGGGCTTCACCTGGTCCAGCGGACGCACCACCGAGGGCTTGATGTCCGTGACGTGAATGATGTGGTAGCCGAACTCGGTTTCCACCACGTCGGACACGTCGCCCTTTTTCAGGCCGAAGGCGGCGTCTTCAAACGGCTTGACCATGGCCCCGCGCTGGAAGTACGACAGGTCGCCCCCTTGCGGTGCGGAACCGGGGTCTTGCGAGTTCTTCTTGGCCAGCTCGGCAAACGACGCCGGGTTCTTGCGGACCTGGGCCAGCAGTTCCTCGGCCTTGGCCTTGGCGGCCTCGCGCTCAGCGGCAGGCGCCTTGGCCGCCGCGTTGATGAGGATGTGGCTGGCGCGACGCTCTTCCTTGGTGCTGTAGCGGGTGGCGTTCTGGTCGTAATACGCCTTGACATCGGCATCGGACACCTGGATGGCGTCGGTCACGGCGGCCAGGTCCAGCATCACGTATTCAACGTCGGCCCGCTCGGCCTGTTGGAAATCGGCCGGGTGGGCGTTGTAGTAGGCCGCAATGTCGTCGTCGCTGATTTGGACCTTGGCGGTCTGTTTGGCGGTTTCAAAGCGCACCCACTGCACTTCGCGGCGTTCAAAAAACGCATCCAGAGAGGCTTTGGCAGCCCCCGGAGTGGCGAATGCGGAGCCGGTGACACCCTGGTTGACCTGACGCATCGACAGGTCCTGCCGCATCTGGGCTTCGAACATCTCGGGCGACATGCCCTGTGCGGCCAGCAGCTGTTTGTAGCGGTCCATGTCCAGCGAGCCGTCGGGCTTGCGCAGGGTGGCGATCACTTCGTTGCGTTGCAGCTCGTTGGCCAGCTTCTGGTTGCTGGTGACCAGATGGCTCTTGCGCGCCGCTTCCTTCAACACCCGCTCACGAACCAGGCGCTCCAGCGTGAGGTAGCGGGCTTCGTCGGTGTCGAACTGCTTGATGTCGATGTTGGGCTGCTGCGCCCGGATGCGGTCCACCTCCTGGCGGTGGGCGTTGTCCCATTCCTCGCGTTTGATGGACGAACCCGCCACCGTGGCCACGGTTTCGCCACGGTCGAAGTTGCGGTACCCGTCCACCCCCATCAAGATGAAGCCGGGCACGATGAACAGCGCCATCAGGAGGCCGAGAAAGCGGGTGTTGTTGCGGACAAAATCGAACATGGATGGAACCCTGTGAGGCCAAGCAGGAAATGCCAGAAAACAGCCAAGAAAAAAGGCGAACACACGTTCGCCTCATGCATGGGAATGTGGAGGGGCCGCCCCCCGTCAGGATCAGTTGACGGCGTCTTTCAGTGCTTTGCCAGCACGGAACTTGGGCACTTTGGCGGAATCGATTTTAATCGACTCACCGGTGCGGGGATTGCGACCGGAACGGGCGGCGCGCTGGCCCACTTCGAAAGTGCCAAAGCCCACCAGGGACACCGAACCGCCTTCTTTCAGCGTGGCGGCAATGGCGGCCAAGGCGGCATCCAGTGCGCGGGTGGCCGATGCCTTGGGGATGTCGGCGTCGTTGGCAATGTGCTCGATGAGTTCTGTCTTGTTCACGAAAAATCCTTTGAGTGGACACGGGGTCCAGTCCATGCGCCGTGGCAATTCCGCAGGCGCATTGAGAAATGGCGGAGGCGAATTCTAGTCGCAACAGCAAGTCTATCCGGTCACCTTTCCTGACGGCGCGCGAACCACCAACCCCACCCCCAGGGCGGTCACGGCAATCCCCAGCACGGTCAGCGGGGTGATGGGTTCACCAAACAGCACCCAGGCGATCAAGGCGGTGCACGGCGGCACCAGGTACATCAGGCTGCTGACGGTGGCCGCGGCCCCGCGCTGGATCAGCAGGTACAGCAGCGAACTGCCGCCCAGCGTCAGCCCGAACACCGACCACGCCATGGCCCCCACCAATTCGGGGTGCCACACCAAGGGTTCGGTCTCCAGCAGCGCCAGCGGCAGGGTCACCCCCAACGCCGCCACCAACTGCACGGCGTTGGCCGAACGCACGTCACAGGGCGTGACATGGCGCTTCTGGTACAGCGTGCCCGCGGTGATGCACACCAGCGCCCCCACCGCGTACGACAGGTTCTGCCAGGTGGCCGTGTCACCCGGGCCGCCTTGGGCGAACTTGCGCGACACCACCAGCACCAGCCCCACAAAACCCAGCCCCAGACCCGCCCACTGACGGGCCGACACACGGGTGCCTGCCGCCGACAGCCACAACGCCGTGAGCACCGGTTGCACACCCACGATCAACGCCGTCAGGCCCGAGCCCATGCCCGCCTTCACCGCGGCCCAGACGCCCCCCAGGTAACCGGCATGCATCAGCACCCCGGTCACAGCCAGGTGCAGCCACTGCCCCCGCGTGCGCGGCCAGGCCACACCCGCGACCACCACCCACACACCGAAACACAGCACCGACAGGGCATAACGCACCGCCAGGAACGACAACGGCGGCGCATGGGGCATGCCATAGCGCGCCACGATGAAGCCCGTGCTCCAGATGAGCACAAACACCACGGGCATGGCCCGAAGCCAGGCATGAGGAGACGTGGAATCCGCCGACGGCATGGGCACCCGCCAACGTCAACGGGCGCGGGCGCGGATTTCGGGCAAGGCTTTGCGCAGGTAATACACCATGGACCACACGGTGAGCACCGCGGACAGCCAGATCAGCCACTGCCCCCACACGGCGGTGTCCACCACCCCGAACACCTTGCCGTTGAACAGCAAAAAGGGGATGGCCGTCATTTGCACCGAGGTCTTGAGCTTGCCAATCATGTGGACGGCCACACTTTTGGTGGCACCGATGATAGCCATCCATTCGCGCAGCGACGAAATGGCGATTTCGCGCCCGATGATGATGAGGGCCACGAACACATCGGCCCGCTCCAGATGCACCAACACCAGCAGGCTGGCGCAGACCAGGAACTTGTCGGCCACCGGGTCCAAAAACGCCCCGAACGCCGACGTCTGGTTGAGCCGTCGGGCCAGGTAGCCGTCGGCCCAGTCGGTGGCGGCAAACACCACAAACAAGACCGTGGCGGTCAGGTTGCGGTCGGCCATGCTCCAACCATCGAGGTAGAACACCCCCACGATCAGCGGAATGGCGACGATGCGCGCCCAGGTCAGCAAGGTCGGCAGGTTGAAGAACATGGTGGGCGATTATCAGTGCAAGGCGCGGTAGATGGCGTCGGCCAGCTCCACCGAAATGCCTTCCACGGTGAGCAGATCGGCCACGCTGGCGGCCTCCACCCCCTTGACGCCGCCAAAGCGCTGCAACAGCTTGGCCCGGCGTTTGGGGCCGATGCCTGGCACGTCTTCCAGCCGACTGCCGCCCGTGCGCACCTTGGCGCGTTGCGCCCGCATGCCGGTGATGGCGAAGCGGTGGGCCTCGTCGCGGATCTGGGCCACCAGCATCAGCGCCGCCGAATCCTTGCCCAGGTAGACCTTGTCGCGCCCGTCGGCAAACACCAGCTCTTCCAGGCCGACTTTGCGGCCTTCGCCTTTTTCAACGCCCACGATGACCGACAGGTCCAGACCCAGCGACTCGAACACCTCGCGCGCCATGCTGACCTGACCCTTGCCGCCGTCCACCAGCACCAGGTCGGGCAAGCGGGCACCGCTGGCGCTCCCGCCCGACGCACCCCCGGACTCGGCAGCCGCCGCCCGCAGCGCTTCGGCCAGTTTGCCGTAGCGCCGCGTCAGCACCTGGCGCATGGCGGCGTAGTCATCGCCCGGGGTGATGTCGCTGATGCCGTAGCGGCGGTACTGGCTGCTTTGCATCTGGTGGTTTTCGAACACCACACACGAGGCCTGGGTGGATTCACCCGCGGTGTGCGAGATGTCGAAACACTCGATGCGCAGGCGGCTCAGGTCGTCCAGCGTCAGGTCCAACGCGTCGGCCAGCGCCCGGGTGCGGGCCTGTTGCGAGCCTTCTTCGGCCAGCAGGCGGGCCAGTTGCAGGTCGGCGTTGGTCTGGGCCATGTCCAGCCAGGCACGGCGGTGCTCGCGCGGGCTGGTGACGGCGTGCAGACGCACCCCGGTCTGTTCGGTCAGCGCCTCCAGCAAGCCCGCGTCCACGCCCTGCCCCAGCACCAGCACGGGCGGCGGGGGCACCTGGGTGTAGTGCTGGGCCAGAAAGGCTTCCAGCACCAGCTGTTCGGGCGAGGGCGTGGGGCGCAGGTCGGTGTCGGCCTCCGCTGCGTCGTCCTGGTGGCGCCAGGCGGTGCCGTCTTCCACATGGCTGGGGAAGTAGGCCCGGTCGCCCAGGTGGCGGCCCCCGCGCACCATGGCCAGGTTGACGCAGGCCCGCCCGCCCTGCACCCGCACGGCGAGGATGTCCACGTCCTGGTCGGCCATGTTGTCGATGGACTGCTGTTGCAGCACGGTGGACAGCGCCGTGACCTGGTTGCGCACCTCGGCGGCCTTTTCAAAGGCCAGGTGCTCGGCGTGATCCATCATCTGGCGTTGCAGGTCTTGCAGCACCTGCTGGGTTTCGCCATTCAGGAAGGCCGCGGCCCGGGCCACGTCGGCGGCGTAATCGGCCACCGAAATCAGGCCCACGCAGGGGCCGGTGCAGCGCTTGATCTGGAACAGCAGGCAGGGCCGGGTGCGGTGGGCAAACACGGTGTCCTCGCAGGTGCGCAGCCGAAACACCTTCTGCATGAGCTGGATGCTTTCCTTCACCGCCCAGGCGCTGGGGTAAGGCCCGAAGTACTGGTGGCGCTTGTCCACCGCCCCGCGGTAGTACGACATGCGGGGGTAGTCGGTGGGCGCAGGGGGGCCGTCGTCCGCGCCGGAGGGGTCGCGCTGCAAGGCCCCCACCGGGCCCTTGCCCAGGCGCAGGTAGGGGTAGCTCTTGTCGTCGCGGAACAGGATGTTGAACTTGGGGTTCAACGTCTTGATGAGGTTGTTCTCCAGCAGCAGGGCCTCGGCCTCGGTGCGCACCACGGTGGTCTCCAGCCGCACGATGCGGCTGACCATCTGCCCGATGCGGGTGCCGTCCAGCGTGCGCTGGAAGTAGCTGGACACCCGGCGCTTGAGGTTGCGGGCCTTGCCCACGTACAGCACCTGGTCGGCGGCATCAAAGTACCGGTACACGCCTGGCAAGGTGGGCAAAGCCGCCACCTGCGCCAGCAACTCGGGGCTGTGCGCGGGGGGCGGGGTGGCGGGGACCGCGGCAGGCGCTGAGGCCGGGGGCAAGGCGGACTGAGCGGCGGGCGAAGGGCTGGGCGGTGGGGTGGTGTCGGACATGGCGGCAGGGTGCTGGGGCGGTATTGTCATACTGGATGCATGGATGCCTGCCCTGCCCCCCAAGCCACCCCAACCCCGCCCAGCCTGTGGTGGGACGTGTTCTGCCGCGTCATCGACAACCACGGCGACCTGGGGGTGTTGTGGCGGCTGTCGCGCCAGCTGGCCCGCCGCGGCCAGCGCGTGCGCCTGTGGGTGGACGACGCCAGCGCCTTGCGGTGGATGGCCCCCGAAGGCGAACCCGGCGTGCAGGTGCTGCCCTGGAGCTTGAGCGAGTCGCGCCACACCGTCCAAGACACCACCACCTGGCCGCGGGCCGATGTGTGGGTGGAAGGTTTTGGGTGCGAGATAAGTCCTGAATTCATAGCTGCTCACGCTTTATATGAAAGCGCTGGAGGCCAAAAAGACTTGAAAATTCCGGTGTGGCTGAACCTGGAGTACCTGACCGCCGAACCCTACGCCGAGCGCTGCCACCGCCTGCCCTCACCCGTGATGAGCGGCCCCGCCAAGGGCTGGACCAAACACTTCCACTACCCCGGCTTCAGCCCCCGCACCGGCGGCTTGCTGCGCGAGCCCGAGCTGGCCCAGCGCCAGCAGCGGTTTGACCGTGCCGCCTGGCTGGCCCAACACGGCGTGGCCAGGACCGGCCAGACCCTGGTCAGCCTGTTCTGCTACGAACCCCCTGCCCTGCCCCAGCTGCTGCACCGCCTGGGCCACGACGCCCGGTCCCACACCCTGCTGGTGGCGCATGGCCGCCCCCGGGCGGCGGTGCTGGCGGCCTGGTCGGCCCTGGGCCTGAACCGCCCCGCCTGCCCCCCGGACGCGCTGCCGCAGCCCCTGCAACACGGGCGGCTGACCGTGCAGTTTCTGCCCCCCCTCAGCCAGGACGACTACGACCACCTGCTGTGGGCCTGCGACTGGAACATGGTGCGCGGCGAAGACTCGCTGGTGCGCGCCCTGTGGGCAGGCAAGCCTTTGGTGTGGCACATCTACCCGCAAGACGATGGGGCCCACCACGCCAAGCTGGCGGCGTTCCTGGAGCGCTTGAACGTGCCCGCCCACCTGCAAGACTGGCACCGCTGGTGGAACGCCCCTGACGCTTCCGCCTCCCCCGAGCCCACCGCCTGGCCCGACGACACCGACTGGGCCCAGCGCACCCGCGATGCGTTGTGCCAACAGCCCGACTTGGTCACACAATTGCTGGCATGGACCAGCCCATCCTCGCCCGCCTCCGCCTGAACCGCCGCCACCTGTTGCTCCAAAGCCTGCCCTGGGCCAGCGGCTTGGCCGCCCTGCCCGCCTTGCCCGCCCGGGCTTCGGAGCCCGCGGCGGCGCAGGTCAAGCTGGTTCAGGGCGAGGTGCAGATCACCAGCGCCAACGGCCACCATCGGCAGCCTCTGGTGGGCGAGTCGGTGCATGTGGGCGACCTCATCACCACCGGCCCGGGCAGCGAGTTGCACGCCCAGTGGAGCGATGGGGCCTACCTGGCGGCCCGCCCCCGCAGCAGCATCCGCGTGGACGCCTTCCGGCTCCAGGGCGACCCCCAGGACCTGAGTTGGATCACCCTGCTACAAGGCGGCTTGCGCATGGTCACCGGCTGGATTGGCAAGGCCCACCGCCCGGGCTTTCGCCTCAAGACCCCGGTGGCCACCATCGGCATCCGCGGCACCGACTTCGAACTGCAGCACCTCGGCCCGGCCGACGACACCCCTGCCGACGAAATCGGCACCCACATCCTGGTGCTGGAAGGGGCCACGGTGCTCTTCAACGACAGCGGCGAAGTGGATGTCCCTGAAGGCCAAGCGGCCTGGGTCGATCGCGAAGGGCAGGCACCACAGAAGCACGAGCAGGTTCCAGCCTTCCTTCGGCGCAGGCGTGGTCGCTTCGAAGGTCTGGTGGACAACGAAGCCGCCAACATCAAGGCCACCATCCTCGCCAAGCTGCAAGAGCGCAGCCTGGCCACCACCGGGCAGACGCTGCAACAACGCATCGACCAGTTCCGCCAGGACAACCCGGATTCCACCCTGAGCGACCGCGAACTGCTCCAACGCGCCCAGCGGCGGGCCGCCCAGCACCGTGGCGGCAAGGACGGCAAGGGCGGAGGTGGGGGCGGAGGCCGACGCTGAGCCCCGCCCGCGGCGGAACGGCCAAGGCCTCGCCACCCTGACCGGGTAGAATGCCCGGTTACCTTGATGCCGCCGGCCAAGCTTGCCGCGGCGCACTGTCCGCCGCGCGCCGCGGCACCCATCCGACCTCACTCTCATGAAAATCGCCCAAGAAATCCGCGCCGGCAACGTCATCATGCACGGCAAGGACCCCATGGTGGTCCTGAAAACCGAATACGCCCGTGGCGGCCGCGGTGCAGCCACCGTGCGCATGAAGCTCAAGAGCCTGATCGCCAACTTCGGCACCGAAGTGGTGTTCAAGGCCGACGACAAGATCGACAACGTCATCCTTGACAAGAAAGAGTGCACCTACTCCTACTTCGCCGACCCCATGTACGTGTGCATGGACACCGAGTACAACCAGTACGAAGTCGAAGCCGAAAACATGGGCGACTCCCTGAACTACCTGGAAGACGGCATGCCCGTTGAAGTGGTGTTCTACGACGGCAAGGCCATCTCCGTCGAGCTGCCCACCAGCGTCGAGCGCGAAATCACCTGGACCGAACCCGCCGTCAAGGGCGACACGTCCGGCAAGGTGCTCAAGCCCGCCAAGATCGCCACCGGCTTCGAAGTGCCCGTGCCCCTGTTCGTCAACCAAGGCGACCGCATCGAAATCGACACCCGCACCGGTGAATACCGCAAGCGCGTCTGACCCTCAGCCGCCCTCGTCAAAAAGGCTCCTTCGGGAGCCTTTTTTGCTGCCCCACCACCCCGGAATTCGTCACCACCGTGGTGCATGATCGGGCCGTGCACATGTTCGTTTGTTTCACCTGATCCCGTCCCTGGTCCCATGGAAAACACCCAAAACCTCAACACCGACCGCCTGGCCGATGCCTGGGCCGAGCTGCAAGCCCATGCAGCATCCGGAGCCCCCATCGACGCCGCGGCCCACCGCCTGGCCTTTGCCGACCCCGAGTTCCTGCTGCGCCGCGAAACCCGCGGCATCCGGCTGCAACTGGAAATGCTCAAACCCGACCTGACCCAACGGGCCCTGGGCATCGACAACACCGTGGTGGTGTATGGCAGCGCCCGCTTTGTGTCGGAAGACGTGGCCCGCGAACAACTGGCCCAAGCCCAGGCCGGTGGTGATGCTGCCGCCATCCAACGGGCCGAACGCCAACTGCGCAACGCCTACTTTTACGAGCAGGCCCGGGCATTCGGGCGCATCGTGGCCGAAAACAGCCAGTGCTGCACCCCGGGCGAACAGCTGTTTGTCTGCACGGGCGGTGGCCCCGGCATCATGGAAGCCGCCAACCGCGGCGCCGCGGAGGCAGGGGCCCTGACGGTGGGCCTCAACATCGCCCTGCCGCACGAACAAGGGGCCAACCCCTGGGTGTCGCCGGAGCTGAGCTTCAAGTTCCACTACTTCGCCATGCGCAAGATGCACTTCATGATGCGGGCCAAGGCGCTGGTGGTGTTCCCCGGTGGCTTTGGCACGCTGGATGAGTTGTTCGAAGTCATCACCCTGGTGCAATGCGGCAAGGCCAAACCCGTGCCCATCGTGCTGTTCGGCAGCGACTACTGGCACAAGCTGTTCAACTTCGAGGCGTTGGTGGAATACGGCACCATTTCGCCCGACGACCTGCACCTGCTCACCTATGCCGATGAGCCCCAGGCCATCTGGGACTGCATCCGCCGCTTCTACGGCCTGCCCACCAAAGCTTGAACGGCTTATATTACCCTGGTAAAAATATAAATACCCGGGTAAAATAAGCCCATGGACGATCCCACATCCCCTTCTGCCCCCCCGCCACCCCATTGCATTGCCTTCCAGGGCACACAACGCTTGGCCACCGGTTCGCTGGCCGACGTGGCCTTGGCCATCAAACGGGTGACCGACGGGGGTGAACACGGCCCCATCCTGCTGTTCAACGCCGACACCAGTGCCTTGCTGGAGGTGGACACCCGCGGCAGCGAGGCCGACGTGGTGCAACGGTATGCCGCCACCCTGCCGCCCGAGCCGCCCCCCCCCCTCCCCGCCCCCGAGCCCCAGCGCGCCCGGGGTCGCCCCAAGCTGGGGGTGGTGGCCCGCGAGGTCACGCTGCTGCCCCGCCACTGGGATTGGTTGACCAGCCAACCCGGTGGTGCCTCGGTGGCGCTGCGCAAGCTGGTGGACGAAGCCCGGCGCACCCACGCCGGACGTGACGCGGTGCGCCGTTCACGCGACGCCACCTACCAGTTCATGACGGCCATCGCCAGTGGCCTGGACTCGTTCGAAGAAGCCACCCGCGCCCTGTTTGCAGGCGACCTGCAGCGCTTTCAGGCCTTGATGGTCCCGTGGCCCGCGGACGTGCGTGAACACGCGCTGCACCTGGCCCAACACGCCTTTGACACCCCCTGAACCCACGCGGTGCCACACAAACGCCCGTCGCGTCCTGTATATTACTAACCAACCGGTCAGTAAACATGTCCACTCCTGTCCCCGCCCCTCCAACCCCGCACCGCCGCGAGCGTCGCAAAGACGCCCGCCCGGGCGAGCTGATGGACGCAGCCCTCACACTGTTCGTGGACAAGGGCTTTGCCGCCACCCGCGTGGAAGAGGTGGCCAGCCTGGCCGGTGTGTCCAAGGGCACGCTGTTTTTGTACTTCCCGAGCAAGGTGGAGTTGTTCAAGGCCGTGGTGCGCGAAAACATCGCGGGCCGTTTTGGCGAGTGGAACTCCGAGTTCGACTCCTTCGAGGGCACCACCGTCGAGCTGGTGCGTTACGCCATGCACCAGTGGTGGGAGCGCATCGGAGCCACGCGGGCCTCGGGCATCACCAAGCTGGTGATGAGCGAAGCCGGCCAGTTCCCCGAAATTGCCGAGTTCTACACCCACGAAGTGATCGAGCCTGGCAATGCGCTGATCCGCCGCATCCTGCAGCGGGGCATTGACCGGGGCGAATTTCGCCCCATGGATCTGGATTACGCGATTTTTTCCGTCATCGCCCCCATGATTTTTGCGGTCCTGTGGAAACACTCGCTGGCCCCGTGCTGCGCGCTGTCCAGCACCGGGCGCAACCTCGACCCCAAGACCTTCATCGACCAACAGGCCGAAATGCTGCTGCAGGGGCTGATCCGCCGCGCACCGACCAGCGCCCCCCAGGCCGCCCCCTCCCACCTGTCCGCAGGCCGCTGACCCATGTCCCATCCGCTTCCATCTTCCTCACCCTCGTCTTCCTCCCGCCCCACCGCGCGACGCCGCTGGGTGCGCTGGACCGCCGTGGCCCTGGCGGTGGTGGTGGTGGCTGTGGGGGTGGGACGGGCACTGAACAAGCGCCAGGTCCAGCGCACCGAGGCCGATGCCGCCGCTGCCCGCCTGCAAGCCCCGGTGGTGTATGCGCTGGCCAGTGCCGACACGGTGACCGCCCGCCACCTCACCCTCACGCAGACCGTGACCATTTCCGGCACCGTCAAGGCCACGCAGACTGCGGTCCTGAAAGCCAAGGTGGCGGGCGAGGTGCAAGGCTTGCAGGTGCGTGAAGGCGATGCGGTGCAGGCTGGGCAGGTGCTGGGCCGCGTGGACACCACCGAATACCAGGCTCGCACGCAACAGGCCGAACAACAGGCACAAGCCGCCCAGGCGCAGGTGGACATTGCCCAGCGGGCCTGGGCCAACAACCAGGCACTGGTGAACCAAGGCTTCATCTCCAAGACCGCACTGGACACCTCGGCATCCAACCTGGAAGGTGCCCAGGCCAACCACCGTGCGGCCCTGGCGGCCCTGGACGTGGCCCGCAAATCGCTGTCCGACACCGCCCTGCGCAGCCCCTTGACCGGCCAGGTGGCCGCCCGCCTGGTGCAAAACGGGGAGCGCGTGGGCGTGGATGCCCGGGTGCTGGAGTTGGTGGACCTGCGCGAGCTGGAGCTGGAAGTGGCCCTGACGCCTGCCGACGCCGCCCGCGTGGCCGTGGGCCAGACCGCCACGCTGACGGTGGAGGGGCTGCCCCAGCCCGTGGCCGCCAAGGTGATCCGCATCAGCCCGAGCGCCCAGACCGCCAGCCGCAGCATCCTGGCTTACCTCAAGGTGGCACCGACCCCCGGGCTGCGCCACGGTCTGTTTGCCAATGGATTCATTGCCCTGGGGCCGGTGCAAGGCGTGGCCGTGCCCGCCTCTGCCGTGCGCAACGACCGCCCCCAACCCTATGTGCAGTGGCTGCGGCCCCTGTCCAACGCCACCGACGGTGCGCAGGCCGAAGTGGTGCACCAGCCGGTGCGGGTGGTCGCGCGGGGTCAAGGCCCCGACACGCCCGATGGAACGGGCACCCACGTCATTCTCGATTCCATAGCAGACAACACTTTATTCATCAGCGGTAGGGCCGGTTTGTTTCAAGAAAAAACCCGGGTCCGCCTGGCCGCTGCCCCGAACGCACCTGTCGCAGCCACCCCGGCGGCCCCGTCCACACCGGGCGACAGCTCCACCCCCCGCTGAGGCACCGACCCGCCATGTGGTTCACCCAAGTTTCCCTGCGCAACCCGGTCTTTGCGACCATGGTGATGCTGGCCTTTGTGGTGCTGGGGCTGTTCGCCATCCAGCGCATGCAGGTGGACCAGTTCCCCAACATCGACTTCCCCGTGGTGGTGGTCACCACCGAATACCCCGGTGCCGCGCCTGAAATCGTGGAAACCGAGGTCACGCAGAAAGTGGAAGAGGCGGTCAACACGATTGCCGGCATCAACGCCCTGACCTCGCGCAGCTACGAGAGCCAGTCGGTGGTCATCATCGAGTTCGGCCTGCACATCGAAGGTCGCAAGGCCGCCGAAGACGTGCGCGAAAAGATCGCCCTGCTCAAGCCCAGCCTGCGCACCGAGGTGAAAGACCCCAAGGTGCTGCGCTTCGACCCCGCGGCACGCGCCGTGTGGTCGGTGGCGGTGCTGCCTGCCAGCCCTGACACGGCCTCCCCCGGGGCGCCCCCCGTGCGTGCCCCCTCGCACGTGGAGCTGACCCAATGGGCCGAGCAGACGCTGAAAAAGCGCCTGGAAAACGTGCGTGGCGTGGGCGCGGTGACCGTGGTGGGGGGCACCAGCCGGGCCATCCAGATCGAACTCAACCCCCAGGCCATGGAGGCTTTCGGCATCACCGCCGACCAGGTGGTGGCCGCGGTGCGCACCGAAAACCAGGACGCCCCCTTGGGCACCCTGCGCACCCTGCAGCAGGAAAAGGTGGTGCAGCTGCAGTCCCGGGTGGCGCAGCCGCAGGACCTTGAACGCATCATCGTCAGCCGCCGCGGCGGCCAAGCCGTGCGCCTGGGCCAGGTGGCCCGGGTGGTGGACAGTGCGCTGGAGCAGGAGAACCTGGCGCTGTACAACGGCGAGCGCACCCTGCTGCTGCAGGTGCAGAAAACCCAGGACGAAAACACCATCGAGGTGGTCAACGGCCTGCAGGCGGCGCTCAAGGACATCCAGGCCCAGGCCCCGGCGGGCATCCAGCTGCGCGAGGTGCAGGACGGATCGCGCCCCATCAAGGTGGGCGTGGCCAACGTGCGCCAGACGCTGATCGAAGGCGCCTTGCTGACGGTGCTCATCGTCTTCCTGTTCCTCAACAGCTGGCGCTCCACCCTCATCACCGGACTGACCCTGCCCATTGCCCTGGTGGGCACCTTCATGGTGATGAAGGCGTTCGGCTTCACCATCAACATGCTCACCCTCATGGCCCTGAGCTTGAGCGTGGGCCTGCTGATCGACGACGCCATCGTGGTGCGCGAGAACATCGTGCGCCACCTGCAAATGGGCAAGACGGCCTACAACGCGGCCATGGACGGCACGCAGGAAATCGGGCTGGCGGTGCTGGCCACGTCGCTGTCCATCGTGGCGGTGTTCCTGCCCATCGGGTTCATGGAAGGCATCATCGGCAAGTTCTTCCACGAGTTCGGCATCACGGTGGCCGCGGCCATCCTGATTTCGATGTTCGTCAGCTTCACCCTGGACCCCATGCTGTCCTCGGTGTGGCACGACCCGTCGGTGCATGCCCACAGCAACCCCGACGGCACCGGCCACTGGGTGGACGCCGGGGGGCCACCCCAGGGCTGGTACGACCGCAGCATTGGCCGCGTAACCGGCTGGATCGACCACCTGCAGGACGAACTGGCCGAGGTGTACCGCCATGTGCTGGAGTGGGCCCTGCAACACAAGCTGACCACCCTGGCAATGGCCACCGCGGTGTTTGTCACCAGCGTGCTGATGGTGCCGCTGCTGGGCACCGAGTTCGTGCCCAAGGCCGACTTCTCCGAAACCAGCCTGACCTTCCACACCCCGGTGGGCTCGTCGCTGGAGGCCACCGAGGCCAAGGCCCGGCAGGTCGAGGCCATCGTGCGCGAGTTTCCCGAGGTGCGCTACACCCTGTCCACCCTCAACGTGGGCAACGCCCAGGGCAAGATCTACGCCAACATCTACATCCGTCTGGTGGACCGCAAGGACCGCACGCTGAGTGCCGACCAGATGTCGTCCACCCTGCGCGAGCGCCTGCGCAGCGTGGGCGGCATCAACGTCACCCACGTGGGCCTGCTGGACGCCGTGGGCGGCAACAAGCAGGTGGAGTTTTCGCTGCAAGGGGCCGACCTGAAAGAACTGGAGCGCCTCGCCCAGCAGGTGATGGCGCGCATCCGGCCCATTCCCGGCCTGGTGGACCTGGACTCCTCCGTCAAACCCGACAAACCCACGGTGGAGCTGCACCTCAAGGCCGATGCCGCGTCCGACCTGGGCGTGTCCACCGGCAGCCTGGCCAGCGCCTTGCGCACCCTGATCGCCGGGCAGACCGTGGGCAACTGGCGTGACCAGAACGACGAGACGCACGACGTCATCGTGCGACTGCCCCCCGACGAGCGCCGCACCCCCGAGATGCTGGCCCGCCTGCCCGTGGTGGTGGGCACCAACGCCGACGGCAGCGCCCGCGTGGTGCGGGTGGGCCAGGTGGCCGATGTGGTCGCGGCCACGGGGGCCAACCAGATCAACCGCCGCAGCCTGACCCGCGAGGTGGCCATCAACGCCAACGTCTACGGCCGCACCGCGGGCGAGGTGTCGGCCGACATCCGCAAGGTGCTGGACGAAACGGCCTTCCCGCCCGGCTACCGCTACCAGTTTGGCGGCTCCACCAAGAACATGCAGGAGTCGTTCGGCTACGCCGTCTCGGCCCTGGCCATGGCGGTGATCTTCATCTACATGATCCTGGCCAGCCAGTTCAAAAGCTTTTTGCAACCGCTGGCCTTGATGACCTCGCTGCCGCTCACCCTCATCGGCGTGGTGCTGGCGCTCATGATGTTCGGCTCCAGCCTGAGCATGTTCTCGGTCATCGGGGTCATCATGCTCATGGGGCTGGTCACCAAAAACGCCATCCTGCTGGTGGACTTTGCCATCCGTGCCCGCGAAGGCACGCCCGACCACCCCGCCCTGGGCCGCACCGACGCCCTGCTGCTGGCCGCCAAGGTGCGGCTGCGCCCCATCCTCATGACCACCCTGGCCATGGTGTTTGGCATGGTGCCACTGGCCTTTGCCCTGTCGGAAGGTTCGGAACAACGGGCCCCCATGGGGCAGGCGGTGATCGGCGGGGTCATCACCTCGTCCATCCTCACCCTGGTGGTGGTGCCGGTGGTCTATTGCTACATGGACGACCTGGGCGCCTGGCTGCGCCGCAAGCTGAGCCCATGAAAGCATGCCCATTTAGAATGAACGGAACCCTTCCAATATACCCACCGGAGTATAAAATGACCGCCATGACCACCGCCTCCACACCCGCAGGCTTCGACGCCGCCAAGGCCCGGTTCAACATGATCGAGCAGCAGATCCGCCCCTGGGACGTGGCCGACTCTGCCGTGCTGGCCCTGCTGGACAGCGTACCGCGCGACGCGTTTGTGGGCGAAGCCCACCGCGCACTGGCCTATGCCGACCTGTCGCTGCCCACCTCGGCCAGCGCCAAGGAAGGCGAAGCCATGCTGCAACCCAAGGTGCAGGCCCGCATGGTTCAAGACGCCGCCGTGCAAGCCACCGACACCGTGCTGCACGTGGGCACCGGCACCGGCTTCATGGCCGCCCTGCTGGGCAAACAGGCCCAGTCGGTGACCAGCATCGAGATCAATCCCGCGCTGGCCGACCAGGCCCGCGCCAACCTCAAGGCCGTGGGCATCACCAACGTCGAGGTGGTCACCGCCGACGCCACCGCCCAGGACTTCAAGGCCTGCCAGGCCAAGGCCCCCTACGACGTGATCATGCTCAGCGGCTCCATGGCCGAGGTGCCGCAGGCGCTGCTGTCCATGCTCAAACCCGGTGGCCGCTTGGTGGCCATCGTGGGCAACGAGCCGGTGATGCGCGTCCACGTCATCACCCGCACCTCCGCCACCGGCTTCGCCACCGCCCAACCCTGGGACTACACCGCGGCACGGCTGGTCAACTTCCCGCAAACCCCTGGTTTCCAGTTCTGAACACCATGCAACAACTCCGCGCCAGCCAAGTGGCCGATTGGGCCCGACAACACGCCGACACCGTGCCCGGGCAACGGCCCCTGGTGATGGACGTGCGGGAGGCCTGGGAACTCCAGACCGCCGCCCTGCCCGCGCCCACCGAGGCCGATGGATACCAGGTGGTGCACATGCCCATGCGCACCGTGCCGGCGCGGTACCTGGAGCTGGACAAGGCCCAACCCATTGCCTGCCTGTGCCACCACGGCGCCCGCAGCCTGCAAGTGGCCCACTTCCTGGAACAAAACGGTTTCACCCACGTGGTCAACATCCAAGGGGGCATCAACGCCTGGGCCTTGGAGCACGATTCCCGCGTTCCGTTGTACTGACCGCATCCCCTGTCCAGCTTCCGCCCACACCGCCATGACACTCCATCACCCCGCCCATTGCCCAGCGACCATCGCCACCCGCCCTGTGGCCCAGCCCGTGCCGTCGCGCCTGCGCAGCGTGGTCTTGGCCGCTCTGATGGGATGGGGGGCTTCCATGGCCCAGGCCCAATCGCTGGTGGACCTGTACGAGGCGGCCAAGGGGTTTGACGCCACCTTCCAAAGCGCACGCTCGGCCTACGACGCCGCTGCAGCCAAAGCCGACCAGGCGCGTGCGGGGCTGCTGCCCACAGTGGGCCTGTCGGCCGGGGCCAGCCGGAGCAACGTGGACAACGCCGCCCCCCTGCCCGACCGCAGTTTCAGCGCCCAGAACGCCACCGTGGCCGCCAGCCAACCGCTGTACCGCCCCGCCAACAAGCTGGTCTACGAACAAGGGCAGAAGTCGCTGGACGTGGCCCAGGCCCAGCTGAAGGCCGCCGAGCAAGACCTGATCATCCGCACCACGCAGGCCTACTTTGACGTGCTGGCCGCGCAAGACACCCTCACCTTCGTCGGCGCGCAAAAGAAGGCCGTGGCCGAGCAGCTCGCCGCCGCCCAGCGCAACTTCGAGGTGGGCACCGCCACCATCACCGACTCGCGCGAGGCCCAGGCCCGGTACGACCTGGTGCTGGCCCAGGAAATCGCCGCCGAGAACGACCTGCGCGTGAAAAAGCTGGCGCTGGACACCCTGGTGGGCCGCCCGCAAACCGCCCCCGCACCCCTGGCCCTGCCGGTGGCCCTGCCCGCCGTGACGCCGGACGACGTGTCCACCTGGGTCAACCAAGCCGAAACCGGCCACCCCAGCGTGCAACAGGCCCAGGCCGCGCTCGACATCGCCAAGCTGGAAACCGACAAGGCCAAGGCCGGCCACGGCCCCACGCTGGACCTGACCGCCCAGTACCAGATGGCCCGCGCACCCTCCAACTCCACGGGGCAGATCGTGCGCAGCAACACCGCCAGCGTGGGCGTGCAGTTCAACCTGCCGCTGTTTGCAGGCTTCGCCATCCAGAACCGGGTGAAGGAAACCCTGGCCCTGGAGGACAAGGCCCGCACCGACCTGGAAGCCGTCCGCCGCGCCGTGGCCCAGGCCACCCGCACCGCCTTCTTTGGCGTGCAGTCGGGCAAAGGCCAGGTCAAGGCGCTGGAAGCTGCCGAAGCCTCCAGCCAAAGCGCCCTGGAGGCCAACCAACTGGGCTACCAAGTGGGGGTTCGCATCAACATCGACGTGCTCAACGCCCAAAGCCAGCTCTACCAGACCAAGCGTGACCTGGCCGTGGCCCGCTACAACGTGCTGCTGGGCAGCCTGAAACTGCGTCAGGCCAGCGGCAGCCTGACGGCGGACGACCTCGCCCCCATCAACGCGCTGGTGGCGCGCTGAGCGCCAGCTGTGCCAGCACGGCCTCCGCCGTGCGTGCCGCAGCCCCTTGCTGTGACGAGGCCCAGGCCCGCGCGGCCTCGGTCGCCTGCGCATGGGCAGGGGCATCGGTCAGCCATTGCAGCGCGGCCAACACACCGCTGGCCAGGTCGGGCACGCGCTGCGCGGCGCCTGCGGCCAGCGCCTGGTCGGTGGCCTCGGCAAAGTTGAAGGTGTGGGGCCCCACCACCACCGGGCATCCACAGGCCGCCAGTTCGATCAGGTTCTGCCCGCCCAGGGGCTGAAAACTCCCGCCCAGCAAGGCCACGTCGGCCAGCGAGGCGTACAGCGTCATTTCGCCCAGGGAGTCGCCCAGCCAGACGGTGGGTCCGTCACCCGCGGGCGGCTGAGTGGCGTCAAGTGCGGCGGACTTGCCCTGCGCCCGGGGCTGCTGCCCGGCGTCCAGGGCCGCCCCCCACTGTGCCCGGCGAAGCACCTCGCCCCCGTCGGTTTGCAGAAGCTCGGCCACCGCATCAAAGCGCTGCGGGTGCCGGGGCACCACCAGGAATACTATGTTTTTGATAGCTGCTTGCGCTTTAACACCAAGCGACAGAGCACAAATTTGCTTGTAAAACTCCAGCTCCTCCCCCTCGCGGCTGCTGGCCAGCATCACCACCGGGCGTTGCAGGGTGTGCCGCCAGCGACGGGCGGTGGCCTGCTGGTCGGGGTGGGGCCGGGCGTCGTACTTCAGGTTGCCCCACACCTGCACGGCGCGTGCGCCCACCTGCTGCAGGCGTTGGGCATCGGCCTCGGTCTGCGCGCCCACCACGGTCAGCGCGGCGTAGGCGGGCCGGGACAGCCACGCCAGGCGCTGGGCCCCGCGGGTGGACCGTTCATTGAGCCGGGCGTTGACCAGCATCAGCGGCACCCCGGCGGCATGGGCCTGGTGGATGAGGGTCGGCCAGATTTCGGTTTCCATCAGCACGCCCACGCGGGGGCGCTGGTGCTGCAAGAAGCGGCGCACGCTCCAGGGGTCGTCCCACGGCAGCCAGGTGTGGGTGTCGCCGGGGCGCAGCAGGCGCTGGCCCTCAGCCCAGCCGGTGGCGGTGCTGTGGGTCAGCAGCAGGCGCAATGGGGGCAGGCGTTCGCGCAAGGCCGCCAGCAGCACCGCCGCCGCCCGGGTTTCGCCCAGGGAGACGGCGTGCAGCCACAGCGTGGGGCCGCCGTCTGCGGGCGGGTGGGCCGACGGAAGAGCGGGTTGTGGGGCGGCCAGGGGCTGCGCATCCACCGGCGGGTGGCCAAACCGGGCGTCCACCTCCAGCGCGTAGCCGGGCTCGGACACTGCACGGCGGGCCAGCTTGCGGCGCAACAGGGGCCGGGCCAGGGCCATCAGCCCGCCGTACAGGGCCAGCGCCAGGCGCTCGTGCCAACGCCACGGGGAAGCAGGGGTGTGCATGGCTGTGGAGGACGAAAAAGGCCGTTCAGGCCGCGGCAGCGGCCCACAAGCCCTGGTACACGCGGCCAATGCCCTGGGCCTCGGCAGCCAACGAAAACCGTTGTGCCACCGTGGCCCGCGCCTGCTGGCCCAGGGCCTGGGTGGCGGCGGGGTCGGCCATGAGGCGGGTGACGGCATCGGCCAGCGCGGGCGCGTCGCCCGTGGGCACCAGCCAGCCGTTCTGGCCGGGCGCAATCAGTTCTTCAAAAGCACCCGTGCGCGAACACACCAAGGCACAGCCGGTGGCCCCCGCCTCGAACGGGGTGAGGCCAAAGGGTTCGTAACGCGGGCAGGCCACCCCGATCAGGCAGCGCTGGTACCAGCGGTGCACCTCGCCCGCCGGGATTTCGCCCAGGAACACGATGCGCCCGTGCAGCCCCGCCGCGTCGATGCGCGCCTGCAACTCGGCCTGGTAGGTCTGATGCTGCGGCTGTGCCAGCCCGGCGATGACGGCGGTGAAGTCGGGGAAGCGGGGCAGCGCCTGGATCAGCGCGTCCACAAACACGTCGGTCCCTTTGTCGGGCCGCACGCGCCCGAACACGCCAATGCCGTAACGCCCAGGCAGGCCGCTGTCGGCCCAGGCGGTGGCCTTGTCCACCGGGGCAAACCGCGCCAGATCGATGCCGTGGTGCACCACCGCGGTGGTGTTGGGCACGCAGTCGGCGGCCTTCTGGGTGGTGGCAATGACGGCGTCCATGCGGCTGATGAGCCAGCGCGGAAAGCGGCCATGCACATGCTGGGCCGCCGAGGTGAACACCAGTTTGATGGGCAGGCGCAGCACGTCGCGGGCCCACAGCCCGGCCATCATCTCGGGGTCGCGGCGCACATGCCAGATGCGGAACGGGCGGCCTGCCGGGGGCTTTTTGGACACCCGGATGGCCTCGCGCAGCGTCAGGCCCACCACGCCGTTGGACTGCGTGGTGCCGCAGTAGCCCAGACGCCACTGCGTCATTTGCAGGGGCACCAGCGCATTCACCGTGGCCGAGACCCCGGTGTAGCGCTTCTTGAGGTTGAACACGATGACCTCGGGGTCATCGCTCAGGCCGGGATGGAGCGGCACGGTTGCGCGGGCGCCCATTCAGTGCGCCGAAGCGCCCACCACCGCGTCGGGCTTGACGGCGTGCAGCAGCGCCAGCATGTCGGCCTCGATGCGGTGCAACGCCTCGGGCGTGTGGCCTTCAAAACGCAGCACCAGCACCGGCGTGGTGTTGGAGGCGCGCACCAGGCCAAAGCCATCGGGCCAATCCACACGCACACCGTCGATGGTGTTGACTTGGGCGGGTGCGGCAAACCGGGTGGCGGCATCGGCCTGCATGCGGGCCACCAGGGCGTGGGGCTCGCCTTCGGCGCAGGCCACGTTCAGCTCGGGCGTGCTGTGGCTGGTGGGCAGGGCGTCCAGCACCGCGGACGGGTCGGCGTGGCGGCTCAGGATTTCCAGCATGCGGGCACCGGCGTAGGTGCCGTCGTCAAAGCCGTACCAGCGCTCCTTGAAGAAGATGTGCCCGCTCATTTCGCCGCCCAGCGGCGAGTTCACTTCTTTCATGCGGGCCTTGATGAGCGAATGCCCGGTCTTGAACATCTCAGGCACGCCGCCCGCCGCGGCAATGGC
The DNA here is from genome assembly GCF_054777695.1 of Hydrogenophaga soli. Classification (NCBI taxonomy): domain Bacteria; kingdom Pseudomonadati; phylum Pseudomonadota; class Betaproteobacteria; order Burkholderiales; family Comamonadaceae; genus Hydrogenophaga; species Hydrogenophaga soli. Next base: position 92,746 of record NZ_BAAHAK010000009.1, on the reverse strand, counting down.
CGGGGCCAGGCGCTGGGTGCATTTGACGTCGAACAGGATGGTGCCGCCCGGCACGCGAGAGAGCACGTCCTGGGCAAACAGCATCAGCTGCCGGTCGGGGAAGATGTTGTTGCCGCCGCGGGTGATCAGGCCCAGGCGGTCGCCGTCGCCGTCGAAGGCCAGGCCCAGCTCGGCCCCGGATTCGCCCAGCACGCGGATCAGGTCTTTCAGGTTTTCGGGCTTGCTGGGGTCGGGGTGGTGGTTGGGGAAATGGCCATCCACCTCGCTGAACAGTTCGATCACCTCACAACCCAGGGCCCGGAAGATGGCCGGGGCCGAATCACCGGCCACGCCGTTGCCACTGTCCACCACCACCTTGAGCGGGCGGACCAGCTTCACGTCGGACACGATGCGGGCCTGGTAGTCCTCGTTCACACGCACGCTGCGGACCGTGCCGCCCGCGGCCAGCGTCCAGCTCTCGGCCTCGATGGTGCGGCGCAGGCCCTGGATTTCGTCGCCGTAGATGGCGCGCCCCGCCAGCACCATCTTGAAGCCGTTGTAGTCCTTGGGGTTGTGGCTGCCCGTGACCTGGATGCCACTGCGGCACAAGGTGCTGGCCGCAAAGTACAGCATGGGCGTGGTGACCATGCCCACATCCAACACCTCCAGCCCGGTGGCCACCAGGCCGCGAATCAGGGCCTGGCTGAGGGCCGGACCGCTCAGGCGGCCATCGCGCCCCACGGCCACCGTGGTTTCGCCCTCTGCCCGAGCCGCCGTGCCAAAGGCTTTGCCCAGGGCCTCGGCCACCTCTTCGGTGAGGGTCGCGGGGACCACGCCCCGGATGTCATAAGCCTTGAAGATGGAGGGTGAGGGCTGCATGGCGTGTGGCGGTGTGGGTTGGACAAAACGGACGCGGGCATTGTAGGCCGCCCCTGTGGGGCAAAGGCCCCATTCCCCCGTGCAGGCACAGGTCCGAAAACGGCCAGTGGGCGGGGCGGGTGCTCCGTATCATGCCCCCATGACACCCGACACCATCGCCCTCCAACCCGATGCCTGCTACCTGGCACTGAAGGCCCGCGATGCCCGGTTTGACGGCTGCTTTTTCACCGGGGTGACCAGCACCGGCATCTATTGCCGCCCGGTGTGCAAGGTGCGCACCCCCAAACGGGAAAACTGCCGCTTTTTTGGCCTGGCCGCCCAGGCGGAAAGCGCGGGTTTTCGCCCCTGCCTGCGGTGTCGGCCCGAGCTGGCCCCCGGCTCGCTGGTGTGGTCCACCCAGGATGCCAGTCGCATCCTGGCCTTGCAGGCCGCCCGCCTGCTGGACGAGCCCGAAGCCTGGGACGCCGAGCCCCCCACGGTCGCGGCCCTGGCCCGTCGGCTGGGCGTGAGCGACCGGCACCTGCGCCGCCTGTTCGAGACCCAGTTGGGCGTCACCCCCATGCAGTACCTGCACACCCGGCGCCTGCTGAGCGCCAAGCAACTGCTGGCCGACACCGACCTGCCCGTGGCCGAGGTGGCGCTGGCCAGCGGGTTTGCCAGCGTTCGGCGGTTCAACACGGCCTTTGCCTCCCATTACGGGCTCAACCCCAGCGCCTTGCGCCGCACCGTGCGGCACACGCCCGCGCTTCACTCCACCGCCACCACGTCCATCCGGCTGGCCTTCCGGCCACCCTACGACATCGACGCCATGCTGGACTTTTTCCGCCAACGGCAGCTCGCGGGGGTGGAATGGGTGTCGCCCCCCGGTGCTGCGCCCCAATGGGGCCGCACCCTCCAGTTGGCATCGGGGGGCCGCACCTGGACCGGTTGGGTGATGGCCCGCTTCGACGCCGAGCGGCATGGCGTCGTGGCCGAGGTGGCCGACAGCCTCCGGCCCGTGCTGCCCCTGGTGATCCGCCGCTTGCGCGCCACCCTGGACCTGGACGCCGACCCCAAGGCCATCAACGCGGTGCTTCACCCCGCGTTTCCCGAGGGCGACGGCCTGCGTGTGCCCGGAACCCTGGACGGCTTTGAGCTGGCCGTGCGCGCCGTGCTGGGGCAGCAAATCACCGTGGCGGCGGCCCGGACCTTGGCACTGCGGCTGGTGGCGGCAGTCGGCGAGCCCATCACCACGCCCCACCCCGAACTGAATCGCCTGTTCCCCACCGCAACGGCGTTGCTGGACCTGGGCGCATCCGCCCTGGGTGAGCTGGGCATCGTGCGCCAGCGGCAGGCCGCCATCCTGGCCTTGGCGCAAGCGGTGTCGCAACAGACGCTGGCCCTCCATGGGGGTGCACCCGTGCACGACACGGTGGCGGCCCTGACACAACTGCCCGGTGTGGGCGACTGGACGGCCCAATACATCGCCATGCGGGCCTTGCGCTGGCCCGACGCCTTTCCCGCTGGTGACGTGGCGCTGCACACGGCCTTGCGCATTCCCAAAGGCCCCGGGGCCGCACGCCAGGCCCAAGCCCTGTCCGCCCCCTGGAAGCCCTGGCGCAGCTACGCCGTGGTTCGCGCCTGGGCATCGGCTTCCCCTTCTCTCCCCAAGGTTCCAACGCCATGAAACTTGCCCCCGACACCGTGCTGCTGCGTCACCTCACGCCCCTGGGGCCGGTGACCTTGGCCGCCACCGACCACGGTCTGGCCGGGTTGTGGTTCGAGGGTCAACGGCATCACCCAGACCTGTCGCCCTTTGCCGTCGTGTCGCAACACCCGCTGCTGACCCCGTTGTGCACCCAGCTGGACGCTTACTTTGCGGGTCGGCCCTGGGAGGCTTTGCCCCCGCTGGACTTGCGCGGTGGCACGCCGTTCCAACAACAGGTGTGGCAAGCGCTGCTGGCCATTGGCCCGGGACAGCATGCCACGTATGGCGCGGTGGCCCAGCGCATGGGGTGCCCGGCGGCGGTGCGGGCCGTGGGTGCGGCCATCGGACGCAACCCCATCAGCATCGTGGTGCCGTGTCACCGGGTGCTGGGCGGCAACGGCCAGTTGACGGGTTATGCCGGAGGCTTGGACCGCAAGCGTCACCTGCTGGTGTTGGAGGGGGTGTTGTGAGCGCAAACCGTTCGGGTCCAAGGGGTTGGCTGGCTGACTTTGTGTGGCTGGGGGCCATTTGGGGTTCGTCGTTCCTGTTCATGCGGCAGGCCTCGGTGGAGTTCGGCCCGCTGCCCACCGCCGCCTTGCGCGTGGCCATCGCCACCCTGTTTTTGCTGCCCTGGGTGTGGTGGCGGGGTTTGCTGCCGGTGCTGCGCCAGCACTGGCGCCCGGTGCTGGGGGTGGGCATGCTGAACTCGGGCATCCCGTTTGCGTGTTACTCGTTTGCCCTGCTGCACATTTCCACCGGCCTGTCGTCCATCCTCAACGCCACGGTGCCGTTGTTTGGCGCCGTCATCGCCTGGGCCTGGCTCCACGACCGCCCGTCAGCGCCGCGCGTGGTGGGTTTGTTCATCGGGTTTGGAGGTGTGTTGATGCTGGCTTGGGGCCAGGCCGGCTTCAAGGGTGAATCGAACCCCCACGCCTTTTGGGCGGTGCTGGCCTGCCTGGTGGCCACGTTCTGCTACGGATTGGCGGCCAGCTTCACCAAAAAACACCTTCAAGGCATTCCGCCACTGGTCACCGCCACGGGCAGCCAACTGGGGGCCACCCTGGGCCTGGCCTTGCCCGCCGGTGTGTGGGCACCCAGCCATTGGCCAAGCACCACCGCGTGGCTGGCGTTGCTGGCCGTGGGCGTGTTGTGCACCGGGGTGGCCTACATCCTGTACTTCCGCCTGATCGAATCCGCTGGACCGGCGCGGGCGTTGACCGTGACCTTTCTGGTGCCGGTGTTTGCCATTGCCTACGGCGTGGTGCTGCTGAACGAACAGGTCACGCTGGCCATGGTGGGCTGGGGTGGTGTGATTCTGCTGGGCACGGGCTTGTCGTCGGGGGTGATCAGCCTACGCCGCGCGCGGTGAAATCGGCGCAGAAAACAAAAAACCCTTGCAGGCAGAACCTGCAAGGGTTTTGTGCTGGTGGAGGTAAGCGGGATCGAACCGCTGACCTCTTGCATGCCATGCAAGCGCTCTCCCAGCTGAGCTATACCCCCAACGATGACTGGCGGAGTGGACGGGGCTCGAACCCGCGACCCCCGGCGTGACAGGCCGGTATTCTGACCAACTGAACTACCACTCCTGGCAGGCGGTCTTCGCTTGCAGATGCAAGCCAAGCGACCACAAACTTGGCGACCCTACGGGGATTCGAACCCCGGTACTCACCGTGAAAGGGTGATGTCCTAGGCCTCTAGACGATAGGGTCAAATAGGACGCAAATTGTTGGCGGAGTGGACGGGGCTCGAACCCGCGACCCCCGGCGTGACAGGCCGGTATTCTAACCAACTGAACTACCACTCCTGGTGGCGACCCTACGGGGATTCGAACCCCGGTACTCACCGTGAAAGGGTGATGTCCTAGGCCTCTAGACGATAGGGTCAAACCTAGAAAACTGTTTGCCTTGTTTGCGAAAACCGTTTGGTGGAGGTAAGCGGGATCGAACCGCTGACCTCTTGCATGCCATGCAAGCGCTCTCCCAGCTGAGCTATACCCCCAAGGGCAGGTTTTCTGCAAACATGCTTTGAAAAAGCTGCCTTTCGACTGCTCAACCGCTGCACATCAGCAAGACCAAGATTCTATATCGAATTTCAGAACTTTTGAAGCCTTGCCACAGTTTTTTCACGACCTTGCAGCAACAGCACCGCATCCACCGACGGGGTTTGCGGTGTGCCCATGACCAGCACACGCACGGGCATGGCCAGTTGGGGCATCTTCAAACCACACTCAGTGAGCGTCTGCTTGATGGCGGCGGCAATGGCCTCCTTGGTCCATTCGGCGGCAGACAGCTTCTGTGCCAAGGCGGCCAGGGCCGGTTTGATGGCGTCGGTGACGTGCTGGGCCAGGTCTTCGGCCTTGGGGCTCACGTCGGCATAGAAGGCTTGCGCCCAGTCGGCCAGCGCCACCACGGTGTCGCAGCGGTCCTTGAACAGGGCGCAGATGGCCTCCAGGCGGTCGTCCGCGGTCAGGCCGCGTTTGGCCAGTTGCGCGGCCACCAGCGGGGCCAGCTGGGCGTCGGGCATCAGCTTCATGTGCTGGGCGTTGACCCAACGCAGCTTGGCTTCGTCGAACCGGGCTGCGCTGCTGCCCAGGTGGTCCAGGTTGAACCACTGCAGGAACTGCTCGCGGCTGAAGATTTCGTCGTCGCCGTGGCTCCAGCCCAGGCGAGCCAGGTAGTTGACCATGGCATCGGGCAGGAAGCCATCGTCGCGGTACTGGGTGACGGGCTTGGCGCCATGGCGCTTGCTCATCTTTTCGCCCTGCTCGTTCAGCACGGTGGGCAGGTGGGCGTACACCGGCGGCTCGTGGCCCAGCGCACGGAAGATGTGGATCTGGCGCGGCGTGTTGTTGACGTGGTCGTCCCCGCGGATGACGTGGGTGATGCCCATGTCGATGTCGTCCACCACCACGCAGAAGTTGTAGGTGGGCGTTCCGTCGGGACGGGCAATGACCAGGTCATCCAGCTCGGCGTTGCTGAACTCCACACGGCCCTTGACCTTGTCGTCCCAGGCCACCACACCGTCGATGGGGTTGCGAAACCGCAGCACCGGTTGCACACCCTCCGGCACCGGCGGCAGCACCTTGCCCGGCTCGGGCCGCCAGGTGCCGTCGTAGCGGGGCTTTTCCTTGTTGGCCATCTGGCGCTCGCGCAGGGCGTCCAGCTCGGCCACGCTCATGTAGCAGGGGTAGACCAGGCCCTTGGCCTGCATGTCGGCCAGCACCGCCTTGTAGCGGTCCATGCGCTGCATTTGGTAGAACGGGCCTTCGTCGTGGTTCAGGCCCAGCCAGGCCATGCCTTCGAGGATGACGTCCACCGCGGCCTGAGAAGACCGCTCCAGGTCGGTGTCCTCGATGCGCAGGATGAAATCGCCGCCCGTGGAGCGGGCAAAGGCCCACGGGTACAAGGCCGAACGGATGTTGCCCAGGTGGATGAAACCAGTGGGCGACGGTGCAAACCGGGTGCGGGTGCGTTGTGTCATGAATCAATCACAAGGTGTCCAGACCGCGGGCCAGGTCGGCCCGCACGTCTTCAGGGTGTTCCAGGCCGACCGCCACGCGGATCAGCCCCTGTCCAATGCCGGCGGCCTGGCGCTGCGCCTCGGTCAGCTTGCCGTGCGAGGTGCTGGCCGGGTGCGCCACCAGGGTCTTGGTGTCGCCCAGGTTGGTGCACAGCGACAGGGTCTTCATGCTGTCCAGCACATGGAAGGCACGCTGGCGGGCCTGCTCGGCGTTGTCGGCCTTGACCTCGAACGACAGCACCGCCCCCCCGGCGGACATCTGCCGCATGGCCAGTTCGTGCTGCGGGTGACTGGGCAAACCGGGGTAGTACACCCGGGCCACCGCGGGGTGGGACTCCATCCACGCGGCCAGTTCCAGGGCCAGGGCGCTTTGGGCGCGCATGCGCAGGTCCAGCGTTTCCAAACCCTTGAGCACCACCCAGGCGTTGAAGGGCGACAGGATCATGCCGCTGTTCTTCTGCACGGGCAGGAACTTCTCGTTGACCATCTGCGCCGTGGCGCACAAGGACCCGGCCATGACCCGCCCCTGCCCGTCCAGGTACTTGGTGCCGGAGTGCATGACGATGTCGGCCCCCAGCTCGATGGGGCGCTGCAAGGCGGGACTGGCAAAGCTGTTGTCCACCGCCAGCCAGGCCCCGGCGTTGTGGGCGATGTCGGCCAACGCGGCGATGTCGCACACCTCGGTCAGCGGGTTGGTGGGGGTTTCGGCAAACAGCAGCCGGGTGTTGGGCCGGATGGCCTGTGCCCAGGCCTGAACGTCGGTCTGCGACACCACCGAGGTTTCCACGCCAAAGCGGCCAAACTCCGAGCCGATGAGCTTGAGCGTGGAGCCGAACATCGACTGCGAAATGATGACGTGGTCCCCCGCCTTCAGCAGGCTGAAGCACATCAGCATGATGGCCGCCATGCCCGACGCGGTGGCCATGGCCGCCTCGCTGCCTTCCAGGGCCGCCAGGCGCTGTTCGAACGCGGTGAGCGTGGGGTTGCCCGAACGGCCGTAGGTGTAGCCCTCCTCCTCGCCCGCAAAGCGGCGGGCCGAGGTGGTGGCGTCGGGCTGCAAAAAGCCACTGCTCAGGTACAGCGCCTCGGAGTTTTCACCGTACTGGGACGGCTCCACCCCGGCACGCACGGCCAGGGTCTGGCGGTGCAGCGACAGGGCGTCATCGGGCCGGGTCATTTCAGGACTCCTGGGCGTTGGGCAGCGCCAGACGGGAGGTGTCTTCCAGCGCTTCCTGGTCGGTCACGCGGGCCTCGTTCAGGCGCTCGATGTCACCGGCGGTGATGTCGCCCGTGCAGTACACGCCGTCAAAACACGATGCATCAAAACCATTCAGGCTGGGGTTCAGCGCCAGGATGGCCTGCTTCATGGCGTCCACATCCTGGTAGATGAGGGCATCACAGCCAATGATCTGGCGGATCTCGTCCACCGTGCGGCCATGGGCCACCAGCTCGCTGGCGGTGGGCATGTCGATGCCGTAGACGTTGGGGTAACGCACCGGTGGTGCGGCACTGGCCATGTAGACCTTGTTGGCCCCGGCGTCACGCGCCATCTGCACGATTTCGCGGCTGGTGGTGCCGCGGACGATGGAATCATCCACCAGCAGCACGTTGCGGCCCTTGAACTCGCTGGCAATGACGTTGAGCTTCTGGCGCACCGACTTCTTGCGCACGCCCTGCCCCGGCATGATGAAGGTCCGCCCCACATAGCGGTTCTTCACAAACCCCTCGCGGTAGGGACGGCCCAGCAGCTGCGCCAACTGCATGGCGCTGGGACGGGACGACTCAGGGATGGGAATGACCACGTCAATCTGGTCAGGCGGCACGGTGGAAATGACGCGCTTGGCCAGCGTCTCGCCCATGTTGAGCCGGGCTTGGTAGACCGAAATGCCGTCCATCACCGAGTCGGGCCGAGCCAGGTACACGTACTCGAACACACAGGGGTAGTGCTTGGGCGCATCGGCACACGCGGCCTGGTGGACCTTGCCTTCCAGGTCGATGAACACGGCTTCGCCGGGCGCAATGTCACGGTCGAACACCATGCCCACGCCCTCCAGCGCCACCGATTCACTGGCCACGGCCTGGGTGCCGTCGGCCCCATGGCCGATGCACAGCGGACGGATGCCAAACGGGTCGCGGAACGCCACCAGCCCGTGCCCGGCAATCAGCGCCACCACCGCGTAGGAACCGCGGATGCGGCGGTTCACACCCCGCACGGCCTCGAACACGTCGGCGGGCTTGAGCGGCAGGCCGCGCGTGGTGCGCTCCAGCTCGTGCGCCAGCACGTTCAGCAGCACCTCGGAATCGCTCTCGGTGTTGATGTGCCGGTGGTCGGTGCTGAACAGCTGCGACTTCAGCGCCTGCGCGTTGGTCAGGTTGCCGTTGTGCACCATGACGATGCCAAACGGTGCGTTCACGTAGAACGGCTGGGCCTCTTCCTCGCTGTGCGCGTTGCCCGCGGTGGGGTAACGCACTTGACCCAAACCGATGTTGCCCGGCAGCGCCCGCATGTTGCGGGTGCGGAACACGTCACGCACCATGCCCTTGGCCTTGTGCATGTAGAACTTGCGACCGTCCTGGGTGGCAATGCCTGCCGCATCCTGCCCCCGATGTTGCAAGAGCAGCAAAGCGTCATAAATCAGCTGATTGACCGGGGCGTTGCTGACCACGCCAATGATTCCACACATGTCAGTCCAAGACCTTTTCAAGTTCTTCCGGCAACCATCTCTTGCCGTAATCTGCAGCCTTGAGCAGCCAAGGGCCACTCGCCGACTGCACCCACACATCCTGCTTGGCCAGCGGCGTTGCACCGGCCACCAGTCCAACGATGATCAGAATCAGCGTGGCCCTGGCCATGCCGAACACCATGCCCAAGCTGCGGTCCACAGGCCTGAGGCCCGACACACTCACCAGCTTGCGCACCAACCACGACAACAACCCCGCCGCAAACGCCGTGGCGATGAACAGGCCCGCAAAGGCCACCACCATGCGCAACTCGGGCGAAGCCCCATTCATGGGCAATTGACCCGCCACATCGGCGGCAAACAGGCGGGCCACCACAAAGGCCACCACCCATCCGCCCAACGAAAACAACTCGTACAGGAACCCGCGCCACGCGCCCAGCGCAATGGACAGCAGCGCCACCACGGCCACCGCCAGATCCAGGCCATTGAAGTTCATGCCCGGCCTTCCCTCAGCACCTGCCCACCCATGGTCCGCATGTTCACAGCGTCAGGATGGCCGCCGCCAAGCCCTGGGCCTTGGCCTTGGCCGCGGCCTTTTCAGCCTCGGCCCGGGTGGCAAAAGGCCCCAGGCGAACCCGGGTACGCTTGCCTTCGGGCGTCTGGGCCACATGGGTGTAGGTCTTCAGGCCCACACGCTCCAGCTTGAGGCGCGCGGCCTGCGCGGCATCGGTTTCGGCAAAGGCCCCCACCTGAACGATGAAGCGCGCCGCGGCGGCATCCCCCGCCGGGGTGGCTGCCGCCGAAGCGGGCTTGCCCTCCAGCAATGCCTGGGCGCGAGCCGCGTCATCGGGCTTCTTGGGGGCGGGCGGCGGCTCCTTGGGTGCAGCCTCCTTGGCAGGAGGTTCTTTCTTGGCGACCGCTTCCTTGGCCGGAACGGGTTTGGCCGGTTCAGGCTTGACGGGTGCAGGGGCCTTGGCAGGCGCTTCCACCTTGGCGGGGGCCTCTGTCTTGGCAACGGGCTCGGCCTTGGCCGGGGTGGCCACCGCGGCGGCCTTGGGGGCTGCGCCGCTGTCGATCAGCACCTCTTCCTTGTCGGCACTGGCCACGGCGGTGGGGGCCGTCGATTCGGTGGCCCCCGACACCACCGCAGGCGTGTCCACCTGCAGGGGCTTGGCGGCCTTGCGCGACGGGATTTCGATGGGGATGTCCACCGGCACGGGCCGGGGTTGGGTGTCGAACAGCAGCGGGAACACCAGCACCGCCGCCAGCACCAGCACCGACACGCCGATCAGGCGGTGCTTGGCCCGCTGCCGCACCACCTCGACGCTGGGTGGGGAATCGGGGGGGACCACAGAGCGGGACTTGGACATGCGGTTGGGGTTCAAAAAGCGGAAAAAGCGCCCATCTGCGCCACGAAAAGCACCGGGCGAAGACGTCAGCGCTGCAAATGCTTGGCCGCCAGGCGGGGGGTGCCGTCGAGCAAAACCCCGCCCACGGTGAAGAACGATCCAAAGACCACGATTCTATCAGTGGGGTCTGCCGCGGCCACCGCCGCCTCCAGCGCCTGCTGGGGGCTGGCAAAGCAACCCGCCAGCTTGTCTGGGGCCACGCCCGCGCCTTCCAAGCGCTCGGCCAGCCGCGCCGCCGTCTCGGCCCGCGGGGTGGGCAGGTCGGTCAGGTACCAGCGGTCGATGATGGGGGCCACCTTGGCCAGCATGGCGGGCAGGTCCTTGTCGGCCATGGCCCCGAACACCGCGTGTGTGGCCGGGTAAAAGCCCATCGCGTCCAGGTTGAGCGCCAGCGCCGCCACCGAATGCGGGTTGTGCGCCACGTCCAGCACCAGGGCGGGCTCGCCGGGAACAATCTGGAAGCGCCCAGGCCAATCCACCATGGCCAGGCCGTTGCGCACCGCCTGGGCGGTGACCGGCAGGCGCTCGCGCAGCGCCTCCAGCACCGCCAGCACGCCCGAGGCGTTGAGCAGCTGGTTGGCCCCCCGCAGCGCCGGGTAGGCCAGGCCGCTGTAACGCCGCCCGCCACGGGGGGCGGCGGCCTTCCAGCCCCATTGCTGCTTGTCGCCTTCAAACCCGAAATCGACGCCCGAGACCCACAGGTCGGCCTCGATCTCGGTGGCCCGGTCGCGCACCGACTGCGGGGGCGACGGGTCGCTGACCACCGCGGCCCGACCGGTGCGCAAAATGCCCGCCTTCTCGAAGCCGATGGCCTCGCGGGTGTGGCCCAAAAATTCGGTGTGGTCGATGTCGATGCTGGTGATGACGGCGCAGTCGGCATCCACGATGTTGACCGCGTCCAGCCGCCCGCCCAGCCCCACCTCCAGAATGGCCACATCCAGCCCCGCCTGCGCCAGCACCCACAGGATGGCCAACGTGGTGAACTCGAAGTAACTCAGGCTCACCTCGGCCTGATTTTTTGAATGATTTTGGCACCTAGCGCTTTCAACAAAAGCGAAAGCAGCTATCAAATTTGCATCATCCACCGGTACACCGTCGATGCGGCAACGCTCGTTGAAGTGCACCAGGTGCGGCGAGCTGTACACCCCCGCCCGGTAACCGGCCTGCTGGTAGATGGCGGCCAGCATGGCGCAGGTGGAGCCCTTGCCGTTGGTGCCCGCCACCACCACCGTGGGGCAGGGCCAGGGGTTGTTCAGGCCCATGCGTTCGGCCACGGTGCGCACGCGCTCCAGCCCCATGTCGATGGTGGCGGGGTGAATGCGTTCGATGTAGCCCAGCCAGTCGGCCAGCGTTGCGTCAGGACCAGGGGATGCAGGAGGGTGCGAAAACAGCGACATGCCGCGATTGTCTCAGCCGCCCACCGGGCTTTGGCAAGGCAGCGAGAATGCCCCGCATGATCACCCTCTACGGCATTCCCAACTGCGACACCGTCAAGAAAGCCCGCACCTGGATGCAGGCCCAGGGCCTGACGGTGGCGTTTCACGACTTCAAGAAACAAGGCGTTCCCGCCGACGAACTGGCCCGCTGGGTGCAGCAACTGGGCTGGGAGGCGGTGCTCAACCGCAAAGGCACCACCTGGCGGCAGCTGGACGAGGCCACCCGCACCGGCGTGGTGGACGCCGCCAGCGCCCAGGCCGTGATGCTGGCCCACCCCAGCACCATCAAACGCCCGGTGGTGGCGTGGGCCCGCGGGCTGACCGTGGGCTTTGTGCCGGAGAAGTGGGCGGCGTTGGGGTGAGTCGGGCTGGAGCCGGGTTTGGGGTGTGGCCCACCTAAAATCACGGGTTTGCCCATTTCCTTCCACCAAAGCATTCACCCATGACCACCACCCGCATCGACGGCGTCTCCGTCACCACCCAGGCCAATGTGTATTTCGACGGCAAGTGCGTCAGCCACGGCATCACGTTCCCGGATGGCACCAAGAAGTCGGTGGGCGTCATCCTGCCCGCCACCCTCACCTTCAACACCGGCTCGCCTGAAATCATGGAATGCGTGGCTGGCAGCTGCGACTACCTGCTGGACGGTGCCGACACCTGGGTGACCAGCGGCGCGGGCGAACGCTTCAGCGTGCCGGGCAATGCCAAGTTCCAGATCCGCGTGACCGAAGGCCACGCCGCGTACCACTACATCTGCCACTTTGGTTGATGCGTCGGTCCATCATCAATTTTCATAGCTGTTCGCGCTTGATTTGAAAGCGCTGGAGCCATTTTTCATGTCCAACACCATCCTCGAAAACATCCCCACCGGCCAAAAAGTGGGCATCGCCTTCTCCGGCGGGCTGGACACCAGCGCCGCCCTGTTGTGGATGCGCAAGAAGGGCGCCGTGCCCTACGCCTACACCGCCAACCTGGGCCAGCCCGACGAGACCGACTACGACGCCATTCCCCGCAAGGCCATGGCCTACGGCGCGGAAAAGGCTCGCCTGATCGACTGCCGCCAGCAGCTGGTGGCCGAAGGCATTGCCGCCATCCAGAGCAACGCCTTCCACATCAGCACCGGCGGCATCACCTACTTCAACACCACCCCGCTGGGCCGCGCCGTGACCGGCACCATGCTGGTGGCCGCCATGAAGGAAGACGATGTGCACATCTGGGGTGACGGCTCCACCTTCAAGGGCAACGACATCGAGCGCTTCTACCGCTACGGCCTGCTGACCAACCCCAGCCTGAAGATCTACAAGCCCTGGCTGGACCAGACCTTCATCGACGAGCTGGGCGGTCGCAAGGAGATGAGTGAATTCCTCATCGCCAACGGCTTCGACTACAAGATGAGCGTGGAAAAGGCCTACAGCACCGACAGCAACCTGCTGGGTGCCACCCACGAGGCCAAGGACCTGGAGCACCTGGACAGCGGCATCCGCATCGTCAGCCCCATCATGGGCAGCGCCTTCTGGAAGCCCGAGGTGGACGTGAAGGCCGAGGAAGTGCGCGTGCGCTTTGTCGAAGGCCGCCCCGTGGCCCTGAACGGCGTGGAGTACACCGACGCCGTGGAACTGATGCTGGAGGCCAACCGCATCGGTGGCCGCCACGGTCTGGGCATGAGCGACCAGATCGAGAACCGCATCATCGAAGCCAAGAGCCGCGGCATTTACGAAGCCCCTGGCATGGCGCTGCTGCACATTGCCTACGAACGCCTGGTGACCGGCATCCACAACGAAGACACCATCGAGCAGTACCGCGTCAACGGCCTGAAGCTGGGCCGCCTGCTGTACCAAGGCCGCTGGTTCGACCCGCAAGCCCTGATGCTGCGCGAAACCGCCCAACGCTGGGTGGCCCGCGCCATCACCGGCGAGGTGACGCTGGAGCTGCGCCGCGGCAACGACTACAGCATCGTCAACACCGAGTCGCCCAACCTGACCTACGCGCCCGAGCGCCTGTCCATGGAAAAGGTGGAAAACGCGCCGTTCACGCCGCTGGACCGCATTGGCCAGCTGACCATGCGCAACCTGGACATCACCGACACCCGCGCCAAGCTGGGCGTGTACACACAAAGCGGCCTGCTGACCGCAGGCGACGGCACGGAGATGCTGCGCATCGAGCGCTGACACCTCTTTTTGCCCCCCGGTGCGTGCCGGGTGGGCAGCCCTGCCACTGGGGGTGGGTCACGGGCGCGAGGGCCTACGGCATACTTTCAAATTCATAGCTGCTATCGCTTTCAAAAAAAGCGACAGCAGCTTTTTTATTGGTTATTTATATTTGGGGCAGTTGGTCGCGCCCCGGGGAAACATCTGATGACCTGACCTGGTCGCACAAAGCTGCCCGTCGAACGCGGAGACACCTAAATGAGGTTCCGCCACGGTGTCATAAATCGGCAACCTGCCCTCCAACCGATTGGGCACAGCGCACGGCTTAGAACCGAGCTGAGCTTCGCACGACGATGAAATGGGACTTCGGTATCACCCCCGTGGGGTAGACGATGCTCGCAAATCGCTGATCAGACAGCCTGCGGCACCCCGAACTTCGCACGAAGCTCCACGTCCATTGCGTTTCGCTCGGCTTTGATGTCGATCTCGTCTGGCACCTGAATGTTCAGATCCTGCAATTTTTTCAGCGTAGCCCAGGCTTTGTAGTCGTGGAAGGGATTCAATCCCATCACGTTGCCGAGCTGCGGGTCTGCAGTACCCACCTTCGGCGAGATCCTTGCGAAGTCCGCGATCGCCTTGCCAATGTCCCAGTCTCGCCCGAATAACAGTAACGCTGAGAATGCAAGCACGCTGCTTGCCCCAACGTCCTTGGCAGCTTTCAACGGGGGGTGGGTATGAGCGATGAACTCCGACAAGGCCAGTGTCTTCCCGTACTCTGAGGCCAGCACTGTGGGATTGAAAACGGACCTACCGGCGTAGCGCTTGGCCAGGCTTTCAGACCGCTTTCCGACCTCGCCGTATATGGCAATCCGCTCATCCCTCAATGCGCGCATGTTCGCTTCGTGCTGGGGGTAGCGGGCCTGGACCAGACGAGCGGCCTGAGCCTCCCAGTCGAAATTGGGCAGTGCGGCGACCTCTGGCGTGATGTCCACATCCGGCGGCAACGCGCCGCGAGAGCGAGATTCGTTCGCCACCAAGGCACAGATCCATGAATACGTTCGCGGATCCAGGGAAACCACGAACATCGATTCGGCCTTCTTTTTGAAAAACCAGTCACGCATTGAGCGGATCGAACCTTGGTTGAAGGTACCCATTTCGATCCCGGTGCACACCAGATCCCTCACCGCTCGCGTTAGCTTCGACTTTGACTCACCGAAAGCCACGAGGGTTTCGGGCACGGCATTCGCCGTTTCGGGGTTGGCGTAGTCGCAAACGGGATGGTGACCCGGCGTCGTGAATCTGAAAAATGACTGCCTTCTGGGCTTACCGGACTTGCCGACGACGGCGGCACGAACGACTTCGGCACCTGTCGTCGAGCAGTCTGGGCACTTGAGATCGGCGCGAAGATGGGCACGCCACGCATCCGGAATCTTCTCAACGGACGCGTAGGCTTGACCAGTTTCTACACCGAGCCTTTCCAAAATTTGGTCTACATCAAACTCGCCGGAGCGGGAAATTGAGAAGGCTGTTAGCGGCATGGTTCTCCCTTTCGAGATAAATCTTAGCTCGATGAAAATAGATGATCGCCACCGAGGTTGGTAGCGCCCGTTGCTGACCGTAGGGGCGCTTGTCGCCGTTGAGCGAACTACTGCGACTCCAGGCGACTAACGTCTCTGGCCACTCGTTGAAGAAGGGTCTCGGCTTCTCGGAGTTCCCGAATTGCGCGGGCAATGTTTGCCTCGCCCGGCGCAGCTTGTGCTGCCCTGCTCAACGCTCGCAAAGCATCTTCTACTGCACTGAGGGCATCTTTGACTCTTCGCTTGGCCGACATTGTGTTTCCTGTTTGAAGGGTGCAGCCACTCAGCCGCAAAGTCACTTTACCGCCCCAAGGCAAACAGGAGTTCGCCTCGCCTGACGGCCCATGGCCGACCCCAACCACCCGAAACGGTTCGGACTACATCCCTCCAGCACAACCCGATGCCCGGGCAGCCGTTCGTCACGGTCAAAACGCGCAGGTCGCACGCCCTTGCGCCCGCCGTTCAAACCCACAAAATTCATAGCTACCAGCGCTTACAAACAAAGCGGCAGAGGCATTTTTCGCATTGAATTCCAGCGACATCCCCATAGCCCCTGGCAGGGGTGGGGCGACACCGTCACACCACCACAGGCTCAATCTCCAGCCTCAGGCCATAGCGCTCGTACACGCTGGTCTGGATGGCCTGGGCCAGGGTCATCACCTCGCCGCCGGTGGCGGGTTGTTCGCGTCCGCCCCGGTTGACCAGCACCAGGGCCTGCTTGTCGTACACGGCGGCGTTGCCCACGCCCTTGCCTTTCCAGCCGCAGGCATCGATGAGCCAGCCTGCGGCCAGCTTGAAGCTGCCGTCGGGCATGGGGTAGTGCACCAGCTTGGGTTCGCGGCCAATGATGTCGGCGCACTGTTCGGCGCTGACCACGGGGTTCTTGAAGAAGCTGCCAGCATTGCCCAGCACCGCCGGGTCAGGGAGCTTGGCGCGGCGCACTTCGCACACCCAGTTGAACACCTGGCGGGCGGTGGGTTGGGCCACGCCGTGTTCCTCGGCCTTGCGGGCCAGGTCCAGGTAGCCCAGCTCGGGCTGCCAGCGCTTGGGCAGGGCAAACCGCACATGGGTGATGACGGCGCGGCCTTGCAGGCCCATGCCGGGCCTACCGGGGGCCACCGGGTCCGCCGCCGTGGCAGGCGGGTGTTTGAAGACCGAGTCGCGGTAGCCAAAGCCGCACTGGGCGGCGTCCAGCGTGAAGGTCTGGCCGGTGAGCAGGTCCACCGCGTCCAGCGAGTGGAAGCGGTCTTGCAGCTCCAGCCCGTAGGCGCCGATGTTCTGCACCGGGGCCGCGCCCACGGTGCCGGGGATGAGGGCCAGGTTTTCCAGGCCGGGCCAGCCCTGGGCCAGGGTCCAGTCCACCCAGTCGTGCCAGCACTCGCCGGCACCGGCCTCGGCAATCCAGTGGGTGGGGGTTTCGGCCACCAGGCGGCGGCCCAGGATGTCGATTTTCAGAACCACGCGGTCCACGTCGCCGGTCAGCACCAGGTTGCTGCCCCCGCCCAGCACCAGGGGCTGGGCCTGCATCCAATGGGGGTGTTGGGCCACGCAATCCAGCACGTCTTGCACCGAGGTCACGCGCACCAGCACGGGGGCCCTGGCCTGGATGCCGAAGGTGTTGCAGGGCTGTAGGGAAACGTCTTTCTCGACTAACATCCCGGGATTGTCTCACCCTGGTTTTTGTCTCTCGGATTGCCCTGCCATGCCCTCTTTTGACACCGTGCTCGAACCCAACCTGGTCGAAGTGAAAAATGCCGTCGAACAGGCCAGCCGCGAGGTGGGCACACGCTTCGACTTCAAAGGCACCTCGGCCAACCTGGAGCTGAAGGACAAGGTCATCACGCTGTTTGGCGACAGCGACTTCCAAATCACGCAGGTGGACGAAATCCTGCGCAACAAGCTCACCAAGCGCAGCGTGGACGTGCGCTTCATCGACGCCGGCAAGGTCGAAAAGATCGGCGGCGACAAGGTCAAGCAGGCGCTGACGGTGCGCAGCGGCATCGAGACCGAAGTGGGCAAGAAGATCCAGCAGGCCCTCAAGGCCAGCAAGCTCAAGGTGCAGGCCGCCATCCAGGGCGACGCCGTGCGCGTCACCGGGGCCAAGAAGGACGACCTGCAAGCGGCCATGGCCATCATCCGCAAGGACGTGGCCGACCTGCCGCTGAGCTTCAACAACTTCCGCGACTGAAGCCCCACCCACCGCACGGCCCATGCCCGACGCCGGAAAAATCCAACGCCCCGCCCGACTTCAGCCGGTGGCCAGTCGGAACCTGGCGCTGGGCATGACGCTGCAAACCCCGCTGTACGACGAAAACGGCCACTTGCTGCTGGCGCGGCACGCCGTGATCGACTCGCCCACGCTGCTGGCCACCCTGCGGGAACACCCGGCGCTGTTCACCGACGAGCGCGCCATCCAGGAAACCGCCCGGGCGGTGATGGCGAGTTTCGAAGAAGCGTCCCGCCGCGACATCCCGCTGGGCAAGCTGCCTGCCGCGGGCATTGCCGCCGCCCCTGCCGAGGCCATGGCCACCCCGGTGGCACCGCGCCCCGCCTCCGTGCGCCCGCCGCCCGACCTGGCCGAGCACTGGCGCAACCTGGAGTCCAAGCTGGGCGGCGTGCTGGCGGGGCTGGCCTTGGGTGGAAACGCGGCCCAGGAGGCACTCAAGCGCCTGGACCAACTGCACGAGCAGCTTCACGAGGCGCTGGAGCACGACCTGCAATCGGCCACCTTCCTGCTGTTCAGCCGCTCGGTCACCGGGTTTGCGGGTTACAGCGTGCTGCATTCCCTGTTGTGCGCGGTGGTGGCCTGGGATGCCTCGCGCCGCCTGCCGGTGAGCGCCGACGAGTCGCAAGCCCTGTTCAAGGCGGCGTTGACCATGAACGTGTCCATCAAGGTGCTGCAGGACCAGATGGCGTCCCAGCGCCACGCCCCCACCCAGGACCAGCTGCTGGCCATTGGCCGCCACGCCGAAATGAGCGAGCGCATCCTGCGCGACGCCGGGGTGGACAACCCCCTGTGGCTGGGCGTGGTCCGCGGTCACCATGACGACCTGCCCTACAACCCGGCCATCAACAACCGGGAGCCGGTTGAAAAGCTGACCAAGATCCTCCAGGTCATTGACCGCTACACCGCCGCCATGAGCCCCCGGGGCAGCCGTGCCGGCCGCCCCCCGCGTGACGCGGCGCGGACCGTGATCCGCACCCACGGCGGGGCCGACCACGACGAGGTGGGGCTGGACCTGATGCAAAACCTGGGTCTCTACCCCCCGGGCACCTTTGTGCAACTGCGCGGGGGTGAGGTGGCCGTGGTGCTGCGGCCCGGCGGACGCCCCGACCAGCCCTGGGTGGCCACCGTGGTCAACAAGGCGGGCGAACCCATCCAGACGCCGCGCCTGCTGGCCACCACCGATGCCACCACCGCGGTGGCCTCGGGGTTGTCCGGCTCCGACGTGAAGGTCCGCCTCAACGAAACGGCCCTGTTGCGGGTGCTGCAAGACACCCGGCCCGTGGGCCTGGGAGGCACCCGGGCATGAGCGCCGACGACTGGAAGCAGGAACTCATTGCCCTGTCGCCTTCGCAGCTGCATGTGGGGGACGTGTTGCGCTTCACCCTGCGCGACGAGGCCGGGCGCGTCCTGCTGGCCAAGGGCCTGAAGATCGAAGACCAGAAGGCGTTGGAGCAGCTCCAGCGCCGCCGCGCGGTGTTTGTGGAGTACGAAGAATCGGACGAGGCCGTCAAGGTGCTGATGGGCGGTTTGAGCGAGGCCTCAAGGCGCGATGCGCCGCTGAAAGACCTGGACCGTTTTGTCTCCCTCAAGGCCTCCGACAAGGAGCCCGGTGCCAGCCCCGCCACCGAAGGCAGCGTGCCGCAGAACTGGAGCGAAATCGAGTCGCGCTTGCGCGTGCTGCTGGCCAACCTGGCCTTGGGCGGGTCCACCGCCGCCGACGCCGTTCCCCGGCTGGACACCCAGGTGGTCCGCCCCATTGATGCCCTGCTCAACCGCGACCGCGAGGCCGCGCTGTTCCTGCTGATTCACCGCGCCGTGACCAGTTACAGCGGCTACAGCGCCCTGCACTCTCTGCTGACGGCGGTGGTGTGCCATGCACTCAAGGCCCCGCTCAAGCTCACCGACCCCGAGGACCGCAGCCTGTTGCACGCGGCCCTGACCATGAACCTGGCCATGACCAACCTGCAAGACGCGTTGGCCAGCCAGAAACACCGCCCCACCCCCAACCAGCAGGCCCAGATTGACCGCCACCCGCTGGAAGGGGCCAAGATGCTGCAAGCCGCGGGGGTGTCCGACCCCATGTGGCTGGGCACCGTGCTCAAGCACCACCAGGACCTGCCGGGTGACGTCACCCTGGCGCAGCGCCCGGTGATCGACCGGCTGGCGCGCATCCTGCAAGTGGTGGACCGCTACACCGCCGCCATGAGCCCCCGCGTGTCACGCGCCGGGCGCGACGCCAAGGACGCGGCCCGCTCGGCCATCGTCCAGCCCGGCGCGGGCAGCCACGACGAGGTGGGCCTGGCCCTGATGATGCAGCTGGGCCTGCACCCCGCAGGCACCTTCGTCAAGCTCGCCTCCGGCGAGACGGCGGTGGTCCTGCGCAAGGGCAACAAACCCAACGAGCCCCTGGTGGCCACCGTGCTCAACAAACGCGACGAACCCATTTCCGAGCCGCGGCTCATCAACACCGCCAAGGCCGACCATGCGGTGGCCCATGGGGTGTCGGGCTCGGGCGTGCGGGTGCGCCTCAACCTGGAACAGATGCTGCGGCAGTTGGCATCGTCCAAAACCGGGGCCGACCGTGGGTTGGGCCTGTTCTGACCCCGCCCTGCCCCGACGGCAGGCGCTGATTCGGCTGGCAGGCACCGTGGCGGTGGGGTTGTGGCCGCACACCGCCCTGCACGCCGCCACCGCCGTGTCACTGGCCGGGGTGTCGGGCGACAAGGCCTTGCTGGTGGTGGGCACGCAGCCGCCGCGTTTTGTGGCCGTGGGCCAGACGGTGCAAGGTGTGCAACTGCTCGCCCTGGACGGCCCCCAGGCCACGGTGCAGGTGGATGGCCACAAGCTCACCCTGCGGCTGGGCGATGCCCCGGTGAGCGTGGGCAACGGCGGGGGCGGCATCGGCGACACGCGGGTGGTGCTGTTCGCCAACGGCCAAGGCCATTACCTGGCCAGCGGCTCGGTCAATGGCCAGACGGTGCAATTCCTGGTGGACACCGGGGCCACGCTGGTCACGCTGGGGCGGTCGGATGCGCTGCGCATGGGCATCCAAGTCGGCCAAGGCTCGGGCAAGAAGACCCGCACCCACACGGCCAATGGGGTGTCGGACGCGTGGCAAACACAGCTGGATTCGGTGCGCGTGGGCTCGGTCGAGGTGCGGCAGGTCACCGCCTTGGTCATGCCGCACGACATGCCCGTGGCCCTGCTGGGCAACAGTTTCCTCAAACACTTCAGGATGCACAGCGACGCCGACCAACTGGTGCTGGAGCGCCGCCCCTGAAGGCCCGGCCCTGCCTGCGGCAGCCGCAGTGCCAGCCCGGTGCCGCAGCAGCGCCGCGGAATCAGCGTTGGGCGGCGGTCACCACCACCTCAATGCGCCAGGACGGGTCGGCCAGCGGGGCCTGCACCGTCGCCCGGGGCGGGGTGTGGCCGGGCACCACCCAGGCGTCCCACACCTCGTTCATGGCGGCAATGTCGCGGATGTCGGTCAGGTAGATCTGCACCCGCAGCAGGCGGGTCTTGTCGCTGCCGGCCTGGGCCAGCAGGTCATCGATCTGGGCCAGCACATCGGCCGTCTGGCTGCGGATGTCGGTGGATACACACTCGGGCACCACGCCCGCCAGGTAAACCACCCCATTGAAAATGGCGGCATCGCTGTAGCGGGCGGCCACGTTCAGACGCTGAACAGGACGGGTGTTGTCGCTCATGACTTTTTGCTCCCCAGTTTGGATTCTTTGCCTTGCAACAGGCGCCCGATGTTCTCACTGTGGCGCCAGACCAGCAAGATGCTCATGACCGCAATGGCGCCGGTGATGGGGCCCGAGGCCACCCACGCCACGCCCGCGCCAAACATGAAACACACCGGCGCAAACACCGCGGCGGCAATGGCCCCCAGCGAGGACATGCGCGACAGCGCCACCACCGCCACCCAGGCCGCCAGCGTCAGCAGGCCCAGCAGCCAATCCACCCCAAACAGCACCCCGGCGGCGGTGGCCACACCCTTGCCACCCTTGAAGTGGAAGAACACCGGGAACAAATGCCCCAGGAAAGCCGCCAGCGCCACCGCGGCCACGGTGGCATCCCCCAGGCCGTAGGCGCTGCCCCACACCTGCACCGCCCACACCGGCACCCAGCCTTTGAGGGCGTCCAGCAGCAGCGTGACCGCGGCGGCGGCCTTGTTGCCCGAGCGCAGCACGTTGGTGGCCCCCGGGTTCTTGCTGCCGTAGGTGCGCGGGTCCGACAGGCCAAACCCCCGGCTGACGATGACCGCGAACGACAGCGACCCCACCAGGTAAGCCACCACCACAGCGCCCCACGGCCAAAGCGATTGCATGTTCACGACGATGTCCTTCTCATATATAAATGGCCTCTAGCGCTTTTAAATAAAGCGCAAGCAGCTATCAAATCAGGAATACCCCCCACGGGGCCACGGGCGGCTATTCTGCCAGCGCACACCCCACGGGCTTGGCGCCCAGGGGACCGGTGAGCACCTGGGGACTGATGCCCACCAGAAAACCGCGCCGCCCGCCGTTGATGACGATGCGTGGCAGCGCCAGGATGGTGTCTTCCACATACACCGGCATGGCCTTGCGCGTGCCAAAGGGGCTGGTGCCGCCCACCAGGTAGCCGCTGTGGCGGTTGGCCACCTCGGGCTTGCAGGGCTCGACCGACTTGGCCCCGATCTGCCGCGCCAGGTTCTTGGTGGACACGGTGCGGTTGCCGTGCATCAGCACCAGCAGGGGCTTGGCATCCTGGTCCTGCATGACCAGGGTCTTGACCACGGTGAACGGGTCCAGGCCCAGCACCTGGGCACTGTGCTGGGCACCGCCGTGCTCCAGGTACTCGTAGGGATGTTCGGTGTAGGCCACGCCGTGGCTTTTGAGCCAGGCCGTGGCCGGGGTTTCGGAGACGTGTGCGGTGGATTTGTCTTTCTTGGCCATGGGGCAAGTGTGCCGCAGCCGCAGGGTGTCACACAGGTTCGCAAAGGAAGCTGCAAAGCATCCAAAGACAAGGTGATTCAACGGCGACTTTCGTGTTTTGTGGCCACCCTTCGTTTGTTGGTCACACACAAGCACAAGGCAATGCATGATTTTCCCCTTCAACAAATGTGTCCTTGGTGCTCGACATAGGGTGACCAGCCGCACTCGAAACTCAGGGGGAACAATGATCATGCGCTTGGACAAAAGCCCTTTTCCGCAACTCTTGCAAAGGGTGCGCGTGGCAGCCCAATGCCAAGCCGCAACATCCGTGAACGGAGGCCAGGGGCCAGAAGCTGGATTGCCCATTGCGACCCGCGCGCTGAAAGCGGACTCCCAGTCTCTGCCACCTCGAAATGGCCATCGGCTTGCTGCGCAGGAGGCAAGAAACGAGGGGCGCTCCGATGGGCCTTCAAGTGGCATGGTTCGACTCGCGAAGTACGCCATGGGCTTGGTCGGTGCGGGGCTGGTGGGCGACAAAATCGTCAACGATTTCCCCCTCTCCACCACCGCGTTTCCAGATGGAAAAGGGGGCTTCACCAGCAACGAACGCCTCAACAACGCCCAAACCAAAGCCGCCAGCTACCGTGCGGCCTACCAAGCTGCCACGCCCGAGGCGCGGGCGGCGCAGGGCGACCCAAGGTTCCCGCTGCACTTGGTGGGCGACAACCAGTTTGTGACCATGACCGACTTCCGTGCAGCAACCAAGCTGCACTTGGCTGACCGGATGAACACCCCCGAAGCACGCGCCTCGCTCATGACCAGCATCGAGTGCCTGCTGGGCCAGCGGGTCAAACCAGAAAAGGTGGCGGAGCTCCAACCCAGCCATGTCCCCGCCGAATACGACCTGACCAAGAGCAGCCTGTTCGACAAAAAAAACAAATACGCGCTGGCAGGCGTGCCCAACGACCAGACCGGGGCCAGCGGCTACACCTCGCGTTCGCTCACCCAGCCCTTCATCAACAAAGGCATGAAGGACTACACAGACGAGACAGCCTCCCGGGGGTTGTCGCCCCGACAGTGCCTGGCATCGCTGAAGTCAGCGCTGGAGGCAGACCCGGCGCTGGGCCCCGAAGCCCAAAAAGCGGCGGGCCAACTCATCCTGAACACCCGCCAGGTCTATGCAGACGACGCCCATTGGGGGCACGCCGAGCGGGTCGTGATGCCCGCACTGAAAAATCAAGGCCTGCTGCTCTCGGCTGAGACCGACAAGCTTGACGCAACCCTGCTTTTTGAAGACCCCGCCACCAGCATCCTCAAACGAAACACCAGCGTGGCAGGCCCGGCACTGCACAAACTGGACACGACCCTTCAAGAAGCCAAGCTGCGCAACAACCCCGAAGCTCGAGCCGACATCATGGCCATGGCGAAGGAAAAGAACATGGAGAACCTGCCCATTGCCCACGTCAAAGTGAATGAAAAAGGCACAGGCTTCGAAGACAGTTCAGGGCTTGGCGATTCGTTCACCAGCGCCAACGCGGTTGCGTGCATCAACCACGCCCGACTGATGAGTGCAGAGCCTCCTCTGTCGGCCTTTGATGCACAGGTCATCGTCGCCTGCCTGAATGCCGTCTATGACGACGTGAGCAGCGTGCGCCACACGATGCGAGAAATTGCCAGAGGCTGCTATGCCGGAGCAGGCTCCACCTGCGACAACGCCGATGCGTTTTATGCCGACGTGTGCAAAAGCGCTGCCAAGGAGTTTTATGTGGGCAAGGCGTTGGCACAGCGATCTGACGAAACCCCACCGCGCCCAACCCCCTGACGACAGACATGCCCGTGCGCAGCAACGGGCATGCGGCCCCCCTCACTGCGCCGGGTCGCGGCTTTCCCAGCGGATGGCGTTGATGGCCTTGAGCAGCTCGGGCGTGAGCTGCACGCTCCAGGCGTCCAGGCATTCGTCCAGCTGGGCCAGGCTGATCACGCCGATGATGGTGCTGGCCACCTTGGGGTTGCGGTAGCAGAAGGCCAGCGCCAGCTGCGTGGGGGTGAGGCCGTGTTCACGCGCCAGCGCGTTGTAGCGGCGCGAGGCGTCCATGGCCTCGGGGCGGCCCCAGCGTTGCGACTTCATGCGCTCGTACAGCGCCATGCGGCCCCGCTTGGCTTCTTCCGAGACGGGGTTGTGGATGCCGCCCTCGTCGTACTTGCCGGTCAGCAGGCCAAAGCCCAGGGGGGAGTAGGCCAGCAGGCCCACGTCCAGGTGGTGGCAGGTTTCGTCCAGGCCGTTTTCCCAACTGCGGTTGATGAGGCAGTAGGGGTTTTGCACCGTGGCCACGCGGGGCAGGCCGTGCTGCTCGGCCAGGCGCACGAACTCGTGCACGCCGTAGGGCGTTTCGTTGGACAGGCCGATGGCGCGCACCTTGCCCGCCTTGACCAGCTCGGCCATGGCCTCCAGCTGCTCGTGGATGCTGGCACAGGGGTAGTCCTTGGATTCGTCGAAGTACAGCGCCCCGAAGGACGGGGTGTTGCGGGCCGGCCAGTGGATTTGGTACAGGTCGATCACGTCGGTTTGCAGGCGGCGCAGGCTGTTGTCGCAGGCGGTGAGGATTTCGGCCTTGGTCAGCCCGGCCTCGTCGCCGCGGATCCAGGGCATGCCACGCGACGGCCCGGCCACCTTGCTGGCCAGCACCACCTTCTGGCGCGCCCCCGGGCGCGAGGCAAACCAGTGGCCCAGGATGGTTTCGGTGGCCCCGAAGGTTTCGGCGCGGGGTGGCACGGAATACATCTCGGCGGTGTCGAGGAAGTTGACACCCCGCGCCAGCGAGCGGTCGAGGATGGTGTGGGCGTCGGCCTGGTTGACCTGTTCGCCAAAGGTCATGGTGCCCAGGCAGATGGGGGTGACGCTCAGGCCGCTGCGGCCCAGGGAAACTTGGTTGAGTTCAGTGGTCATGGAAGCTTGGGGTAAAGAAACAAAAACAGGCCCGACGGGGCTGACCCGATTGCAGCGAGGTTGAAGCGCGGTTGAAGCGCCATTGAACCGCTTTTGGCCCGCGGGCGCTGCGGTGGGGTCAAACCGGGCGGCGAGCGCGTTCCTCCTCTTGCAGGCGCAGCACGCGCCGCTGCACCTTGCCGGTGGTGGTCATGGGCAGGGCCTGGACGAACTCGATGTCCTTGGGGTACTCGTAAGGCGCCAGCTGCGCCTTGACGTGGGCTTGCAGCTCGGCCACCAGGGGCAGCAGCCTTTCATCATCAAAAGTGCCTTCAGCGCTTACATGAAAAGCGTGAGCAGCTACAAAATCAGGAGTCAACACCACATAGGCCTTGACCAGTGCGCCACGCTCGGCGTCGGGCTTGGGCACCACGGCGGCGTTGAGCACGGTGGGGTGTTTGACCAGGCAGTTCTCGATTTCGCCGGGGCCGATGCGGTAGCCCGCGGACTTGAACACGTCGTCCGCCCGGCCCTGGTACCACAGGTAACCATCGGCGTCGCGCACGGCCAGGTCGCCGGTGCGAAACCAGCTGGCCTCGCGCGGGCCGGTGAACTTGTCCAGCGTGGCCTGGGGCTTGTTCCAGTAGCCCAGCATGAAGATGGGGTCGGGCTGGCCATTGGGGCTGAGGCTGTGCACCGCCACCTCGCCGGGCACGCCCACCGGGCATTCGTGGCCGTCGTCGTCAATGGTGGTGACACGGTGGCCCGGGTAGCCCCGGCCCATGCTGCCGGGCTTGGCGGGCCAGCCCAGGGTTTGACTGGTTTCGGCATCGGCAGCGTTCGCCTCGCCCCACACCCGGCCCAGGCAGAAGTTGCCCACGATGTAGTTCACCTCGGTCTGGCCGAACATTTCGTTGACCACCACGCCCAGTTGCTCGCGGCAGTAGGCAAACACGGCGTCGCCCACGGCCTCGCCCGCACTCATCAGGCCTTGCAGGCGCAGCTGGAACTGCGCTCGGGGATGGGGGTAGGCCTTCATCATGGCCTTGAGCGCGGTGGGGAACAGAAAGCTGTGCGTCACCCCGTGGCGCTCCAGCAGGCCAAACGCCGCATCGGGGCTGAAGCGCCCGTTGTAGGCCACGATGGGGCGGCCAAAGTACAGCGTGGGCAGCAGTGCGTCCATGAGGCCGCCGGTCCAGGCCCAGTCGGCGGGAGACCAAAACACCGCCTGGCTGCCGGTGGGCAGGGGCGGTTCGGCGCAAGGCGTGCCCCCCAGCTGCGACGGAAACGGCAGTTCGCCCTGCGGCCCCGGGGCAAAGCCAAACAGGTTCTGGCTGCACACAAAGCCGCTGAGGTTGCCCACCAGCGCCCGGTGCGGGATGAGCGCGCCCTTGGGGTTGCCGGTGGTGCCGCTGGTGTAGATGAGCACAGCGGGTTCGTCGGCGGCGGTGTCCACGCAGGCAAACCGGTCGCTGGCCGCGGCCAGGGCCTGGCCCCAGGCTTGCACGCCGGGCGGGTCCGCTTCGTGGCCCTCGTCCGGCCCAGCGCCGTCGTCTTCGCCCGGGTGGGTGGCTTCGGGCGCGTCGCCCACCAGCAGCACGGTGCGCAGTTGCGGGCACTGGGCGCGCACTTCGGCCAGGTGGGGCCAACCGGCGCGGTCGCAAATGGCCACCACGGCCTGGCTGTCTTGCAGGCGGTAGGCCAGCGCATCCGGCCCGAACAGCATGGACAGCGGCATGCCCACCGCCCCGGTCTGCAGCACGCCCATGTAGGCCACGGCGGTCTCGAAGCGCTGCGGCATGACGATGGCCACCCGGTCGCCCCGGCCCACCCCCGCCGCCGTCAGCACGTTGGCCAGGCGGTTGGCCTGCGCATGCAGCTCGGCATACGAATGAAAAGTGGCCCTGCCGCTTGCTCCATCTGCAATGACCGCTATGGAATTTGCATGATCTGGACTCTGTGCCCAGCGCACGCAGCAGACCTGGGCCATGTTCAGCCGCGGCGGCACCTGCCAGCCAAAGCGCTGCTGCATGGCGGCGTGGTGGTCAAACGGGTGGGGCGCGGTGGCGGCAGCGTCGGTGGCAGCGTCGGTGGCAGCGTCGGTGGCAGCGTTCATGGTGGAAAGCTTGGCAGGGTGAGGGGCAAAAGCGGTGTCGTGGTGGCGACTCGGGGCCGGGGCATCGGCCCCCGGTGGCGGCCAGGGGCTCCGTAAGATGAACCCATGACCGAACCCACCACCACCCCTGCGTTGTACACCGCCCAGCGCCCGGCACGCTCCGAGTTTGTCCCCATCCGGGGGCTGCAGTACCACCTGCGCCATTGGGGCGAGCGGTCCGAAGCGCAGCCCGTGCCGCTGGTGATGGTGCATGGGTGGATGGACGTGGGGGCCTCGTTCCAGTTTGTGGTGGATGCGCTGCACGCCCTGGGCTTCTCGCCCTGGGTGGTGGCCCCCGACTGGCGGGGCTTTGGCCGCACCGACTCGGGCGGGGCCGACTGCTTCTGGTTCCCCGACTACCTGGCCGACCTGGACGCCCTGCTCGACCACCTCAGCCCCCACGCCCCGGTGGACCTGCTGGGCCACAGCATGGGCGGCAACATCGCCATGCACTACGCCGGGGTGCGCCCGGGCCGGGTTCGCCGCCTGGTCAACCTGGAAGGCTTTGGCCTGCCCGCCACCGTGCCCGCCCAGGCCCCCGGTCGACTGACGCAGTGGCTGGACGAACTCCAGGCCCTGCGTCAGGGCGACAAGGACCTGAAAACCTACCCCAGCGCCGACGGCGTGGCCCAGCGCCTGATGAAAACCAACCCCCGCCTCAGCCCCGACAAGGCGGGCTGGCTGGCCCAGCACTGGGCCGCCCCCGACGCGCAGGGGCGCTGGCGCATCCTGGGCGAGGCGGCGCACAAGCTGGTCAACCCCATGCTGTACCGCGTGGACGAGGCCCTGGCCACCTGGGCCCGCATTGCCGTGCCGGTGCTGGCCGTGGAGGCCAGCCACACCAACCTGGCCACCTGGTGGCAGAACCGCTACACGCTGGACGACTACCACCAACGCCTGACTCAGGTGCCCGACGTGCGCACGGCGGTGGTTCAAGACGCCGGGCACATGCTGCACCACGACCAGCCCGAACAGCTGGCGGCGCTGCTGCACGCGTTCCTGGGCTGAGCGCCCGCAAGGCTCGTGTTTCGCAACCCGTTGATTTTTCGTTCCCCTCAGGGAAAAGGGAAGCCGATGTAACAGTTACATACGCCTGTAACATTCCATCGAAAGAATGCCCACGACTGTGTTTTCGTGGCTGGCTTCCGCCAGTTCTTTCGATGATGTCCGCCCCCGTTGCCTCGACTGCCGACACCGCCTCGGCCCGCACGATCACCGTGCGTTTTCTGACCCCCGCCGACCTGCCCGCCCTGCAAGCGCTGGAACAACGCCAGTGGACCGCGCAGCAAGCCGCTTCGGCCCAAGCCATGCTGCAACGCATGCAGGCCCACCCCCTGCTGTGTGTGGGGGCCTTTTGCGCCACCACGGGCGAGGCCCTGGCCTCGCTGTTCATGAAGCCCATGTCCCGCGAGGCCATCGAACGCGCCCGCGACTGGGCCGATTGCGCCCGCATCGACCCCGTGGCCGACGCCCCCGCGCCCTCGGGCGGATCGCTGTTTGGCATCAGCCTCACCAGCGTGGACGGTGAGGCGGCCTGGGCGCTGATCCGCTTTTTCTGGCCCCACGCGCTCCAGCAGGGGTGGCGTGACATTTACCTGGGCTCCCCCATGCCGGGTTACCGCCGCGCCCGGGAGCAACACCCCCGGCTGTCCGCCGAGCACCACGCCCGCGCCCGCCGCCGCGGCCTGCCTGCCGACCCGCAGCTGCGCTACTACCACCGCAAGGGGTTCAAGGACATCGTGGCGGTGCGTGCCGGCTACTTCCCCCACGAGGCATCGCTGGACCATGCGGCGGTGCTGCGCGGGCGCATTCCCTTGTCGCGCTGGTCACCGGTGTGGCGTCGCCTGCCGTTGCCGGTGCTCCAGCGCCTGTCGGGCTGGGTCACGGCGCTGTTGTGAGAGAACCGACCATGCTGTGGAACGGCGACGCCCTGCGCACCCGCCTGTTCGATGCCCTGTCGCTGCTGCTGCCCGCGGGCGAAACCTTTGTGATCCGCGCCGTGGCCGATTGGCTGGACGCGCAGCCCTCAGCTGCAGCGCCCGCCGCCGCGCCCGCCAGCGACTCGCTGCGGGCACAGGCGCAGCATTTCATCGACGAGGAACGGGCCCACCAACGCGCCCACGGCCTGTACAACCGTCGCCTGGAGCAGCAGGGCTTGCCCGCGCTGGCGCTGGCCGAACGCATGTGCCAGGCCGCAGCCGAACTGAACCCGCTGGGCCTGGGCACCCGCCTGGCCCTGGGGGCGGCGTTTGAACACCTGACGGTGTTGCTGTCGCAAGAGGTGCTCAAGGGCCAGCCCTGGCTCAACGCGGCCAGCGACGGCCCGCAGGTGCACCTGTGGCGCTGGCATTGCGAAGAGGAAATCGGCCACCGCTACGTGATGCTGGACCTGGCCGCCCAGCACGGCGTGGGCTACCTGCGCCGCGTGGCCTGCCTGCTGGCGGCCAGCCTGTACCTGGGTGGGGACGTGTTGCGCCTGCTCGCCACGCTGCTGCGGCACGACCTGCGCCATGGCGACGTGCGCCGCGGCACCCTGGTGCTGCAAGCGCTGCGCTTCACCGGGGTGGCGCTGCCGGGGCTGCTGCGCATGGCGGGGGGCTGGTTGGCTTACCTGGGACCCATGCGCCGCCGTTGAGGGCGCAGTTGTTTATGTTCATATTCATGTTCCCCGCTGGACTCACGTCATGCTACGGAGCTGGAGTGGGTATGTGGGCAGAAGTGCGGCAAACATAATCGAACAGAACCTGCCTACCCGCACGCCTCTGGGGGCTTGGTTTGGCGGGTCAGCGCGCTGTGCAGGCCTGATCGGCTCACGCCAAAGGCTCGGCTGAGTGGGCTGATGCTGGTCGATGGCTTGTTTGCCTTGGCCTTGTCCGATTTGAGTTGGCGAACCTGATGTTCGAGCTCACGGATGCGTTGCTGATCTGCTGTGAGGGGTTTGCCAACACCAGGCCCCCCAGCAAGTTCAGCATCCAGTTGTTTGACCCATTTGCGAACGGCGCTGGGCGTGAGGTTCATGTCTTTGCAGACCTGGCTCGGGCTCATGCCCTGCTCTCTGAGCATCTTGGCCACTTGCAGCTTGTAGGCCGTCTCAAAGTGGCTCAGATCGACAACGCGGGCCACATGCTGCACCACGACCAGCCCGCGCAACTGGCGGCTTTGCTGGACGGCTTTTTGGCGGTGTAGCACACGCGCTACAACGCGCGGGGCACGCTGCACTACGATCCCCAGCCCCCCACCGTTTCACCGCAGCTCTTGCCCCTCCTCATGACCCAACGCTACCCCTACGTCGATGTGCTGCGAGGCCTGGCCGCCTTGCTGGTGATCTGCTACCACGTCATCGAGGTGGGCCAATGGACCACCTTCCCCATACACGGGGCGTATTTGCTGCCCCGGGTGGGGTGGATCGGCGTGGACTTGTTCTTTGTGATCAGCGGCTTCGTGATCGGCAAATCGGCGCTGGAGGCCCAAGCCAGAGACCCGCTGACCTGGAAAACCCGGTTCTGGGACCGGCGGGTGCGGCGGATATTCCCGCTGTATTTCGCAACCCTTCTGGTCTATTTGTTCATGACCCAGCCGGGCATTCTTCAATA
This sequence comes from Hydrogenophaga soli, assembly GCF_054777695.1. Taxonomy (NCBI): domain Bacteria; kingdom Pseudomonadati; phylum Pseudomonadota; class Betaproteobacteria; order Burkholderiales; family Comamonadaceae; genus Hydrogenophaga; species Hydrogenophaga soli. The sequence goes on along the minus strand of NZ_BAAHAK010000009.1, from coordinate 61,612 downwards.
CGGCCTGAAATCCGTTTGGCACGTGCTCAGCCACGTGTTGATGCTTCACCACTTTCTGCCTGAAACCTCTGGGTCCATCAACGGCCCCAACTGGTCGGTGGCGCTGGAGGTGCAGTTCTACGCGTTGATGCTGTGGGCCACCCCCTGGCTGGCCCGCAACAGCTTGCCACGCATTGCCGTGACGTGGATCGGCATTGCATTGGCCTGGCGCTATGGCAGCACACTCGTTTTCACGCCTGGCACAGCCGATGTGACCACCCAGCGTGTGTATGCGACCCAACTGCCCGGGGTGCTTGACCAGTTTGTGCTGGGCATTTTGCTGGCCAAGCTTGCCGTGTCGGGGCGGCTGGCTTTCACCTGGGCCCGTCTGGGGGTGGCACTGGCCGTGACCATCGTGTCCCTGGGCGCAGCGTGGTTCACCTTCTGGCCACGGTCGCACTACTGGTACCTGTCTTCCATGATCGTGCTGTGGCGTTTTCTTCTGAACGTGGGATTTGCCGGGTTGCTGGCGGTCTTTCTGATATTGCCCGGCTCAGGGCATGGATGGGCCAAGCCGTTTGTCTACCTGGGGGAAATCAGCTACGGCCTGTATTTGTGGCACTCCCCGATCCTGATGGCCCTGATCGCCAACACCCAGTGGCGAGGCCCAAGCCTGCTCAAGGCCACCCTGATAGGGACTTTCATCATGGCGGCCATGTCTTGGCACTTCTTTGAGAAGCTGTGGATGAATGGCCACACCGAGCCGCGCAGGCCCAAACCATCCTGATGGCGGAGGGGCCGGACCAAGCCCGATCACCTTGGGCCGAAGCGCGCGTGAGAAAATCACCGTTTTCGGCCAACCGCACAAAGACACGATCATGGACGCAGAACACATCAACAGCATTGGCACCCGACTGGCCGACCTCTCCGCGCGAGTGGTCGAGCTACGGAGGTATCTTTGACTACGATGCCAAAGCCCTGAAACTCACCGAGGTCAACAGCGCCCTCGAAGACCCCACCGTCTGGGACAACCCCAAACGCGCCCAGGAGCTGGGCAAAGAGAAGAAGTCGCTCGAAGACGTGGTGCTGGTGCTCGACACCCTGACCAGCGAGCTGACCGACAACACCGAGCTCTACGACATGAGCAAGGAAGAAGGGGACGAGGCCGGTCTGCTCACCATCGAGGCCGAGGCCGACAAGCTCACCGACATGGTGGAAAAGCTGGAATTCCGCCGGATGTTCAACAACCCGGCCGACCCGCTGAACTGCTTCCTCGACATCCAAGCCGGTGCCGGTGGCACCGAGGCCTGCGACTGGGCCAGCATGCTGCTGCGCCAGTACCTGAAGTACGCCGAACGCAAGGGCTTCAAGGCCACGCTGGAAGACGAAACCGCGGGCGACACCGCCGGCATCAAGAGCGCCACCATCAAGATCGAGGGTGAATACGCCTTTGGCCTGCTGCGCACCGAAACCGGCGTGCACCGCCTGGTGCGCAAGAGCCCGTTCGACAGCTCGGGCGGTCGCCACACCTCGTTTGCCTCGGTGTTCGTGTATCCGGAAATCGACGACTCCATCGAGATCAACATCAACCCGGCCGATGTGCGTGTGGACACCTTCCGCGCCAGCGGCGCGGGCGGTCAGCACATCAACAAGACCGACTCGGCGGTGCGCATGACGCACATCCCCACCGGCATCGTGGTGCAGTGCCAGGATGGCCGCAGCCAGCACAGCAACCGCGACGTGGCCTGGCAACGCCTGCGCAGCCGCCTGTACGACCATGAAATGCGCAAGCGCATGGAAGAGCAGCAAAAGCTGGAAGACACCAAGACCGACGTGGGCTGGGGCCACCAGATCCGCAGCTACGTGCTGGACCAGAGCCGCATCAAGGACCTGCGCACCAACGTCGAAGTGTCGGCCACGCAAAAGGTGCTCGACGGCGACCTCGACGGCTTCATCGAAGCGTCGCTGAAGCAAGGCGTGTAATCGCCCTGTCCCTCAGGTCCATTCCCTTCCATTCCGCAGGCCCCAGCGGCCTGCCCACCCATTTTCAGGAGAGCCCCCATGTTGGCACTGCGTGAAGGCCCCTCGATCCTCGTCAAGCGCGAGGACTACACCGCCCCGGCGTTCTGGGTTGACACGGTCGACCTGACCTTCGACCTGGACCCGGCCAAGACCCGCGTGCTCAACCGCATGCGCGTGCGCCGCAACCCCGACGTGGCCCCGCAACCCCTGCGCCTGGACGGTGAAGACCTGAACCTGGCGCGTGTGCTGGTCAACGGCCAGGGCACCAGCTTCAAGATGGAAGGCAGCCAGCTGGTGCTGGCCAACCTGCCTGAGGGGGCCGACCCCATCGAGCTGGAAATCTTCACCACCTGCGCCCCGGCCAAGAACACCAAGCTGATGGGCCTGTACGTCAGCCAGGACACCTTCTTCACCCAGTGCGAGGCCGAAGGTTTCCGCCGCATCACCTACTTCCTGGACCGCCCGGACGTGATGGCCAGCTACACCGTCACCCTGCGGGCCGACAAGGCCCAGTACCCGGTGCTGCTGTCCAACGGCAACCTGGTGGAAGAAGGCCCGCTGGACGATGGCCGCCACTTCGCCAAGTGGGTGGACCCGCACAAGAAACCCGCTTACCTGTTTGCCCTGGTGGCCGGCAGCCTGGTGTGCCGCAGCCAGCCCATCACCAGCCGCAGCGGCACCCAGCACCTGCTGCAGGTGTACGTGCGCCCCGGCGACCTGGACAAGACCGAACACGCCATGAACTCCCTCATGGCCTCCATCGCCTGGGACGAAACCCGCTTTGGCCTGCCGCTGGACCTGGAGCGTTTCATGATCGTCGCCACCAGCGACTTCAACATGGGCGCGATGGAGAACAAGGGCCTCAACATCTTCAACACCAAGTACGTGCTGGCCAGCCCCGCCACCGCCACCGACGTGGACTTTGCCAACGTGGAAAGCGTGGTGGCCCACGAGTACTTCCACAACTGGACGGGCAACCGCATCACCTGCCGCGACTGGTTCCAGCTCAGCCTGAAGGAGGGCCTGACCGTCTTCCGCGACCAGGAATTCAGCATGGACATGGCGGGCAGCCCCTCGGCCCGCGCCGTCAAGCGCATTGAAGACGTGCGCGTGCTGCGCACCGCGCAGTTCCCCGAGGATGCCGGCCCCATGGCCCACCCGGTGCGCCCCGACAGCTACCTGGAAATCAACAACTTCTACACCGTCACCGTCTACGAAAAAGGCGCTGAAGTGGTGCGCATGATGCAAACGCTGGTGGGCCACGACGCCGACCCCAGCGGACGCGCCGGTTTTGCCGCGGGCATGAAGCTGTACTTCCAGCGCCATGACGGCCAGGCCGTGACCTGCGACGACTTTGCCCAGGCCATTGCCGACGCCAACCCCGGCAGCGCCCTGGCGCAGCACCTGCCCCAGTTCAAGCGCTGGTACGCCCAAGCGGGAACGCCCCGGGTGAGCGTGAGCAGCCACTACGACGCCGAAAGCCGCACCTGCGCCCTCACCGTGCGCCAGAGCTGCCCCGCCACCCCCGGCCAGCCCGACAAAGCCCCGTTCGTCATCCCCATGACGCTGGGCCTGCTGGCCGCCGACGGCACCGCCATGCCCGTGCGCCTGCAAGGCGAGGCCGAGATCGACGGCAGCGCCCGCACCACCCGCACCTTTGTGCTGACCGAGGAAAGCCAGACCCTGGTGTTCGAGGGGCTCTCCGCCGCCCCCGTGCCCTCGCTGCTGCGCGGTTTCAGCGCCCCCGTGGTGCTGGAGCAGGACTTCACCGATGCCCAGCTGCTCACCCTGCTGGCCCACGACGAAGACCCCTTCAACCGCTGGGAAGCCGGTCAACGCCTGGCGCTGCAAACCGCTCTTAAATTAATAGCTTCAGATGCTTTACCTGAAAGCGGAAAGGCACTGAACGATGCCTACCTGAGCGCCATGCGCTCGGTGCTGCGTCACCCCAGCCTGGACCCGGCCTTCAAGGAACTGGTGCTGACCCTGCCCGCCGAAACCTACATGGCCGAGCAACTGGCCGTGGTGGACCCGCAGCGCGTGCACGCCGTGCGCGAGGCCATGCGCGAGGCCCTGGCCCTGGGCCTGGCCGACGACTGGGCCTGGGCGTTCGAGGCCCACCAGACGCAAGGCGGCTACTCGCCCGATGCCGCCAGCAGTGGCCGCCGTGCGCTGGCCAACCTGGCGCTGCAGATGCTGTGCCTGGGCGCCACCTTGCGCCACGAAACGGTGTGGCCGGGCAAGGCCCTGCAGCGCTTCAAGGACGCCAGCAACATGACCGACCGCTTCGGGGCTGTGGCCGCCCTGGTCAGCGCCGGTCACCCGCTGGCGCAAAACGCGCTGGAGCGCTTCCACGCGCTGTTCAAGGGCGAGGCCCTGGTCATCGACAAGTGGTTTGCCCTGCAAGCGGGCACGCCCGACCGCGGCGGCCAGGTGCTGCCGCTGGTGCGCCGCCTCATGGCCCACCCCGACTTCAACCTGAAAAACCCCAACCGCGCCCGCAGCGTCATCTCCACCTACTGCCAGGCCAACCCGGCCGCCTTCCACCGCATGGACGCGGCGGGCTACGTGTTCTGGAGCGAGCAGGTGGTGGAGCTGGACGGCCTCAACCCCCAGGTCGCCGCCCGTCTGGCCCGCGCCCTGGACCGCTGGAGCAAGCTGGCCGAGCCCTACCGCAGCGCCGCCCGCGAGGCCATTGCCCGCGTGGCCGCCCGCGCCGACCTGAGCAACGACGTGCGCGAGGTGGTCACCCGCGCCCTGGCCGACTGATGGCCACTGAACAACCCTTTCAAGGAGACCAACCATGAGCCGTGTGTCCCTCTCCCGCTACCTGGTGGAACAACAACGCCAGCACGGGCACATTCCCTCGCAGCTGCGCCTGCTGCTGGAGGTGGTGGCCCGGGCCTGCAAACGCATCAGCCACTCCGTCAACAAGGGCGCACTGGGTGACGTGCTGGGCAGCGCCAGCAGCGAGAACGTGCAAGGCGAGGTGCAGAAGAAGCTGGACATCATCGCCAACGAGGTGCTGATCGAAGCCAACGAATGGGGCGGCCACCTGGCCGCCATGGCGTCCGAGGAAATGGACACCATCTACCTGGTGCCCAACCGCTACCCGCAGGGTGAATACCTGCTGCTGTTCGATCCCCTGGACGGCTCCAGCAACATCGACGTCAACGTGAGCATCGGCACCATCTTCAGCGTGCTGAAAAAGCCCGAAGGCAGCGCGGGCGTGTGCGAGGGCGATTTCCTGCAACCCGGCAACCAGCAGGTGGCGGCGGGCTACTGCATCTACGGTCCGCAAACCACCCTGGTGTTGACCGTGGGCGACGGCGTGGCCATGTTCACGCTGGACCGCGAGCTGGGCTCCTTCGTGCTGGTGGAGGACAAGATCCAGATCCCCGCCGACACCAAGGAATTTGCCATCAACATGAGCAACATGCGGCATTGGGATGCCGCGGTGCGCAGCTACATCGACGACTGCCTGCAGGGCAAGGAAGGCCCGCGCGGCAAGGACTTCAACATGCGTTGGATTGCCAGCATGGTGGCCGACGTGCACCGCATCATGACCCGCGGCGGCGTGTTCATGTACCCCTGGGACAAGCGTGAGCCCCACAAACCCGGCAAGCTGCGCCTGATGTACGAGGCCAACCCCATGGGCTGGCTGATCGAACAGGCCGGTGGGGCCGCCATCAACGGGCGCCAGCGCATCCTCGACATCCAGCCCACCCAGTTGCACGAACGGGTGTCGGTCATGCTGGGCTCGCGAAACGAAGTGGCCGTCATCCAGACGTATCACGACAAGCTATAATTGAGGGCTCAGCCGGAATAGCTCAGTCGGTAGAGCAGCTCATTCGTAATGAGAAGGTCGGGGGTTCGATTCCTCTTTCCGGCACCAGGATCGTTAGCTCAGTTGGTAGAGCGTCTGTCTTACACACAGAATGTCGGCAGTTCGAGCCTGTCACGATCCACCACCCCATTCCTCCCCGCACCAACGCCACCGCGTGGCCCCGGCCCCTCCAGGCCCAGGTGCCGGGGAACTTCCAGCGCAGCCCTGAACCCAAGCCTGGGTTTTGGCGGTCGCAGGGTTGTCCGGCGATGACGCCAACCCCCTCCATCGGGACCACCCCATGATCCACCCCACCCCCCTTCGTTGGCTCGCCCTGGTGGCCTTGGTGGGCTTGTCGGCCTGCCGCACACCCGACCCCGCGGCCCACGCCACGCTGGGCATCAGCGACAACGGCCAATACACCTTCAAACACCAGCCCGTCGAACGAGCTCAACTGGCCACCACCCTGCAAAAGGCCAAACAGGAGAGCGACAGCCTGCTGGTGGACGTGGAAGTGACTCCCCAAACCGACATGGCGGCCATTCAATTTGCGCTGGACGCCATCCGCGCCGCCCACGCCCGTGTGGCGTTTGCCCACCCCGTTGATTCCGGCGCCCTCGCCCAGGGAACACACGCCAAGGGCGATGCGGCAGAATAGACCTTCCACTCGCAGGAGCGCGTCATGACCCCCTCGGCCCTCAACACCACGCGGTTGAACACCTACCAAACCCAGGCCACCAGTGCCCCCAAAGCAGCCAAGGTGGACCGCGATGGCGACAAGGACAACAGCAAAGCCCGGGAAACCGAAGCCGCCAAAGCCAACGCAACACGCATGCCCAACCCCACGGCCACCCTGGGCAACCACGTCAACGTGCGGGCCTGACCAGCCCCCCACGCCGCAGGCCAGGTTGGCCTGCTGCCCGGTTGATCGGGCCATAAAAAAGCCCGGGCGATGCCGGGCTTTTTTGTGATGGGTGAAAACCCCTCACTGGATGGACAGCTCCACGCGGCGGGCTTCGGCGTTGTCCCCGGAACCGGTCAGCACCTCGGGCTTTTTCAGTTCGATGGCGGTTTCGGCCACACCGGCAGCCACCAGGGCGGCCTGCACAGTCAGGGCGCGAACCTTGGCCAGCTCGGCGTTGGCGGCAGCGTCACCGGTGGCGTCGTGGTACCCCGACAGCACCAGCTTCTTGCCATCGGCCGCGGCCTTGATGGCGGCGCCCAGGGCCTCGACGGCGTTGGCCGCCAAGTCGGCCTTGCCCGATGCGAAATAGAACTTCACCACCCCATCGGTGACCACCACACGCGCCTCAGGCTCGGCACCCGCCGGGGCAGCGACCGGGGCCACGACCGCGGGGGCCGCGGCAGGCTTGCGCTGGTGGGCCTTGTGGATGCCCACACCCAACACCACCCCCACGATGAGGATGATGAGGGGAATGAGGATGGCAAAAGCCGTGCGGGTGCTGTCGTCTTGCTGCTGTGCGGACATGGGGGCTCCTGAGAAATAAACTCGGCATTTTAGGCAATCCCCTTTGCCGAGACTGACACCCTCCATGGTCCCTCCCGACCCACACTCGCCCCCCGAGCCCTGCCCTTGAGCGGCGCAGAATACGCCGACATCTTCCACCACGCCCGGGGCTGCCACGGCACCACCGGGGACTGCGCCTGGGACACCCACCACCAACCGGCCCGCATGGGCATCCACAACCGCCCCCTGAACCCATGAACATTGCCGACCTGCGCAAAAGCTACGAACGCGCCGAACTGAGCGAGACCGAATCCGACGCCAACCCCATGCGTCAGTTCGACCGCTGGCTGAAGGAAGCCATTCAAGGCGAAGTGCCCGAACCCAACGCCATGACGCTGGCCACCGTGGGCAGCGACCTGCGCCCCAGCACCCGCATCGTGCTCATCAAAGGGTATGACGAACGCGGCATCGTCTGGTACACCAACTACCAGGGCCGCAAGGGCCTGGAACTGGCGGGCAACCCATGGGCCGCCCTGCAGTTCCATTGGGTGGAGCTGGAGCGCGTGGTGCGCATCGAGGGCCGGGTGGAAAAAGTCAGCGACGCCGAGAGCGACGAGTACTTCCAAAGCCGCCCGCTGGACAGCCGCATCGGGGCCTGGGCCAGCCCGCAAAGCCAGGTGATCAGCAGCCGCGCGGTGCTGGTGGCCAACGCCGCCAAGTACGGCGCCCAGTTCCTGCTGCACCCGCCCCGCCCGCCGCACTGGGGGGGTTACCGCCTGGTGCCCGACACCTGGGAGTTCTGGCAGGGGCGCAAGAGCCGCCTGCACGACCGGCTGCGCTACCGTCAGCAGGACGGCGGCGACTGGGTGCGGGAACGGTTGGCCCCCTGAAGCGGCCCCAGGCGCTCAATGGCCTGGTCGGCCACCGCGTGCAGCGCCTGGGCGCTGACCGCGTGGGGGGCGATTTCGGCCAAGGGCACCAGCACAAAGGCCCGCTCGGCCATGCGCGGGTGCGGCACCGTGAGCGTGGGTGAATCAATGGTGGCGCTGCCGTAGCGCAGCAGGTCCAGGTCCAGCGTGCGGGGCGCGTTGCGGTAGGGCCGCTCACGCCCATGGGTGTGTTCAATGGCCTGGAGCACCGCCAGCAGCGCGGGGGCGGTGAGCTGGGTGTCCACCTCGGCCACGGCATTGAGGTAGTCGGGGCCGGAGGAGTCGATGGGGGCGGTGCGGTACAGGCTGGACGCCTTCAGCAGCCGCACGCCGGGGGTCTGGGCCAGCGCGTCCAGCGCCTGGGCCAGGGTCAGCGCCGCGTCCCCCAGGTTGGCCCCCAGGGCCACATGGGCCAGCACCCAAGGGCGCTGGGGCAGCGTCATTCGGCTGAACCGCCGACGTTGCCACCGTCCCCGCCGTTGCCGCCACCGCTGCCATCCCCACCGCGGGCGCCCGAGGGCTTGCGACGGCGACGGCGGCGCTTGCGGGCCGGGGCGTCGGGGTTGCCGGTTTCATTGCCGTCGTCCGCGACATCCGGCGCATCGTCGTCCAGCGGGCGAAACCGTGGGTCGTCCTGCTCGGGTGCATCGGCTTGTGGCGCATCGCCCGGGGTGGAGCCGTCGTTCACGCGGTGCACCTTGGCTTTGCGGGGGGCCTGGGTTTTGGTGTGTGAGCGCTGGGCTTCGGCCCGCACGGCCTCGACCATGTCGCGGCGGTGGGCGTCGTCGGCCAGGCTGAAGGTTTCCCACCAGTGCACCAGCTCTTCGGGCACCTCGCCGATGCCGGCGCGCAGGCGCATGAAGTCAAAACCGGCGCGAAAGCGCGGCTGCTCCACCAGGCTGAAGGGCGAGCTGCCCACGCGCTTGTCGAAGCGGGGTTGCATGAGCCAGATCTCGCGCATGTCGGTGCCCAGCTTGCCGCGGCCCGACACGTCGCCAATGCGGGCGTCGAACACCTGGTCCACCGCGTCTTGCAGGGCGGCAAACGGGGTGGGTGGGCGGGCGTTGCCGCGGGGTTGCAGGCGTTTGGCCCAGGCGTCGCGCACGTCGGCCCACAGCAGGCTGGCCAGCAGGAAGCTGGGGGCCACGGGCTTGCCCTCGCCCACGCGGCGGTCGGTGTCCTTGAGGGCCTGGACCACAAAGGGTTCGGCGGCACGCTCCACCGCCAGGTCCAGCAGCGGGTAGATGCCCTTGGACAGGCCCAGCAGGCGCAGTTGCTCGATGCTGGCCAGCGCATGGCCGGTTTGCAGCAGCTTGAGCATTTCGTCGAACAAGCGGCTTTGCGGCACGTCGGCCAGCAGCGGCAGGCAGGCTTGCAGCGGGGCGCGGGTGCTGTCGTCCAGCGTGAAGCCCAGCTTGCTGAGCTTGGCGGCAAACCGCACGGCGCGGATCAGGCGCACCGGGTCTTCGCGGTAGCGGGTGGCGGCGTCGCCAATCATGCGCAGGGTGCGCTTTTGGGCGTCGGCAATGCCATTGTGGTAGTCGACCACGATCTGCGACACCGGGTCGTAGTACATGGCGTTGACGCTGAAGTCGCGCCGGGCGGCGTCTTCCTCGATGGGGCCCCACACGTTGTCGCGCAGCACGCGGCCACTGGCGTCCACGGCGTGTTTCATGCCGGCCAGCTCGGACTTGCTGCTTTTTTCGTTGCCGCTGACCTGCTCGGCGGCGGCGTTGTCCAGGTAGGCGCGGAAGGTGGAGACCTCGATCACCTCGTGTTCACGCCCCCGGCCATGGATGACGTGCACGATGCGAAAACGCCGCCCGATGATGAAGGCGCGGCGGAACAGGCCCTTGACCTGCTCGGGCGTGGCGTTGGTGGCCACGTCGAAGTCCTTGGGCGTGAGGCCCAGCAGCAGGTCACGCACGGCCCCGCCGACGATGTAGGCCTCGTACCCCGCGGCCTTGAGGGTGTGCACCACTTCAGCGGCGCGGCGATCGACGCGCTTGGGGTCGATGCGGTGGACCTCAGGCCCCACGTCCTGGCGCTGACCGAATTTGGGTGGAGCGGCCTTTTTGCTGCCACCGCGGGCCTTGCCCAGGAGCTTGTCGATGAACTTTTTGATCATGGAAACAGTTGGAGGATGGGCCAGCCGCGCTGCTCGGCCACGGCGCGCAAACGGTCGTCGGGGTTGGTGGCCACCGGGTGGGTGACCTTGTCCAGCAACGGCAGGTCGTTGATGGAATCGCTGTAGAAGGTGCTGCGGGTCACATCGGCCCAGGTGGCCCCGTGCGCAGACAGCCATTGTTCCACACGCGCCACCTTGCCTTCGCGAAACGAGGGCGTGCCCTTGATTTCACCGGTGGGCAGGCCCTGGGCGTCGCGCTCCAGTTCGATGGCGATGAGGTCGGCCACGCCCAGGGCGTCGGCAATGGGGCGGGTGACGAACTCGTTGGTGGCGGTGACGATGACGAGGTGGTCGCCCGCGTCGCGGTGGCGCTGCAGCAGGTCCAGCGCCTGTTTTTTGATGTGTTTTTGCACCACATCGCTCATGTAAGAAGCGTGAGCAGCTACAGAATTTGTAGCACCCTGTTCCCGCAAGGCGGCGGTGGCAAAGCGCACGTACTCGGCAATGTCCAGCGTGCCGGCCTTGTACTGCTCGTAAAAGCGGTGGTTGGCCTGGCCAAACGCCTCGGCGTCGCGCCAGCCCAGGGACACGGTGAACTGGCCCCACTCGTAGTCCGAGTCCATGGGGATGAGGGTGTGATCCAGGTCGAAAAGGGCCAGTTTCATTCGCTGTCCAGCATGGATTTGATGAGCGGGATGGTGATGGCGCGCTGGGTCCGCATGGCGTGGCGGTCCAGGTGGTCCAACAGCTGCATCAGGCTGCTGAGGTCGCGCGAAAAACGGTTGAGCATGAAGGCCATGACCTCGTCGGACAGGTGCACACCCCGGTCGTCGGCGGCGCGGCGCAGCACGGCGCGGCGCTCGGCCTCGTCCAGGGCCTGCAACTGAAACACCTGGCCCCAGCCCAGCCGGGTGCGCAGGTCTTCACGCAGCACCAGGTCCGCCGGGGGCACGGCCCCCGTGGCCAGCACCCAGCGGGCGCGGCCTTGGGCCGGGGTCTGGGCGTTCACAAACCAGTTGAAAGCGGCGGCCTGCTGCTCGGCGGTGTAGAGGTGGCAGTCGTCCATCAGCACCGCGGCCCACGCGTCGTCGAACGCGGGTGGGTGCCAGCTGCTGGCATCCAGCCAGCCCACCGCCGCGCCCTGCCCTTGCAACACCGACGCCACCGCACGCAGCAGGTGGGTCTTGCCGCAGCCCCCGTCGCCCCACAGGTAGGTGGGCACGGGCGAGCGAAGCGGGTTGTCCGCCCACAGGCGCAGGTGCTCCAGCGCCGCCTCGTTGCCGATGGCCACAAAATTGGACAGGCTGGGCAAAGGGGCCAGCCCGAAGTCAAGCGCCAACTGCTGCATCGTTCGCCCGTGTCATTCGTCCGAAGGGGGTTGGCGCAGGTGCAGGCGCAGGGCGTCACCGCGGTACAGGTCGCTGCCCAGGTACCAGGCCTTGGCGCGTCGCAAGGCCACCAGCAGCACGGCGCTCACCGGCAAGGCCACCAGCACGCCCACAAAACCGAACAGGTGGCCAAACGCCATCAACGCAAAAATGACGGCCAGCGGGTGCAGGCCAATGCGCTCGCCCAGCAGCTTGGGGGTGAGCCACATGCTCTCCACCACCTGCCCCACGCCGTACACGCCCAGCACCAGCAACACGCCGGTCAGGTCCTGGAACTGCAAGGCCGCCGCCAGCACGCCCAGCACCAGCCCCAGGCCAAAACCCAGGTAAGGCACAAACACCGCCAGCCCCGTGAACACGCCAATGGGCAGCGCCAGCTTCAGGCCCGCCAGCGCCAGCCCCAGGGTGTAGAACAGGGCCAAGGCCCCCATGACCAGCAGCTGGCCCCGCAGGTACTGGCCCAGCACGTCGTCGGTTTCGTCCAAAAAGCGCTGGGAGCCCTCTTGCCAACGCACGGGAATGAAGCCTTTGGCCCGCTGCACCAGGTCAGGCCACTCCAGCAGCAGGTAATAGGCGACGATGGGCGTCAGCACCAGGTGCCCCAGCACCGCCGCCAAAGCACTGCCGCCAATGCGCAGCGAAGACAGCAGGCTGTCCATCAAATCGCTTTCATGGCCCATGACCAGTTTGCGCAGCACGTCGCGCACGGCGTTCACGTCCACCGCCAGGTCCAGCCCGAACCGGGCCGCCCAGGGTTGCAACACGGCGTTGAGGTGCTCCATCAGCACCGGCACCTGCTCACGCAACAACGGCACCTGACGGGTGACCACCGGCACGATCAGCAGCAGCACCGCCAGCAGCACGGCGGTCAGCAGGCCAATGGCCAACCCCGCCCCCAGCCACCGAGGCACCCGCCGACGGGCCAGGCGCTCCACCAACGGCTGCAAGGCGTAGGCGAGCACGCCCGCCACCACAAACGGCAACAGCACCGGTGACAGCAGGTACAGCACCGCCCAGGCCAACAGGGCCAGGGCGGCCCAGGCCAGGATGCGCAGTTGAGCGGGGGTCAGGGACATGGCAGGGGTGGGGAAGGGTCGGGACAGACGGCGCCACGGGAGGGGGGTCTGGGGTGCCCGTAAAATCGCCACAAATTCTATCTGCCCCATGACCAGCGCACACAACCCCTCCTCCCCCGCCACCCCCATCTCCTACAAAGACGCCGGAGTGGACATCGAAGCCGGCGACGCGCTGGTCGAACGCATCAAACCCCTGGCCAAGAAAACCATGCGCGAAGGCGTGCTGGCCGGCATTGGCGGCTTTGGTGCCCTGTTCGAAGTGCCCAAGCGTTACCAAGAGCCTGTGCTGGTGTCCGGCACCGACGGCGTGGGCACCAAGCTCAAGCTGGCGTTTGAGTGGAACATGCACGACACCGTGGGCATCGACCTGGTGGCCATGAGCGTCAACGACGTGCTGGTGCAAGGCGCCGAACCCCTGTTCTTCCTCGACTACTTTGCCTGCGGCAAGCTCGACGTGGACACCGCCGCCGCCGTGGTGGGCGGCATTGCCAAGGGCTGCGAGCTGAGCGGCTGCGCCCTGATCGGCGGCGAAACCGCCGAAATGCCCGGCATGTACCCCGCAGGTGAATACGACCTGGCCGGTTTTGCCGTGGGCGCGGTGGAAAAAAGCAAGATCCTCACCGGCGCCACCGTGCAGGCCGGTGACGTGGTGCTGGGCCTGGCCTCCGCCGGCGTGCACTCCAACGGTTTCAGCCTGGTGCGCAAATGCATCAGCCGCGCCGAAGAGGCAGGCACCGTGCCCGCCACCCTGGACGGCAAGCCCTTCAAGGCCGCGGTGATGGAGCCCACCCGCCTGTACGTGAAAAACGTGCTGGCCGCGCTGGCCAAGCACCCCACGGCAGAAGGCGGCATCAAGGCGCTGGCCCACATCACCGGCGGTGGCCTGCTGGAGAACATCCCCCGCGTGCTGCCCGACGGCCTGGCCGCCCACCTCAAAGCTGGCAGCTGGCCCCAGACCGAGCTGTTCGCCTGGCTGCAGGCCACGGCGGGCATCGACAACATCGAGATGAACCGCACCTTCAACAACGGCATTGGCATGGTGGTGGTGGTGTCGGCGGCCCAAGCCGAGGCCGTGGCCGCCACGCTGCGCGAACTGGGCGAGGCGGTGTACACCATCGGCGCCATCGCCCCCCAAGGTGACGGTGCCCAGGTGGTGGTGTCCTGACCCAGGCCCTGCTGATCGACCACGACGGCACGCTGGTCGACTCGGAACCCGTGCACCTGGCCTTGTGGCAGGCGGTGCTGGCCCCTTTGGGGGTCAACCTGACCGAGGCGCAGTACCGCCAGCACCACGCCGGGGTGCCCACCCCGGCCAATGCCGTCGATCTGGTGCAGCGTTTTGCGCTGGATGTGTCACCCCAGGCGCTGGTGGAGGCCAAGAACCGCGCCACCCTGGCCCACCTCGCCAACCAGGCCTTCCCGTTGAAGCCCGGCGCCCTGGAGGTGTTGCACCGCTGGCACCGCAGCGGACGCCCGCTGGCCATCGTCACCGGCGCAGGCCCCGAAGGGGTGGCCGCCACCTTGAAGCACCATGGGCTGGCGGCGTGGGTGTCCACCGTGGTCACGGGGGACGATGTGCCCCACAGCAAACCGGCCCCCGACGTTTACCTGTTGGCCCTGCAATGCCTGGGGTTGCCCGCCTCGCAATGCCTGGCGGTGGAAGACACCCAACATGGTGTGACAGCAGCCACCGCGGCAGGGCTGCGCTGCCTGGGGCTGCCCAACGCCCTGTCGGCCCACCACCGGTTTGACCAGGCCCACGCGGTGCTGGGCAGCTGGGCCGATGTCGAATCCTATTTTGATAGCTGATTGCGCTTTCACATCAAGCGGTAGAGGCAAAAAACATGAACCGCCTTCAAACCGAACTGCTGCGCCTGTACGGTGCCCCCCCCGCGCCCGCCAGCCAGTCCGCTGCTGAGCCCGGCACACGCGCCCTCTGCCTGGAGCTGGCCCGCCCCGCCGACTGGCGCACCCTGGCCCGCATGTGGGAAGGCGTGCAGACGGACCTGGACTGGCCCGCCCCGGCCATTGCCGTGTCGGGCCAGGACGGGCTGCACCTGTGGTTTTCGCTGGAGGCCGCCGTGCCCGTGGCCCAAGCCCAGGCCCTGCTGGTCCAACTGTGTGCCCGCTACCTGCCCGAAGTGCCTGCCGACCGGCTGCACCTGTGGCCCGCCGCAACGCAAGACATGTTGCCCCCACGCCAAGTGGCCCCCGAGCGCTGGGCGGCCTTTGTCACCCGCGACCTGGCCAGCGTGTTTGCCGACGAACCCTGGCTGGACCTGCCCCCCGGCGACGACGCCCAGGCCGACCTGCTGGCACGGCTGCGCAGCGTGCCCTCGGCTGAGGTGGAACGGCTCCAGCCTCGTCCGTCGGCCCCGGCCCCCGGCAGGGCTGCGCCATCAGCGCTCACCGCGTCGGCTGCGCCCTTGGCGCCTGCCGCGGCCAGCGGCCCGCCGATGACCGACCCGCGCCAGTTCCTGCTGGACGTGATGAACAACCCCGCGGTGGAGATGCACCTGCGCATCGAGGCGGCCAAGGCGTTGCTGGCCGAGGCCCCTCACTGAGGCGACACAGCGTCGGGCAAGGCTCAGCGATTCATGAGGATGTAGGCGGTGACCACCGCCACCTGGGACTCGTCGCGTGCGGTGGCCACGGTGCTGCCGTGGGCCATGCGGTCGTCCACACTCCAATCCACCGAGGTGGTGGTGGTCGTGGCATTGGCCTGAGTGTCTTCGCGGACACGACCAAATCGCGCGTCGGCCTGGGTGTCGATCTGTGCGTCCAATGAACGGGCCAGCGATGGGTTGAGGCCACTGAGCACCATGACGTTTCGGGGCCGGGACACGTAGCTCCCCACGGTTGCACCGGGTTCGGCCCACATCACGTTGCGAAAACACACCCTCACCTCCTGCGGGTTTCCATTCGGGTCCAGGTACACGTAGCGGTTGTTTTGCCCCTCGGCCCGCCCCTGGGGCAGCTGCACCCCGGCAGCCAGCATCAGGTTGAGCAGGCTGCTGGCGTCAGTGGGATTGCTCGGGTTGTCACACAGTGCGGTTCCGCTGGCTGCCGCAGTGGCCACCGAGGCGTTGACCGCACCAGTGGGTGCTGTGGGACTGTCCCCCGGCACCCGACCCACCACTTGCACGTAATGGTCATAAGCCATCATCCAACCTTGTGCAAACTCGGTGCTGATGCGCTGATACACCGCATTGCGCTGGAGGTCTTTGCCCACCGCCACGGCCCCCAAAATGATGCCGATGACCACCAGGACCACAGAAAGTTCGGTCAGACTGAAACCTCGCTGGCGATGGATTGTGGAAGGAAGCGGGGTCATAAAGAACGTGTTCGCCACAATGAAACCTGATCAGAAGCCCGCCTGGTCGGCCTGGCGGAAATTAGAGTTGACGGACGGAGACAGGCCATCGGCCAAGTCCACCAGCGGAGCGACCTTGGCGTAGCGGTCATCTGCCTCTACCTTGAAAGCAATGGCCTTGGCCAGTGTCACCGTGGCGGTGACGGTCGCTGAGGTGTTGGCAATGATGGCCAATACCGCAGGGGCTAGAACGGCGGACGCAGTGCCCTGGGACACCAGCAACACCGACGTGGCATCCAACGACGTGGCAATGGCCTTGCCGAGCCCGGAACCGGCCATCAGCAGGGCTGCGGTGGACGCCGCCACATCGGCTCCGGCCGCGTCAGCCAGCAGCTGGAGTTGTCGCCGATAGTCGTGAATGCCCTGACGCAGCATGGCCGAAGCCAATGCAGCATTGGCGTGCCCGTGTCCAATCACGCTAAGACCACGGCCGCAATCCAACTCGGAAAACAACTCTTGGAAGGTGCCTGCCACCACGGTGTCGTCATACCCTTCGGAAGGCGCACGTGTGGGCAACTCAAATGCTGGCTCTGCTTCGGTGGCGCTAGCGTTGGCACCGTCCAGCCGCTTGCCGTCACCATCTGCATCGGCCAACCCGCCGTGTGCCAGCACGTAGGCCACGTTGCGCCGACTCGCTGGCTGGCCAGGCTGCCAGACGGACAAGCGGTCAGACTCCACCGCAGAGGCGGTGCTGCCCGCCGCCGCCACGCGGGTCGGCAGATCGAGCGCTCGGCAAAAATCCAGCAGGTTGCTATTGCCCAGCAGGATTTCGTTGGCCCCCAGCGGACTGCCTTCGGCCACGAGGGGCGAATACCGATCCTGGGCCCTGACCAGATCCACATCGGCACGGGCGTCAGCGGCGTTGACCTTGCGGTACACCGCATAGGTCATTTCACGCGCTGCAGCCCCAAACACGCCCACCGTTTTCCAGGGGAACCGCCCCATGGAGACACCCACGGGGCAACTGCCTGCAGCCCCCTCAATGCCATCGCCGTCAGTGTCGGGGCAAGGCAAGCGATGCTGAGCCTGAACATAGGCCCTCAGTGCGGCATTTGCTTCGTCCATGCCACTTCGGACTTGCTGGGCAAGCTCATGATGGGCCTGCCATTTCCAGTAGGTGGCCAAGCCTGTCAGCACCAAGCCCAATACCACCAGGGCCACCCCCATTTCCACCAAGGAGAACCCGGCCATGCATCCCCGAGACGCGCGACTGATGCGCCCTCGCGTCACAACGCGGTGTGTCATGGTTGCAACCCCTTCTGGTCGGCGGTCGTGGCTGCTGTATAGCCCTCGACATACTCCATCCCTGCCTTGACCAACTCGGCCTGTGCCGCGGTTTTCTGGCGACCTGCCTTGATTTCAGCCAGGATGGACGTGGCCAACTTGAACCCTGCAACCCCCGCCGCACCAATGGCTGCACCGGTGGCAATGGTCAAGGCTGCAATGTCCGCAGCGGCGGCCGCTGAACCGCCGCCGCCGGCAGCGGTGATGGCCAGCGCAGTGATTCCAGTCGCGCCCGCATTCACAATTTCGGTCACGGCCATGGCCAGCCCCACCCCGGCATAGGTCACATTGGTTTGGCGGACTTGGTGAGCAAAAGCACGAAACTGGGAAAACGCATCGACGTTGCGCCACAGGTCATACGCTGCATAGGCGGAGCGTGCAGCCACCTGGGCTTCAGCCAACCGCTGGGGGCACGCCAGCCGTGCTGACAGCTCGGCGGGGGATTGAGCCAGCACCGCGTCGTCGTACACCGGCGACACCGATTGAGCAAGACCGGGAAGTGCAAACCCACCCACGTTGGCTCCGTCAAACACCCGGTTGCTTCCTGGGTGCGCCACCACCCAGGCATACGGAGCGTCGGCAATGGTGTTTGCAGCGGATGTGACCAGCACGATCCTGAGACTCTGGCAGAAGTCCAGGCCGTTCGACGTGGCCAGCGCGTCGTATGTGGCGGCTACCGCAGCAGGGGCCGGTGGTAGGTTGGGCACGAAGCTTGTGGACGTCTGCGTCAGGGCGCTGCTGCCCACACCGTAGCGAAACACCGAATCCCCTTGGGTCAACCCCAAGGTTTTCCAAGGCAACCAGCCCTCGCGAAGGCCCGTGGCACAGCTTTCCACGCCACCGGTGTCTTCAGCGGGGCAGGGCAGCCGGGATTTGCGCTGGGTGTACCCCAACACGGCGGACTGGACTTCGTTCAGGGTCTGCTGCCAGGCCAACCGGTCCTTTTGTTGCTGTTGCTGGGGTACCACCCCCCACAGCAGCAACCCCAGTGTCGCCGTGGCCGCCAGGCCAACGCCCAACTCCACCAAGGTGAAGCCCCGTTGAGCCTGCTGCCCCTTCCGGACCTTCCGATGTGTTTGCCACCCGTTCAACGGATGCCCCCTTTCTTGTCTGCACGCTCCAGGATGTCGGCCGCCCCCGACCAGACTGCGATGCCGCCCGCATTCATGCCCGACAGCGCTTGCACCGTGGACAGGGCATCGGCCTCATCCTGAATGGCCTGATCCAGCGACGCCTGGGCCTTATCCACGGACCGGCTGGCCAGCATGTAGTCGTACCGCGACCGAAGCACCTCGTTGAGCTTGACGTCATAGTCCTTGTACCAACCTTCATAGGTCTGGCCCATCAGTTCCTGGGACACAAAGACCGAACCATCGTTGTCCACCGAAGGGTAGTACCGGATGGTGCAGTTCGACCACGGTGTGCTGGTTTTTTTGTCCTCACTCAGGGTGGTCCCACGGGTGCAGGTGGTGTAGCGCATGTTGTTGAGGCTGCTGCGCAGGCTGCTCTTGGCACTGTTCAGGGTGCCCTGGGCACCGTCACGTGCGGTGCGGGCCGCGTTGCGGGCGTTGAGGGCAGCATCCACACTCAGCGAAAGGCCACTGAGTTGGGTCTGCAAGGCCGTCCTGAGCGCTTGCGCTTGCCTCTTTTGCTGCTCCAGCAAGGCCCGGTCCACACAGGCTTGCCGGACGGTAGCGTCGGGGGGCAGTGGATCGCACGCCACGCCACCAATGATGGTGTTGAGGCTGGTGATGCGGGCCGCATACCCGTCAATCTGCGTCTGAATCTGGTCCATCTGCGCAGCCAGGTCAGCAGCCCGCTGATCGTCAGAGTAGGTGGATGCCGCCGCCTGCTGGCTGTCCAGGTACTCAATGGCTTTGATGAGCCCTGTCTTCTTCTCCGTGTCCCCCGCTGCCTCAGCCGCATTGAGCGCTTCGACCAGCTTTGCACGCACCTCGGCCGGTACCGGCGAGTTGGCCGGCGCAGACGGCTTGGGGTTGTTCTCACCGTCAATGGCTTGTTGATAGACGGTCTCTGCATCCTGGTACGCCAGCTCCTTGTCCACCAGCCGGTCCACCCCGGACACCACCGCGTTGATCTGGGCCTGGTAGGTGCTGAGGGACAGCGCGGGCGAGCAGTTGTAGTCGGTGGCGTGTGAACCGCAGTCATTCAGGCTGTTGACGTGGTTTGCAAACGCAGACACCTTGTTTTGAAGGGCGCTGACCGCCGCGCTGTACGCAGGGGCCTTGGTGTCGTCTCGCGTGGAAACGGCCTGATCCCGACGGGCCTGGGCATCGGTCTTTCGCTTGACGGCCTCGGTGTACGCCGTCTGCGCCTGTGTACGTACCTGGTCCAGATTGAACCCGGCATTCACTTCCGCGCCAGCCTGGATGGCCACCGCCATCGACAACCCCAAGGCCACCAGAGACGAAGCGAGTGACGTGGCAGCCAGCGCGATGGTCACCGTGTAGGCGGCAATGGCGGCAATGGAGGCAGCGATCGCTGCCGCCAGCGTGGGCAACAGCACAATGCCCACAATCGAAGCCAACGCCGTGGTCAAGGCAGAGATGGCTGCGGTCAAATGGGTCCCGGCGTTGACCAGCCCCTTGACCGCCAAACCGGTCTTGAGCAACGCCACGCCGGCCTTGATGCCGTTGATGGTGGTGTCGATGATGGCCGAGGTCATGGTCGAGGTCTTTTGCTCGTTGACCTCGTCCACCCACTCTGCAGCAAATGCCAGGTTGCGCTCTGATGCCAGCAAGCGGGGGCAATCCAGTGCAGCAGACAGCCCGGCATAGGTCTGGACCCGAACCCTGTCGTCGTACACGCCCAGGGTCCAGCCGCGCTCGGGCAACTCCACCTGCACCCCAGATGCATCCTTGCCATTGAGCCCGTCAAACCCGAAGTTGTCCCCCTCCATGCGCAGACCCGGGTGCACCACGGCATATGCCACCGCACGGGTTCCCGCCCGGGCCTGTGAGGCCTCCACCGCCTTGGTGCGTGCCACCTCAATGCCCTGACACACGTCGGCGGTCGAAAGGTGATTGAGAGGTCGTACCCCGGTGTACTCGGCAGGCTCGGCTTCGTTGTCAAACGCCGGAGGGTTGTATCGTGCCGGGTCCGCCAACGCCAGGTCCTGCGCCTGACGTTGCACCAGGTAAATCAACCTTGGCATGCTTCCTTGCACCGTGCCTGAGCCATCAAGGCCCAAAGTCCGCAAGGGCAACCATCCCTTCTGGTCAGAGATCGAACAACCGGACGCGGTTGCATTCACATCCTCCAAACCGTCGCCATCCACATCGGGACACGGCAGGCGGTGGTTCTGAGCCACAAAGGCCACGATGATGCGGTCTGCCCGCCGAAGCACGTCGCCCGTCCACTCCGAGGCTTGCGACTGCTGAAGCACGCGCATGGACAGAACACCGCCCGCCACGGCGGCCGACACCAGCATCACCAGCACGGCCACTTCCAGCAATCCCAGGCCGAGTTGGGTGCGGCGCGAGTGGCCCACGCGGCCACGAGAAGAAAACAGAACGGGAGCCCACATGTGCATGTCCTCGCGTCAACCCATGGACTGCGCCACGGTCTGGCGCACCAGGTCGTAAATGGGCAGCAGCAGTGCCACGATGAGAAAGATGAACAGCCCCCCCGCCACCAGAATGATGACGGGCTTGAGCACCTCTGCCAGCGAACGCACCAGCACATCCAACCGCTTGCGGTATTCATCAGCCAAGTGCTGGAGCTGCACGTCCAGGCTCCCCACCTCCTCACCCACGGAGATCATGCGAATGGCCATGGCCGGAAATCCCCCCACCCTGCGCATGGACTGGGCCATGGAGTCGCCACGGGCCACGGACGCCGCAACCTGCTCCAACCTGACCCGATAAAAGCGGTTGCGTGTAGAGCGCGTCAGGGTCTGGAGGCTGGACATCATGTCCAGACCGGCCCGCACCAGGATGGACAAATGTTCGGTCATGTGCGCCATGCCTGACGACACCAGCAACTGGCGGGCAATGGGAATCTTGTGTCCCACCGTGTAAAACCAGAGCTGCACCCGTTCCGACCGCTTGAAGGCCAGAACCACACCCGCCACACAAAGCACCAGCGCCAGCACCACCCACGGCAGGTGCGCCGTGACGAGGTCCGCGAAATTCACCAAACCCACCGTGATGGGGGGCAGCTTGGCCTGAAGCTGCTTGAACAGCCGGGCCATGTTGGGCACCACGTAGTAAATCCAGAACGCGGCCACACCAAAAATGGTGGCGAACACAAACAGGGGGTAGATCAGTGCGGTGCGAATGTCCCTGCGGATGTTGATCATCCGTTCCACGTGTGCGGCGGCCTCGCGCAGCATCCGATCGGTGGTACCGGACTGTTCACCAATGTCCACCAGGTTGCGCACGGTTTCAGGAAACACATCGGGATGGCGCTCAAACGCTTCGGTCATGCCGACCCCACTGTTGAGGTCATCCCGCAGCGTGTCGGCCAAGTCGGCCACGGCCTTGTTTCCACCCTGCCCCCCCTCATCGGACAAGGTCCGCAAGGCTTCCATGGCAGGGACACCCGCCCCCATCATCAACCCCATGTCGCGAAGGACACCCACCAGGTCCTCGGGACTCAGGCGACGGCTGAACCAGCCGGACACGGTGTGCAGGGTTGCGCCTGCCCAACCTGGCAAGCGCGCCAGGGTGATCACCGTTCCCTCGGTCTGTGCCTCCAGCCGCAGCCGGACTGACAGCTCCCGCAGGGCAACCAGGCGCAACAGGCCAGTCTTCACGCCGCCATGGGGCATGAGCACCCGGTAAAAGTATGTGTGCACGGTGCTCATGGGTCGTCAACCGTGGACGCCCACGGCGCGCTCGATTTCTTCCACCGTGGTTTGTCCTGCCAACACACGACGGCGCGCCTGCAAGAGGATGGGCACCAGCCCTGCTGACATGGCGTGCTCACGCAACGTCGCCCGGCTGGCATCGCTCGCAATGGCATCGGCCATGCTCCGGCTCACCTCCAACAGTTCGTAGACGGGCAAGCGGCCCAGGTACCCGGTGTGCCGGCAGTGGCTGCACCCCTGCCCCCGACTCAGCAGCAGGGGCATGTCGGATTCAGCCACCCCTTGCAGTTGCAGCCAGTCTTTTTCCTGCGAGGTGGGCGGGGTCTGCGTGGCGCAGTGAGGGCAGTTTTTCCGGACCAGGCGCTGGTTGAGCACGGCAACCAGGTTTTCGGCCAGCGTTTCGGTGTCAATGCCCAGCAGCTTCAGGCGTGGAACCACACCAAAAATCCCCCCCACGTGCAGCGTGGACAGCACCAAGTGGCCGGTGGACGACGCATCCACCGCCGCACGCGCGGTCTCTGCATCCCGGATTTCGCCCACCAGGATGATGTCCGGGTCATGCCGCAGGAAGTGGCGCATGGCGTTGGCGAACTCGTATCCCGCCCGGCGGTTGACTTCGGTCTGACAAGCCACGGGCACACGGTATTCCACCGGGTCTTCCACCGTGAGCACGTTGCGTTCAATGAGGGGTTGCATGCGCAGGGCGGCATGCAAGGTGGTGCTTTTGCCCGACCCGGTGGGACCGGTCATGAGGATCAGCCCATGGGGGCGTGAAAACACACGGCGCATGGCCTCCACATCCTCAGGCCAAAACCCCAAGTCCTCCAGCTTGTCCAGGCTGGCCCGTTCGGGCAGCAGCCGAAGGACCATGCGCTCACCAAACTCCGAGATGAGGGTGGAGACACGCACCGTGTACTGTTGCTCCAGGACTTTGGCGGTGAAGCTGCCGTCTTGCGGCAAGCGCTGCTCGCTGGCCTCCATGTCAGCCTGCAACTTGACGTACACAATCAGCCGATCCAGTGCTGGCGACAAGGCAAACATCGGACGCAGCACCCCATCGACCCGCAGCAGCACCGAGCGGCTGTGCGCCGTGGGGGCCAGGTGGATGTCGGTGGCCCGCTCCTTGACCGCCATGTGGAGGATGTGGTCCAACAGGCGGTGGGGGCTGTAGGCCCGGTCCACATCAGCCTGGAGCTTGCGCACCTCGGTTTCGATCAGCTTGGCCGGTGGGTTGTCGGCAAAGTAGTAGTATTGGTGAATGGCCTGCGCCACCCGGTCGAACTCACCCTGCAAGAACCGGCATCCGCGTCCCAGCTTGCGTTTGACCTGTTCGGCCACCATGTCGGGGCGGGCATCCCCCAGCAACACCTCCACCTCGGAGCCCACTTCCCGCAACGGCAAAAAGCCATGCGACACACACAGGGCCCGGTTGAACACCCCGGCCACCTGGGCATCGGGCTCGGGGGCTTCGTGCAATTCCACAAATGGAATGCCCCGCTGGGCGGCCAACTGCCGAGCCACCTCCTTGGCGCTGGCAAACCCCAGATCCACCAGCAGGCTGCCCAGGGGCTGGTTCTCGATCTTCTGCTTTTGCAGCACATACTCAATGGCCACCGGGGCCACCACGCCGGCCTGGATCAGGCGATCCCCCAGGCTGATGCGAGGTTCGTGCTCCGAATGCAGGACGGACAGACCATCACCTGGCTGCATGCTGGTTCTCCAGAAGGTAAAGGGTGAGCTCATCGGGTTGTCCCGTGGGGGCCAGTGCATTGGCTTTCTGGAAGCGCGCCAGGGACTGGCGGGTCTGCGGCCCCATCAGGCCATCCACCCCGCCATCAAACAGCCCCGCGGAGCGCAACATCGACTGCACCGCCTGAACCGTGTGCTCGGCCTGCTGGATCTGCGCGGCACGCCCACTGTCCAACCACATGAGCCACGCAACCTCGTTGTCCTGAAACACGCACACACCCTCCTGTCCATTCAGGCGCTGGATCAGGGCATCGGTGGCCCTGGACTCTTTGACCACGGGTTTTCCCTCGTGCACGCCCAGCTTTTCCTCGCACAACTGGCGGGGGCTCGGGGCCGGGGCCGGGGTCGGAACTGGGGCCGGGGCCGGGGCCGACACCGGTGGGGTGGACGCGACCACGGGTTCAGGTGTGGCAGGCGCGGCCGGTGTGGCGGGGGTCTGAGACCCCGACCACAGGGCTTGCACAGTCCCCACGGAGATGTCGGGCTGCCAGTAGGTCCAGGCGGCCATGGCGGCCACGGACGCCAACCCCAACCCGGCCCCCACCAACATCCAGCGCCAGGCCCCACGCAGCCCGCGCCCCGCGCGCAACCCCCGATGTACCCGGGCCTGCAACTCGGGCACATCGGCCAGGGCACGGTGAATCAGGGCGGGGTCAATGCGCGACTGCCGACGCGCGGCCAGCCCATAGAGACACCGGTCCAGCAGCAAGTGCATCTGACGCAGGTTGCCATCGGTGCATCGGTGCAACAGCCGGATGGCCTCGCGGGTGAGGGTCAGACGGCCGCTGCCACCGGCGGCGTTCATCCTGAAGTCAAAGTAGCGCCCCACCTCGTCGGGTGTCAGCCCACGCAAGCGCGCGTGTTTGACGATGCGACTTCGCAATTGGCGCATGTCCGGCTCGGCCAGCGTGGACTCCAGTTCCGGTTGCCCCACCAGCAGGATTTGCAGCAGCTTTTC
The DNA here is from genome assembly GCF_054777695.1 of Hydrogenophaga soli. Lineage (NCBI taxonomy): Bacteria > Pseudomonadati > Pseudomonadota > Betaproteobacteria > Burkholderiales > Comamonadaceae > Hydrogenophaga > Hydrogenophaga soli. The sequence goes on along the minus strand of NZ_BAAHAK010000009.1, from coordinate 36,601 downwards.
CTGGCCGGTCTCCAGGTTGCACAGCAGGCGAACCAGCTCCAGGCTGGCCACCGTCAGGTTTTGCGCATCGTCAATGACCAACAAGCTGGTCACCCCATCGGCTCGCCGCTGCAACAGAAAGCGATTGAGGGTTTGCAAGCCTTCGGCCATGCCACCCCCGGTGGGCAGACCGAAATCCGTCAGGATGGCGTCGAGCAGGGACTCACCCTGGAGGAAGGTGTTGAACACCAGGGCGCTGTGGAAGTGCTGGACATCCAGCGACGACAGCAGGCGGCGGACCAGCGTGCTCTTGCCCAGGCCCACTTCCCCAGTCAACAGCACAATGCCCTTGCGCGCGGCCACGCAATGCAGCAGCTCGGCAAACTCCTCTTCAAGCGCAGGGGTGAAGAAGTAGGACTCGGCATCCGGGGTGGGCGGAAAAGGGTTGCGACTCAACCCCAAGGATGCGTACACCGACACGGAATTCATGGCCGGGCCTCTGGGGTGAAGCGGCGCAAGGCGTTGCGCAGCGCAGCCGAGTCTGATCGGATGGCCAACGCCTGGGCCAGCACCTCGCGAGCCTGTTCGGACCGGTCCATCTGGCTCAGCAAGCTGGCCAGGTTGACCGCGGCCTCTTCGTCGCCCGGCAGGCGCTCCAGCACCTGTCGGTAGCCTTGCACGGCGGCGTCGGTGTTGTGGGTGCGCAGGTCGAACCACGCCTGTGCACGCAGCAACCCCACCGCCTGGACCGGCAGGCGCTTGCGCAGCAACAACAGCTCTTGCTGTGCCGCGGGCACGTCCTCACTGGTCATGGCGGCCATGAAACGCGCAAACCGCTGTTCCACGGGCATGGAGTCCTCGTCGGCACCTGCCGCAGGTTCAGGAGTCGATTTTTCTTTTTTGATAGCAACTTTATTAGGTACAGAAAGCGCAGGGGTACTTTTTTTATTCAAATTCTCAGGCACCAACACCGTGGGCGATGCCACCGCCTGCGCAGGCTGGGCCACCGCCTCAGGGGCCGCAGAGGCCACGGGAACCGCAGGGGCCTGAGCCATGGACAGCGGTGCCGCTGGGGGAGCGAGATCGGGGGCCGCCGCAAGAGGTGCGGTGGCGGACGCAGGCTGTGCCGTTGCCACCGGTGCCTGGGGTTGAAGCACCGGTGGCGCTGACGCATCCACCGCCTGGGAGCTGCGCCACAAAGTCCATGCAACGGACCCGGCCACCACCACCACCGCAAAGGAGCCCAAGGCCACCCACCACTCGGTGCGGCGAGGTGCAATCACCTGTCGCTCACGGCCCGCAGTGGATTGCAAAGGCGTGGGAGACGGGCTTGTCGTCAGCGTGTCGGCATCCACGGCACGCAGGGCATCGTGAATGAGGCTCATAGGACATGCACCCGCATCACAATCACCAGCTCACGGCTGTTGTGGGTCTTCTTCTCGTTGCCAAACAACTTGCCCAGCACGGGAATGTCGGACACGCCCGGTGCCCCGCGGTCGTTGCCCGAGCTGCGTTGGTCGATCAGCCCGCCCACCAGCACCACATCGCCATCGGCCACGTTCAGCGTGGTGGTAAGACCCTTGTAGCTCACCTTGGGCAGGGTCACCATGTTGCCTCCCCCCACCGTCACCAACTGCAAACTGGCCGCATCCACATCGCTTTGCATGGGGTTGATCAGGATCTCCACCCGCCCGTCATCGCGCACCAGCGGCAGCACCCCCACCATGACCCCCGAAAACACCGTGTCGGTCTGGACATTGGACGATGTGGTGGAGGCCCCACCGCCAGGAGAAGTCTGGGTGGTCGATGACTGCGAGATGTAGCGGGCACTGCTGCCCACCGACAACAAGGCAGGGGTACCGTTGCGGACCTGCACGTTGGGATTGGAGAGCACCGTCAGGTTGCCGTACGAACGCAGGGCGTTCAGGATGAAGCCGTAGTTGCTGCCCTGGTACGACACCCCGAATGCCGGCCCTGCCGTGCTGCCGATCAGCCCCGAGGGGATGGTGACCGCGCGCGATGCAAAGCTGCCCCCCACCGCGTTGGGCAAGGTGGAGGTGGCCGATCCTAGCGTGATGGGCGATGCCCCGAATGTGGTGGCCAGTCGGCTGCGCAGATGCTGCCAGTCCACGCCAAACTCGAAGTTGTCACTGAGTTCAACGTCGATGAGCTGCGCTTCCACATACACCTGACGTGCCAGCATGGACTGGACTTGCTGGATCAGCGACTCCACCGCGCGCATCTTGGAGGGGCGCGCCTTCACATAGAGCGTCCCGGTCATGCGGTTGAGCGAAAAGCCTCCTTCTTCACCCAGGGTGGCGGCCACGGCCAGTGGCGCTGACGTCACGCCAGGCGTGGTGCCTGCACCGCCTGGTGCCGTCACGAGGGGTGTTTGCGGCGCTTGCGGCGCCTGAGCCGCGTTGGCCTTGATCGCATCGCCCAACAGGTTCTTGAGGGCGGTCTCCAGTTCCTGGTAAGGCTCGGATGCAAATCCCCCGCCACTGGACAGCGTCAGGTTGCCTTGCTGGGCCGAGTTGGCCCCCGACGAACTGGTGCCTCCCAGCACATTACCCCCGGAGCCCATTTGCAGGCTGTTGTGGGTGTTCAGGAAGTTGACCTTGAAGAACTTTTCCTCCGTGAGGTTCACACGGATGGTGTTGCCGCTGATCTCGCCCGCCACGTCGTAGGTCCGCAGCACTTCGTTGAAGCCTTCACGCAAGGTGACTTGGCGCAAGAACATGTCGGCCAATTGACCGCCCTTGAGCACACGGGGGTCCACGATGAGGTTGAGCTTGCCGGCATCGGCAAACGCTTGCAGCACGGTGCTGATGGACGCCTTCGACATGGCCACGTTGATCAGCTTGCCTTCCAGCGGGTCAAAACGCGGCGCCACAGGCTCCAACACCGGGCGGGCGGCGGTTTTCGTCAACTGCTCCCGCAAGGCTTTCTGGTGCTCCAGGAGTCGTTGGCTCTCCATCGCCATCTGTTCCCTCAGACGGTTGGAGGTGACCTCGTCGGTGGCGCCCAAAGTCTGGGCGCTGCGGGGCGGGCTGGATGCGCACCCACCCAGAGCCAGGGCAAGAACACAGGCCCAAGGGAGCAGCCCCACCGCAGGCCTGCCCCCGGCGGATCGCAGGTTGTCCCGGATCGGAAGTGTGATTTCAGCCATGTTCGGATTCCTTTTCGTTCTGTTCATCAGTCCTGTTGCAACGGGTTCACTGCGAGCGCGCATAAAGCCATCCACTCAATGCCGAAAACCCCTCGATCAGCACCACGTCGTCATTGACCAACGTCCGGGCCGTGTCCGGACCCTGGCTGCAAAGCGCGCTGAGTCCGTTGACGCTGTCAAACCGGTCACCGTCACCGCTTTGGTCCTGGAGCGGAGCGATCAGCCGAAACGCCGCATTGGCCACGGGGTGGGCCGCGCAATCGATGGCTCCGCTCCCGCCGCCATTGCCCGTGACATGGGGCTGGCTGGTGAGCACCGCGGCCTCGGTTTGTGTGGCGGCGTTCTGGAGTGCCCGGATGAGGTCATGCACATCCTGATACGCCTGTTCACCGGCGGCGTTGCCTGTTCGCTCCTTTTGGACGGCCAAGTCCGCATCCAGTTGAGCGTCGGTTCCATGAGGCGCTCGAAACACGGCATAGGCCGTGCGCAAGCCCTGCGTCGGCAGGTCCAAGCCCAAGGTTCGGTAGGGCACCCAGCCGGTGGTGGCCGCATCACACGCGCCCGTGCTGTCACCCTCCCACCCTTGCCCATTCACGTCAGGGCAGGGCAGGCGTTTGTTCTGCAATGCATAGGTGCTCAACCGATCCCGCAGCGTCTGCAACTCACCCTTGGCCTGCTCGCGCTGGCGTTGGGCCTGCGCAGCGTCCAATACGCCCACGCCGCGCCACGCCAGCAAACCCAAGACGACCAGCACAACGGCCATTTCAAGTGCCGTCAGGCCCGACTGCAACCCCCTCACGGCGGTGTCGAAATGCGTCCTCACAGCGTCACCTCAACACCGGAGCTGCACCCATGTCGGACGTCATGCCCGATTGAGCCTGGCGCATGTCGGCCAGGAGGGTCTGCAGTTTTTGAAGGTTTTCGGGCGTGGGCGACTCGGCCAAGGGACGCATCTGCTCGGTCAAGGTCTGAATGCGTGCCGCGGCTTGGAGGTTTTTGCGTACCGCACGCAAGTCCACTCCGCCCATCGTGCTACCGCCGTTGTAGCGCTCCAACTTTTCGAACACCCCGTCCAGTTCCGCAGGCTGTGGGGTTCGCCCCCCGGCCTTGAGCGCATTCAGTTCTGCCTGAATGTCCTCCAAACGGGGACGCCCCCCTGCGGTGGGCAGCGCATCACCACGCCCAGTCGGGGCTTCGCCCAGGACAGTCGCCGCGCCTGACGCACGAGGGCCCGTGACGCCACCGGCGACTTCGGCTCCTCGGGGTTCCACGGACATGCCTGACGCAGGCGCTGCTGCATTGGGCAGACCTCCGTCCCGGGCCGTGGGTTGACCCGCCACCCAGAACCACGCCCCCACCAACACCAGCACACCTGCCAGCGCTCCACCCAACACCATGCGTTTCATTTGGCGGCCTCCACCTTGGGCAATGTCGGCGGGCCATTGCGATATACCTGCGTGGCCACACTGGCCGGCGTACCGTCGGCCCAGCGCAAGGTACCCACCTGGAGTTGCTCAAGCGGCAACTCCAAACGCTGTTGGCCCTGCTGTTCACGCACGGTGATTTGGTACGGCTGGACCTTGGTCAACCGCCCCCCTTCCGACAAACGCGCCCCGGCCTGAACCTTTTGCTCGTCCAGGATCACGATGTCCCGTTCGTCCACCAACGACTCCAGAAAGAGCGACATCGAACGCCGCGGCATTTGGATGCTGCCCACCACATCAGAGCCCGGCACGGGCACCGCCACCAGGGGGGAGGGAACCGTCCAGGCCACATCGCTGTGCCCCAGACGCACCAATGCCTCGATGCCCTCGCTCAATCGCTGCTGGTCGTCCACCATCTTGGGAGACAGGGGTTTGAGTTCGGGTGCATCCATGCGGGGTGGCATCAACCGCGACGAGGACGCGTCAAACACCGACCACCCCGCCACCGCCAACACCGCCACCGCCGTGGCCGAAAGTCCAAGAGCCCAATACTTGGTCATGTGTTGTCCTTGCCGGCCCCGGTCTTGGACCAGAGCACCTCATAGGCGAAGGCCCCGGCCATGCCTTCCACAGGGTCCACCGCCTTGAAGCGCCAGCCGACCCGTCCCATGGACGACACCCAATGAACCACGGCGGTCGATTCGCCGATCTCCGCCCACCCGTTGATCTGAAACACCTTGCCTTGTTGCCCCACGGCCGACAGCTTGACCTGTTGGATCCGGATGCTGGGTGGCGTCAGCTTGCGCAGATCGGCCAGCAGGTGCAATGGATCCTGACGAACGCCCTCGTCCAGCTTGCGAGCGAACTCAGCCACCGTCAGCAATGCAGGTTCCGGGGCCAACTGCCCCACCTTCTGAACCCGCTTTTCCAGTGCGGACAACTCGTTTTGCACGGCGGCATCCTTTGCCACCAGCTGTCGAGTCTGGGTGTGTGCATACCCACCCACCCCCACCAGGCCGACGGCAATCAACGCCACCAACACCGTCAAGCGCCCCAGCCAGGATTCAGCCAACCACGCCATGCGAGCCAGGCCGGGATTGAGAACGTGGTGATCGACGGCACGCACCGCCAGAGACGGCAGCACGGTTTGCTGCCCTCCTGTGACACCCGCCGTCTCAGGCGTCAGCCACCGGGCCCGCAACCCGCTGGACGCCGAGAAGGCTTCCATCACGTCATGCATGGGCACTTCCCGGTCCACGGCACCGGTCCCCACGCCCACCTGATCCACCTGCAACAGGTCCACGCTGGGCAGCACTTGCAGCCCCAGTGTCCGCGCCAATCCGGGCAGGCGCATCACATCGCCGTCCATGGACCGAACCGATGCGTACAGCATGCCGCTGCGACCGTTCAGGAACACCGACATCCCTCGCCCGGACAGCAACACGCGCCCCTGTCCTGCTGGCAGGTCTGCACACAACACCGCGGCTGCGTGAACCAGCAGGCAGTGATCTTGCTGCGCTTGCGCCCAAGCCGACACCTGCTGCCATTGCTCCAACGAGAACGCTGAAAAGTAGGCCTGGAATCCACCCGCATAGCGCTGCAAGCGATGCACCACCACATGGGCCAGGCCATCGACCAACCCTTCGGTGCGCACACGCTTTTCGATCAGCGCTCGAGCGTGCTCGACCTTTCCGTCAAAGCGCCACACGTCGGTGACACTGGTTTCGAAATCCAGCACCACCACGGTGGCCATCGACAGGCGTGGAGAAGCCTCCAACGTCTGCCAACCCGTCTGCGGGTCCAGCATGTGCCATCCATCTTCGGTGACACGCAACACGGCCATATCGGTCATGGGCTTACCTTGTCAGAACGGAAATATTGAGTGGCTGTGATGCCCAGGGCCAGCCCCTCGTCCCCAGCCACTGGAGGGTGAAACAGGCCAGCACCTTTGCTGACGGTCGCCAGCTCGAAGTAGTCGGCCACCAGCAGGTTGCGAGAACCTGCATGCGCCAGGTCATCCAGAAATCGCGCCACATCCACCCGGGGAGTGGGGTGAAGAACCCGGCGCAATCGACGCTCTCCCCATTGGGTCGGATCGAGTCCGCTGTGGTTGACCTGTTCAGTCATCTGGCTCATTTGCCGCACATACCCCTCGCGCCGCTCGATCTCCGGGGCCAGCGCTTGGGCCGCCTGCAAACGTTGCTGAGACTGGGACAACAGGCGCTGCTGATAACGCATCTGAGCCAGACCGTCCTGGGCCACCCAGGCACCAACCATCAGCAAGCCCGTGGCCAAACCCAATGCCGCCAGTCTCCCCATCCTGATCGGTGCCATGGTGCTCACTGCTCCATGGTCCAATGGGCCGTCACCAGCATCACGCGGTCTTCGTCAAACCGGCGGCCCGCGGTGGTCCCGCCCGTGTCCCCTGACGTATTGGAGACCGTGGAGCGACTGTCGCTGGCGCTCATGTTGCTGTTGGCCGCGGTGGTGGCGATGTTGGCCCCCTGCGTGTTGTTGGCCTCCCACTGCGTACCCGGACCGTTGGCTTCCGCAGCAGCGGTGTGTGCGGGGCGCCCCTGGATGCGGAAACGTCCTTCGCGAGAATCGGGTTTGCCGTCGATCAGCTGATCCAGGAAGCGGGCCAAGTCGGGCGTCAACCCACGGATCACCATCACGTTACCCGCGCCACTGGCCGTGCCGGAGGTGTTCCATTGGAAGCAAACCTGCAACTCGGTGGCGTTGCCGTTGGAGTCGATGTAGAGGAAACGATCCTCATGCCCCTCACCCCGGCCAGGGGGCATCCGCACACCGGCGCGAAGCATCAGGTCACGCAAATCTTGTGTGCCTAACTTGGCATCACCACTGCCCACGTTGCCCTCGGTGTAACCCTGACCGTGACAGATCTTCAGACCCGTGTTGGCAAAGTTCTCAGGAATGCCAGCCACTCCGCTGCCACCCGCACGGGTGCAGGAAGAGTCCTTGCCCAAGGTGGTTTCGGAGCCGTTGACCATGTAGGTTGGCGCCTGTTGGCAATCCCCCAGGACCCCCCCGGTGCGCTGGTAGAACTGGTCGTAAGCCATCTTCCACTGGTAGGCGAACTTGTTGGCCACCTTCTGGTATTCGGCGTTGCGCTGCACGTCTTTGGCAATGGCCACGGCACCGATGATGAGTCCGATCACGGCCATCACGATCGCCAACTCCACCAACGTGAAGCCCCCCTGTGAGGCGGTCAGACGCCCCCTGCTGAAGCGGTTTGTCATGGGAATATCTCCTTTGTGGACTGCGCCAAACAATGTGGTCATTGATTCATCTTGAGGACGCCGGCCACGGTGAACACCTGGTCCTCGTCCTGGCGTCGGCCTTTGCCGTCTCCGCTGGTCGGCGTGGCCGACATGTCGTAGGTGTTGTCGGCCGTCCACTCAATGCCAGGGCCATTGGGCGTTCCGTTGGTGATGCCCAGCTGCCGGAAGCGGCCTTCTCGTGCATCGGGTTTGCCGTCAATCATCTGGTCCAGCGAGCGGGCCAAGTCAGGCGTCAAACCGGTGATGACCATCACGTTGCCCGCGCCAGATGCGGTGGTGGGGGGTTGCCACAGAAAGCACACCTGCACCTCCTGCGGGTTGCCATTGCTGTCGAGGTACACATACCGGTCCTCAGCGCCCTCGGTACGCCCTGGAGGCATGCGCACCCCGATGCGCTCGAACAAGCTCCGCATGTCCTTGTTCAAGCTTCCTGGCAGCGCATTGGCTTTTCCTCCAAGGGCACTGTCTGGCGGCAGGGCCAACTGACACACCGGACCAGGCGAAGTCACGCCAGTCATGTCTCCACCAGAAGTCAAAGCACCACCGGTTGCCGCGTATGCGACGCCATTGACCATCAGACGAGGCGCCGTCTGACTGTCCCCCAGTACCACGCCCGCACGCTGGTAATACTGGTTGTAGGCCTGCTCCCACTGATCAATGAACTTGTTCTTGATCTTGGTGTACTCGGCATTGCGCTGGACATCCTTGCCAATCGCAACAGCGCCGATGATCAAGCCAATGATGGCCAACACGATGGACAACTCCACCAGCGTGAAGCCGGACTGGCGGACAGATCGGCGATGTGCGCAACGCGCCGACACCTGCCGCTGGGGCACGGAAATAGTCATGGTTGATTCCTCGCAAAGAAGTGCACTGACGTGCAGAAGGGCTGGCAACACCGGGGTAGCGTTTTGAAATGTGCGCATGTCGCTCTCCTGTTGAAAAAGGGGAGGACGTTACGGCATGGCTTGCCGTTGCGATGCCCCCAGTTCTGGGGACAGCGGAGAAATGGTCATGGGTCTTTCCTCACAACAAAGTCATGGAACAACTGACGCCCGAGAGCGGACGTCGTGCGAGGACTTTAGGAACCCACCGTTTGCAGACCGTTTGCAGACCGTTTGCAGACCGTTTGCAAACGTTACACAAACGCTAGCAGCGCTGACCGTGTCGCTGCAACCAGCCGTGCCAGCCGCGGTCCTGGGCCAACTTTCGTGCAGCCTCCCGGGATTGGGCTGCTTCAGCTTCTTGGTTGGCCTGTGTTTGCAAGCTGGCTTTCAACCACCATGCATCGGCCATCACCACCGAACCTCCGTCGGCAGACATCCGATCCAAGGCCACGTTGATGGTCCCCAAAGCCAGTTCGGTTTCACCCAAGGCTTCCAGGCAGCGGGCGGTCAACCACAGTGCAATGGGTGTGGCTGACTCGTAGTTTTCCAGCACAGGCTCACTTTGAGCGCCCAAGGCCATCAGATCGACTGGTTTGCCCTTTGCGGCGGCCAGCTGTGCGTCGTACAGGCTGGCAAACGCAAACCACAGTTCAAACCCTTCCACCTGGGCAAACAAAAGGGCCTGTTGAACATGATGCGCCACAGCCTGGAAGTCGCCCTGTGCCTCCGACAGAATGAGGCTCAATGTGTGATAAATGGCCTTGTCCTGAACGCTTGAAGCAACGTCCTCGATCAGCTTGGCAGCCTGTGTCCAGGATTCGTGGACAACCGCGTGCTCTCCGGCGAGGGAGCACATCCAAGCCCGCTGCATCAGGCCAAAAACCATGGGATCCGACGGGAAGAACCGCAATCGCTGCGTTCTGGGCAGCGCGGCTCCCGACTGAACCATCCGGTCGAACCACGGGGCCGCCAGCACAAACTCACCCCGCCAGAAGTGGGCATTGGCCATGGACCAACTGGCAGTGAACTGGGCAGAGGCTGTGGTGGCCTCACGCACCATGCGTTCCCCCGCAATCAACGCTGCTGCATGGCTTCGTCCACTCTCCCGAAGGTAGTGAAAAGCCGCCGCCTCAAACTTCAACTCGGCATCCGACACCTGTGGAGATGCCTCAATAAGCCCCACCAACTCGTCGGCCAACGCGTGTGCACGGGCATGGGCATAGCCGTGTTTGGCGAGTAAAGCACGCACATGCGCCGCACGAACCTGCAAACCGTCCACACCTGGCAGTCCACCCAGGTCACGAATGGCCTGGTGGGCCGTCAACGCAGACTCCAAGTCGTCGTGCGCCGTGGCCGCATTGACCGCACAACGCCAAGCCGTCAAGGCTTGTGGAGGCCTGTGAGCCTGCTGCCACAGCAGTGCGGCCCTGGACCACTCGCCCCGCTCCTGCAGCATCTCCGCCACCCGGGCACTGTCTGCCTGTAACGCAGGCCTGACGTAGGTCACCATGAGGTATTCCCGCAAAGCGGGATGAAAAAACGCCAAGTACCCCTCGTCGCGCATCACCAGCAGGCCAGTCTGGGTCGCCAACCGCAAGGCCGAAACCGTTTTGTCTTCACCCGCCAGGTTGACCATGTCCTGCACGGCAAACCGCATGCCCAGCAACGCCGCGGTGCGCAACACCGGTTGGTGCTGGCCGAGCCGATTGAGCATGGCCTCGCAGTGCTCCACAAAACCCGGAGACTGACCGCCTTGGCGTGCGTCCCCGCCCGTCATCAGGAACAACGGAATGCCCCGGGCCATGGCGATGCGCCGCTGGCGCTCTTCCCCGGTCATGGACTCCGCCAAAGGCATCGAGTCCAGCAATGCGGCTGCATCCGCATCTGCCAACGGTCCGAGTTCAACAGGTGGCTGAGTGTCCAGGCCCTTCAGCGCAACACCCACCGACTCATTGGGTGGTAGCGGATGACGCTCCGTGAGCACCCACAGCAGACGTGGCTGGCGCGATGCCACCCTCGCCAACAACGCGGCACTCGCCTCATCCAGCCACTGTGCATCGTCGATCACCACCAGGGTCACCGCTTCGGGACGGGCTCGGTCCGCCTGACCCCACCAAGTGGCGAGCAAATCGACCAACATGTCCACGTCTGACTGCGACAAACCGCCACTGTCCAGGAACTGAAGCAGCACATCGACAACACGTGCCGTGCATTGAACCCCCACCGATTGCAAACGTGCAGACAACGTCAAGGCGGAATCGCCTGGTGGCAGGTGCCTCAACAGCATGAGGTGCAAGGCGCTCCAAGGAATCGACCTCAACTCAGGCTGGGCTCCCAGCCACCACACCTGCGACGACATGCTCCCCACCCACTTGGCGAACTCGGCTGCCAGTCGTGTCTTGCCCCAACCGGAGGGCGCCCGCACCCGGAGCACCGCTGGCCGGTTCTCCAGGCTCACCCTGGACCACGACCGCTTGAGTGCCCCCAAGGGCTCGAGACGCCCCACAAAACGGGAAGACAACGAGCCCACCCCAACGGGGAGCTGCGCCTTCACCAGGTCATTGAGGGCCACCGACCAGACGTCTACCGGATGGCTGACATCCCGGAATTTCACCTGCCGATGCAGCGTCGGCGTGCAAGGCTCTATCAGCTCTGACCATTCCGAGCCGCAGGCAAGGTGTCCAACCTCGGCCCACAGGGCCAGCGACGACAGCAACCGCAAACGCCATCCCTGAAGCTTCACCCCGAGGCCAGCAGGTTCCACCAGGACCCAACCGGCGACCACTGCCATGGAGACCTCGCATCCAGCCTGTCTCATATGTGCCCATGAGGCTTGGATCAGTCCCAGGGTTCGCCAGCGTTGGCCATTCTGGCCATCGGACAGCCCCAGGGCCAACGTGACACTCCATTCATCCTGTTCAAAGACTTTGGCACCCTGCGCTTGAACACGGTCCAGCAATACCGCGCACGCACGGGTCCACCGATCGTGTTCCGCCGTGCCCGTCCCGAGCTCGTCGGCATCCAGCACTTCGGCAGACTCAATCCGCCACAGCACCAACTGCCGCCATTGCGTCCCCGCCAGATGCACACCGACGGGGACAGCTTCCTTGGGCTCGTTTGGCAACGCATCCTGGGAAGGTTCCTCCTTGCGCTGATGAACCGCTCTGGCCGCGACAAGCTGGTCCCGCCGCATCTGAACCCAATCCACGGCGTCGTCGGACACATCTTCCATGCCCAGCACCAACCAGTCGTCGGGCGCTGCATGGAGCAACTGCTTCAGGGCGTCCGAGGGCAGGTCAACCGAGAGTGAATCGTGGGCCAGGTGAACCAAGAACTCCGCATCAAACCAGACCGTTTCCCCCGGAAGCAAACAAACCTGCTGACGGTCAATGCGCCACAGCTCTGGCAAGCCATGGCTTCGCCACACGGATTGCAGGTCAACCAACAACACACGGAGGTTGGCCTTGGCCTGCGATGCATCTGCCTTGGGCCACAACAGCTCGGCCAAGCGCGCACGAGTCCAGGCGCGTCCTCGCTGGGCCGCCACCAACGCCAACAGAATGGGGGTTTTTCGGTATCGCCAATGCAGTTGCACCGCCGCTGAGTCGCCAGACCACAACCAGACGCCATTGAAGAAGGACAGGAAATGCAGCTCTCCGAGATTTTCAGCATTGCTCATGCCCATGCGGAAAACTCCCGTTGCCACCGTTGAAGCCAGCCATTCAGGCCCGCGCCGACCGCCACGTCCCGGGCTTGCTGCCACGCGCTTGCCCCATCGTCCATCCGCCCCATGGTGTGCAGCACCTGGGCGCGAATCCGATGGATGTCCATCAGACAGTGTCTGTGCTCGGTTTGCGGGAACCGCGCGAGCCACTCATCGCACAAGAGCAATGCGTCTTCATGCCGACCTGACGCCCTGCGCAAATCAGCGAGCATCCAAAGCCCGGTGGGGATTCCGGCGGCATAGCCCTCCCCCAACGCCTGCAGGTCGGCTTGCAAAGCGGCCTCGTCATGAGGCTGCCCCAACAACGCCTGCCCCAGCGCCCATTGAAGGCCCGATACCCCCTGCCACAGGCGGTAGTTCTCGGCCTCGGCAATGTTTCGTGCCTGACTGGCATGGGCACAAAGGCCTTGCGCATTCCCTTCCGTGAAGCAGCGAAACGCACTGATGCAGTGATAAATGGCCAGATCCTGCGGCAGAGGAAGGTACCGCGCATGCTCATGGGCCAGAGCATCCGCGCGGGCAACGTGCTGTGCATCTCCCACCATCAAAGACTGCAACCATATCCACTGAACTCGCCCGAAATTGACCGGATCACTCACGAAAAGCTGTGTTCTGGTAGACAAAGGCACGGCATCGGCCAACACAAACATTCGCTCAAACCAAGTCTGCGCCGTTGCGGTGTCCCCGCGCCAGAAGCAGGTATTGCCATGTGCCCAAGCTGCAATCAGTTGCTGTGGAGGACCCTCTGCAAACACGGCCAACCGACGTGCATGCTCCATGCCGTCCACATGTCCATTGGAGCTGCTGCTCATGTAAGCCAGAAAGTGAATGCCAAAGGTCACCTCAGGCAAAGCCTCCGCGGACGTGGGTGGTGCGTCACGCATTGCCGCTTCCATTTCGTGGGCCAGTTGGTTGACCAATGCATCTCCATACCCCTGCACCACCAGCCGGGCTTGCGCATGCGCAAGACGCCAGGGCACGGACTCAACGGCATCGCGGTTGGCTGTGTAACCCAGGCGCCTGAGTTCCGAAAAATGCGCCAATGCCGCATGATGGTCGTCACACGCCATGGCCTTGGATGCAGCCCGTTGCCAACTGACCATCGCGGCCAGCGACTGTCCTGCGAACTCCCAGCACTGGGCTGCCCGCGCGTCTTCACCCTTGCTGTCCAGAAACGCAGCCACTTGGAGAGCGCGCGCCTGTCGAGAGTCAACCGGCTGAGAATCAAGAAAGAACTCTCGCACCGTGGGGTGAAAGAAGGCACCAGTGGTTTCGCCGCGAAACACCACCAAATCCAGCGCCTCGGCCATCGCAAGGACCTCTCGCACGTCCACTCCGGGACACAGCTGGTGCAGATCGTTCAACAGCCAAACCGACCCGAGGATGGCCGCAACCTCCAGCAAGCTTCGGCCCACATCTCCGAGCGCGTTCACCCTGGCCTGACAGTGCGCGGCAAAGTGCGGCCCCATACCCCCCGCCTGTTCACACACTAGGTACAACGGCCGCCCTCTGGCCGCATGCAAACTGGCCATGGACTGCGCGTGTTGTGCTTCAGTGGAGCCATCAGCATCCTCACGCTGCTCGTTCATAGCAAGCAGCTTCAGCGCATCGGGATCGGCCAAAGGGGAAAGATCAAGCACCTGGGTCATGCCCGGACCCAGCCACTCAGGCACCACCGACGAGTCACTGTCCAGGTCTCCGCGCACCGTCAGCAACCACAACGTGGAAGGCAACTCCTGGGACAGAGTGCCCAGAAACTGAGCCGATGTGTCGTCAAGCCACTGGGCATCGTCCACCACCCAGAGCAACGTTTGTTGACTGACCAACCGAGCAATCGCCTGCCGGAGTTGCATCCGGTCTGACTGCGCGACGCTGCCAGTCACCACGAAAGCCCGCAGCAACTGGAGATGCACTTCATTGAGTCCACTGACATCCCACATCAGATGCTGGGTCACCGCCTCCCGCAATGCCGCCCACGGCTGTTTGCTGGTTTCAGGACGGCCTTCCACCCAGACGACCCCACCGCCCGACTGACGATGCAAACGCCACAACTCCAGTGCGACGCGGGTCTTCCCCATGCCCGTGGGAGCCCGGACCACCAGGGCACGACTTGCGCCAGACGAGCAGGCCTTCAGGACACTCATGCAAGTTGCCAGAAACGCATCTCGCCCAACCAATGGCTGGTGCGATTGGCCCAGCAGCACACTGGTCACATTGGCAATGTCGGACAAACGGGTGCGGAACAACCGAAATCCGCGTTGAAAGCCCCGGAACCGGCGCTCCCCATCATCATGAAACCCCAAGCACTGGGCCATGTCCTCAAAGCTCTGATCGCAAACCAACTCACCCTGCTCGGCCGACTGAGCCAGCCTTTCTGCAAGGCGAAACCGCCAACCGGACACACCTGAGTCCGGCTGACGCAACACCGGGCCAAAGCAGATGCCCATCTGCACCGACTGGCCATTGGTCAAGAGCCTGATTTCACGTTCCAACTGACCCGCCACTTGCACCGTGGTGGACCTGAAAGAGGGGCTCAAGCTCTCCAACCCGAACATGTAGGTCACCCCAGAACTGTCTTCCAGGCAACGTTGCCCCCCCGAACGCGAGGCCAATGACTCTGTCAGGTCCTTCAAGGTGGGCAGAACCGCGTTGCTTGACGACTCGTGCGTCTGGTGATCGTCCAACCGCACCAGCCCACTCCAGTTCAAGCGCAACAGCGAGACCAGGTGAATCCGAGGTTGCTGTGGCACGGAGACAGGCTCTGAGCTCCCCGGAGAGGCCTCCCCATTCGGTGACGGCTGCACGGTCTTCGCGGCCCTGTCGGCATCGCTCCCCGCTTCGGGTGACCACATGCCCAACCAACGGACCAGATCTTCCGACACATCCGTGAATTGAGGCCGGCCCTCCGCAGTGTCCCCAGCACGGGCAGCGGCCAAGAGTTCAGCCAGGCTGGTGGAATCGACCGCAACCCCTGCATTCCAGCGAACCCAATCCCGGTCCACGCGCAGGCAGTCATCCAAGCCCACATTCCGCAAAGCCTGCTGAGCATCGGACAAGACAACCCTCAAGTTGCGGCGCGCCTCAGCCAGCGGCATCGACGACCACAACCACTCCGCCAGCCAACCCCTTTGGAGCATTTTTCCTGGGTTGCATGACGTCAGCGCCAGGAGCAAAACGCCCTTTCGATACCGAAGAGGAATGGGTTGCGGTTGTCCAGCGACGTTCACAACCGCCGAATACCCAACAAAGCGCAACATCAAATCCGCCTGGCTCGTCAAACCATGACCTCAAAATCCGTGCAAAAACGGGCAGCCATCATAGTATTTATGAAAAATGACACTCAAAAACAACAACCAACTGTTTGGATCACACGTTGCTGACCGCCCTCACCTCGTCCAGGCTGGTCAGGCCTTGCAGCACCTTTTCGATGCCGTCCTGGCGCAGCGTCTGCATGCCTTCGCTCAGGGCCTGGCGCTGGATTTCTTCGGCCCGCTCGCCCTTTTGGATCATGCGGCGCAGCGGGCGTGACACCGTCAGCAGCTCGTGAAAACCCACGCGGCCGCGGTAGCCCCGCTGGTCGCACTTGTCGCAGCCCACCGGGCGGTAGAGCACAAGCTGGCCGTTCTCGGCAAAGCGCTGCTGCCATTCGGCCCGCACGTCCTCGCGGGTGCGCGGCGGCGTGGTGCCGTAGACGTGCATGAAGTCGTCCAGCAGTTCGTCCACCTGCTCGGGCGTGGCCGGGCTGCCCACCTTGCAGTCCTTGCACAAGCGCCGCCCCAGGCGCTGGGCCAGCACGGCCAGCAGCGAATCGGCAAAGTTGAACGGGTCCATGCCCATGTCCAGCAGGCGGGTGATGGTTTCGGGGGCGCTGTTGGTGTGCAGGGTGGACAGCACCAAGTGGCCGGTCAGCGAGGCTTCGATGGCCATGTGCGCGGTTTCGGCGTCGCGGATTTCGCCCACCATGATCACGTCGGGGTCGGCCCGCAGGAAGGACTTGAGCGCCTTGGCAAAGGTCCAGTCGATCTTGGGGTTGACCTGCACCTGGCGCAGGCCGGGCTGGGTGATTTCCACCGGGTCTTCGGCGGTCCAGATCTTGGTGGTTTCGTTGTTGATGAAACCCAGCGCCGAGTGCAAGGTGGTGGTTTTGCCGGAGCCGGTGGGGCCCACGCACAGCACCATGCCATAGGGGCGCTGCACGGCCCAGCTGAGTTGCTTGAAGTTGTGGGGCGACAGGCCAATGCCGTCCAGCGGCAGCGGCTTGCTGGCGGCCAGCAGACGCATCACCACGTCTTCCACGCCGTTGGCGGTGGGGATGGTGGCCACCCGCAGCTCCAGCTTGTGCTGGGGCGAGAAGCGGGCGAAGTTGATCTTGCCGTCCTGGGCGCGGCGGCGCTCCGAAATGTCCAGGTCGCACATGATCTTGATGCGCGCCACCAGCGCCGAGCGGTAGTTGGGCGGCAGCTCCAAGTAGTTCTTGAGCTGGCCGTCCTTGCGAAAGCGGATGCGGATTTTTTCCTTGCCCGCGGGGCATTCCACGTGAATGTCCGACACCCCCTGGTTGTGGGCCTCGATGATCATGGTGTTGATCAGCCGCACCAGCTGGTTGTCGTTTTGCTGGATGGCCCCGGAATCGTCGTTGGCCTCGGGTTCTTCCACCGGGGCGTCGCTCTGCATCTGCGCCAGCAGCGAAGAACCATCCACGGGGGCAATGTCGCCCCGAAGCCCACCCGCATCCAGGCCCAGGTGCAGGTAGGCCTGGTACAAGGACGGTTTGACCGTCCCCAGCTTGGCCAACGCGGCCACCACCTTGGACTGGGTGGAAAACTCCAACTCACTGATGGCCGCGCGGCGGGTGGGGTCCTCCATGGCCACCACCAGCCGCCCGTCGCGCAGCAGCAGGGGCAACACCTCCAGGCGCTCGGCCATGGCATGGGGCACGGCCTTGCAGGCGGCCGTTTCCACGGGGAAGGTGGTCACGTCCACCAAGGGGTAGCCCATCTTGTGGGCCAAGGCGGTTTGCAGGTTCTCGCGGGTGACCAGGCCCTTCTTGACCAGCAGCTCGCCCAGCGGAACCCCCTGCTCCTTGCTTTGCAGCTGCAGGGCCTCGCGCAGCTGGTCTTCGGTGATCATGTTCAGCGCCACCAGCGACTCGCCCAGGCGCATCACGGGCAGGCGGGCCTGCATGTCGATGGCCTCCAGCAGCTGCTCGGGCGTGATGATGTTCTGGCTCACCAGCACGTCGCCCAGCTTTCGGCGCCGAAGCTGGTCTTGCTCGGCCACTGCCTGGTGGATCTCGCTGGGCGTCACCTTGGCCTGGGCCACCAGGATTTCCCCCACCCGCTCCCCCACCGAGAATGATTTGTAGGCCTGCTTGGGGATGAACACCCGGGACACGGTGCCCTGGTCGTCCACGGGGGGAAACAGGAACAGCCCCTGCTCCATTTCCACATGGCCGATGGTCTTGCCCTCGGCCACCACCCCATCGACGTACACCACCGAGAAAGGAGACACCGGCCGGTGGGCCAGCAACGCCGCGTGCGGGTCGGACTGCTGGGGCACCTCCGGGTGCACCGGCTCGTCCACATCCAACCGGCGAAACTGCTGGAAGCGCACCACCATGGGGGCCTGTCCCCGGGCAATCTGCACGGTGATCAAGCCACCCCGCAAGTCAAAGTGCATCAGCAGGGTGCGGGTGCTCTTCTGGTTCATGCCCACCAGCAAGCCCTTGAGCGGCCCGGACGACATCTGCACCTGCGGATACCCGGCAAACGGCGGGGTGGGCCACCAGAAGGCGTTGGGGTTGGCTTCGTCGAAAACGGGAGGTCGGGTATCGTAGAAGGAAGACATGGCGGCCTGGGTCAAGGTTCACAACGGGCCTGGGCAGCGTTTGCGCCAGAATGACACCGAGCTTAACGGAACCCCACCCCATGCGAACGCGCCGTTTCCTGTGTCCTCGTCCGTGGAAGCTGCCCCTGCGCCACCTGGGCGCCATCGCGCTGCTGGGGCTGTGCATGCAAAACGGGCACGCCCTGGACATCAACCAGGCGTCCGAGGCCGACCTGGACGCCATCCGGGGCAGTGGCCCGGCGCTGACGGCCCGCATCCTCGCGGCCCGTCAACAGGCGCCGTTCGACTCCTGGCCGGACCTGATGCGCCGGGTCAAGGGCATTGGCGCCGCCACCGCCCGCAAGTGGTCCGAGCAGGGGGTGACCGTCAACGGCCAGCCCTGGGCCTCCCCGGCACCGTAACCCCGCCCCCGGAGGTGTGGGCCTCGAACACGCGGCCCATGTACGGCAGCCCATGCACCACACTGACACCCTGCAGGCCCGCCGACTGGGGTTTGCCCCGCCCAACAGGCCAGCCACGCCCGCGACAATGGCCCCATGAGCAGCACGACCAGCCTCCCTTGCGAAGCCCCCTGCGTCATCGACATCGAAGCATCCGGTTTTGGCCTGGGCAGCTACCCCATTGAAGTGGGCGCAGTGCTGCCCGATGGGGCGGCCTACTGCTCGCTCATCAGCCCCGAGCCCGACTGGCAGCACTGGGAACCCACCGCCGAGGCGGTGCACGGCATCACCCGTGAGGTGCTCAAGGCCCACGGCAAACCCGCGGCGCGGGTGGCCTCGGAACTGAACCGCTGCCTCCATGCCCAAACCGTGTACACCGACGCGTGGTACCACGACTTCCAATGGCTGGCCCGCCTGTTCGACGCAGCGGACATGCAACCCCAGTTCGTCCTCAAAGACCTGCGCCAGGCGCTGGACGAAGCGGCCCTGGCCCGCTGGGACGCAGCCAAGACCCAAGTGCTTGACGAACTGAAGCTCAACCGCCACCGCGCCAGCAACGACGCCCGGGTGCTGCAACAAACCTGGGTGCGCGTCACCGCCCATGCCGCCGTCACGAGTCAACAGAACCGCGCAAAAAACATCATTCACTGTTCAGGATCTCAACGCTTGGTTCAGACTGAAGCCAAATGAACATCAGCACGACCCTTGCCCATTCCCGCCGCATCAACGCATTCCATCCTTAAAATTAACTTTTCATCATTCAGGAAGGATTTCACATGCCAGTTCAGCAGAAGCTCTCGTCTGTGGCCGTTGCCATTGCACTGTCCCTGGTCAGCAGCGCTTACGCCGCCGTGATCCCCGCGGGCGTGTCTTTGAGCGACAAGCAGGAGCTGATCCGCAACAACGGATCGGAGCCGGAGTCTCTGGACCCGGCCTTGAGCGAATCCCTGCCCGCGCACAACATCGTTCGCGACCTGTTCGAGGCCCTCACCGCCACCGACAACAATGGCGTGGTGGTACCCGGCCTGGCCGAGACCTGGAAACAAACCGATGCCACCACCTGGGTGTTCAACCTTCGCAAGAACGCCAAATGGTCCAACGGTGAAGCCATCACCGCCGATGACGTGGTGTACGGCGTCCGCCGTTTCCTGGAACCCAGCACAGCCTCGCCCTATGCGTCCACCTTCGGCATGTTCCTGCTCAATGGCCCGGAAGTGGTGGAAGGCAAGAAACCCTCCAAAGACCTGGGCGTGAAAGCCCTGGACAAGCACACCCTGGAAATCAAGACGCCCTTCCCCGTCAGCTACATGCCCGAACTGGTGTCCAACAGCCAGTTCGCACCCATCCACAAAGCCACGGTGGACAAGTTCGGTAAGGCTTGGACCAAGCCGGGCAACATCGTCAGCAACGGGGCCTACATACTGAGCGACTGGCAAGTCAACGCCAAAGTCGTGCTGACCAAAAATCCCCAGTACTGGGACGCAAAAAACGTGGTGCTGACCAAGTCCACCTTCCTCGCCATTGAAAGCCGCGACGCCGACGTCAAGCTCTACGAGTCGGGCGAAAACCACTGGGTCTACCAGTTGCCCGCCGGCACCTACGAAAAGTACAAGGCCCAGTACCCCAAAGAGTTGCAAAATGCCGCCACCCTGGGCTTGCGCTACTACTCATTCAACAACCAGGACCCTCTGCTGAAAGACCTGAAGGTTCGCAAGGCCTTGTCGATGGTCGTGGACCGAGACATCCTGGCCCAAAAAGTCACAGCGGATGGTCAAGCTCCCGCTTATGGAGTGATCGTTCGGGGCACCAAAGGAGCCGATGTCACCACGTACGAATGGGCATCCTGGCCCATGGACAAACGTGTGGCCGAAGCCAAAAAACTGTTGGCCGAGGCTGGCGTCAAGCCCGGCACCAGGCTCAAGTTTTCATACAACACCGATGAGTACCACAAGAAGATGGCCATCTTCGTGGCCTCAGAGTGGAAAACCAAGCTGGGGCTGGACATGGACATGGAGGCCATGGAATTCAAAGTGCTGCTGAAAAAACGCCACGATGGTGAATACCAAGTTGCCCGCAATGGCTGGGTGGCCGATTACAACGACGCCACCACCTTCCTGACCCTGGTGCAGTGTGACTCCGACCAGAATGACAACAAGAACTGCAACAAGAAAGCCGAAGAGTTGATTGCACAGGGCAACAAACTCAGTGATGACAAAAAGCGTGCAGAGCTGCTGACACAGGCGGCCAAACTGGTCATGGAAGACTACCCGCTGATGCCCCTGCTGCAATACTCCATGCCCCGCTTGGTCAAGCCCTGGGTGGGTGGATATTCCAGCACCAACTCGCTGGACCGCTACCGCTCCAAGGATCTGTACATCATCAAGCACTGAGTCTGGCCTGCTCATCCGGCATCAGTCCATCGAAGATCACCCGACAGGGCACCCGGTCGGGTGGTTGTTGCGTTTCAATTTGCTTACGCTCCCTTACAAATAAGCGAAAACGCTACATTATCAGTATCGATTTTTGGGGGGGCTTTCCGGGGGTAAACCTGCGCCCCCTGGTAGGCGGGCCACCATGATCGCAACCCAAATGCCGCATACACCCCTTGCCTTTACTGCCACCACGGTAGATGAACTTCGCATCGAACTGCAGTCCCATCCCGTTGGGGAAGCACGCGCATTGGCGCTGGCGAACTTCGTAGATCAGTATCGCCAGTTCCAAAGCGATCAAACAGGGCCTTTGTTACGCCAGGAGCTGCAACACTGCAATGACCATGGCTGGGGGGCAGCGGCGGCACACTGCGAGTACGAGCTGGCTTGGATCGAACTTGACAGCGCCAACTACGCCGAAGCCCAACGCCTTTTCGAGCGCGTGGAGCATGCCATGCAACGCCTGGGAAACGAGGCCTATCGACTCAAGGCGCTCAATGGAATGGCCTGCGTTGCCAAAGACAGGGGCAACTCGGAGTTGGCATTGCGCAGATACCGGGAAGCACTGGACGAGGCCATCCGAACCAACGACCCCTTGGCCAATGTGCTGCGACTGAACATCGGCAGCACCTTGGTCAACCTGGAGCAGTACCCAGCAGCCGAGCAGATCTTGCGCCAGGCGCTGGCCAACGACTTTGCCCGCCCGCTCAACCGGGCCATCACGCTCTTCACTTTGGGGCAAGCGCTACTGGCACTGGACAAGCTGGACGAGGCCCAGGCCCTGGTGGACGAATCCATTGCGCTGTCGCGCAAACTGAACTGTGCCGTCAACCTAGCAGAGGGGCTTACCGTTCTGGCCAGCATTCAGGCCAAGCGGCAGGCAACTGCTGACGCGCTGCAATCGCTGGACGAGGCCATTGCCTTGTCCCGGCAAACGGGCAATGCATCGGTGGAGTCGGAAGCCCACCTGCAAATGGCTGCCGTGCTCAGCCCTCTCGCACCTGAGCGAGCGCTTGATGAACTGCGGCTGGTGGTGCAGTTGGCGCAAATGACAGGCGCGTTGCCGCAAGAGACCAAAGCCTGGAGCGCATTGGCACAACTGTTGCGTCGGCAAGCACAGTGGAAAGAGGCGTTTGAAGCCCTGGAACGCTTCCAACAGCTATCGGCACGCACGGCGGCCCAAGACCTGCAGCAGCAAATCGCGGCATGGGAAGCTGACCGCAGTGCACAAGACCTGCGCGAACAAACGCGCGTACTCACTGCGCTGGGCGACATTGGTCGCCAAATTGCGGCCAGCCTCAAGCTCGAAGACATCGTGCTGGCTGTGTACGAAGGCATTGGTGCGCTCATGAAGACCGACAGCTTCGGGCTCGGTCTCTACGATGCCGAGCACGACCAGATCCATTACGAACTGCTCTTGGAAGGCGGCCAGCGCTTGCCCCCCGTGCTGTTGACACACAACTCCAACAGTTTTTCGGGATGGTGCGTGGAGCACCGCCAACCGCTGATGATGGGCGACGCCACCCTTGAATACCGCCGCTACCTCCCGGAGCTCCCCCAATCCCACGGCACAGAAAGCCGCCACCGGTCGCTTCTCTTTGCGCCCATGGTCATCAACGATGAAGTCATTGGGATCATCTCCGCCCAAAACCGTGTGCCTTACGCATACACCGACCGGGACTTGGCCACCCTCACGACATTGGCAGCCTCTGTTTCCGTGGCGGTGCAAAACGCAAGGCTCTACGCCAGCGTGCTCGCTGCGGCGCGGGAAGACGAGCTGACGAAGGCCATGACACGCCGCTACTTTTTCGAGCGGGCAAGCGTGGAGTTCCAACGGGCCCAGCGCGAACAAGTAGCACTCTCCGTCATCATGGTGGACCTGGACCGCTTCAAACTGCTCAACGACACTTGGGGACACGCCTTCGGGGACCAGGTTCTGCGTGCATTTGCTGCGTTGGCACGCAGCCACAAACGCCCTCACGACCTCTTTGGCCGCTATGGTGGCGAGGAGTTTGTCTTGCTGTTGCCCAGGGCTGATCTCGATGGCGCGATGCGGGTTGCGCAGTATCTGCGCCAGGAAACCGAGGTGCTGACATTGCGCTGCAACGACCAGCCCGTGCACGTCACAGCGAGTTTTGGCATAGCAACCCGTGCGGCGAATGACACTCGCATCGAAGCACTCCTGGCCCGTGCGGACTGCGCCCTCTACCGTGCCAAAGCCGAAGGCCGCAACAGGGTCGAGGCCGCCAGGCAATTGACCAACACCCCATTCCAGACGCAGAAGCCCCCCGAGTAAAAGGCGTTGATGGTTGACAATCCAAGTCTTGCACACAGCCTACCTCTCTCCACGACGGACGAACGGATAGGACATTGAAAGAGACTGGCCATGTGGACTTATGCATTTCGCCGTCTGCTGGCAACCCTGCCCACGCTGCTGGCGGTCATCACCTTGTGTTACCTGATGCTGCACCTCACACCCGGGGGGCCGTTCGACAGCGAACGCAAAGTGTCAGCCGCCGTGCTGGCCAACCTGCAAGCCAAGTACCACCTCGACGAACCGCTTTGGAAGCAATACCTGCTCTACCTTCAGAGTTTGCTCCATGGCGATCTGGGGGCCTCATTTCGCTATGAAGACTGGACCGTCAATGAACTGGTGGCCAACGCCCTCCCTGTATCGCTCCTGATTGGCGGGGGCTCCATGGTGATTGCATTGGTGATTGGCGTGGCGCTGGGCATCGTGGCGGCCCTCCGGCAAAACAGTTTCGTGGACTACTTCGCCATGCTGCTGGGCAACGTGGGGCATGCCTTCCCGCCCTTTGTGCTCGGCCCCGTCCTGGTGCTGGTGTTTGCCATCGGGCTCAAATGGGTGCCCTCGGGTGGCTGGTCCGACTTTGAAGTGCGCTACATGGTGCTGCCCATGGCGTTGCTGGTCATCATCAACACCGCCACCATTGGCCGGGTGATGCGCGGCAGCATGATTGAAGTGCTGTCAAGCAACTTCATTCGCACCGCACGGGCCAAGGGCCTGCCCATGCGCACCGTCGTGCTGCGCCACACGCTCAAGCCCGCATTGCTGCCCGTGGTCTCGCTGATTGGCCCCATGGCCATCTCCTCCATCACTGCCGCCATGGTGACGGAAACGGTGTTCTCGCTGCCCGGCCTGGGCAAACTCATCGTCAATGGGGCGGCCAACCGTGACTACACCCTGGTGCTTGGCTTGGTGGTGCTCATCACCGTCATTGCCGTGGTGCTCAACCTGCTGGTGGACCTGGCCTATGCGCTGCTGGACCCCAAGATCCGCTACTGAACACGGAGCCCCTCATGTCCAGCAAGAACGAAGCACTGGTGGACCAGCTCACGGTCGTGGCACAAACCGCCGTCCAAGGCCGCAGCCCCTGGACCGACGCCCGCCGACGCTTCATGCACAACAAGGCGGCGGTGGTCAGCCTGGTGCTGCTGATCCTGGTGACGCTCATGTGTGTCATCGGTCCCTGGGTCCTGCCCCACGCCTACGACACCTCAGATTGGGACGCCATGAGCCAGCCCCCCACCTGGCGCAACTTCCACTGGTTTGGCACCGATGAGTCGGGCCGCGACTTGTTGGTGCGCAGCCTGATGGGGGGACGCATTTCACTGATGGTGGGCCTGTTGGCCACCCTCACCTCCGCCAGCCTGGGCATTGCCTGGGGGGCCACCGCGGGCTTCCTGGGGGGGCGGGTGGACAGCCTGATGATGCGCATCGTTGACATGATGTACGCGGTGCCCTACCTGCTCATCGCCATCCTGATGGTGACGCTGCTGGGACGCGACTTTTATTTGGTGGTGGTCACCATCACCGTGTTCTCTTGGATGGACATGGCCCGGGTGGTGCGAGGCCAAACGCTGTCGCTGCGCTCACGCGAGTTTGTGGAAGCTGCGCGCGCCATCGGCGTGCCCACATGGCGCATCATTTATCAGCACATCGTGCCCAACCTGCTGGGCATCGTGGTGATCTACACCACGGTGACCGTGCCTGGCGTGATCCTGACCGAGTCGGTGCTCTCGTTCCTGGGCCTGGGCATCCAGGAGCCCATGACCAGTTGGGGCGTGCTCATCCACGACGGCACCTCGGTGATGGAAATCTCCCCCTGGATCCTGCTGTTTCCCGCCGCGCTGTTGTCCACCACGCTGTATTGCTTCAACTACATCGGCGACGGCCTGCGCGACGCGCTCGACCCGAAAGAACGCTGAGGAACAGCCCATGGCTTTGCTTGATGTGGCCAACCTTGGCGTGCAGTTCTCCACCCCCGATGGGCCGGTGTATGCCGTCAACGGGGTCAGCTTTTCGGTGGACAAAGGACAAACCCTGGGCATCGTGGGTGAAAGCGGCTCGGGCAAAAGCCAGACCGTGCTGGCCTTGATGGGCCTGCTGGCCCGCAATGGCAAAGCCACCGGCGAGGCGATGTACCAGGGGCAGAACTTGCTCACCCTGCCGGAGCAGGCGCTCAACCGCATCCGGGGCAACCGTGTGGCCATGATCTTTCAAGATCCTGTGACCTCGCTCAACCCCTACCTGACGGTGGAGCGGCAAATGACCGAAGTGCTTCAGCTCCACAAAGGCATGGACCGCAAGAGCGCCCGGGCCCAGTCGCTGCGCATGCTGGATGCCGTCAAAATCCCTGAAGCCGCACGCCGGTTGGACATGCACCCGCACGAGTTCTCGGGCGGCATGCGTCAACGCGTGTTGATTGCCATGGCGCTGCTGTGCGAGCCCGAGCTGCTGGTGGCCGACGAGCCCACCACGGCACTCGACGTCACGGTGCAAGCACAAATCCTCAGCCTGCTGCGTGAACTGCAACGGGACTTCGGCACCGCCATCGTGCTCATCACCCACGACCTGGGGGTGGTGGCGGGCCTGTGCGACCAAGTGCTGGTGCTGTATGGCGGACGGGTCATGGAACAAGGCGATGCGCTGTCGCTGTTCCAAACGCCCAGCCACCCCTACACCCAGGGGCTGTTGCAGGCCATTCCCCGCATGGACCGCGACGACGACGCGTTGCAAGCCATTCCCGGCACACCGCCCAACATGGCGCACCCCCCGCTGGGGTGTCCGTTCCAGCCACGCTGCGGCCTGGCACTGGATGCATGCGCCCAGCATCCCCCAAGCCTGCGGCCATTGGGCAGCGGCCAACGGCTGCGTGCCTGTCACCTGCGCGCAGAAGCACTGCCCCCCTTGGACACCGGCCATGACTGACTCGCCCACTCCGTTGCTGCAAGTGCGCGATTTGCATGTGCATTTCCAGATCCGTGCAGCCCAAGCCTGGCCCTGGCAACCCCCTCACACCCTCAAGGCCGTCAACGGGGTGTCCTTCGATCTCGCCGCGGGTGAAACCCTGGGTGTGGTGGGAGAGTCGGGTTGCGGCAAATCAACCCTGGCACGCGCCATCCTCAACCTCAACCCAGCCACCAGCGGCTCGATTCAATGGCAAGGCAAAGAAATGTTCGGGGCCAGTGCCAGTGAATGGCAAGCCCTGCGACGCGACGTGCAAATGGTGTTTCAAGACCCCTTGGCCAGCCTGAATCCGCGCATGACCGTTGCCCAGATCATTGCCGAGCCGCTTCGCACCCACCACCCCGAGTGGGGAAACGCCGAAATCATGAAGCAAGTGCGCTCCATGATGGACCGTGTGGGTCTGATGCCCCAACACATCAACCGCTACCCGCACGAGTTCTCGGGCGGACAGTGCCAACGCATCGGCATTGCCCGCGCCCTCATCCTCAAGCCCAAGCTGGTGGTGTGCGACGAGCCTGTGTCCGCGCTGGATGTGTCCATACAGGCCCAAATCGTCAACCTGCTGCGGGAACTGCAAGCAGAAATGGGCTTGTCGCTGATCTTCATCGCCCACGATCTGGCGGTGGTGCGGCACATCAGCCACCGTGTGATGGTGATGTACCTGGGGCAGCCCATGGAACTGGCCCACAAACACCCGCTCTACAGCACGCCGCAGCACCCATACACACAGGCGCTGCTGTCGGCCATTCCCATTCCCGATCCAACCAAGGAACGGAACAAGCACATTCGGCTGCTGTCGGGCGACCTGCCATCGCCCATGAATCCGCCCTCGGGCTGCGTGTTCTCCACCCGCTGCCCCCAAGCCACGCCTCACTGCAAGAACACGCCGCCTGACTGGGTACGCACCCAGAACCAGACCCTGGCCGCCTGCCACCTGGTGACGGCTGACGCCTGACCCTGGGCAACCCCACGCGTCCTCCACAACCGGCACCAGGTGCTGGGCGAATCGGCCCGGGTGCTGTGCAAACGTCCTGATCAGCCTCCGCCGCGGCGGGTGTACAGGTCGAAGCGCTGCAACCAGGCGTGGCGCTGGTCTGCGGACACCCCGTCAAAACAAAAGCGCAGGCCCAGCCGCGGGATCACGGCCAAACCCAGCCTGCGGGGTGGCAAGGCGGCCCAGCGCACCTGCAAACGCCCTCCAGCGTCCGGCCACTGCACGCAAAAGCCTTGGTCTTCGGCCACCCAGTCCAAGCCTGCCAGCGCCTGGGGCAGGCAGCGACTAAGCTCGGCCTCGGTGCAGCCCATGTCGCGCTCGAAGGTGTCGGGAACCGTCACTCAGCCCCCGGCAATGGGGGGCCAGAGGGCCAGCACGTCACCGTCTTTCAGGGCATGGGCGGGGCGGGCCTCCGGGGCGATGTAATGCCCGTTGACCAGCACCAGGTGCACCAGCTTGGCGGGCAGCCCGAAAGGCTCGTAGGCCTGGGCCACCGTGGACCCGTCGGGCAGGTCCAGGGGCACCTGGTTGGCCCGCCGGGCGTCCGGGGGCAGGTAGTCGGTCAGCGTGGCAAACAGCTTGAGGGTGATGCGCATGGGGCCGGATTGTCAACGCCGCCGCGCATCGCCCGCACCGCTCCACGCGCCCTGCGCTTGCGCGCTGGCCAGGTAGGCGTGCATGAGCTGGGTGGGGTCGGCCAGCAGCTTGTCCTTCCACTCGCCCAGGCGCACCCGGCCTTCCACCAGCCCGCGCATCACGCCCACATGCTGGGTCCAGCCCACGCTGTTGCAACCCACCATCACGTCGCCGTCGAACTGCAGGGTGAGTGCGCGGTGGTTGGCTTCGTCCACCCGTTCCACCGACTGGCCGCCGGGCACTCCTTCCCACTGACCAAAGCTGGCGGAAATCAGGCCCAGTGTGTCGAGCACGTTGATCTGGGTGACGCCTTTCAACTCCGCCCGCGGCTGGCCAGGGCGGTGCACCATGTTCAGCGCCGCCACATAGGCTTGGTCGGCCGCGTTGGGCTGGATGGCGCTGACGATGGGCTTGCCACTCACCTTGTCAAAGGCTTCGGCACAGTCGCCCGCGGCGTAGATGCCGGGCACCGAGGTTTCCATGTGCTCGTCGGTCAGCACGCCTTGCAGACACAACACGCCCGAGCCTTCCAGAAAACCCATGGCGGGTTTGACACCCGTGGCGCTGATGATGAGGTCGGCCTCCAGCACCTGCCCGGTGGACAGGCGCACGCGGCTGAACGCGGGCTGGTCGGCCACGGCGGCCACGGGTTCGATGGACTCCACCCGCGCCCCGGTGTGCACGGCAATGCCCTTGCCCTCCACCCAGCGGCGGATCATGCCGCCCGCCACCGGGCCCATCATGCGGGGCACCATGCGGTCGCCCATTTCCACCACGCTGAGCTGCACGCCACGGGCGGCCAGCGCTTCCATGATGATGCAGCCGATGAAACCTGCGCCCATCTGCAACACCCGCGCACCCGACTGGGCCTTGGCCATGATGGCGCGGGCGTCGGCCAGCGTCCAGCAGGTGTGCACGTTGGGAGCGTTGATGCCCGGAATGGGCGGCTGCACTGGCTGCGAGCCGCTGGCCAGCAGCACGCGGTCGGCCTGCAGCGTGTCGCCGTTGTCCAGCACCAGGGTGTGGGGCTGCCCGGCTGCGCCCGGGCGCACCGCGGTCACCCGCGCCGTCTGGCGCTCGATGCGCCTGTCGGCCCAGTGCGTGGCCGTCTTGCGCAGCCAGGTGCCCTCTTCCTGGATGTTGCCCATCAGCAGGTAGGGAATGGCCATGCGCGAGTACGGGGCCTCGGGCTCGTCGCCGATGAGGGTGATGCGGTCGGACGGCGCATGCTTGCGGAGGGTTTCCGCCGCAATCACGCCGGCCGGGCCGGCACCCACGATCACATGGTGCGTCATGCTGCTCACAGTCCCAGGCGTTCGCGGGTTTCGGGCTTGACGGTGCCGTCGGCGTTCCAGCCGCGCACGTCGTAGTACTTGGGCAGCATCTCGGGCAGCTTGCTCACCACACCGGCGGCGGGGCCGGTCTTGGCGGCTTCGGTCAGCAGGCGCTTGGGCAGCTTGTCATCGGCGGCGGTGAAGCCGGCGTTGTTGTTGAAGTCGCGCTCCATGTTCCAGATGCGCTCACCAATGTGGTTGAGGTGCTCCACCGTGTACTCCTCGCCGCAGGCGGCCTGCACTTGCGGGGCCACGTCGGCCAGCGTCCAGGCAAAGCTGGTGAAGATGCACACGCCCGCCGAGTCAAACGCCGCGGTGGCGTCCTGGAAGGCTTTCACCAGCTCGGGCTTGCCGTTGGCGTCCACCGGCTCGGTCTTGACTGGAATGCCCAGCACTTCAGACGCGATGGTGTAGCCCCGCAGGTGGCAGGCACCGCGGTTGCTGGTGGCATAGGCCAGGCCAATGCCTTGAATGACGCGGCCGTCGTAGGCCGGGAATTCCTGGCCCTTGACGCTCATGGACAGGTCGGGGTGACCATACTTGGCCGTCAGCCGCTTGGAGCCCTGGCCGATTTCCTTGCCAAAACCTTCGCCCTTGGCGGTGATTTCGGCAAAGTAGGCCAGCGCCTGGGCCGAGCCGAACGGGGCCTCAATGCCCAGCAACTCCTTGGTCAGCACGCCCATTTCGTACAGCTCCATCACCGCGCCCACGGTGGCGCCGAAGCTGATGGGGTCAAAGCCTTCCTCGTTGCACAGCATGTTGGCGTACTGCAGGGCCTCCAGGTCGTTGACGCCGTTGGCCGCGCCCAGCGCCCAGGCGGCTTCGTACTCCAGCCCGCCCGAGGCCCCCCAGTACTGCGGCTTGGTGGCCACGGTGAAGTGGCCCTCGTCCATCTTGCTGATGCGCCCACAGGCAATGGTGCAGCCAAAGCAGGCCTGGTTGGTCACCAGGTGCTTCTTGCCGTCGGTGGCGCGGGGGGTCAGCATGGCCTCGGCGGAAATGTCCTTGGCCCCTTCGAACTGCACGTCCTTGTGGTTGCGGGTGGGCAGTGCGCCCACTTCGTTGATGACGTTCATCAGCACCTGCGTGCCGTAGGCGGGCAGGCCCTGGCCGGTCACGCCGTTGTCGGCCAGCACCTTCTTGGCGGCCTTGGTGGCGGCCATGAACGCCTTGGGGTCGCGCACATTGCCCACGCCCTTGGTGCCGCGCACCGCAATGGCCTTGAGGTTCTTGCTGCCCATGACCGTGCCCACGCCCGAGCGCCCGGCGGCGCGGTGCAAGTCGTTCACCACGGCGGCGTACAACACGCCGTTTTCACCAGCCTTGCCAATGCTGGAGACGCGCAGCAGCGGGTCTTGCAGGCTGGTCTTCAGGATTTCCTCGGTCTTCCACACGCTCTGGCCCCACAGGTGGGCGGCGTCGCGCAGTTCGGCCACATCGTCGTTGATGTACAGGTACACCGGCTTGGCGCTCTTGCCTTCAAAAATGACCATGTCCCAACCGGCCATCTTGAGTTCGGCACCCCAGTAGCCGCCCGAGTTGGAGCAGGCAATGGCCCCGGTCAGCGGGCCCTTGGTCACCACGGTGTAGCGCCCCCCGGTGGAGGCCATGGTGCCCGTCAGCGGGCCGGTGGCCCAGATGATCTTGTTGTCGGCGGACAGCGGGTCCACCTTGGGGCTGATCTCTTCGATCAGGTATTTGGACGCCAAGCCGCGCGAGCCCAGGTAGGCGCGGGCCCAGTCCATGTTCAGCGGTTCGGATTTGACGGTGCCCGCGGTCAGGTTGACGCGGAGGATTTTTCCAGCCCAGGACATGTGTTTCTCCTGAATGTATAGCGTTCAGTGCTTGTATATCAAGCGGAAGGGGCTGATTGGTTGCCCAACTTTTCGGCCCACTGCTGCATCTTGCCCATGCCGGTCCAGTTGGCGTCGATGAAGGTGATGGCGCCGGTGGGGCAGGCATCGGCACAGGCCGGATCGCCACCGCACAGGTCGCACTTTTGCACCTTGCCGGTTTCCTGCACGTAGTTCACCGTGCCGAACGGGCAGGCAATGGTGCAGACCTTGCAGCCCACGCAGGTGGTCTCGTTCACCACCTTGGCGCCGGTGTCCTTGTCCACCTTGATGGCCTCCACCGGGCAGGCGTGCAGGCACCAGGCCTCGTCGCACTGGGTGCAGGTGTAGGGCACCTTCTTGCCGGTGTGGTGGAAGTCGAACACCTTGATGCGCGACTTGCTGGTGGCGTACACGCCGTGGTTCTCGAACGAACACGCCATTTCGCACTGCAAACACCCGGTGCACTTGTCGGGGTTGATGTGCAGGACTTTCTGCATGGTGGGGTCTCCTGTGGGTAACGACCGGGCCACCCCAGGGGTATGCACAGCCTTGCCTATGAACAAATGGACATAGGCATTGTTGGCCGTTCACCCCCAGCCCCCATCGGGGTTTTCCCGCGCCAGGCGTCACCTGCGGCGCAAGTGTCCAGATTTGTGACACATGGGTAGTTGGAGTAGCGGGTCAGCCTCTGGCTCTGCCCCGCACCATTGCCCCGGCCACCAGCAATGAAAGCAGCACCAGACCCAAGGTCGATAGCGTCGGCACAGAACTCAAGGTGGACGCACCCCAGCCGCCAATGAACTGGCCCAAAGCGATTGGTGAAGCACCCGTCCCAACCGTTGCCACCACGGTATGGGTCGCCGTGTTAATCACCGACACGTTGGCGCTGCTGGTGTTGGCAACATAAACCCGGCTGCCATCCGGGTTGACCGCCACACCACGTGGCGAGGTTCCCACCGACACCGTGGCCACCACGGCATTGGTGCCGGTGTCGACGACCGACACGGTGTGGTCAAGGTTGTTGGTCACATAAACCCGACTGCCCGCCGGATTGATGGCAACACCAGTGGGGAAATTACCCACCGGCACTGTGGCCACCACCGCATTGCTGGCGGTGTTGATGACCGACAGGGTGTTGTCGGTCGCATTGGCCACGTAAAGCCGACCACCGCTCGGGCTGACTGCGACACCTGCCGGCAACACCCCCACCGCCACCGTCGCCACCACGGCATTGCTGGTGGTGTCGATGACGGACACGGTTTGGCTGCCCCGATTGGTCACATAGACCCGGCTGCCGTCCGGACTGACGGCCACACCAAACGGCTGCGTCCCCACAGGCACCGTCGCCACCACGGTGTTGCTTGTCGTGTTGATCACCGACACGGAGTCACTGGACAAGTTCGCCACATACACGCGCGAACCAGCCGGGTTGACCGCCACCCCCACCGGAGAAGAACCCACAGCCACCGTCGCCACCACGGTGTTGGTTGTTGCATCAATCACCGACAGGGTGTTGCCAACCTGATTCGTCACATAAGCCCGGGTGCCGGTGCCATTGGTGGCAACGCCATAGGGATTGGCCCCCACGGCCACCGTCGCCACCACGGTATTGCTTGCCAAGTCAATCACGGAGACGTTGGCGGCAGTATTGTTGGTGACGTAAGCAAACGGCGCAGCTGCCGCCAGCCCGGACCAGAGCACTGCGATAGCAACGACCAAAGTGGCCCCTACCCGCTGAACGGGCACCCAACATGGTGATTTGATCAAATTGGAGAACATGACTTTCCTGACAGAGAGTGGCTGAAAAAAACGCAGAAAAGCGTTGTGTTCCATTCAAGCTGGGCTCCGCAGCTTGCCTGCAAAACGCGGACAAACCGTCAAGGCGCATTCGACACAAATTGCTTCATTTTTACAGCAATTGCAAACCGCTCCTTACGGATGAGACCTGATAAGGCTTGCAACGTGCTTAACAGCGGGCAGGCGCGAGGCTGGACCGCCGCCCCTTCTTCTGGGTGGCACGTGCCAACTGGCTGTGGGTGCTGCTGGGCCGCAAACCCTGGGCCTGCCCGACGGCCTGGCCCCGCTGGCCGCCGCAGGCGTCACCTCGGGCCTGCGGCTGTGGGCCATGCTGAGCAACCACCGGCTGCCTGGGTGGACGGCGGAGCGGGAGAGGCGGGAGCGAGGGTGCCTGTGTTTGCAGCGGCCAGCTGACCTATGCAGGCATTTTGGTATTGCATACAATACCAAAATGAAACCGCAGATCGTTCTGGACACCAATGTGCTGTTGACGGCACTCAAGTCTTCGCGCGGAACGTCTCACAGGCTTTTGTCGCTGCTCACCGAAGACCGGTATCAGCTTCATGTGTCGGCACCCCTGGTTGCCGAATATGAAGCCGTGCTCAAACGCGGCATGCTGAACTTGTCACCGCAGCAAATTGACGATGTGGTGGACTTTGTGTGCGCCAAGGCCGTGCACCACAAAATTTTCTATTTGTGGCGCCCTGCACTGAAGGACCCCGGAGACGACTTCATTTTGGAACTTGCGGTAAAAGCCCATGCACAGATCGTGACGTGGAACGTGGCAGATTTCCGGCAGGCGACCCGCTTTGGCATCCAGGTGGTCACCCCGGGTGACGTGTTGAATTTGTTGGAGAACCTTTGATGAGCGCACTCAGCATCCGGTTGCCAGACTCCTTGCACCACATGGCGCGCGAACTGGCCAAACATGATCAGGTGTCCATGAACCAGTTCATCGCCTCAGCCGTGGCAGAAAAGGTGTCGGCTCTGTCCACCGAAAAGTACCTCAGCGAACGGGCGGAGCGGGCATCGGCAGACAAGTTCAAGGCCGCACTGGCGCAAGTGCCCGACGTTGCCCCGGAAGCCTTTGACCAACGGGGTGACACCACCGAATGACAAGGCTCTGGGTGGCTAGGTGGCCCCTGCTGAGCCTGAGGCTGCTGGCCATGGCCAACAACCACCGACTGCCTGGGTGGACGGCGGAGCGGGACAGGCGGGAGTGAGGTATAAAGATGGTCAAAACGTGGTTTGAATGTGTTTCCTTCCACAATCGGCATCCAACTTCTCCACCCCATCGACGGGCATCATGGAAACCACCACAGTCCGCCAGGCCTCTGGCCAGTCTGGATTTGGCCTGTTCGACACAGTGCCTGAAGACCTTTTGCAGTTCGGCCACGGCACGACTTTCGATGCAAAAAAGGCTGCCCAGTTTTTGTCCCTGAAGAAGGCTGACGTGGGCCGCATCGCTGCTGTCGCAGAGTCCTCCGTTCGCTGGGACGACAACATCCCCGAGGCCGTTCAAGTCCGGATGGAAGAAATCGCTTCGACCATCAATTTGGTTGCCAAGCAGTTTTCGGGAGATCCCGAGAAAACAGTGGCTTGGTTTCGGGCAAGGAACCCGCTGCTGGGAGACGTCTCCCCTCGCGACATGATCCGTCTGGGGCGGTACGACAGACTGCGCCGATTCATCATCCAAGCCATGACAAATCAGGCGCAGGTCAAGTAATTGAGACGGCGCAACAGGAAACCGACTCCACCAGCACCTCGTGGTGCGGCTGCCGGTGCACCCCCAGTCAAAGGCATTCTTGAGCTCGACCGCTTCAGCGAGGAGTCGCTGGAGCGTTGGAGCGAGCTCTCTGCGGACCTGGATGAGCTCCAGGACATCCTCTACTTCAATCTCGAACCTGAGCGTCGCCGCCGACGCCCAGAGCTGCTGAAAGCCTTGCAAGAGACGCCCGCCCAGCCATTGGAGCTTGAAAACTGGGTCCGGATTGTTGACTACCAATGGACGCTGTATCCACTGTCCGCGGCAGGCAGCCTCACCAGCATTGGAGGTCGATTCAACGCGGGGACCGAGATTGACAGCCAAACTTTCAGTCCATGGCCGTGTCTGTATCTGGCCTCCGACCATGCAACGGCATATCGGGAGAAGTTCCAAATCGAGGCAGGCCAGATGGTCGAGGGACTGCGCCCAGAGGAGCTCGCGCTCACCCCGGGCCAGAGTCACACCACCGTGGTCCTCAACGGCAAGCTCTCGCGGGTCTTTACGCTGACGCCTGCAACCCTCGGCCCCGTGGCACGAGTCCTTGGCAAGATCAGAATGCCCGAGAGGGCCGAGCGGATCAAGAAGCGCTTGAAGATCAACCCAAATGATCTGCGCATGCTGACAACCGGCAAGCAACTGCACGATGCGGCTGCGGTTCACAACTGGCGCGTGCTCCCCGTTCAGTTCGGCCTCCCGGCACCCAGCCAAATCCTGTCAGAACTCATCAGGGCCGCTGACTTTGA
Source organism: Hydrogenophaga soli (assembly GCF_054777695.1). Classification (NCBI taxonomy): domain Bacteria; kingdom Pseudomonadati; phylum Pseudomonadota; class Betaproteobacteria; order Burkholderiales; family Comamonadaceae; genus Hydrogenophaga; species Hydrogenophaga soli. The sequence continues at coordinate 1,024 of NZ_BAAHAK010000009.1, read as the reverse complement.
AGCCATTGCGTACCAGTCCAGCAAAAGCGGCGGAACCTGCTTGGCGATCTTCGTAGATCGGCTCGCGCCTGGGTCCTACGTCGAGCTGTCTGGCACGCCACCAGCAGGGGCAACCGTGCGCCTTGATGAAACAACGGCTGAAGAGCTTGCTGGTTGGGCGCAGTTGGGCATCAAGCCACCGAAGGTGTGAGCAAGGCCCTGGTTGGCCGATGTGCAACCACGCGGACGCCATGTTTCGTCCATGTCCGTTCATCGCCTCAGCAGACAAGTTCAAGACCGCCCTGGTGCAGGTGCCCGACGTTGCCTCGGCAGCCATCAACAGCGGGGTGACACCACCGAATGACAGGGCTCTTGGTGGGCAGGTGGCCCCTTCGGGGCCTGGGACTGCTGGCCATGGTCACCAACCACCGCCTGCCCCGTTGGGCGGCGGAGTGGGAAACGCGGGAGTGAAGGGTGGCCGGGAGTGATCGCTATTGAAAACAGAGCTGCTTGCGCTTTTTTATAAAGCGGTAGAGGCTGTTTTTGTTGATGATTTTCAGGTTGGCGCTGAGCCGCGGGCGACGTCTGTAAGTTCCGCCTCGTGATTGGGTAGCAGCGATCCAGCCCGATTCGGAACTTGGCCTTGCCAAGCTGAAAGGCCACTGTGCAGCGCAACTTGCCATTCGGGTTGCGATGTCAGAAGTCTGAATTGAGTCACCAAGCAGTCTGCCGTCGCCCGCGCCATTCCTGCGCGGAAGACAGTGCATCTACTGTCGCGCCGTGACCCTTCCTGTCCCAGCCTCACTCACCCTCGCCGATACTCGCAAGAAAGGCGGGCAAGCGCCCCGCAAATGCCTTCCGCGCCGCAGCAGCAATGCATGTATGGCGATGAGTCGATCGAGCTGCTCTCCGGCAGTTTGAACCGCCCCGGGTTTCAAGGAGGCCGGTTGGTTTAAGTTGACACCTCTGGCGAGGTGTCGCTGGCGGCGAGTTGCCCCCAGTAGTTTGCCTCAGCTTCTGCCGGAGGGATGCCCCCAATCGGCGT
>NZ_BAAHAK010000008.1:0-240796 GCF_054777695.1 Hydrogenophaga soli | reverse complement strand
GAGCGTGCGAAACAACGCTTCGGAATACGGGTTGTCATTGCTCACGCCAGGCCTGCTGAACGATGGCATGACCCCCAGCGCTTGCAGCATGGCCAGCATCGTCGCGCCCTTCATGGGGCTGCCATTGTCCGAGTGCAGGGCCAGTTGATCCTTGCTCACCCCTTGGCTCAGACACGCCTTGCGGATCAATTGCCCGGCATGCTCTGCCGATTCGTTCCAATGCACTTCCCAGCCCACGATCAGGCGGCTGAAGACGTCAAGCACCATGTACAGGCGCAGGAACTGTCCCCGCACCGTGCTGGGCAGGTACGTGATGTCCCAACTCCAAACTTGGTTGGCTGATGTGGCCACCCAGGCTTGCGGCGCAGCCACCTTCTTGGGTGGCTGCGCCTTGCCTCGGTGGTGCTGCTGTCCGCATGCCTTGAGCACTCTGTAAAAGCTCGATTCGGAGGCCAGGTACTGGCCCCGATCGGCCAGACGCGGCACGATTTGTGACGGCGGCAGACTGGCAAATTCAGCGCTGTTGCACACCTGCACCATCGCCTGCTTCTCTTGTTCGCTCAGTGCCTGCGGATGCTGGCGTTGACACGCTGCCTGGGCCCGTTTGTCCACCAAATCGTTGCCCTCTTGGCTCCAGCGACGCACGGTGCGCGCACTGATGCCCACCACCTCGCAGGCTTTGTGTTGGCGCGCTCCTGAGGTCACGGCCTCTTCAATCAGTTTCATGGCCACCTGTTTGAGCTCCAGAGCAATCAGTCTTCCTCTTTGCTGCCCCAGATGGCCTGGACTTTTTTTGACAGCACCAGCAAGGCGGCCGTCTCTGCCAGTGCCTTGTCCTTTCGGGTGAGGTCTTTCTCCAGTTGCCGGATCTTTTGGCGTTGTGCGCTCAGCTCTGCCTTGCTCGATGGCTGCTCGCTGGTGTCCAGGGCTTCGAAGGCCAGTTTCCAGGCCTCAAGTTGCTCCACGTACAGCCCGTGTTCTCGACAGTATTCAGCGCGCTGGGCTTCGTTCATGGCTGCCGTCTGGATGATGGCCGCCAATTTGGCTTTGGAGTCCCAGCCTTCGGGCCTCGATGACTTTGCGGGCACCACGTGTCCTTTGTCTTGAAATTTCTTCTTCCAGTTGTACAAGGCTGGCACTGATACGCCACTGTCTCGGCTGACTTGGGCCACGCTTTGGTTGCTTGGCGGCATCAGCTTTCTGACCAGCTGTTCCTTGTATTGCTCACTGTAGACCGGCATCTCTCCATCTTTCCTGCCCCCTCCAGGGTTCTTCGGGTTTTACACACGGAGCGGTCATCTATCGTGACAGAGGGGGGGGCCGTGGGGCCGTGGGGCCGTGGGGCCCGGAGGGGCTTGTTGGCGAAGCCGAGAAGCGCTGTGATGGGGACCTTCCAGCCGTCGTTCAAGGTACCCACCAATAGCGCACGGCGTGGAAAAACACCGGCGCTGCAAAGATCACAGAGTCGGTACGGTCGAGCATGCCGCCGTGACCTTCGATCATGCTGCCCCAGTCCTTCACCCCACGATCGCGTTTGATGGCCGACATGACCAGACCACCAAAAAACCCCATAAGACAAATCAGCAGCGCCATGCCAGCAGCCTGCAACGGGGTGAATGGCGTGATGCCGTACAAAGCTGCGCCCAACAGAGTGGCACTGGCCACGCCGCCAATCAGGCCTTCCCAGGTTTTGGAGGGAGAAAGCACGGGAGCCACTTTGCGCTTGCCCAGCAACTTGCCCCAGATGTACTGCAGCACGTCGCTACCCTGCACAACGATCACCAGAAAGGCGATGAGCAGCATGTTTTTCCCTTCAAAGCCGATCACCGGCAGCGTGAGCAGGGCCGGAACGTGGCTGATGCAGAACACGCTCACCATCAAACCCCACTGCACCTTAGCGGCGCGCTCCAGAAAGCGCTGGGTGTCCCCTCCTGTGGCAGCCAAGATGGGCAGCAACAAAAAGGCGTAGACGGGAATGAAGATCGAGTACAGACCGTACCACTCAATCCACACCAGGAAATACTGCGTGGGCAGCGCCACGTAGAAGGCTGCCGCCATGGCGGTGTAGTCACCGCGCCGGGTGTAGGCCAAGCTCATGAATTCGCGCAAGGCGTAGAACGAAATCAAGAAGAACAGCACCACAACACCGTTTTTACCGAACAGGAATGCCAGACCAATGGAGCCCACCATGACCCACCAGGCATTGATGCGGGAGATCAGGTTGTCGATCACGGGGTGTGGAGCACCGTAGGCTACGCGCCACTTGAGCACGGCTGCAATGCTTGAGGCAAGCACCAGCACACCGGTCACACCTACAAACAACCACCCCGTTGGCGTAAGGATGTGAAAGAAAACACCTGCGTTCATGCATCCGCCTCGGGTTCGTCTGTTACCTGTGCGGTACACGACGAAGGCAACTCTGCCTCACGGTCATACTCAGGTCGCAGATCTAGCAACGCCTGCCGTGCCCGCTGCAGAAACAGTTTTTTATCTTCTTGCAGCTCCAGCTTCAAGGGCGCACCAAAACGCACGCTGCAAGCCAGCGGTATGGGCAAAAAGGTGCCCTTGGGAAGCACACGTTTCAAATTTTCAATCCACACGGGGACAAATTTGACGTGGCTGAACGATTGACTTAGGTGGTAGATGCCGCTTTTGAGTGGCAGCAAAACAGCATCGCCGGTGTTTCGTGTTCCCTCAGGGAAGATGATGAGCGAGTCACCAGCCTTGAGCGCGGCACTCATTCGAGCTAGCGAATCACCGCTTGTAAGGCAGCCAGTCCGTGTTTCACGCGGAATCATCAGCGCGTTGAACACGTCACTGCCGATGAAGCGCCGCAGTGGTGACCGATTCCAATAATCTTCCCCCGCAACGGGACGGGTGAAATTGCGCAAATCAGCAGGCAAGGTCGCCCACAGCAACACAAAATCGCCATGACTGGAGTGGTTGGCGAAATACACAGTCTGGTCAGCTGATGGCCCCCAGCTGCACCACACAGCACGCACACCTGTAAGTAGGTTCGCGCCGGAGACGATGATCCAACGGACCAGCGCAGCCACCAAGCGGCGCCACTGTGAGGCATGCGGCGGCGTGGGAGGGAGAACGTGCGGGCGCGAGGCGGGAGATACGACAGTAGTCACAAAACCCCTTGACTAAAAATGATCAACAAAGCTGCCGCTGTTTGCAACAGAACCAGAAAGGCGCAGCGGTACAACAGGCTTCGCGTGCCACACAGGCGCTCACTCCAGGTGCGCTCATGCAAGGATTCAGAACGCAAGCCTAGGCGAGTCAGCGCGGCATCCAGAACGGGCAAGCTGGGTATATGCCCATGACCCAACTGATCGAAAAGGCGCTCATCAAGTAGCAGCCGGAATAAGAAATACAACGCCCCCAAACCACACAGCAGCACCAAACCGAACAGACAGGCCACGCCAATAGAGGGCGACCACGCCACACGACAGACAAAAGCCAGCAACGTCAATCCCAGTGACAACGCACCCAAAGCTCGGACACTGGTATGCAATAAAGCCGAGAGCACCAATGCGTCAACCCGCTCCTGCTCGCCGAAAGCCATCCCCTTCATCGGACACCTTCATCAACCGACTGTAAGACTAGGCTTGTCAAGGCCCGCATCCAATCTGCACCCAACACCAGCTGAGGTCTCGCCTGGCGCGTACGGGCCTCAGCCAGTGCCAAATCAGGCGGCCCCAGATACAGCAATTGCCAGGCCACGACCGCAGCAGCACTGCGCGAAAACCCAAGAGCGCAGCACACCCATACAACACCACCCTCACTGGCACGTCGCTGCGCTTGTACCAAACTTGCTGCGCGTTGCAGGTGCGCCGGACTGGGAACCACCAAATCCAGCAAGGGCAGACAACGGCTCACGGGGCGAGCCGCCGCGTTCAAAGGCAATTCGGCGCACAAGCTCACCAGTGCGGGCTGCCCTGCGGCCAGCCATTCGGCATGTCGTGGGCGCCGCCCCAACCAAACCCCTGGAACCACTTCCACCCTGGGTGGCAAAGCACGCGTCCAGACCCAGGCATTGAGCGAGGCTCCCCACAAATAAGGGGCGAACAACCACCGTGCAGACCAATGCATCTGCCCTGAGCGAGCCATGCGAAACCCTCGTGCCCCCAAACCCAGATAGCTCAGACTCACCAAGAACAGCGAAGTCGCCGGCCAAGTCAACCACAGCGCCCCGCCCCCTCTCCACAGTGCCAGCACCAATAGACCGACTGAGCCGAGAAAGTAAAGCAAGACCAACTTAAGCCGCTGACCGTCACGGGTCAACCGCCATGCTGACGGCAGCGCCACCTCACGCTCCAGCGGCCACAGCCACACGCAGAGCAAACCAAGCAACGCACCCGTCGGGATGTCGATGAAATGGTGCTGGTAGGTGGTGAGCACCGAGGCGCAGATGGCGAGCGTCCAGATGTGCAGCAACACCCTTTGCCAAGCATGACGCATCAACGGGCGATACCAGTCCCACAGGATGATCGCCAATGCGATGTGCAATGAAGGAGCCTGGTTGAAAGGCTGATCAAAACCACGCAAAGCGGCAAACAAGAAGCCCGCTGCACCATGGGCCTCTGGCTGCCCAAAACTGAAATGCAGCGGCCACGTCACAAAGCAGGCCACGGCAACAAACTGGGCCGTGAGCAGGCGCGCCGCGTGGCGGTCGATGCGGTGCTTGCTACGGCTCAGGAACAGTGACAGGCCATAAAAGGCGTTGATGGACCAGTAGGGGAAGATCGTCCAGTCCCAGAACGGGATGTGCCGCTCCCAGGCAAACACCACCGACGGCACCTGCCCCGCAGCCCAGCGCTGCATCGCCCACCAGTTGGCCAGACCATATGTCAGGTAGAAAAGCGGCCCCAGCAAAGCCAGCCAGGCGACGGAACGTCGCCACGGCCAGACGCCGGGTGCGCCGCCAATCACGGTGCAACCCTGCGCGTTCATGTGGCCTCGCGCACCGCCAAGGACACGGTGAAGATGCCCCATTCATCAACGCGCTGCGCGATCTTTCTGAAGCCAGCGGCGGCCACGAGCTGATCCATCTCGGCCTGCGTGCGGCGGCGCATCACCCAGGCCTGGCCCTGGCGGTGACTGGTGAGCGCACGTGCGATCATCTCCAGTTGCGGATGCCATGGCTGGCCGGTGTAGACCAGATAGCCGCCCGGCTCGACCGCGTCGGCAACGCCCGCCAGAGAGCGGGCGACCATGGCGTTGTCGGAGAACAGCTCATACAAACCAGACACCGTGACCAGCGTAGGTCGTGGCGTGGCGCTGGCAACCTGGGCACGATCGAACGCATCGGCCTTCTCAAAACGGGCCACGGACTGCATGCCGCGCTGTGCGATCAGCACCTGCCCGTCGCGCACGTTGATGTCGCTGTAGTCGCGCAACAGCACCGAAGCCACCGGAACCGGGCTGCTAGCCACGGCGTCAAGGATGTACCGCCCATGCCCGGCTGCGATGTCCATCAGCCGCACCTCTCTCCCAGCCTCGGCCAAGCGCTGCATGGCCTCGCACAGCAGTTCTTCGACATGCAACTTGCGCTGGCGGATGCCCTTCCAGCCGATGGAGTCCAGGTAGGCGCGGTCGATCAGGGCACCCACCAGCGGCACACCCTTGGCTTGGTTGCGGTACACGTAGTCCAGCGTACTTCCGGAATCGAAACCGGTGACATGCCCCAGGCGAACGCCATCGGACAACAAGCCACCCAGCTTGAGACCAGCACGCGTAGCAGCCCAGTACAGGCCGCGCGGAGACAGGAGCGGGAGCGGTTTGGCCAGCGCACGTGCTTCGTCTGCCGTGGCTCCGTGCTGGTCGGCCTGCTGCAGGTTGACGGGAGCGACTGGGGCATCGAACTGCTTGAGCAGAAAGCCGCGCAAAGCCTGCAAAGCGCTGGCACGGTCGCGCTCACCCAGGGTGTCGTGGAAGAATCCCGGCAACTCCAGCTTTTCTTTCACCGCACTGCCCAGGCGCTCGAAGAACTGGTGCTGAGGTTTGTGATGCACCACCCAGTCGGCACCCGAGATGAGCAATTGCGTAGGAGCCACAATGGCCTGTGCATCGGTCACCACGCGCTCGGCCGCGGCGTACAGGTCCAGCAGGACATTGACCGCAATCGGGCGCGAGATCAGCGGATCGGTGTTGTAGCTGGCAATGCGCTCGGGGTCGTGGGTGAGAAACTTGGCCTTCACATAGCTGTTCACGAAGAACAGCCCGCGCAGCTTGTGCATCAAGGCCAGCCCGGCGCGCGCGAATGGCACGTACAGCTTCACCTTGAACGCGGGCGAAGCGAGTGTCATGCCGCGTATGGCGGGAGCGTAGTCATGCACCCAGGTGGACACCAGCACCGCACCCACGCTTTGCGCGATGACGTATTGCTCGGTGACGGCCACACCGTGTTCGGAGGCGATGTGATCCACAAAGGTCTGAACGTCACGCACCGAGGTAGCGAAGCTGGGGCTGTGACCACGCTGGCCTGGGGACCGGCCATGGCCGCGGGCATCCCACGCGAAGAAGTCAAACTCCGGCAGGTTCAATTCATCCACGAGGTGGGCCATGCGCGCGCCATGCTCATGCCCCCTATGAAACAGCAGAACCGCGCCGCGCCGCTTGGCTGCCGTGGCCGACCAGTGTCGGTAAAACAACGAAACCCCGTCATGGGTAGAGAAATGGCGCTCTTGCGCCTGTCGTGTGCTGTTCATAAGCTCCCTTTTTTGTGGTTGGAAAAACTAGGCAGAACGCTCGGCCAACGCCGAACGAACGCGGCGCACGGTGGTGAGCGCGATGAGAAACGCCAGCAAGGGCATCAACCAAGCCGTCCAGGTCGGCATGGGCAGTTCCAGCGCGAGTGCCAGGCCCAGCGCACCAAACACAAAGGCCCGGTCGCTTTTGCCCATGGGGCCGTCATAACGGCGGCTGGCCCCCACGGTTGTGCCCAGCGCGCCCGCGAACTCGGACAACCCGGCCAGCACGATCACGAGCCCAAGCCAGAAGGGGTTGCTCGGCAACACCAACGCAAAGGGCAGGTACAGCGCGGCATCGGACACCACATCGGTCAGCTCATTGAGGAAGGCACCCAGCGGCGTCTGCTGCCCGTGTTCACGCGCCAACATGCCATCAATGGCGTTGAAGGCCATGCGAACGAACATCCACAGAGGAACGAGCGCAAAGGACAACGGCGAAGGTTGCAAAAAAAACAATCCGAAACCCAGTGCAACCGAGATCACACATGCCAGCACGGTGACCTGATTGGCCGTCACCCCAAAGCCATGCAAGCGCAGCACGACTGGTCGGAGAAAATTTTGAAATGCTGGTTTTAATTGATAAATCGACACACAAGTCCCCCCTCTGCAGCGGCGGCCGTTATACATGAAGGCTGCCCCCGCTGCGACGGCCAGCCCTCGGGCAAAGTCGGATTGCCTCTCAAAAGAGGACACGATTGAACTTTGAACCTGGCTTTGAGGCATGACTCCGTCTTGGTCAGACTTCGTTCAGGCAAACATGGACGAACTTGCCAAGTTAGACGTCTGCGTTGGAAAAGTGGCTTCACCCCGCATCACCCCCGCCATGCTTCCTGCCATCCGTTCCCAGACAGCATGCATTGCGCCCTGCGCAGAGTCATTCGCGTTGTTCAAATCAACCTCCCGTTACCGCAGTCACCACGCTTGCACATTCGGCGGTGCAGTTCTTGCGGCTGGGGCACTGTAAAGGCTGAAACGGCCCGTGAGCCGGGACAAGCGGCCCTCCCGCCCCAAGAACATCAAGCCAAAATTGCCTCCAGCGCTTGTTCTGAAAGCGTATGCCGCTATCAAAACAGGACGCCCTAGCGCCCCACGCTGTGTGCGCAAAACCACAGCCCTGCGTTGTCCCCCGCCAGCGCATGGCCCACGCAGCGTCCACGCCTTGAGGCCCTGATACTCCCAATTCAATAGCTGATCACGCTTTCACAAAAAGCGCTAGGGCCATATTTTCCTTGAAACCACCACACCGCCGGAGCGCAACGCGCTGGGCCGGGGCCGTGGGGCCTGGGGGCCCGGTGGGGCTTGTTGGCGCAGCCCGCTTCCACCTCTGACTTGCGGCGGCTGTTTGAGCGGAGTTTTGCCCAAGGGCAAAACGCAGCGAGTTCCGCCGCACCGGCCCCATGGCCTGAACCGCCGCAGGGCCGCTCCCAAGGCGGTGAACGCCTCCTTGGGGGGCAGCGACCGCAGGGAGCGTGGGGGCAGTCATTTCGGGAGGGCACCCCGAAGGGGCCAGCCATCAAGCCCCACCGGGTCCCCAGGCCCCACGGCCCCGGCCCAGCGCCCAACCCCCGCAACCCACAAGGTGTCGAAAACGTTCAAGACACAAAACCTGCCAATCAGCACCATGCCCGCATGAACACAGCACCCCTCCCCCCCGGCCCAAGAAGCAAGTTCTGGGGCCTGCCCCTCCTGCGCCAAATGCGTCGCGACTACCTGGGCTTTGTGGAGCGCATGCACCGCGAGCATGGCGACCTTGCCGTGATGCAACTGGGCCACGAGCAGGTGTGGGACCTGATGTCGCCCGAGCTGGCGCGCGAGGCGCTGGTGAACCACGCGGACCACCTCATCCGCTGGGAGCGCGGCATTGAGGTGTTTGCCGAGGCGTTCGGCCAGAGCGTGCTCATCACCGAAGGGGCGCTGTGGCAGCGCCAGCGCCGCATGCTGATGCCCGCCTTCACGCCCAAGCGCGTGGCCGGTTACGCCACGCTGATGACCAACGCCGCCCGCACCGCGCTCGACGCCGCCGTGCCCCCCGGCCAGCCCGAGGCCCTGGTGCCCGTGGACGCGCTGTGGACCGGCGTGGCCATGGACGTGATCCTGCACACGCTGTTCGGCGTGTCGGCCCAGGCCGATGCGGCGCTGGCGGCCCGCGCCACCCAGACCCTGTCGGCGGTGGCCTATGCCGAGATGTTCTGGCCCGTGGGCGTGCCGCCGTGGCTGGCCCGCTGGCTGCCGCTGCCGCACTTCCGGGCCAAGCGCCGGGCCATGGCGGATTTGCGGGGCTTGATCGAGCGCCACATTGCCGCCAGACACCCCCAGCCTGACGCCCAGCCCGGCGCCCACACCGATGCCGCGGGCGACGACCTGCTGGCCCGCCTGCTGGCGCTGCGCGACGAGGACACGGGGCAGGCCCTGTCGACCCAGGAGGTGTTTGACCAGTGCATGGTCAGCTTCCAGGCGGGGCACGAAACCTCGGCCACCACCCTGCTGTGGTGGACCTGGCTGATGGCCCGCCACCCCGAGGCCACGCAACGCGCCCAGGCCGAGGTGGACCAGGTGCTGCAAGGCCGCACGCCCACCGCTGAAGACCTGCCCGCCCTGCCCTGGCTGACCGCCACGCTGAAGGAGGCGCTGCGCCTGTACCCGCCCATTGCCGCGCTGATGAACCGGCGCACCACCGCCCCCATTCAACTGGGCCGGTGGACGGTGCCCGCGGGGGCCATGCTGCGCATCACGCCCTGGGTGATCCACCGCGACCCGCGCTGGTTTGTGTTGCCCGACGCTTTTCGTCCCCAGCGTTTTGTGGACGCGGCAGAGGCCGAGGCCATGCCCCGTGGCGCGTGGATGCCCTTTGGCACCGGCCCACGGGTGTGCATTGGCCAGCACTTTGCGATGCTGGAAATCACCCTGCTGGGGGCCATGCTGTTGCAGCGTTTCACCCCAGCGCTGCCGCAGCCCGCGCCCGCCTGCACCCCCACGCTGAACGTGACGCTGCGCCCGCAAGAGCCGCTGGCCTTGCGGCTGGTGCGGCGGGCGGAAACAGGGACGACAGGGGCGTGAGCAGCGTCAGCGGCGGCGCATCAGAGCCAGCGCAGCGCGGCGTAGTTGATGCTGAGGTGCATCACGTTGTCGGTGATGACCTTGAGCCAGAACGCCTTCCACGGCTCCACCGTCGGTGGATAGCCGGTGGTTTGGCAGTCGGCCCATTTCAGGCTGGGCTGGGTGAGCCAGTTCTTGGCAAACGTGAGGTGGCGGGCCAGGCTGTAGCGGTCGATCACCGCATGCGTGCCCCAAATGGTGAGCCACGCCGCCCACGAGGGCGACAGCAGCCAGAAGGGCAAGGCGTACACCGTGGCATGCACCAGCGCCGCGCCCAGGTGCTGGAGCTTGCGGCGGGCCATCCACTCGGTCTGGGTAATGTAGTCGCCAATGGCGTGAAGCAGCAGCTGTTCCATGGGTCAAAACCGTCAACGGCAGAATGGGGGCATTACATCACTGCCCACCCCGGAGCGCCCATGCCTGAAGTGATCGGCATCGACCACATCTACCTCACCGTCAGCGACCTGGCCCGCGCCGAGGCGTTCTACACCGCGGTGCTGCAAGGCGTGCTGGGCTACCGCAGCAACCGCTTCACGCTGGCGGGCGACCCGCATGTGCAGTTCTACAACCGGCACCACGGCATCGTGCTGCGCCCGGCTCGGCCCGACACGCCGCAGCAGCCGCACAACCCGTATTCCCCCGGCCTGCACCACCTGTGCCTGCGGGTGAACAGCGCCAGCGACGTGGCCGACACCGCCCGCGCCCTTCAGGCCGCAGGCATTGCCGCCACCGACGCCCGCCTGTACCCCGAGTACGCCCCCGACTACTGCGCCACCTTCTTCACCGACCCCGATGGCCTGCGCCTGGAAGTGGCCAACTACCGCGCCGAACGGCGCGAGCGGCACGACCATTGGGACACCCTGCCCCCCACATGAACGCCTTCACCCTCCGCCTGGCCGCCTACCCGGCCGACACCGCCCCGCTGCTGGACCTGATCCGCGAGTACCTGACCTGGCTGAACGTGGACCTGTGCGGGCGCGGCCTGGAGAAGGAACTGCCGCAGTTTGAAACGCTGTTCAGCCCGCCGTCGGGCCTGTTTGTGTTGGCGCATGTGGGCACCGAACTGGCCGGTTGCGCTGGCCTGCTGGTGCACCATGGCCACACCGCCGAACTCAAGCGGGTGTACGTGCGCCCCGCCCACCGGGGCCTGGGCTTGGGCGAGGCCATGCTGCGGCGGCTGATGGAACTGGCCCCCACGCTGGCGGTGGACCACCTGATCCTGGACGCCGTGGCCCCCACCACCCACGCCCAGGCGCTGTACCGCCGCATGGGGTTCACCGAAACCCCGCCCTACTACGACAACGCCGCGCCCGACACCCGTTTTTTTGAACTCCACCTGCCGCCATGTACGTTGTGATCTTCCGGGCCACGGCCCGCGCCCTGGACCCCGAATACAGCGCCACCGCCGCCCGCTTGCGGCAGATGGCGCTGCAAGAGTTTGGCTGCCTGGACTTTGTCGCCGTGACCGAAGGCAGCCAGGAGGTGGCGCTGTCGTACTGGCCGGACGAGGCCAGCATCCGCGCCTGGAAACAGCAGGCCGACCACCTGATGGCCCAGCAGCTGGGCCGCGAACGCTGGTACAGCGGTTACACGGTGGAGGTGGCGGAAATCAAGCGGCGTTACCAGGCCCCGGCCAGCGCGTGAGGCGCTTGAGCCCACCGGGCCGCGCCAGCGCCTCGCGTTCGGCCTGAAGGCGGTCGATCTCGGCCTTCAGCCGCGCCCTGTGGCCGTCCCGTTGCGCCTGAAGGGTTTCAGCGTTGAGCCCCTGCCCCTGCGGCACCTCGAACTCCTGCAGCAGGCTTTGCTGGGTGCGGGCGCGTTCGCGCTCCAGGTCGGCCACCTGGGCTTTGAGCAGCAGGGTGAGGGCCTGGCACTTGTCGTCAGGCAGGGGGGCCTGGGCGTCGGCCCCGTCCAGCGCGGCGCGGCGTTGCAGGTCTTGCAGCGCCAGGTAGTCCTTGCGGGCGTAGGCGGCGTTGGCCTCGCTCATCAGCGCGGTCTTGCGCTGGCGGGCGTCGGGGTCGGGCTCACGGTCGGGGTGCAGGGCGCTGGCCAGCTGGCGGTACAGGCTGCGCAGGCTGGCGTGGGCGTCGTCTTGCAGGCTGGCCAACAGCGGGAGCGCTGCGGGCGCCGGGGGCGAGGTGTGGCCCTGGGCGTCCCGCGTGGCTTGGCGTTTGGCGTCCCTTTTGGCTTCCTTTTTGGCATCGCGTTTGGCCTCGCGCTGGCTCTGGCGTTCGGCGGTGCGGGCGGCCTTGTCGTCGTTGGCCTGTTGCAGGCGGGCGCGGGCGGCGTGCATCAGCTCGTGCCAGCTGGGAGTGGCCTGCCCGGGCAGCAGGGGTTCGCCCAGCCAGGCCTCCAGCTGCTGCCGGGCGGCCTGCACGCGGTCTTGCTCCAGCTGGGCCAGGGTGCGGGGGCTGTGGCGGTCGTGCACCGCCGCCATGTCGGCGTGGCCGCGCTGCACCAACTCCCGCGCCAGCTGCACCAGCACCCGCTGGCCGGCCTGGCGCTGGGGGGCGCTGAGGTCGTCGGCCTGGGGCAGGCGCGGGTCCAGCCACAGCACCAGGTCTTTCATCAGCGCCAGGCGTTGCTGGTCCAGCGGAAACACCTGCTGCACCAGCGCCTGGCGGTGGGCGGTGGCCAGCGCGTCCATCTCGGCCATCTGGCTTTTGAGCTTGGCAATGCGCGCCAGTTGGAACTGGTAGGCCTTGGCGGCGGGGGAGGGGGTGTCCGGCGCGTCAGGAACCAACAACTGGCCCGCATGCGCCTTCATGTGCTGTGGATGACTCACCCCAAGACTCCGGCTGCGAGTCAAGCGGCAGACAGCACAGGCACTTGCGCCATGTGTCGCGTCAACCGGCTTTGTGCGTCCGCGTCAAACCCGAAGTCGGTGGCCTGGGTGCTCCACGCGTGGCGGGTGACGCTCACGGCTTCTTGCACCCAGTGGGTCAGCAACACGTCGTCCACACCAATGCGCAGGGCCAGCCGTCGGAAGGTGTCCATGCGAACGTCGGCCCATTGCTTGGACTTGCCGAAATTCAGCGCCAGCCGGTCATCGTGGTACTGGATGGTGGACACCAGGTCATAGGCGGGCGACAACCGAGCGTGCACGCCCGAGGGGTACAGCAGGGACCAGTTCTTCAGGTGGGCATCGCCATTGCCACTGGCCAGCATGAACACCAGACGGCGGACCATCTCCCGCAAGCCCTCTTGGCCCGTCATCACCCACACCATGTTGACCAGGGTTTCGCAGTTGCACTTGTCGTACTTCTGGCCGGGGTAGAGGCCCAGCACCTGCGCAAAGTCTTCCATGTGCACGCGGCCACCGGAGGGCTGGCGGTCAAAGCGGCGGATGGCAAACGCCACCGTCTCCGAGGGCGGCCAAGGTTTGGCGGGCAGGCCGGTGACTTCTGACAAATCCACCAACCGGATGTCGGGCACCTCCAGGCCGCTGGCGCGCGCCCATTGCATGGTGGCGAATTCGTTTTCGGGCACCTTGGGGTAGCGCGGGTGGGGGAGCTTCAAGATCCAATCGCCCCCCAGGCCAGCCACGGGAATGGTCATCCCCCGGTCTGAGGAGGTGGCGGAGAACTTCAGCTGCTCACCCGCCAGCGAAAAGTGCCACACGTCGCCCTCGGCGGAATCTGGCGGCGCGGGCTCAGCCTGCACATCGGCGGCCAGTGCCTCTGAACCGTCCAACGCCAGTTCCCACACGCGCACGGCCCCCGGCAAATCGCCCCCCGAGCGGGCCAGCAGTTCAAACTCCTGGCTGCCGTGGTGGCGCTCCATCAACTGGCGCAGTCCGCCCTCGGGCAACAGGTTGGAAAACCAGCTGGGCAGCCGGTTGCGTGCATAGCGGGGTTTGCGTCCGTCGTCGTCTTCAAACTGCTGCCCCAGCACCGGGCGGGGGTGCATGTGGCGGTAGGTGTCCAGCAGGCTGAAGCCCGTGCCGCCACGGTCGTCCAGCGTCAACGTGCCCACGGGCACGTCGTGCAACGCCACACGAAGCTGGCGAACGATGCGACTCATGCCAGCGCCTCTTCGTCGTCCACCCACAACGACTGGATGGAGGGCCGATCCGGCGCGTCCCAACGGGCATGGCGGGCCAACACCGCGTTGATGTGGGGCTGCAACACCTTGCTCCGTTCCTCCAGAAAGCCTTGCATGTTGTCGGCCAGAAGCGCCATCTTCGCGTCCGTGGAAATGGCGTGCGACGCCAAGGTCGTTTCATCCGCCTTCAGCAGCAAGCGCTTCAAGCCGCCCGGACGGTTGGGGTGGGCCAGCCGATTGACCACCGACGGCTGAAGTCCCCCCCGAACCCGGTTGGACGACACCACGGGCACAAAGGGCACGTTGTCATGGGCCATGTCTTCATCCAACACCCTTCCAAACGCCAGGGGCTGCCCGGTGGCCAGGTCGCGCGGGTTCAGTTCCAGCAAAGCCAAGGCCTGCATCTTGCTGATGGCGTACCGGAAATGGAACCGGTCCTGCACCGAGGGAAGCGCCACGGCGGGGTGCCCCACCATGGCCAGCATGCGCTGCACCGACCCTTCCTCGTCCCCGGGCTGCACCTGGTCCAGCGCCGTCCGCGCGGTCACCGAGTCGCCCCGGTGCAGTCCGCTCAGGGCCCCTCGCCACAGCCAGCGGGCCAGCAACTCCCGCGACCGCGCCAAGGGTTGCGGGTACAGGTCAAAGAACTTGCCCAAGGTGACCAGGGGCAAGCGGTAGGGCATGAGTTGAAAGTGGGCAATGCCCGCGTCGTTGCGCAGAAAGTCAATCGCCCTCAGCGCGGCTTCTTCGGCCCGCGCAAACAGGGCGGTGGCCTGCGGCTCGTCCAGGCGCAGCGGATCGGACCGCGCACCCTGGATCACATCGGCCCCGTGCAGCACGCGCAGCAGCCGAAGCAGAACGTCTTCATCCACCGGCCCGAAATCCCGCTTCTGGGCCAGCACCTGCGCCAGGTGTTGCAGGGAGGTGCCGGTTTGCCGACCGTTGCGCGTGCCGTGCAAGGCATCAAACACCTCGGCGGCGGTGAGTTGCTTGCCGCGAGAGTTCAGCCGCCCGAAGATTTCCTGCAAGGTTCCTTCGTCGTCACTGCGGACGATGTAGGCCGGGATGTCGTACTCGCGGATGTTTTTGCCCAGTTGCAACGCACGGGCGCGGCGGTCGGTGCTGGGCTCGTGCTCGTACAGCCATTCGAACAAGCGCTCTGAGTCCAGCAGACGGTTCAGGGGCAACCAGCGCGCCGGGTCTTCCTGCCCGACCGCGGCGGGAAACACCAAGGTGGCCTGGTCCAAATCAAAGTACAACTCGAAGTCATCACCCGCATCGTCCGCGGCCAACAAGATGCGTGCCAAGGACACCAAACGCTGCTGCCCATCCACCACCCACAGTGCATCGGTGCGGGCGTTGGACATCAGTTGCAAGGCCCCCCACTCCCACCGGCCCGCGGGGGCCTCGGCCTCCCACAACAACAGGGTGCCGACGGGGTAGCCGCGGTACAGGCTGTCCACCAGCATGCGGGCATCGGTTCGGTCCCACGCCAAACGGCGCTGGAACGACGGAATGCGCAGGCGTCCCTGGCGAATTTCCTGCATCAAGTCTTCGATCTTGAAGGCACGCGCCTGCGGCCGCTGCGCCAGCATGTGGGAGGGCGGTACAGCAAGGGGTGGGCTTGCGACGGGGGGCATGACGGACTCTCCTGGATCGGCAGTGCCGCCGATTATGCGAGGGGGCGTGCCACTTATAGTCGGCCCATGGCCAAGGACAAGACCCTCTACACCTGCACCGAGTGCGGTGGCACCAGCCCCAAGTGGCTGGGCAAATGCCCGCATTGCGGTGCATGGAACACGCTCATCGAGTCGGTGGCCGAAGCGCCCTCCAGCGCCAGCAAGAACCGCTTTGCCGGGCTGGCCGCGGCACAGCCGGTGGCCACGCTGGCCGACATTGACGCCGCTGATTTCGAGCGCCAGCCCACCGGCCTGGATGAGCTGGACCGCGTGCTGGGCGGCGGCATGGTGGAAGGCGGCGTGGTGCTGATTGGCGGTGACCCCGGCATTGGCAAAAGCACGCTGCTGTTGCAGGCGCTGCACCAGTTGAGCCTGGGCGTCAAAACCCTTTACGTCACGGGGGAAGAATCTGGCGCCCAGGTGGCGCTGCGTTCGCGCCGCCTGGGGCTGGAGGGCAGCCGGGTGCGGGTGCTGGCCGAGATTTCGGTGGAAAAGATTCTGGCCACGCTGCAAGCCGAGCAACCGGCGGTGTGTGTGATCGACTCCATCCAGACGGTGTACAGCGAGCAGCTCACCTCGGCCCCCGGCTCGGTGGCGCAGGTGCGCGAGTGCGCGGCCCAGCTCACGCGCACGGCCAAGGCCACGGGGGTGACCATGGTGCTGGTGGGCCACGTCACCAAGGAAGGCGCGCTGGCCGGCCCGCGGGTGCTGGAGCACATGGTGGACACGGTGCTGTATTTCGAGGGCGACACGCACAGCAGCTTCCGGCTGATTCGCGCCATCAAGAACCGCTTTGGCGCGGTGAACGAGATTGGCGTGTTCGCCATGACCGAGCGTGGCCTGAAGGGCGTGACCAACCCCAGCGCCATTTTTTTGAGCCAGCACGCCGAGCCGGTGCCGGGCAGTTGCGTGCTGGTCACGCTGGAGGGCACTCGCCCGCTGCTGGTGGAAATTCAGGCGCTGGTGGACGCGGGCGGCCCCAGCCCGCGCCGCCTGAGCGTGGGCCTGGAGCGCGACCGGCTGGCCATGCTGCTGGCGGTGCTGCACCGCCACGCCGGGGTGGCGTGTATGGACCAGGACGTGTTTGTCAACGCCGTGGGCGGCGTGCGCATCAGCGAACCGGCGGCTGATTTGGCGGTGATGCTGTCCATCACCAGCAGCCTGCGCGGCAAGGCGTTGCCCAAGGGCTTTCTGGCGTTTGGCGAGGTGGGCTTGGCCGGTGAGGTGCGCCCCGCCCCGCGCGGACTGGAGCGGCTGAAGGAGGCCGCCAAGCTGGGCTTCAGCGTGGCGGTGGTGCCCAAGGCCAATGCGCCCAAGAAGGGCCAACTGAAGGACTTTGAGGGCCTGACCATCCACCCGGTGGAGCGCATCGAGGACGCGATGGCCTTGGTGCGGGAATTGCGGGACCTGACATGACACCCTTGCGCATTGCCATCCTTTCCGACATCCATGGCAACTTGCACGCTTTGCAGGCGGTGCTTGCCGACGTGGACGCGCAAGGCGTCAGTCTGATCGTCAACGCAGGCGACAGCCTGTCGGGGCCACTGATGGCCGCCGCCACCGGCGACATGCTGATGACCCGCCGCATCCCCATGATTGCAGGCAACCATGAGCGTCAGCTGCTGAGCACCCCCGTCCACCAACTCGGGGCCAGCGATGCGTGCGCGGCCAACGAAATCTCCGATGCCCACCGAGCGTGGCTGGCCAGTGCCCCCGCGACTTTGTGGCTGACCCCGGAGGTCTTTGTGTGCCATGGCACCCCTCACAGCGACCTCCAGTACTGGCTGGAAACCGTCACACCCGACCACGAGGCGCACGGCGCGCCGGGCGTTCGAGCCGCCACACCATCCGAAGTCCGGAGCCGGCTGGGACAAGGTCTCCACACGGACCGCGCCAGCCTGATCGTGTGCGGTCACACCCATGTGCAACGCGTGGTGACCCTCAAAACCAGCCAAAAGGCCGGGGCCATCACGGTGGTGAATCCGGGCAGCGTGGGCCTGCCCGCTTACGACGACAACCACCCGTTTGTTCACCGCATTGAAGCGGGCAGCCCCCACGCCCGTTACGCATTGGCGCAGCAAACCCCAGTGGGTTGGCAAGTGGACCTTCGGTGTGTGCCCTACGACGTTGAACCCATGGCCCAATTGGCTGAACAGCGGGGGCGGGCTGATTGGGCCACGGCGCTTCGCACCGGCGCCATGGGCTGACACAAAAAATCAAATTTCATAGCTGCTTACGCTTTATTCAAAAGCGATACAGGCCAATTTCATGAGCAATTTTCAATTTCGACGTTGGGCCATTCCGCTGGGGCTGGCCGTGTTGATCGTGCTGGCCTGGCAGTCGCAGGGCTGGGCGGGGGTGGCGCTGGTGGGCGGCGGGGTGCTCATGTGGGGGCTGCTGCATTTCACGCGCATGACCACGGTGCTCCAACGCGCCGCCGACCAGCCCGTGGGCTGGGTGGGCAGCGCGGTGATGCTCAACGCCAAGCTCAAGCGCGGCGTCAACCTGCTGCATGTGCTGGCCCTCACCCGCGCCCTGGGCGAGCGGCTGTCGGCCGAAGGGGCCGAGCCCGAGGTGTACCGCTGGACGGACAACGGCGGCGTGAGCGTGACCTGCACCTTTGCCGCCGGGCGCTTGCAGCACTGGACGCTGGAGCGCCCACCCGGCACCTAAAATCGCCGTTTTCCCTCTTTCCCGACCCACCCCATGACTGCACTCCCCCCCTCCATGGCCGACCGCGACGGCAAGATCTGGATGGACGGCCAGATGGTCGATTGGCGCGACGCCAAGATCCACGTGCTGACCCACACCCTGCACTACGGCTGTGGGGCCTTCGAGGGCGTGCGGGCCTACAAGACGGACCACGGCACCGCCATCTTCCGCCTGCAAGAGCACACCGAGCGCCTGTTCAACAGCGCCAAGATCCTGCGCATGAAGATCCCGTTCACGCAAGATGAAGTGAACGAAGCGCAAAAGGCCGTGGTGCGCGACAACGGGCTGGACAGCGGCTACCTGCGCCCCCTCACCTGGATCGGCTCGCAAAAGCTGGGCGTTTCGCCCAAGGGCAACACCATCCACCTGATGGTGGCGGCCTGGGCCTGGGGCGCCTACCTGGGGGAAGAGGGCATGAAGCGCGGCATCCGCGTCAAGACCAGCAGCTACACCCGCCACCACGTCAACATCACCATGACGCAGGCCAAGGCGGTGAGCAACTACACCAACTCCATCCTGGCCAACATGGAGGCCACCGACGAGGGCTACGACGAGGCCCTGCTGCTCGACAGCGCGGGTTTTGTGTCGGAAGGCGCGGGCGAGAACCTGTTCATCGTGAAAAAAGGCGTGATCTACACCCCCGACCTGTCGGCCGGGGCCCTCAACGGCATCACCCGCAACACGGTGTTCCACATCGCCAAGGACCTGGGGCTGGAGGTCGTGCAAAAGCGCATCACCCGCGACGAGGTCTACATTGCCGACGAAGCCTTCTTCACCGGCACCGCCGCCGAAGTCACGCCCATCCGCGAGCTGGACCGCATCGACATCGGTGCCGGTTGCCGTGGCCCGGTGACCGAACGCATCCAGGCGGCCTTCTTCGACATCGTGCATGGCCGCAACCCCAAGTACGCCCACTGGCTGACCGCCGTCTGACCCCCGTTTGACCCCGGCCCGAGCCCCTGTCCCCCTTTTTTCTCGAAAGCCCCCACATGACCCCCACCACGACCCGCGCCGCAGCCGTCGTTGAACTGGCCGCCGCCGACCTCAACGCCCAAGGCGGCGTGTTCTGCCCCAGCCCCAAGGCCGACATGAAGCTGTGGAACAGCCACCCCAAGGTCTACCTGGACGTGGCCCGCCATGGCGAAGCCAAGTGCCCCTATTGCGGCACGGTCTACAGGCTCAAGGCCGGTGAAGTGGTGGGGCACGCGCATTGACCCAGCCCGGCACCGAGGCCCCCCCCACCACCGACCCGCTGCAACGGCTGACGGTGGTGGTGGTCACCCACCACAGCGCCCATTGCGTGGACGACATGGCCCGCCACCTGGCGGGCTTTGCCCATGTGGTGGTGGTGGACAACGCCAGCGACGACGGCACGCCGGAGCGGGTGCGCCAGCGCATGCCCGCCGCCCGCCTGCTGGCCCTGCCTGCCAACCTGGGCTTTGGTGCCGCCAACAACCGCGGGCTGGAGGGGGTGACCACCCCCTACGCCCTGCTGCTCAACCCCGACTGCACGCTGTCGCCCGAATCGGCCGCCCAGTTGGTGCGCACCGCCGACGCCCACCCCACCGCGGCCATCGTGGCCCCGCAGCTGCAGGAGCACGGCCCGCAGCCCCAGCTCAACTACGGCTGGCCGCGCTGGACCTGGGCCGCCCGCGGCCCCGGGGCCACCGGCCCCGCCTGCGTGGGCTACGCCTGCGCCGCAGCCTGGCTGCTGCGCACCCAGGCCATCGCCCCCCAGGCGCCCTGGCGGTTTGACGAGGGGTTTTTCCTCTATTACGAAGACGAGGACCTGTGTGCCCGCGTCTTCAAGGCCCGCCAGCAGGTGCTGATCGAGCCCGCAGCCACCGCCCGCCACGCCAACCGGGGTTCGGTGCGGGGCCGCTCGGTGGTCTCGGCCTGGGCCTCGGAATGGCGACGGGGCTACCACCACAGCCGCTCCAAGGTGCGCTTCATGGCCCTGCACATCGACGGGCGCGAAGCCCGCCGCGTTCGCACCCTGGGGCTGTGGACCGGGGGCCTCGAACTCGCGCTGCGCCTGCTCACGCTGCAACCCCGCCTCATCGCCCGCAGCGCCGGGCGTTGGCTGGGCATGTGGCACGCCCGCGCCAGCCTCCTGACCTGATTCGCCCTGCCATGCCCACACTCACCATCGCCGTGATGACGCTCAACGAGGCCGCGCAGATCGAAGCCTGCCTGCGCAGCGCCCGTTTTGCCGACCAACTGCTGGTGCTGGACTCCGGCAGCACCGACCACACCGTGTCCCTGGCGCGCCAATGCGGGGCCGAAGTGCACACCAGCGCCGACTGGCAAGGCTTTGCCGAGCAGCGCAACCGCATGCTGGCCCTCAGCCGGGGCGACTGGGTGCTGTTCCTCGACGCCGACGAGGTCATTCCGCCGGAACTGGCCCACGACATCCAGGCCGCCGTGGCCCGGGACGACACCTGCGTGTACGCCCTGAAGTGGCTGCAGATCGCCTTTGGCCAGCCGCTCACCCACATGCGGGCCGGGCGCGGCCAGCCCCGGCTGTTTCCGCGCCGCGAACTCATCCGCTACGAAGGCGTGGTGCACGAAGGCCCGGTGCTGCACCACCCCGACACCCCACGCCACCTGCTGCCCCACCCGCTGGAGCACCACTCGCGCCGCACCGTGCACCAAAGCCTGGTGAAGCTGGCGCAATACGCCCAGCTGGGGGCGGTCAAACGCGCGGGCACCGACCGCAAAGGCGGCCTGCTGCGGGGCACGGCCAGCGGGCTGGCCAACTTCTTTCGCATGTACATCGTGCACGGCGGCATCCTGTGCGGACGCGCCGGGTTCCTGCACTGCCTGTTCGTGGCGCTGGAATCGTTCTTCCGCTACGTGGCGCTGGACGTGGACCGCGAACACCTGAATCAACCGGTGAGCCGATGAACACACGGCCCATGACCTCCACCGCCATCCCCGGCCCCACCGTCGCGGCCAGCCCCTGGCGTCAGCACGGGCTGACGCTGGCGGTGTTCGCCCTGCCCGCGCTGTCGCTCTCCGTGCCATCGGGCTACTCGTGGGCGGGCCTGCTGCTGTGCCTGTGGGGGCTGCTGCACTGGACACGCCTGCCCCCCGCCCCCAACCGCCGCGTGTGGTGGGTGTGGGGCGGCACCCTGGTGGCCATGGGCCTGATGTGGGCACTGGACGCGGTGTGGGCCGAACCCTTCCGCGTCAACATCCTGGACCGACCGGCCAAGTTCCTGCTGGTGCTCTTGGCCTTGCCCGTGGGCTGGTCGCTGGGTGCCCCTCAGGCGCAGGCCTTTCGCCACGGCACCGTGCTGGGCGCCTGCGCCGCCGCCGCCGTGGCGGCGTTTCAGCTCCACGTGCTGGGCATGGACCGCGCCTGGGGACACACCAACGCCATCCTGTTTGGCGACCTGGCGCTGCTGCTGGGTCTGTGGTGCTGGCTGTGGACCCGCCACGACACCGGCTGGCCCCACGTGCTGGGCTGGGTGGGGGCCCTGGCGGGGGGATATGCCTCCATCCTGTCTGAAGCCCGTGGTGGCTGGCTCATGGCCCCCGTGTTGTGGCTGATGGTGATGGTGCTGGACCACCCGCCGCGGGCGCACACCCTGCCGCGGCAGGCCGGGCGCATGCAACTGTCGCCCACCGTGGTGGCCTTGGGGGCGGCTCTGCTGCTGCTCACCCAGTGGGACGTGCTGTCCGTGCGCGCCCAACGCGCCTGGGACGAAACCGTGCAGCACCAGACCACCGGGGTCAGCAACACCTCGGTGGGCCAGCGCCTGGCCCACTGGAAGCTGGCCTGGCAACTGGGCAGCGAACGCCCCTGGACCGGCTGGACCGAAGACGGCTACCAGGTGGAAAAAGCCGCCCGCGTGGCGCGGGGCGAAGCCCCTGCCGTGCTCAACGAATTCAAACACGCCCACAACGAGTTGCTGGACATGTGGGCCAAACGGGGCCTGCCGGGCGTGCTGGCCCTGGTGGTGCTGATGTACGGCGTTCCCGCCACGCTGTACGCCCAGGCCTTGCGGCGCTGGCGTCAGACCGATCCGACACAACGCCCCCCGTGGGCCAACCGGGCCGCCCTCACCGGCCTCACGCTGGTGGTGGGCTACATGGGCTTCGGGCTGACCCAGGTCATGTTCGCCCACAACTCGGGCACCATGGTCTACCTGTTCATGAACCTGGTGTTGCTGGGGCTGGTCAACGCAGCACCAGCGTCACACCCACCACGGCCAGGCCCAGCACGAGGTTGACGCCCACCCACTGGCGGATGGCGTTCATGGCCAAACCGCCCGCGGGCCAGTCCGAAGCGGCCACCGCCCGGTCCAGCCGCTTGAACAAGGCAAAGCGGATGTGGCCAAAAATGGCCCACATCACCAGGCCCAGCGTGGCCATCACCGTCCACGACAGGGGCATGCGGAAACCCTCCGCCGCCCCGCGGGCCAGCGCAATCAGCACCAGGCCGGACACCACCGTCCAGCTGGACAGCACCAAGACCACCCGGAAGAACCGCGACAACACGCCGCGCATCAGGCGCAGGCGCTCGGGCGGCGGCAGCTCCGCCGCAGCGGGGCGCAGGAAGACATGGGCAAACACCATGCCGCCCACCCACACCAGGATGGACAGCACATGGCTCAGCTTGAGCAGGTTGTAGAGCATGGAAACGCTTTGGCAATGAACGTGCCGCGATGTTGCCAGCAATTGGATGACCTCAGGGGCAGCTGGCTGCGTGGCGCTGAAGGTGCTCGCGGCGTGGTGGGGCAAAGGGGCTGTGGGGTGGGGCCTCGCCGGTGGTCCGCTGGCGCGGACTGCGCTGCGGTGCTCGACCGTGGGGCGTCGTCGCGGAACTCGCTGCACGCCCTTGCGGGCGTTCCGCTCAAACAACCGCGACGAAGTCAGATGTGGAAGTGCGCTGTCGCGCACCCGCCCCACGGTCTGTGCGCCTCGCCACCGGCGAAGGCCCGCACCCCACAGCCCCGTCGCCCCACCACGCGGGGAGGGCTTGGCGAACGCACAATGGTTAGGGCATGGGAGTGCACGGAACGATGCAACCTCTCAACGGCCGTGGTGAATCAACCCTTGGTGGCCAGCTGCTGAGCCGCCTTCAACCGTCGCAATGGGGCGTCATTCAATTCCCGGTTCATCTTGCTCCATCGACTGGTGATCTGGTCGATCTGGGCCTGCAGCCTCGTCGCAAGAACAGCGTCTCCCATCGCAAGAGCCCATATGGCGTACTCCGCATGGGCTTCAAAAGTTCCGAAAACTTCAATCGTTCGCTCGAACTCTGCCTGCGCTTCAACACGCCGACCCAGGCCCGCATAGGCCCTGGCCAGCAGCAAAGCGACAGCATCCGTCCGATAGTTTGGGGCCACACGCATCAACTCTTCCAGATGAATGAGTGCCTCTGCAAAACGTTGGCACTCCACCAAAGACTTGGCTGCGCCAAATCGGATTTCAGGATCGGACGCAAACGGTCCTTTCAGCGCCGAAACATAGTGCTGTGCAGCGTCCTCTGCGGCCCCGGCATGCAGCAAAGCTGCCGCCAGCTTCATCTGGTTGTGAGCGGTCGGGGTGGCGTCGAAATCTGCCTGCGCAACCCGCACGTCCTTGCCTGGATCAAGAGCCTTTGCCGCTGCAGACACCGCCTGAATCGCCCCGCGCTCCAAACGGGAGTTTGGCAAATAGATGACAAAGAAGTAGACGAGGCTGCCCAGCAGGGGAAAAGAAAAAAGAATGACCAACCAATACAGTGGCTGCCCCGACCTGACGGCATGAACCGCACAAAAAAGTGCCAAAAGCACATGCAAACCGAGACCGAGAAATGGCATCTTTAAATACTCCCTGAGTTGAGAACCCTGCACCATCTGCGCGAGACAGTGGCATCGTCGAGTCCATGCTGTTGGTATGGGTAAATCATAAGGGCTCCCCCCCCGCCGCCCTTGCCCCCGCCATGGGCCGCACCACGTTCAAGCAGGCACCGAACACCAAATGGCGCCCAGCACAAAGCCAAAACCGCCGAAGCCCAAACAGGGCACTCAGCAGCGCGCAGGTGAGACGATCTACCAATGAGGCTCAGGCCAAGGCCAGCACCACCCCGGCAAACAGCGTGGCGCCCAGCCAGTGGTTGGCGCGGAAGGCGCGGAAGCAGCCGTCGCGCTCGCGGTGGCGGATCAGCCGAAAGTGCCAGACGGCCTGGGCCACGCCCAGGGCGGTTGCTATCCAATACAGAGCACCTTGCGCAATGCTTGAAAGCGCCAGAGCCCAAAAAAGCATGAAGAGTCCGTAAAACGCGCTGACCGCCGCCACGTCCCAGTGGCCCAGGGTGATGGCCGAGGTTTTCATGCCGATCTTCAGGTCGTCGTCGCGGTCCACCATGGCGTATTCGGTGTCGTAGGCCAGCACCCAGCACAGGTTGCCCAGCATCAGCACCCAGGCGTTCCAGGGGATGTGGGTCCAAGCGGCCAGGGCCTGCGCCCAGGTCCAGTCGCCGCCGCTCCACAGCTGCCCGGCGGGCCCGGCCTGCACCGCGGTGTAGGCCATGGGGATGCCGAAACTGAAGGCCACGCCCAGCACCGCCTGCGGCATGGCCACCCAGCGCTTGGCGTAGGGGTAGGCCAGCGTCACGCCCATGGCGGGCAGGGCCCACAGCACGGTGGCGGCGTTGGTGGTGAGGGCCAGGGCCAGGGCCACCAGCGCCAGCACGGCGCCCACGGTCAGCGCCTCCTTCACCGACACCGCGCCCGAGGTGACCGGGCGCTGGGCGGTGCGTTTGACGTGGCGGTCGAACTCGCGGTCGGCCACGTCGTTGATGCAGCACCCGGCGCTGCGCATCAGCACCGTGCCGGCCACGAACACGGCCAGCAAATGCCAGCCCGGCCAGCCCCCGGCGGCCACCCACAGCGCCACCAGGGTGGGCCACAAGAGCAGCAGCCAACCGGCGGGACGGTCCCAGCGGATGAGGTTGAGGTAGAGCTGAAAACGGGCGGTCATGGGCGGGTCAGGACAGGCGTTGCACGCCCGGCAGTTGGCAGGCGTAGATGGCGTTGCGCAAGGCGGCAATGGCTTCGTAGCGGGTGAAGCTGCGCCGCCAGGCCAGCACCACGCGGCGGGTGGGTGGCACGCCCGCAAAGGGCAGGTAGCGCACGTGGGTGAACTCCACCGTGTCGGGCAGGCGCTGCGGGGCGGCGGCATCGCCTTCGGGCCGCGCCAGCGCCGCGGTGGGCACGCTCAGGCGGGGCACCAGGGTCACGCCCATGCCCGCGGCCACCATGTGTTTGATGGTCTCCAGCGACGAGCCTTCGAAGCTGCGGCGGATGCCCTCGGCCTGGCTGGCGTAGCGGGCGAACTCGGGGCACACCTCCAGCACATGGTCGCGAAAGCAGTGGCCGTTGCCCAGCAGCAGCATGGTTTCCTGCTTGATCTCTTCGGCGGTGATGGCGTCGCGCTGGGCCAGCGGGTGGTTGGACGGCACGGCGGCCACAAAGGGCTCGTCGTACAGCGGGGCGATGGCCAGGTTGGTGTCGGGGAAGGGCTCGGCCAGGATGGCGCAGTCGATCTCGCCCAGCCGCAGCTGCTCCAGCAGCTTGACGGTGAAGTTCTCCTGCAGCATCAGCGGCATCTGCGGGGTGAGGGCAATGACTTGGCGCACCAGGTCGGGCAGCAGGTAGGGCCCGATGGTGTAGATCACCCCCAGCTTGAGCGGCCCGGCCAGCGGGTCCTTGCCGCGCTTGGCAATTTCCTTGATGGCGGCGGCCTGCTCCAGCACCATCTGCGCCTGGCGCACGATGTCGTCGCCCAGCGGGGTCACGGTCACCTCGTTGGCGTTGCGCTCGAAGATCTTGAGCTCCAGCTCCTCTTCCAGCTTCTTGATGGCCACCGACAGCGTGGGCTGCGACACATGGCAGGCCTCCGCCGCCTTGCCAAAGTGTTTTTCGCGGGCCACGGCCACGATGTATTTGAGTTCGGTCAGGGTCATCGCTCACCTCGAATGAGGGCGGATTGTGCACTCTGCAACAGACTGACACCATTTGCCCTGGCACCTTCCCACGCCCCCCACCGGACCCTGGCCTACACTGCCGCCATCGTTGTTGTTGAAGCTTGACACCATGAGATTCCTCCCCTCTTCCATTCCCGCTGTGTTGCGCCGTGCGGGCGGCGCGTTGATCGTGGCCAGCGGCCTGTTGGCCCCTTGGGCGGCCCACGCCAGCGGCTGGGTGTACTGCGCCATGGAAGGCCAGACCTGCAACGTCAACGGCCAGGCCACCGTGCGCTACGGCGCGGGCGAGGATTTCGAATACCGCAACGTGACCGGCCCCATCCCATGCAGCAACCATGTGTTTGGCGACCCGGCCCGCGGCGAAACCAAGCGCTGTGAATACCGCCTGGGCCACAGCGCCCAGGACCCCGACCGCCGCGGCGAAGGCTGGGACAACAACGGCGGCTGGGCCACCCGTCCCCGTGAAGACGCCGGTTGGCAAACCTGCGCCATGGAAGACGAACACTGCAACTTCCGCGGCACGCGCGAGGTGCGTTTTGGCAGTGGGGACCAGTACACGGTGCGCACCTTCCGCGGCGGGGTGGACTGCCATGTGCGCAACTTCGGCGACCCGGCCCCGGGGCAACGCAAGCTGTGCCAGGTCCGCGATGACAACGGTCGCCGGAACAACGGCGGCCACAACGGGGGCTACAACCGCCCCGCAGCCCCCATGGACAACGGCAACTGGCGCATGTGCGCCGACGAGGACCAGTACTGCCGCGCCCCCCGCGGTGCCACCGTCCGCTTCGGCTCGGACGGGCGCTACGTGTACATGAACCAGGTGCAGGGCGACGTGCACTGCCACATCGGCGTGTTTGGCGACCCCAACCCGGGCGAACGCAAGCGCTGCGAATACAGCCGCTGACCCCGCCCAGCCTCTCAGGCCTTGAGGAATTCGGCCCGCGCCCCCAGCCAGCGCTGCAGGTGGGCCTGGGCCGCTTCGGGGTAGCGGTCCAGCATCAGCGGCGCGGCGTGGCGGGCCTGCTCCAGCAGGTCTTCGTCGGTGGCCAGGTCGGCAAAACGCAGCATGGCCTCGCCCGACTGACGCGCCCCCAAAAACTCCCCCGGCCCGCGCAAGGCCAGGTCGATGCGGGCGATTTCGAACCCGTCGTGGGTCTGCGCCATGGCCTTGAGGCGCTCGCGCCCGGTGGGCGACAGCGGCGCGGTGTACAGCAGCACACAGGCCGACGCCGCAGCCCCCCGCCCCACCCGCCCGCGCAGCTGGTGCAGCTGGCTCAGGCCGAAGCGTTCGGCATGGTCAATGACCATCAGGCTGGCGTTGGGCACGTCCACCCCCACCTCGATCACCGTGGTGCTGACCAGCACCGACAGCTCGCCGCGGGCAAACGCGTCCATCACCGCCTGTTTCTCGGTCGGGGGCAGGCGGGAGTGCAACAGCCCCACGCCCACGCCGGGCAGGGCGTCGGACAACTCGGCATGGGTGTCGGTGACGTTGCGCAGGTCTTGCGCGGCCAGCTTGCGCCCGTCGTCTGACGCGGATGGCGATTGAGAGGCGTTCTGCGCGGCCTCCGATTCCTGAATCAGCGGGCACACCCAGTACACCTGCCGCCCCTGCGCCACCTGGGCGGCGATGCGTTGCACCACCTCCTCGCGCCGCTCGTCCGACACCACCCGGGTGACGATGGGCGTGCGCCCCGGCGGCAACTCGTCCAGCGTGGACACGTCCAGGTCGGCCAGGTGGCTCATGGCCAGGGTGCGGGGGATGGGGGTGGCGGTCATCATCAGCAGGTGGGGCTCCTGCGCACCGTCCGCTTGTGCAGCGCCGTCCAACTTGCTGCGCAAGGCCAGGCGCTGGGCCACGCCAAAGCGGTGCTGCTCGTCGATGACGGCCAGGCCCAGCCGGGCGAACTGCACGCTGTCCTGGATGAGGGCATGGGTGCCCACCACCAGCCCGGCCTGTCCGCTGGCCACTTGGGCGGCCATGGCCTCGCGGGCCTTCTTTTTCTGGCTGCCGGTCAGCCAGGCCACGGTCAGTCCGCGTTGGGCCAGCAGCGGGGCCAGCCAGCCCACCAGCTTGGCAAAGTGCTGCTGGGCCAGGATTTCGGCGGGGGCCATCAGGGCACACTGCCAGCCCGCGTCCATGCAACGGCAGGCGGCCAGCGCGGCCACCACGGTCTTGCCCGCGCCCACGTCGCCCTGCAGCAGCCGGTGCATGGGCACGGGGCGGGCCAGGTCGGCGGCAATTTCGGCGCTCACCCGGGTTTGGGCACCGGTCAGGCCAAAGGGCAGCGCGGCCAGCAAGGCGTCGGCAAGGGGGGCATCGTGCCCCTGAACCGCCACCCCGGCCAGCACCGGGGCGCGGCTGCGGGCGCGTTCGCGCCGGGCCACCTGTTGCGAGAGCTGCTGCGCCAGCAGCTCCTCCAGCTTCAGCCGTTGCCAGGCCGGGTGGTCGCGGTCGCCTTGCAGCACGGCGGCGCTGTCGGGCGACGGATGGTGCAAAAAAAGGAGCGCCTTGCGCAAGTCAAAAAAGCGCTGGAGGCCAATTTGGCTTGCAATTTCTGGCGTCAAGGTGTCCTGCCAACGCCGCTCGTCCAATGCCCGCTGCAGCGCACCCGCCACGGCCTTGCGCAAATAGGCCTGCGACAGCCCGGCCCCGCTGGGGTACACGGGCGTGAGGCCCTGAGGCAGCGGGGCGCTGGCGGGTTTGAAGGTGGGGTGCACCATTTCGCGGCCCCACAGACCCACGCGCAGCTCGCCGCGCACGCGCACCTGCTCGCCCACGGCCAGGGTTTTCTGGTGCTGGGGGTAGAAGTGCATGAAGCGCAGCACGCAGCTGCTGCGGCCATCGGCGGCGTCCAGCACCGTCACCCGCAACTGGCGGCGCGGGCGCAGGCTGACTTCGCTGTGCGTCACCGTGCCTTCGAACTGAAGCGTCTGGCCGTCGTGCGCGTGGGCCAGGCCTTCGATGCGGGTTTCGTCCTCGTGCCGCAGCGGCAGGTGCAGCACCAGGTCCCAGTCGGTGCGCAGGCCCAGGCGCTGCAGGGCCAGCTGCTGGGCGTTGGGTGCCCGGGGTTTGGCGGGCGCTTGGGCTGACGGTGAGGGGTCTTTCGGGGCGGCCATGCTGGTTGGCATTGTGCGGCCCCAAAAGGGGCGTCAGGTTTAAATATAGATGTTTACAAAGATTGCTCAATAACTAAAATCTATGCTTATGCCAAAAACGGCCAAAGCCCTCCTGCAGTTGCCCCCGTCCACCACCGCCGTCATCGAGAAACTGGGCGCTGACCTGGCCGTGGCCCGCTTGCGCCGCAAAGAGTCCCTCAAGACTTGGGCGCAGCGCATGGGCGTGTCGGTGCCCACCTTGCAACGGCTGGAAGCCGGTGACCCGGGGGTGGGCATCGGCATCGTGGCCACCGCGTTGTGGCTCATCCAGCGAGATGGCATGTTGGGCACCCTGGCCGCCCCGGAACATGACCAGGGGGCCATTGAAATGAACGTGCGTGAGGCCGTGGCATTGGGCCGGTCCCGCGCCCGGGCCTCGGCCCAGGCCAGGCTGAGCGCCCAAACCCCAACCCAAACCGACCCGAAGGTGGGCTGACATGCGCTTGGACGACCTGTACCTGTGGTACCTGGCCAATCCTCACACACCCCGGTATGTGGGCGCATTGAAGTTGGTGGCCGCGGGCAAGGGGGTGTCGCTGCGGTATGGGGCGGACTGGTTGGCATCGGGCTTTGCGCTGAGCGAAGACCTGCCGTTGACCGATGCCGAATTCCTGCCCCCCGGGCGACTGGCGGGCGACGGGCCACGCGCCGTGGGCGCCGTGAACGATGCCCGCCCCGACCGCTGGGGCGAAAAAGTCATCCGCTTCGTGGACAAGCCCCAACGGCTGTCGCTGATGGAGTACCTGTATTACGCCGGAGACGACCGCTTCGGAGCCCTGGGGGTTTCCACGTCACCCGACACCTACAGCCCACGCGCTGGGGGGCCGTTGCCTCGGCTGGAAGACGCCCAGCACCTGAGCGAGGTGGTGGGAAAGATCGAGGCCTCGGAACCGCTCACGGCCCTGGAGGCCCGCATCATCGCCGGGGGCGGCAGCCCGCTGGGCGGAGCCAAACCCAAGGCGCTCATCCAGATCAACGGTGAGCAGTGGGTCATCAAGTTTTTCAACAACGAACCCGTTGATTCCCCCCTGGTGGAGCACGCCACCCTGACCCTGGCGGAGAAAGCGGGCATCACGGTCGCCCAGACCCGGGTCATTCCTTTGGAGGGGTTCAACGCCGTGGCCATTCGGCGGTTCGATCGCGTCAACGGTCAGCGCATCCACTGCATGTCCGCGGGCACGGCCATCCGAGCCGCCACCACGGCGGGAGAGGAGCCCCAAATGGGCTACCCTGATTTGGCCCGCATCCTTCGCCGAATCGGCGTGGCGGACGACGGCGCGAACCTGCGTGACGCCCGCGAGCTGTTCCGGCGCATGGTGTTCAACATCCTGATGGACAACACCGACGACCACGAAAAAAACCACGCCCTGCTGGTGGTCCACCCGCACCGCAACGGTCGGTTGAAGCTGGCACCGGCCTATGACGTGCTGCCCACCAATTCCGGCCAGGGCTACCAGGAGTTCATTTGCGGCGAACAAGGCAGGGATTCCAGCTTGGACAACGCCATGTCCGCCTGCGAGGCTTTTGGCTTGCAGCCTGCAGAGGCCGCGCAAGAGGTCATGAGCGTCATCGCCGTGGTGGACACGTGGCAAAGCCATTTCGCGCAAGCGGGCGTGTCCCAGGGCGACATCGATCGACTGGCTGAATTCATCGATGGCGAGGCGCTGATGGCTCAGCGGCGGAACTTTGCCCCCCGGCCCGTGGAGAACGCCAAGCGCAAGCGCTTGGCGAAAAGCCCCTTCGGGGGGCGCTGAGCGGAACAGACGCAACCGCCCTCACGCATCCCCGACAATCACGCCCTTTCTCCAACCCTTTCCCAACCCCTTTCCCCCTTGGCACGGGCCCGTCCGGCCCTCAAGCCCCATGACCGCTGCATTGCCCCCCACGACCCTTCACCCCGATGGCCGCCCCTTCACCCTGGCGGATTTCGACTTCCACCTGCCGCCTGAGCTGATTGCCCAGCACCCCGCGCCCGAGCGCAGCGCCTCGCGCCTGCTGGACGGCAGCGGCCCCACGCCGGTGGACCGCATCTTCCGCGAGTTGCCCACGCTGCTGCGGCCCACCGACCTGCTGGTGTTCAACGACACCCAGGTCATCAAGGCCCGGCTGTTTGGCGAAAAGGCCACGGGCGGCAAACTGGAGCTGCTGGTGGAGCGGGTGCTGCCCAACCACGAGGTGGTGGCCCACATGAAGGTCAGCAAGAAGCCCCTGGTGGGCGGGGTGATGCACATGTGCGGTGGCCCGCGCAACGGGGGGTTCACGGCCACCCTGCTGGGCCGCTGGCCCGACGAGCAGGGTGCGCTGTTCCGCCTGAAGTTCTCGGACGAGCCGCACGCGCTGATGCAGCGCCACGGCCATGTGCCGCTGCCGCCCTACATCACCCACACCGACACGGCGGAAGACGAGCAGCGTTACCAGACGGTGTTTGCCCGCCATCCCGGCGCGGTGGCCGCACCCACGGCCGCCCTGCACTTCGACCAGGCCCTGCTGGGCCAGCTGGACGCCCTGGGTGTGGAGCGTGCCAGCGTCACGCTGCATGTGGGCGCGGGCACCTTCCAGCCGGTGAAGACCGAAAACCTGGCCGAACACACCATGCACCGCGAGTGGTACGACGTGCCCGCCGCCACGCAAGAGGCCATCGCCCGCTGTCGCGCCCGCGGCGGGCGGGTGGTGGCCGTGGGCACCACCACCGTGCGCACGCTGGAGAGCTGGGCGCACAGCGGGCAGGCCCAGGGGGACACGCAGATCTTCATCACCCCGGGCTTCGGGTTCCAGGTGGTGGATGCACTCATCACCAACTTCCACCTGCCCAAGAGCACGCTGATGATGCTGGTCAGCGCCCTGGCGGGGTATGGGCACATCCAGTCGCTCTATCGCCACGCCATTGCGCAGGGTTACCGCTTTTTCAGCTACGGCGACGCCATGTGGCTCACGCGCGGCACCCCTTGCGCCGATGGGCGGTGATAGAGTGCCAGCGTCGCTTCCCCGCAGGAGCCTGCCCCCCATGAACCGTCGTCTTTTCAACCACCTGGTCTTCATCGGATCGACCGTGGCCGCCCTGGGTGTGGCCTGGGCCGCCCGCAAACCCCTGCTGGGGGCCGAGCCCTTTGTGCCCCCTCCGGTCCAGGCCCCCGAGCTGGTGGGCCTGCGGGCGGTGCTGGAAACCTCGGTGCGCGACGCCTTTGCCGCCCACCCCGACGGTTGGCTACCCACCCTGCCCGACCACCTGCACGAAAGCTGGGCCCACTGGCTGCGTTTTGGCCCGCCCAAACTCAGTGCGGGCAGCCCCTGGGACAAGTACGAGGCCTTTGAATCGCTCACCCGGTTTGCCGCCGCCCGCATCTGGGACCTGGCCCGCAACAGCCTGATGGTGGGGGTGCACCTGTTCAACGAGGCCGACGCCGACAAGCTCAAGAACAACGCCCGCAGCAAACTGGCCGATGGCGGTTGGCTGACCGCCATCTTCGAGGCCAACTACGTGGACCACCTGCACCACCGCATCCTGGGGCTGGTGGTGGAACAACACCTGGCCTGGCTGCTGGTGCACCGCGACCGCTACCCCCACAACCCCGCCGCGCGCCATGCCCAGGTGGAGGCCGAGGACTGGGCCATCTGCTCCCGCGTGGCCCGGTCCCTGACCCACGCCATCTTCGACGCCATGGCCGCCCAGGAACGCCGCCTGCGCGCCGACCCGGCCCTGGCCGGCTCCCACGAGCCCATGAAGGCCGTGCTGACGGCCCTGGGCCCTGCCCCCGCTGGCGGCCTGCCCCGGCGCAAGCTGGCCGGCCCTGAACGCGACCCCTTGCAACCCCGGGCGTCCTGAACGCTCCTTCTGGTTTCCGCATGCTTCAATTCCGCATCCTCGCCCAAGACACCGCCCGCGAGGGCTACACGGGCAGCCACGCGCGCCGTGGCGAACTCACGCTCAACCACGGCGTGGTGCAAACCCCCATCTTCATGCCCGTGGGCACCTACGGCACCGTCAAGGGCGTGATGCCGCTCAGCCTGCACGAGATGGACGCCCAAATCATCCTGGGCAACACCTTCCACCTGTGGATGCGCCCGGGGCTGGACGTGGTCAAGCAGTTCGGCGGCCTGCACGCCTTCGAAAAATGGGACAAGCCCATCCTGACCGACTCGGGCGGTTTCCAGGTGTGGAGTCTGGGCGAAATGCGCAAGATCACCGAAGAAGGCGTGCGTTTTGCCAGCCCGGTCAACGGCGACAAGCTCTTCCTCACTCCTGAGGTGAGCATGCAAATCCAGACGGTGCTCAACAGCGACATCGTCATGCAGTTCGACGAGTGCACGCCCTATTTGTCGGTGGACAAGAAGACCAAGGGCCAGATCACCACCGAGGCCGAAGCCCGCGCCTCCATGGAACTGAGCCTGCGCTGGGCCCAGCGTTGCCAGACCGAGTTCGCCCGGCTGGAAAAC
Source organism: Hydrogenophaga soli (assembly GCF_054777695.1). Lineage (NCBI taxonomy): Bacteria > Pseudomonadati > Pseudomonadota > Betaproteobacteria > Burkholderiales > Comamonadaceae > Hydrogenophaga > Hydrogenophaga soli. The sequence goes on along the minus strand of NZ_BAAHAK010000008.1, from coordinate 206,933 downwards.
CCCAACGCGCTGTTCGGCATCGTGCAGGGTGGCATGTTCGAGCACCTGCGAGACGAATCCCTGGCCGGGCTGGAGGCGCTGGACTTCCCCGGCATTGCCGTGGGCGGCCTGAGTGTGGGCGAGCCCAAGGAAGACATGATGCGGGTGCTCCAGCACATTGGCCCCCGCCTGCCCGCCCACAAGCCGCACTACCTGATGGGCGTGGGCACACCGGAAGACCTGATCGCCGGGGTGCAGAACGGCATCGACATGTTCGACTGCGTCATGCCCACCCGCAACGCACGCAACGGCCACACCTTCACCCGCTACGGTGACCTGAAGATCCGCAACGCCCGCCACAAGACCGACGAGCGCCCGCTGGACGAAACCTGCACCTGCTACGCCTGTGCGGGCAGCTCGGGCGTGCCGTGGAGCGAGGGCGGCCGCGACGGTTTCAGCCGCGCCTACCTGCACCACCTGGACCGCTGCGGCGAAATGCTGGGCCCCATGCTGACCAGCATCCACAACCTGCACTACTACCTCAACCTGATGAGCGAGGTGCGTGCCGCGCTGGACGTGGGCCGCTTTGGGGCCTTTGTGGCCCGCTTCCACGCCGACCGGGCGCGTGGGGTGTAACACTCAAATTTCATAGCAAAAAGCCCTCTCACAGAAAGCGTGAGAGGGCTTTTTTTATTCACAACCTCACAGGTGCCGTGCGGCAAAAGTGCCGGTGAGCTGGCTGCCGCTGGTGGTCATGGCGCCCAGCCATGTGCCTTCGGACGTCACCGGGGAGAGCATCTCGCCGGTCATGCTGAGGTCGTTGGGGTTGGAGTCGGCCACGATGTTGATGGCGTCGATCTGGCGGGTGAACGCCGCCTGCCCCGGGTTTTGCGTGGTGATGGTGCGGCGGTCCACAAAGCCGCTGACCGTGAAGGCCGCCCGGTTCTCCACCGGCACGGTGATGGTGCCGCCCGTGTTGTTGGGGTCGGGGCGGGTGACGTTGGTGACGGTGACACGCTCGCAATTGCCGGTGACATTGCCCGTGAGGCTGATGACCATGTTGGTGCAGGTGACCGAGCCGCCCGAGCCCACCAGCTTGAAGCTCCAGCGCCCGGCAAACTGGGCCACGGTGAACGGCCCGTCGGTGGCCAGAACCGGGCTGGGGGTGCGCACTTCACGCACCCACGCCAGGGTTTGGGACTGTTCGTAGGTCTGGGTGGCCGTGCTGCTGCCCGCGGGCACGTAGCTGGCCACGGTGTCGCACTGCACGGTGCGGTCTTGCGCCATGTCGTGCCAGCAGGTGTCGGCAAAGGTCCAGGTGCCGGCGGTGTTGGTTTCGGTGCGGGTGGCGCTGTACTTGGCGGTCTGGAAGGTCTTTTGCGTGGTGCCGCCCAGGGCCGTGCCACCGGCCCCCATCAGGCCCAGGGTTTTGGTTTCCAGCGCCAGCACCGTGCCGGTGATGGATTTGCTGGTGGTGGTGGCCACGGTGCCGTTCAGGCAGGTTTCACTCCACACATAGGTCCAGGTGTTGCCCGCGGCGTAGGGGCGGCGCGGGAACATGGAACGGGTCTGGGTGTTGTCCTGGCAACGGGTGTTGTCATAGGAGGTGGACAGCGTCTGGTTCCTGGCCCCGAAATCGCGCACCTGCAGGGGCTGGGCGTCGGAGAACGTGACGGTGTGGCTGTAAAGCTGGGTGGTCTTGTCCAGTGCCGACAGGAAGTGGGTGCTGTAGTACCCCGTGCCCGCGGTCTTGTTGATCCACTGGTACATCCAGGTGTCGCCGTACTCGGGTCCGGTGAGGGAGCCGGTGGTCTTGTCCACCTGGCGGCCACGGCGCATGAGTGCGCCGCTTTCGGTGTTGACCACGGTGGGGAAGTAATCGGTGGTGGTGGTGATCGGGGTGGTGGGGGTGTAGGAATCGCCACCGCCGCAACCGGCCAGCACGGCACCCAACCCCAGCAGCCCGGCAACGGCCCACAGGGAACGGGAAGAAATCGAGGGGAAGACCATGGGCTTGCTCCGTGAAACAGCCGCCATGGTAGCAACTGGTCGCCACGGGGAACGCCACGCCCCGCGGCCATCCGGTCATGTGCCTCACCCGGGTGGACGGGACGCAACAGCTTGTGTGAACACCACCAGCACGCCGCTGTAGCCCATGAGCTGCTGGCCCGCCAGTTCGCCCGCGGCAAAAAAACCGGTCAGCGGCACATCCCCCAGGGCCCGGCGCACGGCCTGCATTTCGGCATGCGGATGGCCAAAGTGCGACCCACCCCGCCCCACACAACTGGCGTACAAGGCCCCCACGATGCGCTGGGGAACGGTTTCGCCCGCCCCGTTGTCCGCGTCGGGCGACTCCAGCCCCTCGCGCAGGGACGCGCACAGGGCCATCAGGTCGGCCTTGGCCACATCGGCATGGCGGCGGCAAAAGGTCAGGCGCTCGCCCGGCTGCACCGGGTCGGTGCTGACCAGGGCGCGGCGGGCGGGGTCCAGGCCCATCAGGTGGCGCACCCGGGCCTGCACCGACAAAGCCCCGTGGCGCCGATGCCCCGCGCTGTCGGCCACGGTCCCGGGCTCCACCGCGGTGAGTGTTTCGCGCAGCAGGCGCAAGGGCAGGCCGGTTTCGGCGGCCACCCCCAGGTCGGCCAGCAAGGCGTCCAGGGCCGGTTGGTCATCGAGCGTGAGGATGACGCCGCCCGCCGCCGACGTGACCCGCCGCGACGGCCCCACCGGCTGGCACCCTTGGGTGACCCCGGCCTGCCAAGCGACACCTGCGCCCCAGGCCACACCGCAGAGCCCCCCGCGCATGACGCCCGAACTGGCCCTCTGCCCCGGCGGCACCCCTTGGCTGCCGTGGGCGATCTGCACCGCACCAGTCCGCCCGGACGACAAGCCGCCCCACACCGTGCCCGTGCGGGTGCGGGAGGCCAGCTCGCCCACCAGCTCGGCCAAGTCGGGCGTGGCGGGATCGGCATGCACCCAGGCGGTTTGCGGCACCACGGGCTGGCCGTCTCCGCCCGGCCAGGACCGCGGCAGCGGCTGAACGCCGCTGAACACGCGGTACTGGTCGGAAGGCAGGTCCAGCAGCATCACCGACACAGCGGGCTCATCCCAGTATTCCACCCCACTGGCCACCACGCCCACGGCCACCGTGCCCACCCAGTCCGACACCTCGGGCAGGGCGGCCATGAGCTGGTCCAGCATGTCCTGCACATGCCCAGCCAACGCGTCGGTCACGTACATCAGGCCCAGGCTGGGCAGGCTGCGCCCTGGCGGAACGGACGCCTCCCCGTGCGCGGGTTCCGGGGCTTGCGCGGCAGCCAGGCGGGCGTCCAGCTGCGCCCGCAGCGGTGCCGACACCAAAGTGACCGCCATGTCCCAGCGCGGATGGGTGGCGTGGGCGCTGAGGAAGTCCATGGCCATGGCTGCGCGAGGGCGGGCGGGCGATCAGCGCGAGGGCGGGCGGGCGATCAGCGCGAGGGCGGGCGGGCGATCAGCGCGATCGGGGGCGGGTGGTGCCCGCGGCCTTCTTGGCCGCAGGTTTGGCCGAGGGTTTGGCGCTGGGCTTCGCGGCGGATTTGGCGGCGGTCTTGGTCCCTGCACGGCCTGCAGCCGGGGCTTTGGCGGCCGCCTTGGGGGCCGCGGCTGAAGCAGCGGTGGTTGCCGGGGTGGCGGCTTTGCGGGCCACCTTGGCCCCGGTGCTGGCCGCCCGCACCCCGGCCCCCACCAGGCCGCTGCCCGCCTGCACGGCGGTCTGGGCCACGGCGGTGGCCGCCTGGGTGGCGGTCTTGACCGCTTCTCGGGTGAGCGACGCCGCCACGTTGCGGCTGGTGTCCAGCGCAGCCTGGGTGGCCACGTCCTTCATGGCCTGGGTAGCGATGTTCTGGAACTGCTGGGACAGCGAGCCCCACCACAGCATGGGGTCGACCACCGCAGACGCTGGCGTGGCCGCGGCCTGGGCGGTGGTGGACTTCTTGGCGGCGGGTGCCGGTGCCGGGGTTGGGGCCGGTTCCGGCGCCCCGGTGCGCGGCGGCACCTCCAGCCCCTTGAAACGGGTGGGCTCCTTGGGGGCGTCAGCGCTCAGGCCAGCCATGCCCGCCATCGTGGCCATGGTGTCGGTGGCTCGCACCTTGAGGGCGTTGGCCACATCGCCCAGGTTGACGTTCATGCCCTGGAGGGTGGCCAAGGTCATTTTCTGCACCTCCAAGGCCTGCACGGTGGCCGACAGGGCGCGGGCGTTCTGGTCCAGCCAGAACTGGACGGCCTTGAGCTCGGTGATGCGCTTTTCCAACTCTTCGACACTGAACGTGGGGGCCACCCAGCTGTTGAGGCTGGGCAGCTGTGGCACCGACTGCTGCACCCCCTGGGCAATGCCCCCCGCGGCCTGACGCGCCAGGTTCTGCATGAACTCGAAACCCGGCACAAACTTGCCAAAACCGCTGCCATCCGTGTCTGCCATGGGGTGTCTCCTGTCGTTGGGGATGTGGCCCAGCATGCCACATCTGTGCCCAAAACGGGAAGGCGAGCATCCCCCAGGCTGTCTGACCTGGGTCAACGTCGGGGCCTTGCAATCGCCGCATCATGGTTCTGAAAGGACACCGACATGAACACCCCCGCCCCCCACTCCACCCTCACCCCTGCCCAACGCCTGGGGGTCCTTCGCACCAGCTTGCTGAACCAGTTGCGCCAGCAGCGCGGCGGCGACCTCAGCCGGGTTGACGCCGCCGCCTCGGCCCTGGACCTGACGCAGGGCGACTGGGCCCAGGCCGACGCCGAACGCGACCTGACCGTGGCACTGCAAGAGCGCGAGTTGCAAGAACTCAATGAGATTGACGCGGCGCTGGCCCGGCTGGCCGACGGCAGCTATGGCTCGTGCACCGATTGCGGGGCCGACATCCCCGAAGCCCGCCTGCAGGCCAACCCGCTGGCCTTGCGGTGCGTGGCCTGTCAGACCCGGGCCGAGAACGCCCACGGGCATGTGCCCACACCGTCCCTGTGAGCGGTGGCTCCATTTCGACCTGCACGCCCTCAGCAGGCCGTCAACCCAGGTCGTCGGCCACGCGCTGGTCGTCGGCTTCGTGGAGGGCGCGCACCTCGGTGTCCACGGCCCCCAAGGGCTGGCTGCCATCCGCCGCCGTCAGGGTCACGCGCAAGCAGTCTCCCGGTTGCAAGCCCCCCGCAGGCAAGCCCGCTGGGGCCACCAGCGGACCGCTGCACACCACCGCCCCGGCCCGCACCGGGCGCTTGGCGGCCAGGGCGGCCAGCCATTGCCCGGCATGCTGCGCCTGGGCCTGATCGGCCTGCCCCTGAGCCACCCGCCGTCCGTTGAGCAGCACCTCCAGCGTCAGCGACACACGCCCCGAAGCCCATGCGCCCCCCAACTCGTCGGGCGTGACCACCACCGGCCCCAGCGTCACTGCCGGGCGGCTTTGCACCTCGCCCACCTGGGCCGCCCGCTCGCGGGCCTGCACCTCGCGCAGCACCCAGGTGTTGGCCAGGGTGAGCAGGCGCACCCCCTCCAGGGCCCGCGCCGGGGCACAGCCTTGGGGCAAGTCACTGCACAACACCGCCCACCCGGCCTCGAAGTCCAAGCCATCGGCCACGTCGGCCAGCGGCAGGTCGGCGCGGGCGCCCAACAAGGCATCGCCAGACAGGGTGAGCAGGTCGGCCACACCGCCCCGGGTCCGGGTGGCCGCAGGGGCCACGGCATGCGCCCGCACGCATTGGCTGGTGCGCGGCAACGGGGCCAGGCACTGCGCCGGATCGAAGGGGAACACATGCCGCGCCTTGCCGTGGTTGAGTTCGCGGGACAGGTCTTCCAGCTGGGGGCTGACAAAGTTCCAGTCGTCCAGCACCTGTTGCAGGGTGTGGGCCACATGGGTGGCGTAGTGGGCCTGGGTCAGGTCGCGGGAGACGACCACCAGTTGCCCGTCGCGCGAGCCGTCGCGGTAAGTGGCCAGTTTCATGGGTGCCAAAGGTTGGATGCAGGCCGGGCCCTCGGCCCGGAACAAGGGCGGATTTTAGGAATCAGAATGCGCCATGCCCCGCAATGCATCCCCCCATCCACCGCCCACCCCTGCCCCGCCGCGCGCCGGTCTGAAGCGACGCTGGTTGCTGGGCTTGGCGCTGGCCGTGGGAACCGCGCACCTGGCCCTGGTGTACCTGGCCCAACCCGCCGACCGTGCGGCCCAGCCATCGGTCCCAGCCCCCCCCGGGCTGACCCAGCCCTCACGCCCCGAGGGCAACCCCGAGCCCGCCGCCATCCAGACCGCGCCGGTGCACGCCACCGCCCCCATGGCCGCCACCCCGCAGCCCCCCGCGGCGGAAGAACAGGCCCCACCCCGCACACCCGCCAAAACCGCGCCGCCCCAACGGGCCACCACCACCTCAACGCTGTCAGCAGCCCCTGCCGCCCCTCTGCCCCAAAGACCCAAGCCAAATCATCCCTTAGCGCTTTCAGAAAAAGCGCAAGCAGCTACACAAACAATAGCACCACCCTCCACGCCAGCACCCACCGCGCTCACGCCCTCCGAGCCCGCCCCAGCCGCACAGGCCCGCCCGGGAGAGGACGTCGATGCGACCGGGGCCACCGTGCCCCGGCACGTGGTGCTGCCGGGCAACGTGGCGCTGCGTTATGCGGTCAGCGCCACCCGCAAGGGCATGACCCTGTCGGCCGACAGCACGCTGCGCCTGACCGTCTCCGACCAACGCTACGAGGCTCAGCTGACGCTGCAAGCCTGGCTGGCTGGTGCACGGGTGCAGACCAGCCGGGGCGAGCTGGACGCCCACTGGGGGCTGGTGCCGCAACGGTTTGGCGACAAGAACCGATCCAAGGCCGAGCAGGCCGCCCACTTCGACCGCAGCCGCCAACCGGCCACCGTGCGCTTCAGCGCCAACACGCCCGATGCGCCCTTGCCCCAAGGGGCCCAAGACCGGTTGAGCGTGTTGCTGCAACTGGCCGCCATGCTGGAGGGTGAACCCCAGCGCTACACCGCCGGACAGCACATCCGCATTTACACCGTCGGCCCCCGCGACGCGGAATGGTGGGACTTTGAGGTCAAAGGCCCCGAGGCCCTGGACCTGCCCGCGGGCCCCATGACGGCCCTGCACCTGCTGCGCACCCCCACCCAGCCCTATGACAACCGGGTGGAGCTGTGGATGGCCCCGGCGCTGGGCCACCTGCCCGTGCGCGTGTTGTGGACCCAGGCCAACGGTGACGTGGTGGACCAGCGGCTGTCCAGCCACAGCCCTTGAAAATCGGTTCAGAAACCCCAGTTGTGTGTCGATGTATCGGTCATCAGGCCATGGCCCGCGGCGGTCCGCCGAAATGACGCACAATGGACTGACTTTGACAGGACGCACACCATGAACATGCTTTACGACTCTGACTCGTTCGCCGTGGTCCACATCCATGCCAACGCCCCCATGGCCGGTGAACCCAGCGGTGACGACGCCGCCTTGCTGATGCCTCGCCACGGTTTTGAAATCGTGGACAAACGCTCGGGCAAAGAGGTCTACCTCGACGGTTCCTGGGCCGAGATGTTCCAGATGCAGATCAACGCCTGGCAACGCGACACCCCCTCACAAGAAGAGGTGGAGGACACGCTGGAAGGTTATGCCACCCTGGCGCAAATGCCGGTGGTGGTGCACTGACCCCCTCCGCCCTCCGGCCCCATGAAAAAACCGCTCCGAGGAGCGGTTTTTTTTGCACGTTCACTTGAACGGCGTGGGCCGTGGGGTGGCGTCTGACGACGGCGGCAGCACCGGCAGCTGGAACGTGGGTTGGTCCCCGGTCAGCGTCTTGAGGAAAGCCACGATCTTGTCGTTCTCGTCCTTGGTGAACTTCTTGCCCAACTGCAGGCGGCCCATCACGTCCACCGCTTCGGGCAGGGTGTTGGTGGCCCCGTCGTGGAAGTAGGGGTAGGTCATTTCCACGTTGCGCAGGGTGGGCACCTTGAAGCTGAAGCGGTCAATTTCCTTGCCCGACACCGCGGAGCGCCCCTCCACACCTTGCTTGTTGCCCTTGTAGGGCTCCACCACCCCCATCTTCTGGAACGAGTTGCCACCCACGGCCACGCCGTTGTGACAGGACACACAACCGCTTTCGTTGAACAGCTTGTAGCCCGCCAGCTCCTGGCCGTTGAGCGCGTCTTTCTTGCCCAGCAGGAATTGGTCGAATTTGGCGTTGGGCGTGACCAGGGTCTTTTCGAACTCGGCGATGGCCTCGGTCACCTGATCGATGTTGATCCTGTCCTTGCCAAACACCATCTTGAATTCGCGCACATAGGCAGGAATCGACTCCAGCACCCCGATGGCCAGGGTGTGGCTGAACGCCATTTCGCCCGGGTTGGCAATGGGGCCTCCGGCCTGGGCCTTGAGGTCTGCGGCACGGCCATCCCAGAACTGGGCCAGGTTCATGCTGGAGTTGAGCACCGTGGGCGCATTGATGGGGCCTTGTTGCCACTTGTCACCAATGGAGGTGGGCAGGTTGTCCGTGCCCCCCATGCTCAGGTTGTGGCAGGAATTGCACGAAATGAACCCGGACTTGGACAGCCGCGGGTCAAAGTAGAGCTTCTTGCCCAGTTCCACCTTGCCCAGGTCCACCGCCTTGGGCGGCGCGACCGGGGCATACAACTTGTCCCACTCTTGGGCCTGTGCCGCCGCGGCAGCCCCCAACAACAAACCGGCCATGCCCATGGCCTTTGCGCAGGTCAAAACACCTTTGGTCAACATGATTCAGCGTCCTCTTGTCGGATGGAAAGCGTCCTCCGAAGCGGCATCTGAACAAGGCTCCCTGAAAGAGCCGGGAAACAAGCCCCGGACGACAACCTCATTCTGTCTAGGGGTTATCCCTTGTTTTTGACCTGCATCAAAGGCCCTCCCCCCTCCCGGAAAAGCCACAGGGGGCCTGGACTTGATGAAAGTCAAGGACACCCCCCTCCGATCACAGGCAGGCGACGGCCCCGGGGGCGTTTTCACTCTTCCAGCAACGCTCGCAGCATCCAGGCGGTCTGCTCGTGCACCGTCAGGCGCTGCACCAGCACATCGGCGGTGGGTTCATCGCTGGCCTTGTCCACCAGCGGAAACAGGCTGCGGGCTGTTCGGGCCACGGCCTCGTGCCCTTGGGCCAGGATGCGCACCATCTCCAAGGCCTTGGGAGGGGTGGAAGGTGCATCGGCCAACGAACTGAGCTGGCCAAACTCGGCATACGACCCGGGGGCCACATGGCCCAGTGCCCGAATGCGCTCGGCGATGGGGTCCACCGCATTCCACAGCTCGGTGTACTGGGTCATGAACATGGTGTGCAGGGTGTTGAACATGGGCCCCGTCACGTTCCAGTGGAAGTTGTGCGTGGTCAGGTACAGCGTGTAGGTGTCGGCCAAGAGGCGCGACAGCCCTTGGGCGATGGCCGCTCGGTCGTTGGCGCTGATGCCGATGTCCATGGCCACCCCGACGGGGGCCTTGGACGCGTTTTTGCGGCTGGATTTGCTGGACATGGTTTTCTCCTGGACGTTGAACTGAAAACACCTGATTCAGGCGGGGCACGCCCGACCGAACACCGTAAACCGGTTCTGGCCCCTGTTCTGTGCGGTCGGCATGGTTGCAAATTTAATCAACTCGCATGAAAACATCCATTTGGATATCTAAAAACTATCCATAGCCACCCCCTATCCCGCCCCCGCTTGGGGGCACCCTTCAGTCGTGCCGCGTCAGGTGGCGAAACAGCGGCTCGGCCAGCACCAGCACCGCCACCAAACGGCACACCTGGAAGGCTGTGACCACCGGCACCCCCAGTTGCAGCACCTTGGCGGTGATGGCCATTTCGGCAATGCCCCCAGGCGACGTGCCCAGGATGAGCGTGGCCGGGTGCAACCCCGTGGCCCAGGCCAACAGCCCGCCAAAGGCCGCGCACAGCACCATCATCACGCCGGTGGCGAGCGCCACCGCCCCCAGCCACCGGGGTGCCGTGTGGATGAATGCGGGCGAAAACCGCACCCCCAGGCTGATACCGATCACCCACTGCGCGGCATTGGTGAGCCACCCAGGCAATGCGGACAGCCGCACATCCATCAGGGTGATGCCCATGGTCACCAGCAAGGCCCCCATGAACCAAGGGTTGGCACGCCCCGAGTGCCGCATCAGCGCGACGCCGATGCCCGTCAGGCCCGACAGGATGAGCAACCCCTGAGGGTGCACCTCTCGCAAGGCGCTCACCGAAGGGTCCAACCCGTGAACACCCCAGGCCTGCATGGCAAAGGGCAAGGTGAGCGTGACCATCACCACCCGCAGGCTGTGGGCACTGGCCACCAGGTCGGTGCGGGCTCCATGGCGTTCGGCAATCAAGGTCATTTCCGATGCGCCGCCAATGGCTCCGGCAAAAAAAGTGGTGGCGCGCCGGGCGCGAGGGGGCAACGGAGCCAGCAGGTCGCGCTGGGCATGGTCCAGCCAACGGCCCAGCAGCCACCCCATCAGGCAGGCCCAGGTCACCCCCAGGGCGATGCAGCCCGCCAGCCCCCCAATCAGCGCGCCCACATCGGGGGTGAAGGACAACCCCAACGCCGTGCCAATGACCCACTGGCCTGTGTTGCGTGCAGGCCCCCAGCTGGCGACTGGAGCGCCCAGCATGGCGGCCCCGGCGGTGACCAGCAGCGGCCCCATCATCCAGGGGATGGGGGTGCCCAACCGCACACACAACCACGCGCCCAACCCTGCAGCGGCCAACGTGCCCAACACGCGCACCGTCAGGCGTCTGTCCAACCCGTTCAAAACCTGTCCTTTCCAACGTTCAACCGCCTCAGCCCCATGCCCGAGGGTACCGGGGTGGCTAGTATCCCGGGGATGTTCGCGCCCATTGCCCCCAACCCAGACCGTTCCAAGCGCCCAACAGCCTGGCGAGCCCTGCTCCTGGCCTGCGTGTGCAGCTGGAGCGCCTGCACCACCCAGCCCTCATCACCCACCGACGACCCCATCCCCATCCGCCTGCACAAGCTGGGACGCAGCGACGTGCTGATGCTGGGCGAACAACACGATGCGCCCGACCACCAAACCATCCATCGGCAGGTGGTGAATGCGCTGGTGGACTCCGGTGAGCTGGCCGCCCTGGTGCTGGAAATGGCCGAGGCGGGCCACAGCACGCGGGGCCTGCCCGCCTCGGCATCGGCGCCACAGGTTCAGCAGGCCCTGGACTGGCGCGAAGCGGCATGGCCGTGGCAGGCCTACGGCCCGGCGGTGATGGCGGCGGTCGCCGCTGGCATCCCCGTGCTGGGCGGCAATCTGCCGCGGCAACTCAACGCCGCCACGTTCCGCGACACCGCATGGGATGGCCGCGTTTCGCCCACTGTGCTGCTGCACCAGCGTGAGGCCGTGCGGGAAGGCCATTGCGACCTCCTGCCCTTTGACCAGGTGGCCCCCATGGCCCGGATTCAGCTGGCCCGTGATGCGCAGTTGGCCGACACCGTGCAATCGGTCCGGCAGCGCCACCGCACGGTGCTGCTGTTGACCGGCAGCCAACACGCCCACCGCCTGTGGGGGGTTGCCCAGCATTTGCCCGCAGAGGTTTCCGTGAAATCCGTTCGCTTGGCGGCAGACCCGGGTCGCCCGGACGACGCCCAGGGCTTTGACGCCGTCTGGATCACCCCCGCCCTGCCTCCCACGGACCATTGCAGCCAGTTGAAGAAACAGCTCGGACTGTGAGCCCCGGCAGGCTTTGAGACAATCGAAGGATGTCTGCCGCTCAAGCCACCACCGCCATGCCTTTGTCCCTGCCCACCTACGTGCTCACCCTGTCCTGCCCCGACCGCCTGGGGCTGGTGCACGCGGTGTCCGGCTTCCTGCTGGAACACCAGGGCAACATCGAAGAAGCCGCCCAGTTCAACGACCACGACACCGGCCTGTTTTTCATGCGGGTGCAGTTTGCCTGCCCGTTGCCCGCCGATGCTCTCAAGGCCGACCTGACCAGCTTTGCCCAGCCATTCCAGATGCAATGGCGCCTGCACGACACCACGCAGCCCATGCGCACGGTGCTGCTGGTCAGCCAGCAGGGACACTGCCTGAACGACCTGCTGTTCCGCTGGAAAAGCGGGCTGTTGCCGCTGGACATCCGGGCCATCATCAGCAACCACCGGGACTTTTACCAACTGGCGGCCAGTTACAACGTGCCCTTCCACCACCTGCCGGTCACGGCGGCCACCAAGGGCCAGGTGGAAACCCGTCAACTGGAAATCATTGAGGCCGAAGGCGCCGAGCTGGTGGTGCTGGCGCGTTACATGCAGATCTTGAGCAACAACCTGTGCCAGAAGCTGGCCGGTCGGGCCATCAACATCCACCACAGCTTCCTGCCCAGCTTCAAAGGGGCCAAGCCCTACTACCAGGCCCACGACCGGGGGGTGAAGCTGATTGGGGCCACGGCCCACTACGTCACCGCCGACCTGGACGAAGGCCCCATCATCGAGCAGGACGTGGCCCGCGTGGACCACAGCAAGACGGTGGACGACCTCACCGCCCTGGGCCGCGACACCGAAAGCCAAGTGCTGGCCCGCGCGGTCAAGTGGCACAGCGAGCACCGGGTGCTGCTCAACGGCCACCGGACCGTGATCTTCAAGTAGTCGAACTCAGTTCGAACCGGCTGAGCAGGTCGTCCAGCGTGCGGGCCTGCTCGTCCAGGCTCTGGGCGGTCTGCACGCTTTGCTTGACCATGGTGGCGTTCTGCTGGTTGCCGTGGTCCAGCTCGGACACGGCCTGGTTGATGGCTTCCACTTCCTGGCTTTGCTGGCGTGAGGCATCCGAGATGTCGCTCATGACCGTGGCCACCGACTGGATGGTGTCACGCACGTCGTGGATGGCCTGACGCGCCTTCTGCGTCAACTCCACCCCCACCTCCACCTTGGACGCTGCGCCCTGGATGAGGCCATTGATCTCGCGTGCGGCACTGGCACAGCGTTGGGCCAGGTCACGCACCTCGGTGGCCACCACGGCAAACCCGCGGCCATGTTCGCCCGCGTGCGCCGCTTCCACCGCGGCGTTCAGCGCCAGGATGTTGGTGCGAAACGCAATGCCCTCGATCACGCCACTGATGGACTGGATGGAGCGCGTGCTTTCGCTGATCTGCTGCATGGTCTTGGCCACCTCGGACACCACGTCGCGGCTGGTGCTGGTGGCCTGTGCGGCCCGCGAGGTCAATGCCGCTGCCTCGCTGGCACTTTCGGCGTTGTTGCGGGCAATGGAAGCCAGTTGCTGGACGTTGCCTGCCGTGCGCTCCAGCGCCTGGGACTGTTGTTCTGTGCGCTGAGACAACTCCTGGTTGCCCTCTGTGATGTCGCCCGAGGCATCGGCCACCTGGCGCGAGCTTTGCGCAATTTCGCGCAGCGTCTGGGCCAGTTGGGTCTGCATTTCGGACAGCGAATAGATGAGGCTGTCCTGATCGTTGGGCGGCACACGAATGCCCATGGTCAGGTCGCCACTGGCAATGCGCCCGGCAATTTGCTTGGCATACGCCGGCTCTGCCCCCAGCTGGCGCGTCAGACGCCGGGTGACCCAGGCGCTGATGAAGCCCGCCAACACCACCAGGCCCACGGTGATGGCCGCCATCCAAGTCAATGACGACTGGTAGATGGCGTCGGCCGACGCCAGGGTCTGCTCGGCCGACGCCGCGCGGTGATCCACCAGCGCATCCACAAACTTTTCCAGTTTTTTGGTCATGTTCTGCAGACGGGCGTCGTCGGTGGTGACGTCGGGGCTCATCTGCATCAGGTCAATGGGCTGCGCCTTGACCAAGTCCACATACTCCTTGAGGGCTTTGGCCCAGGGCTGGATGGCCTTGGTCAGCGCCTCGACTTTTTCGCGAGCCTCGTCGTCGTGGCTGGCGGCCTCAATGAACTTCAGGCGATCGGCCACATGGGTCAAGGCCGACTCGATCTGCGCCCCCAGCGTGTCACGCTCCTTGGCGGTGGTGGCCGTGAGCAACTGCGTTTGCGCCCGGCTGGCACGCAGCAGTGAGCTGCGAACCTGCTCTGTGGCCTGGCCGGCCTGATAAGCCTGCTCGTACAACACCTTGCTGGCGTGGTTCAAGCCGCCCATCTGGACCAGGGAAAACACCCCGATCACCACCGCACCCACCAGCATCGCGGCAAAGGCCAACCACAGGCTGGCCCGGACGGACAAACGGTCCAACACCTTGGACCCCGGCCATGCACCACCAACACGAAACATACCTCGGACGTTCTTGTGGGAGGTTTCGCCCGTTTCGGCCTCTGGCGCATGCTGAAGCGCCGAGCCCGCAGGCATGTGAGTCGCAACGATTTCTGACATTATTGAATCCTCCGTCACATGTTCTCAAAGCGGGGAGCATAACGAGCTTGCATGCCCTCTGTGGAGCAGGTGTTTTCCCTGCAGCGAGGCGCAACACCCGCGCCGCCCCAGGCTGTGACACACTGCAACCCCCTGAGCCACCCAGGCTTAAGCATTTCTTGTGCCCAGTTACTTTGCCTGATGCGCAATGCAGAACGATGACCGCTCGCATCCCCCCCATCCAATGCCTGCTGACGTTTGAAGCCCTGGCGCGGTTGCGCAGCGTGACGCAGGCCGCCGATGAGTTGTGCGTGACCCCCAGCGCCGTGAGCCATCGGGTGCGGCAACTGGAACAGATCATTGGCACCCGTCTGTTTGGACGCGCGGATTTCTCCTTGACCAGCGAGGGCAGCGAGTACCTGGCCCATGTGCGCGAGGGGCTGGCCAGCCTGGAGCGTTTTCCCTCCCGCGGCGCCGCGCCGGGGCGTCGCAAGCTGAGGGTGGCGGTCACCCCGACCTTTGCGCGCTCCATCCTGATGCCCAAGCTCAGGCAGTTCACCGAGGCCTACCCGGAAATCGACCTGACCCTGCAGGTCAGCATCCCGCTGCTGGACGTGGTGGCCGAAGACGCCGACCTCACCATCCGCTTCGGCACGGGCCGCTATGCCGACGTGGAACACGTGTGCCTGTTCAAGGACGAGGTGACGCCCATGGCCTCCCCGGCGTTCGTGCACCAACATGGCCCATTCGACACCGCCGCAGACCTCGAAGGCATGCCTTTGCTGCGCAGCCCGCTGGAGCCTTGGCGCACCTGGTTCGCGGCCCACGACCTGGATTGGGCCGAACCCACCGAAGGCTCCACGTTCAACGACATTGGCCTGATGTGCGACGGCGCGGCCGCTGGCATGGGCGTGGGCCTGGTGCGGCTGCGCTTGGGCGCCCCGTGGCTGGAGCAAGGCACGCTGGTCAAGCTGTTCCGGCGCAACGTGCCCAGCCCCCACGCCCACCACCTGTGCTGGCGCACGGGCACCATGGACCGGTGGGAATGCGCGGCGTTTGCCGAATGGCTGCGTCAGGCGGTCAGTTGACCCCCGCCATCACTCGATGGCCAACTTCTGTCCACCCGACGCCTGTTTCTTGGGCAGGGTGAGCGTCAGCACACCGTTGTCGAACTTCGCCTTGGCCTGGGCAGGGTCGAGGTCTTGCGGCAACTGAAAATTGCGGGCCACGCTGCCCACATAACGCTCGCTGCGCAACACCTTTTCGCCATCGGTCTGTCGATCTTCCTGGCGCACCTCGGCACTCAAAGACACCAAGTTGCCCTCCACATGGACGTGGATGTCCTCCTTCTGGACGCCAGGCAGATCGGCCTTGAGCACGTACGCCTGGGGCGTTTCCGACACATCCACCTTGATCTGCGACGGCAACGGATCACCGTGCAGGGGTTTGACGAAAAAGCCTGGGGCCACATCGCGGAAAAAGTCGTCGAGCAGGCCGGAACGGGTGATGAGTTGATTCATGTCATGCCTCCATGGTTGAACCACAAACATGCACAGCGCCTCGCTGTGTAGGCCCCATGTGCCGGGAACCATCCGAAATTTCAAGACGCCTGTGCGGCCTGCGCATTGCGTGAAATCAAAAACCGATGCAGATTTCTTCACACCGCCATCCCACCCGATGCCTACACTGATCGGGTTCTCACCCCAACCATGGCCGCCGACCCCACATGGAACAACTCCTGAATAGAGAGCACATCAACAAGGTAATAAAAGCGCTAGAGCCACTTTTACCTTCACATGCGCTGCTGCATCACGCCGAAGACACCGTGCCCTACGAGTGCGACGGCCTCACCGCCTACCGCCAGCGCCCGCTGGCCGTGGCCCTGCCCGAGACCGAAGCCGAAGTGGCCGCCGTGCTCCAGGCCTGCCATGCGCTGGGGGTGCCGGTGGTGGCCCGCGGCGCGGGCACCGGCCTGTCGGGCGGCGCCATGCCACACGAACGCGGGGTGACGCTGAGCCTGGCCAAGTTCAACCGCATCCTGAAGGTGGACCCCGTCAGCCGCACCGCCGTGGTGCAGGCCGGGGTGCGCAACCTGGCCATCAGCGAAGCCGCCGCGCCGCACGGGCTGTACTACGCGCCCGACCCCAGCAGCCAGATCGCCTGCACCATCGGCGGCAACGTGGCCGAAAACTCGGGCGGCGTGCACTGCCTGAAGTACGGGCTGACGGTGCACAACATCGTCAAGGTCAAGGGCTTCACCGTCGAAGGCGAGCCCGTCGAGTTCGGGGCCGATGCGCTGGACGCACCGGGGCTGGACCTGTTGTCCATCCTGATCGGCAGCGAGGGCATGCTGGCCGTCACCACCGAGGTCACGGTGAAGCTGGTGCCCAAGCCCCAGCTGGCCCGCTGCATCATGGCCAGCTTTGACGACGTGCGCAAAGCGGGCGACGCCGTGGCCGCGGTGATTGCCGCCGGCATCATCCCCGCCGGGTTGGAGATGATGGACAAGCCCATGACCGCTGCGGTGGAGGACTTTGTGCACGCCGGGTACGACCTGAACGCCGCCGCCATCCTGCTGTGCGAAAGCGACGGCACCCCGGAAGAGGTGGAAGAAGAAATCGGCCGCATGAGCGAGGTGCTGCGCGGGGCCGGGGCCACGGCCATTGCCGTCAGCCAGAGCGAGGCCGAACGCCTTCGGTTCTGGAGCGGACGCAAGAACGCCTTTCCGGCCAGCGGGCGCATCAGCCCCGACTACATGTGCATGGACAGCACCATTCCGCGCAAGCGCCTGGCCGACATCCTGGACGCCATTGCCGCCATGGAGCAAAAGTACCAGCTGCGCTGCTGCAACGTGTTCCACGCGGGCGACGGCAACCTGCACCCGCTGATCCTGTTCGATGCCAACGACCCCGACCAGCTGCACCGTTGTGAGCTGTTCGGCGCCGACATCCTGGAGACCAGCGTGGCCATGGGCGGCACCGTCACCGGTGAACACGGCGTGGGCGTGGAAAAGCTCAACAGCATGTGTGTGCAGTTCTCAGACCAGGAGAACGAGGCTATGTTCGGTGTGAAGCGCGCCTTTGACCCCGCCGGGTTGTTGAACCCCGGCAAGGTCATCCCCACCAAACACCGCTGTGCCGAGTACGGCAAGATGCTGGTGCGGGCCGGAACCCTCAAGCACCCGGAACTGGAGCGGTTCTGAAGGCCGCCTTGGCGCCCGTCAGGTCAGTCGGGCAGCACGTAGAACAGCACCGCAAAGAAGTGCAGTGCGCTGCCCAGCAGCACAAAGCCGTGCCACACCGCGTGGCTGTAGGGTAGCGACTTCCACTTGTAGAACACCACCCCCAGCGTGTACGCCACGCCACCCGCGGCCAGCAGCACCACGCCCCCGGTGCCCAGCGCGGCCACCAGCGGCTTGATGGCCCCCAGCACCGCCCAGCCCATGGCCACGTACAGGGCCACCACCCAGCCATGGTGGCGTCCCTTCAGCACCAGCCGCAGCACCACCCCGGCCACCGCCAACGTCCAGATCAGCGCCAGCATGCTCCATCCCAGCACACCGCCCAGGCTGAGCAGCATGAAGGGTGTGTAGGTGCCCGCGATCAGCAAAAAGATGGCCGAATGGTCCAGCGCCCGCAGCACATGGCGGATGTTGTCCATGGGAATGGCGTGGTACAGCGTGGACGTGGTGTAGCAAAGGATGAGCGTGAACGCGAACACCGCGCTGGCCACCACATCCAACGCACCGCCCCGAACGGCGGCAAATCCGGTGAGCACCGCCAGCCCCGCAATGGCCAGCACGATGCCCACCCCATGGGTCAGACTGTTGGCCAGTTCTTCGCCAAACGAGTAACGGGGCAGGGGGGCACGGGAGGTCATGGCGTCACGCCCATGCGGTCCAGCGCCGCGGCCAGGTGCCCCACGGTGCGGTCCACGTTGTGCAGTTTTTCCAAGCCAAACAGCCCCACACGGAAGGAGGAGAACCCGGCGGGCTCGTCACACATCAGCGGCACCCCGGCCGCCGTCTGCAACCCCAGGGCCAGGAATTTCTTGCTGTTCTGCATGTCGGGGTCGCGGGTGTAGCTGACCACCACACCCGGGGCCTGGAAACCCTCGGCCGCCACGCTGCGGATGCCCCGGCTTTCGAACAACGCACGCACCTGGGTGCCCAGCGCCATCTGCTCCTGGCGCACCTTCTCAAAGCCGTAGTCGCGGGTTTCCTGCATCACGTCGCGCAGGCGGGCCAGCGCGTCGGTCGGCATGGTGGTGTGGTAGGTGTGCGCACCGTTTTCGTAGGTTTCCATCACCTGCAACCACTTCTTGAGGTCGCAGGCAAAGCTGGTGCTGGTGGTGGCGTCGATGGCGGCGCGGGCCCGCTCGCTCAACATCACCATGGCACAGGCGGGCGAGCCGCTCCAGCCCTTTTGCGGGGCGGACACCAACACGTCCACCCCGGTGGCCTGCATGTCCACCCACATGGCCCCGGAGGCAATGCAATCCAGCACAAACAGGGCTCCCACCTCATGGGCCGCGTCGGTCACGGTGCGGATGTAGTCGTCGGGCAGGATCATGCCGGCCGCCGTTTCCACATGCGGGGCGAACACCACGGCGGGCTTTTCGGCACGGATGGTGGCAGCCACCTCCTCGGCAGGGCACGGCACCCAGGGGGCCTCGGGGTCGTCGCTGGTGCGGCGGGCCTTGCAAACGATGGATGCGCTGGGAATGCTGCCCATGTCGAAAATCTGCGTCCAACGGTAGCTGAACCAGCCATTGCGGATGACCAGCGTATTCTTCCCGGTCGCAAACTGCCGTGCCACCGCTTCCATGCCAAAGGTGCCACTGCCGGGCACCAGCGCCGCCGAGCGGGCGTGGTACACCTCTTTCAGAATGGCCGAAATGTCGGTCATCACGCCGCGAAAGCGGACCGACATGTGGTTGAGGGCTCGGTCGGTGTAGACCACAGAGAACTCCAGCAGGCCATCGGGGTCGACGGCGGGCAACAAACCGGGCATGGGCATCTCCACATTGGGGGGGGGGGGGTAGCGGGCCAGCTTAGCACGCCCCAAGTGGACGACGGCCCCGCATCGGGCGCAGAATCCGGGCGGAGAGCCCCTCGCACCACCACATGTCCAACAACCGTGCCGCCCCCATCCTCCTGGTGGAAGACAACCCAGACGAAGCCGAACTCACCCGCCTGGCGCTGAGCCGCCATGGCCCTGAGGTGCAGGTCGTCCACGTGACCAATGGCCAGGACGCGCTGGACTACCTGTTTCGGCGCGGGGCGTTCCACAGCCGCATCAGCCCCGACCCGACCGTGGTGCTGCTGGACCTGAAGATGCCCGTGCTCGACGGCTTTGGCGTGCTGGCCCAGATCAAAGCGTCGGACCGGCTTCGCCACACGCCAGTGGTGGTGCTGACCTCGTCGTCCGAGCCGTCCGATCTGCTCCGCGCCTATGCACAGGGCACCAACGCCTACATGGCCAAACCCACCGACTTTGGTGAGTTTCTGGCAGCCATGAAACACGTGTGCGAATTCTGGCTGCGCATCAACCGCCCCGCCCCGCCCACCTTGCACTGATCACCCGGGGCCCTGTCCGCCTCCGGCCCTGTCCCATCCCCCCACCTTCCTCGCAGACATCGCATGTTCGAATCCGCCGAAATTGGCCACAAGATGGACAAAAAAGCCTACCGCGAAGCCGAAAAAGAGCTTCGCCAGGCCCTGTTGCAGGCGCAGTACGCACTGCTGGAGTCGCGCCACCACGCCGTGGTGGTGCTGGTCAATGGCGTGGACGGTGCGGGCAAGGGCGAAACCGTCAACCTGTTCAACGAATGGATGGACCCGCGCCACATCCGCACCGAGGCCTTTGCCGCACTCACCCCGGCGCAGCAAGAGGTGCTGGGCGGGCGTTCGGACATGTGGCGCTTCTGGCAGGTGTTGCCGCCCAAAGGGCACATCGGCATCCTCTTTGGCAACTGGTACACCGACCCCATCGTCCAGCGTGCCCACGGGCACGACAGCAAGGCCCAGTTCCAGTCGCGGCTGGAAGACGTCCGCGCGTTCGAACGCATGCTGGTGTCCGAAGGGGTGCTGCTGGTCAAGCTGTGGTTCCACATGACCCGCGACGGGGTGGAAAAACGCTTCAAGGCCCTGTCCAAAGACCCCCGGACGGCCTGGAAAGTCACGGCCGCCGACAAGAACCGGCTGGACCATTACGACGAACTGGTGTCCACCTCCGCCACGGCCCTGCGCAAGACCAGCACGGGTGAAGCCCCTTGGCTGGTGGTGGACGGCAGCGACCCGCAGTACCGCGCCATCACCGCCGGGCGCTACCTGCTGAGTTACGTGCAAAAGGCCGCCCAGGCCCCAGCCCCCACGCCCGCCCACGCAGCCCCCTTGCCCCCGGCCCCGCTGGATGGCCGCAGCCTGCTCGACAGCTTTGACTACCAGCGCAAACTGCTGCCCAAGACCTACGAGGAACAGCTGGACCTGCTGCAAGGCCGCCTCAACGCCTTGCTGCGGGCGCCACAACTCCAACGCCGCTCGCTGGTGCTGGTGTTCGAGGGCATGGACGCGGCGGGCAAGGGCAGCACCATCCGGCGCATCACCCAGGCCATGGATGCGCGCCACTACCGGGTGGTGCCCATTGCCGCCCCCAACGAATCGGAGCGGGCACAGCCCTACCTGTGGCGCTTCTGGCGCTACCTGCCACAGTGGCAACACACGGTCATTTTCGACCGCTCGTGGTACGGGCGTGTGCTGGTGGAACGGGTGGAAGGTTTTTGCACCGAGGCCGCCTGGACCCGTGCCTACGACGAGATCAACGCCTTTGAAGAGCAGATGACCGAGGCCGGGGCCATCGTGGTCAAGTTCTGGCTGGCCATCACCTCGGACGAGCAGCTCCGGCGCTTCGAAGCCCGCCAGAGCATCCCCTACAAGCAGCACAAGATCACCCCGGAAGACTGGCGCAACCGCGACAAGTGGCCGCTGTACACCCGGGCCGTGGACGACATGATCGACCGCACCTCCACCGAACTGGCTCCCTGGCATGTGGTGGCCAGCGACGACAAGCTGTGGAGCCGCATCGAGGTGCTCAATGCGCTGTGCCAGCGGCTGGACGCCGCCATCCAACAAGGCAAGAAACGGAAAAGTTGACGACCACGCGGGGGCGAAGACCCTGCTTCCATAATGGTGGCGGCGACCGCGTCGCCACCATCTTTCCAGGGGCCCAGCGCCCCTGTTTCAGTTCCTTCAACCCACGGTTTCCCATGCGCACCACCAAACTGCACACCCTGGCCGCCCTGATGCTGGCCATCACCCTGCCCTTGAACGCCCTGGCCATTGGGGCCATCGCGGTCGATGACGAAGAAGGGGAAAAAGACCCCGGTTTCGGCTATGTCACGGGGGCCAGCTCCGAGCAGGAAGCCAAAGCCGGTGCCCTGAAGGAATGCAAGAAGGCCGGCAACGACAACTGTAAAGTGGCGGTCTGGTTCAAGCAGTGCGGAGCCTATGCGGCCTCCCGCAAGTACTCGGGCATCGGCTACGGCAGCTCCAAGAAAGTGGCCGAAAACAAGGCCCTGGAAGAGTGCGGCAACTCCGCCTGCAAGATCATCATCTCCGACTGCGAGTGATGCGCTGCCCCACCGCGCTGGCAGCGGTGGCGTGGCCTGAAAGCCGCTCAGCCCTTGAGCGGCCTGTACCCGAACACCCCCCGCCCCACGCGCACCAGGGTGCTGCCCGCGGCCACGGCGGCTTCCACGTCGTCGCTCATGCCCATGGACAGCGTGTCCAGCGCCAGGCCTTCGGCATTCAATGAGTCAAACAGGGCTCTGGCGCTTTCAAATACTGCCTTTGCCGCTTCGAAATCAGGAGCAGGCTCGGGAATGCACATCAGCCCCCGCAGGCGCAACCGGGGCAAGGCCGCCACGGCGTGGGCCAGGGCGGGCAACTCAGCGGGCGTCACACCCGATTTGGTCGCGCCCCCATCCACATTGACTTGCAAACACACCTGCAGCGGCGGCAGGGTGTGGGGGCGCTGGTCGGACAGGCGCTGCGCGATCTTGAGGCGGTCCACCGACTCCACCCAGTCGAAATGCTCGGCCACCAGCCGGGTCTTGTTGCCTTGCACCGGGCCGATGCAGTGCCATTGCAAATGGGTGATGCCCTGGGCGCGCAAGGCCAGGATCTTCTCCACGCCTTCCTGGATGTAGTTCTCGCCAAACGCGGCTTGCCCGGCGGCAGCGGCCTCGGCCACGGCTTGGGCCGGAAACGTCTTGGAAACGGCCAGCAGGCCCACGGCGTCAGAGGGGCGGCCAAAACGTTCACACGCCCTCAAAAGGCGTTCGCGCTGGTGCTGGAGGTTGGTGGCTATCGTGGTCATAATGGTCCGTCATTCTGCGTTCATGGCGCATGCCCCGAAGGGCAGGCCCCGCGGACGCCCTTCAAGCCTTCAGGACACTCACAAGGAACCGTCAGGATGGACATCACGCAGTTGCTGGCTTTCAGCGTCAAGAACAAGGCCTCCGATCTTCACCTGTCTGCCGGGTTGCCGCCCATGATCCGTGTGCACGGCGATGTGCGGCGCATCAACGTCGATGCCCTGGACCACAAGCAGGTGCACGCCATGGTGTACGACATCATGAACGACACCCAGCGCAAGCACTACGAAGAGTTCCTGGAGGTGGACTTTTCGTTCGAGATCGACGGTCTGGCCCGTTTCCGGGTCAACGCCTTCAACCAGAACCGCGGGGCCGGGGCGGTGTTCCGGACCATTCCCAGCAAGATCCTGACGCTGGAGCAGCTCAACGCCCCCAAGATTTTTGGCGACCTGGCCATGAAGCCCCGGGGCATGGTGCTGGTGACCGGCCCCACGGGCTCGGGCAAGTCCACCACGCTGGCGGCCATGATCAACCACCTCAACGAAAGCGAATACGGCCACGTGCTGACGGTGGAAGACCCCATCGAATTCGTGCACGAGAGCAAGAAGTGCCTGGTCAACCAGCGCGAGGTGGGCCCCCACACCCTGAGCTTTGCCAACGCCCTGCGCAGCGCCCTGCGGGAAGACCCGGACTGCATCCTGGTGGGCGAAATGCGCGACCTCGAAACCATCCGCCTGGCCATGACGGCCGCCGAAACCGGCCACTTGGTGTTTGGCACGCTGCACACCAGCAGCGCGGCCAAGACCATCGACCGGATCATCGACGTGTTCCCGGCTGAGGAAAAGGAAATGGTCCGCGCCATGTTGTCCGAGTCGTTGCAGGCGGTCATTTCGCAGACGCTGTGCAAGACCAAGGACGGCTCGGGCCGGGTGGCGGCGCACGAAATCATGATCGGCACCCCGGCCATCCGCAACCTCATCCGCGAGGCCAAGGTGGCGCAGATGTACTCCGCCATCCAGACCGGGCAGAACGTGGGCATGCAGACGCTGGACCAGAACCTCACCGACCTGGTCAAACGCAACGTCATCAGCGCCGCCGAAGCCCGCACCAAGGCCAAGATTCCCGAAAACTTCCCCGGCTGACCTCCGCTCCTGCAGGGAGCGCCCCCACCATGAAAACCATCAAGACCCGCTTTTTTGGCCTGCTGAAGAACACCGGCGAAGAAGGCCTGCCCCACGAGGACGGAGAGTCCCGCTTCTTCGCCCTGCCCCCGGAAGAGGCCGCCGCGCTGCAACACCCCACCGCCTGGGGCACACGGGCGCAACAGGTGCGCGCCGTGCCCCTGGAGCCCAAGCAAGGCCTGGCCCTGCTGCACAAGCTTTGGCAGAACGACCCGATGATGTCGACGCTCAGCGGTGCGACGCTGGAGCGCATGGCCCCCTACATCCAGTTCACCACCGTGCCCGCCGAACGGGAGCTGGTGCAGCAGGACGAACTGGGCGATTACATGCTGGTGCTGCTGCGCGGCAACATCTCGGTGGTGCGCAAGCAGGAGTGGGGTGAGCTGCTGGTGCTGGCCCACGTCAACCCCGGCGAAATGCTGGGCGAAATGTCGCTGCTCGATGGCGGCGTGCGCTTTTCCACTTGCATGACACGCTCCGAATGCGATGTGGCGGTCATCACCGCGGAAGACCTGGACCACATGATCGCGGGAGAGCCCCAGATCGCCGCCACCCTCATCGCCCTGCTGGCGCGCAAGCTGTCGCTGCGCCTGCGGGTGGTCAGCGCCCGCCTGGGTGGCCGCAAAACCTGAGCGCAGCACGCGCACACCGGAGACCTGCACACATGGAACGCGATCAGGCGACCAAATTCATCCACGATCTGCTCAAGCTGCTGGTCAGCCGGGGCGGCAGCGACCTGTTCATCACCGCCGAGTTTCCCCCGGCCATCAAGGTGGACGGCAAGGTCACCAAGGTCAGCCCCCAGCCGCTGACCGCCAACCACACCCTGACCCTGGCCCGCTCGGTCATGAACGACAAGCAGGCCGCCGAGTTCGAGCGCAGCAAGGAGTGCAACTTCGCCATCTCCCCCAGCGGCATCGGGCGCTTCCGGGTCAACGCCTTCATCCAGCAAGGCAAGGTGGGCATGGTGATGCGGGTCATCCCGTCCACCTTGCCCACCATCGACTCGCTCAAGCTGCCCCCGGTGCTCAAGGACGTGGCCATGACCAAGCGCGGCCTGTGCATCGTGGTGGGGGCCACGGGCTCGGGCAAAAGCACCTCGCTGGCGGCCATGGTGGACTGGCGCAACGAGAACTCCTACGGGCACATCATCACCGTCGAAGACCCGGTGGAATTTGTCCACCCCCACAAGAACTGCGTGGTCACCCAACGCGAAGTGGGCCTGGACACCGACAGCTGGGAAGCCGCCCTGAAAAACACCCTGCGCCAGGCACCCGACGTGATCCTGATGGGCGAAATCCGCGACCGCGAGACCATGGAACACGCCGTGGCTTTTGCCGAAACCGGCCACCTGTGCATGGCCACGCTGCACGCCAACAGCGCCAACCAGGCGCTGGACCGCATCATCAACTTCTTCCCGGAAGAGCGGCGGGCGCAGCTGCTCATGGACCTCTCGCTCAACCTGCGCGGCATGATCTCGCAACGGCTCATCCCGCGCCAGGACTTCAAGGGCCGGTACGCCGCGGTGGAAATCATGCTCAACAGCCCCTTGATTGCCGACCTCATCTTCAAAGGCGAGGTCAGCGGCATCAAGGAAATCATGAAAAAGAGCCGCAACCTGGGCATGCAGACCTTTGACCAGGCGCTGTTCGACGCCTATGAAGAAGGCAACATCAGCTACGAAGACGCACTGCGCAACGCCGACTCGGTCAACGACCTGCGCCTGCAAATCAAGCTGCAAAGCCAGCGGGCCAAGACGCAGGACCTGTCCTCGGGCACCGAGCACCTGTCCATCGTCTGAAATTTCAAGCCTTTTTGACCTCTAGCGCTTTTTAATAAAGCGCAAGCAGCTATCAATTCATGAGCAACATCCAAGCCAAAACCTACGAAGCCTGCCCCGCCCTGCACGTGGCCTTTCTGGGCCTGGGCGTCATGGGCTTCCCCATGGCCGGCCACCTGCTGCGGGCGGGCCACACCGTCACCGTGTACAACCGCAGCCCGGCCAAGGCCCAGGCGTGGCTGGGCCAGGCCCCGCGCGATGCCACCGAGGCCGCCCGCGCCCACAGCGCCGCCACCCCGCGTGAGGCCGCCGCGGCGGGCGGCGGGGCCGACATCGTGTTCGCCTGCGTGGGCAACGACGACGACCTGCGCGCCGTCGTGCTGGGGCCTGAGGGCGCATTGGCCGGCATGAAGCCGGGGGCCATTTTTGTGGACCACACCACCGCCTCCGCCGATGTGGCCCGCGAGCTGTACGCCGCGGCGCAGCAACAGGGCCTGTCGTTTGTCGATGCCCCGGTGTCGGGTGGTCAGGCGGGCGCCGAAAACGGCGTGCTCACCGTGATGTGCGGGGGCGACACCGCCGCATTCGACGCCGTGCGCCCCGCGGGCATGGCGTTTTCAAAGGCCTTCACGCGCATTGGCGAGGCCGGTGCCGGTCAGCTGGCCAAGATGGTCAACCAGATCTGCATTGCCGGGCTGGTGCAAGGCCTGGCCGAGGCCATCGCCTTCGGGCAACACGCCGGGCTGGACATGAACCTGGTGCTCGACGTCATCGGCAAAGGCGCGGCCCAAAGCTGGCAGCTGGACAACCGCGGCAAGACCATGGTGGCCGACCAGTTCAACTTCGGTTTTGCCGTGGACTGGATGCGCAAGGACCTGGGCCTGGTGCTGGACGAAGCCCGCCGCAACGGCGCGCGCCTGCCCGTCACCGCGCTGGTGGACCAGTTCTACGCCGACGTGCAACGCATGGGCGGCCAGCGCTGGGACACCTCCAGCCTGATCAAACGGCTGCAAAAGCCGAGCTGAGCCTTGGCATCCATCACCCTCGCTGCGGCGCAATCGGCGTCCATCCCCAACAACATCCGCGCCAATGTGGCCCAGCACCTCGTGTTCGCCCGTGCGGCCGCCGACTGCGGCGTGTCGTTCCTGATCTTTCCCGAGCTCTCGCTCACGGGATATGAATTGCCTTCGTTGGCCCAACTGGCGCTGAACCCAGACGCAGCGGCACTCGACCCGCTGCGAACACTCGCTCAAAGCGCCCACATGACCCTCGTGGTGGGCGCTCCGCTGGCGTGCCCGCAGGGTGGCAAGCCATCCATCGGCTCGATCTGCCTGCGGCCCGACGGCACCACCGCCACCTACCGCAAGCGGTTTCTGCATTCAGGCGAGGCTGCTTTTGCCACGGCGGGCTCGGTCAACGCGAAGTCCTTTGACTTGAATGGCGAGCGCATTTCCATCGCGATTTGCGCCGACACCGTGAATCCTGACCATCCACGCTGGGCGGCTGAAGCGGGGGCCACGGTCTACGCAGCAGGCGTGCTGTGGAGCCATGCAGGGTATGACGCCGACGCCGCGCAAATCAAGGCCCATTGCATCCAGCACGGTTTTGCCGCGCTGGTGGCCAACCACGCGGCACCGACGGGCGGCTACGTGGCTGCCGGAAAAAGTGCATTCTGGGCACCCGGAGGGCAATTGCTGTGCACCGCCCCCCAGGAAGCGCCAGCCTTGCTGTTGGCCCAACGAAGCGGCAACGTCTGGACCAGCCGCAGCACACCGGTGAACCCAGGGCCGTGAACCGGCCCTGACTCGAATCAGTTGCCCGCCTTGGGCTGGTCGTTCTTGGCGGGTTGCTTGGGCTGGATGCGGGCCAGCTCCTCTTCGGAAATGACCTCGAACACCCGCACCACCCGCTGAACACCCGACACCGAACGCACCACGTCGGTCACGCGGTTGGCCTCGCGTTGGGTGACACGGCCCATCAGGTAGACCGTGCCGCGTTCGGTGATGACGTCAAAGGCATGGATGGACAGCGAC
Organism: Hydrogenophaga soli; assembly: GCF_054777695.1. NCBI lineage: Bacteria > Pseudomonadati > Pseudomonadota > Betaproteobacteria > Burkholderiales > Comamonadaceae > Hydrogenophaga > Hydrogenophaga soli. The sequence goes on along the minus strand of NZ_BAAHAK010000008.1, from coordinate 179,301 downwards.
TTGTCATCCACGATGGCCGCCTTCACCCGCCCCGACACCAGCGTGTCGGACGAACGCTGGCTGAGGCTGGAGTTGCCAGCCACCGCCAGCTCGTTCACCACCGAGCGCACGTTTTCCACCTGCCCGGCAATGCGCTCCACCTTGGCCTTGTCGGCCTCGGTCGGCACCTCGCCCGTCAGCAGCAGCTGGCGGTTGAAACAGTTGAAGTTGATGTGCCCCTTGTCGCCCAGCGCGTCGCGCACCTGGCTGGCGGCCTTGAGCTCGATGGTTTCGTCCTCCAGCTGCGTGCCGGAGGTGCGGCGGTCCACCGCCACCATCACCCCCGTGGCGGCCACCCCGCCCACCACCAGCGGGGCGCAGGCTTGCAGCGACAGCCCCAGCGTGGCCACGGCCACTGCCGTCAGCACGGCACGGTTGAACGACGAGAAACGGACGGTGTTGATGGGCATGAACTCACTCCAGTCAGGAACAGGCGGGCATGATACGAGACGCACATGACGCCCCGAGTTCCCCACCCCGCTCAGGTGTAACCGGCGGCATCAAACGCCGCCTTGTGCCACTGCACCACCCCAGGCCCGTCGATGGCCACCACGTCAAAGCGGCAAGGCGGCAGGTCACGCAGCCGGGCCAGGTAGTGCCGCGCCGCAAACACAATGCGCCGCTGCTTGACGTGGCCCACGCTGGCCGCCGCGCCGCCAAAGTCGGTGCGGGCGCGTCGGCGCACCTCCACAAACACCAGGGTGCCGTCGGGTTCGCGCACGATCAGGTCCACCTCGCCGCCGCCGCGCCCGGGTGTGCGGAAGTTGCGGGCCACCAGGCGCAGCCCCGCCGCCTGCAAATGGGACAATGCCTGCGCCTCGGCCTCGTCGCCCACGGCCTTGGTGGTGCGCACCGCCCCCGCGCCCCAGCCCTGTTTTGTCCCGGAATCCGACATTGAACACGCCCTCCACAGCCCCGTTGTCGTCCAGCTTTGCGCTGGCGGTCCAGGCCGCCCATCAGGCGGCTGGCCAGCAGCATTATCCCGAGGCCACGCTGTACGTGGTGGCCACCCCCATCGGCAACCTGGCCGACATCACCCTGCGGGCGCTGGAGGTGCTGCAACGGGTGGACACCATCGCCTGCGAAGACACCCGCCACACCGCCGCGCTGCTGGGGCAGTATGGGCTGCACAAGCCCCTGCTGGCCCTGCACCAGCACAACGAGGCCCAGGCCGCCCAGACCGTGGTCGAACGCCTGGCCCAAGGCCAGCGCGTGGCCTACGTGAGCGACGCGGGCACCCCCGCCGTGAGCGACCCCGGCGCCCGCCTGGTGCGTGCGGTGCAGGCCGCCGGGCACCGCGTGGTGCCCCTGCCCGGGGCCAGCAGCGTCACCACGCTGCTCAGCGCCTCGGGCGCGGGAGAGCTGGGGTTTGACTTTGTGGGTTTTCTGCCCACCAAGACCACCGAACGCCAGCGCGCCGTGCAGGCCCTGGCCACCCGAGCCCAGGCCCTGGTGCTGCTGGAAGCGCCCCACCGCATCCACGACCTGGCCCAGGCCCTGGCCGTGCTGGGCGCCCGCCCGGTGACGCTGGGCCGCGAACTGACCAAGCAGTTCGAACAAATCGTCACCCTGGCCTGCGCCGACCTGCCCGCCTGGCTGGCCGCCGACGCCCACCGCGGCAAGGGTGAATTTGCCCTGGTGCTGCACCCGCTGGCCCCTGCAACCGACGAAGACGCCGATGCGCTGACCGAGCGCGAACAACACACCCTGCGCCTGCTGCTGGCCGAACTGCCCACAAAGACTGCGGTGAAACTGGCGGTGGAGATCCTGGGCCGCCCGCGCAACGTGCTGTACGCCGCCGCACTGGCGCAGCAGTCCACCCCCGACGAGCCCAACGCGGCGGACTGACGCCGCCACCAGGCCCGCTTCAGGGCGAAGGGTCTTCAGGTCTTGGGGTGACCGGGGTCGGACGCTTCAATGCGGCGGGGCTCCACGTCGGTGGCCGCTTCGGCGGTGTGGGCGCGGGGCGACACCTCGCGGAATTCCACATCCACCACCTCGGTGGCCGTGGCCGACGCCCCGCCATCGGTGGTGGTGTAACGCCGCTGGTACTGCCGCCACACCTTGGACGCCGCCGTCTGCTGCCAGCCCCGCCAGCCAAAGGGCTGGCCGGTGAGCAAGGCCCGCAGCCACACCACCCCCAAAAACGCCAGGGTGAACAGCAGCAGCACCCCGGCCACGGTGAGCACCAAGGCCCCCGCCACCAGCATCCAAAACACCCGCCAGAGGCGGTTCAGCACATCGGTCAACACAGTCGGTCCTTGCTTGTTCAGGCCCCCGCCTCGCGGGACGGCGCTTCGGTAGACCCATCATCGAGCCCGTCGTTCCCGCCCACCGCCCGCATGGACACCTCGCCCGGGCGCGGGCTGTAGCGGTGGTGGGCGTCCAGGGTTTCCACCCGCACGCGCACCGCCCGGCCACCGTACACCGCGTCGGCCAGCCAGCGCAGCTCGGCCCGCAACGCGGCCTCGGTGCGCAGCACCGTGCCCCACACGCGCTGGTTGCCGTCCCAGCGGTAACCGCGGGCCTTGAGCGCGTCCTTGGCCTCGAACGGCGCGCCCGTGGCCTGCAAGCGGTGTTGCGGCTGCCGGGCCGCTTGCAGCAGCTCGGCCAGCAGGGTGGGTGCCGGGGTTTCCGAGGGCGTGGAAGCGCCCTCGCCAAAGGCGCTGGCGGGTCGGCTCAGCACCGCCAGCAGGGCATGGCAGTCGGTCTCGGCGCGGTGGGCGTCGTAGAACAGGCCCAAACCCAGGGCCAGGCTTTCGAGCTTGGCACTGCCCTGGCCCAGGGCTTTCCAGTCCAGGTCGGCCCACGAACAGGCCCAGGCCCGTGCGGCAAAGTGGGGGCAGCGGGCTTCCACAAACGGGCGGTCGAACCCGGCGTTGTGGGCCACCACCAGGTCCACGCCGTGCAGCAGCTCGGTCACACGGGCATCGTCCAGCCGCTGCCCGGCCAGCAGGGCGTCGGTGATGCCGGTGATCTTCACGATCTCGGCGGGCAGCGGGCGGCCCGGGTCTTCCAGCCCGTCGTACACCTGCACCGGGCCGAAGGGCTGGCCGGTGCGCCGATCCACCGCCACGCGCAGCAGCGCCAGTTCGATGACGCTGTCACGCGACGCGTCCAGCCCGGTGGTTTCGGTGTCCAGCACCAGCACCTGCGCCAGATCGGCCCCCTCGGGCGCGGGGCCAAAGTCCAGCGTGGGCACCAGGCGGCGCAGCACGCGGTAGTCGGGGTGGGCGTCCAGCGCCTGGGCCATGCCTTCGGGCGACAGCGCTGGCGGCACGACAGGCACGCTTTCCGCGGCTACGGGAGGGGCCGCCACGGCCCCCGCTGCGGCGCTGGAGATCTGCTGCGCCAGGGCGACCGGCGCCACCGAAGCCACCGCGGGCGGCGCCGTTGGCACTGCCGCCGCGGGGGTTGTCGCGGCGGGTTTGCGGCGGGCACGGGGGGCCTTGGGCGGAGCGGGCGGCAGCGCCTGCTCGAACTCATCCCCAAAGGCCAAGCCCAGTTGCGGCGAAACGGGGGCATCAGAATTCTTCAAAACCATAGCAAGCAACTGAATCAGGAAAAGCGGTAGAGCCTGAAAAAACTTCAAACATCGCCACGGCGCACCTGGGTGAACGGGGGCAGGCCTTGCAGCAGGCGCTGGCCGTAGGGGGTGGACAGCAGACGGCGGTCGTAACAGACGATGTGGGCCTGGTCGGTTTCGGTGCGGATGGCGCGGCCCGCCCACTGTGCCAGGCGCACCGAGGTGGCGGGCACGGTCAGCTCCATGAAGGGGTTGCGACCCTGGGCCTCCAGCCATTCGGCACGGGCCTGGCCCACCGGGTCGTCGGGTGAGGAAAACGGCAGTTTGGCAATGAACAGGTGGGCACACAGCGCTCCGGGCAGGTCCAGCCCTTCGCCAAACGACTGCATGCCGAAGATGATGGACCGCTCGCCCCGCCCCACCGCCTGGCGGTGGCGCTGCAGCAACACGGTGCGCGGCCATTCGCCCTGCACCAGCACATAGGGGCGCAGGCGGTCGGGCAACTGGTCGGTGGCCTGGCGCATCTGGTCGCGGGAGGTGAACAGCACCAGGGCCCCGCCGTCCACCTCGGCCAGGTCGGCCATGAGCAGGCGCAGCATGTCGGCGGTGAAGGCGGCGGCATCACGCGGGTCGGCCCGGGTGGCGGCCACTTCAAAACGGCCCTGGCGGGCAAAGTCGAAGGGGCTGGGCACCTCCAGCGCAGTGGCACCGGGGTCGTTGTTCAGGCCGCTTTCGGCCAGAAAGAAGTCGAACTTGCCACACGAGGTGAGCGTGGCCGAGGTCAGCACCGCCGCCCGCACTCGGGGCCACAGGTGCTGGCGCAACACGTTGCCCGGCAGCGTGGGGCTGGCGTGGGCACGCACGTTCAGCTGCTCGCCGCTGAACTGGAAGTCCAGCCACTTGGCCACCGGCGGTTGCTGCGGCTCCAGGCCCGAGAGGAACAGGCGGGCGCAGTCGGCCAGTCCCTCCAGCCGCGGGGCCAGCGTGCCCATCTGGGCGTACAGCTGCGACAGGCGGCGGGCATCCTCGGGCTTGTCCTTGATTTCGGCCTTGAGCACCTTGGCCAGCCCGGCCAGGTGGGCCAACCAGGCATCGGCGGCATCCAGCACAGCCTGCCAGTGTTCGGCCATGCCGTCAGGCAGCAGGCCCTTGGGCAGGCGCACCTGGACCGGCCCTTCACGCACAGGCGTGGGTGCACCGCCCCGCCGGGCGCGGAAGCCGCCCGCACCTGGGGCGTCGTGGGGGCGGGCGCCTGAAGAAGTGTCGGGGCGCAGGTGGTCCACCACCCAGCGGGCCAGCTCCTGCACGGCCAGGCGCAACTGGGCGGCGAGCTTGGGTGAATCCACCGCGTCGGACAGGTACAGCGCCGCGCCCACCTGCAAGCCCCGCTGGGCCAACTGGTCCACCCAGCGCAGGCGGGTGAGGTCGGCGCTTCCGGTGAACTGGTCCAGCGCCACGGCGGGCAGGTGGTGGGCTTCGTCCAGCACCAGTAGGCTTTGGTCCAACTCGGGCAACACCCGCGCGCCCAGGGAGGACAGCAGCAGGTCGTGGTTGACCACGATCACCTGCGCCCCCACCAGCTCCTTGCGCCGCTCGAAATAGGTGCAGCCGTTGAACAGCGGGCAGTGTTTGCCGGTGCACGAGGCGGCTTCGGCGGCCACCGGCAGCCAGTCGGCAGCGTCGGGGGTGGTGGGCAGGCTGTCGCGGTCGCCGTCCCAGGAGCCGCTGGCCAGGGCCTGCGCCCAGGTCTGCCAGCGCACGGGGCGCTCGGCGGCCTGGACCTGGGCTTGGGTGGACGCCCGTTCCGCGGCCTGGGCGGCGGCGTCGGCAAACAGGTCGTCGTCGGCCTCGACCGGGTCACCGCCCAGCTGGCGCTCCAGCTTCAGGCGGCACACATAACGCCCCCGGCCTTTGGCCAGGGCAAATTTGAAGGGTTGCGGCCACACCGAGGCCAGCGCGGGCAGGTCCTTGTTCACCAGTTGCTCTTGCAGGGCCACAGTGGCGGTGGAGATCAGCACCCGGGCGTTGCGCGCCAAAGCCAGAGCGATGGCCGGGGCGCTGTAGGCCAGCGACTTGCCCACGCCGGTGCCGGCCTGTACCACGGCCAGGCGGCGGCCTGGCACGTCGGGGGCGGGTTCGGCCTCGGCGCCCAGCACCGGCAGGGGGTCGCGGGGGCCACCCAATTCGGCTTCGGCAAAGGTGCGGGCCACCTGCTCGGCCATCTGGCGCTGGCCGGGGCGGCTGACCAGGCCTGGCAGGCGCTGCAAGGCCGCGTCGAACGACGCCATGGCAACGCGCACGCGGGCATCGGCCTCGCTTTCAAGGGGGCCGGTCAGTGACAAGGGAGGGGCGCGCGAGGCGAACTCAGAACAGGAACCAGCAAAACGGTCAGGATCGGTCGGGGGCGGTGGATGGCGAGGGGACCAGCAGGCTCAGGCTTTGGCGTCGAGCAGGCTGCCCATGACCTGGTCGGCGGTTTTGAGCACCTGCAGGTTGGCCATGAAATCGGTCTTGGCCTGCATCTGGGCCACCACTTCTTCTTCCAGGGCCACGCCTTCGGTGGCGGCCCGGCTGAAGTTGACCACCACGCCGCCCTGCGGCTGGGGTTGGGCCTGCACAGCCACGGGTTTGTAACCCGGGGTCTGGAGGTTGGCGACGTTGCTGGCCGAGGCGTTCAAGCGCGCCTGCGCGGCCTGCAAGCCAGACTGGGCGATCGACGACAGGGTTGGCATGGGACGCTCCGTGAGAAAAAGCCGATTGACACAAGACAAACAACAAAAGCAGTGCCGATCATTGCCCGGGGGTAACAGACCCTCCTAGAATGGCTCATCGGCATTTGTTGTCCGTCAATCGCATTTTTTCACAGGATCCCGGCATGAGCACCCATTCCATTCAACAAGAAGTGGACGAACGGTCGAACCTGACCAGTTCCAACAAATTCGAGATGTTGTTGTTCCGGCTGGGGGTGGTGAAGCCGGGCGGTCAGTCAGAGCTGTATGGCATCAACGTGTTCAAGATCCGCGAAATCGTGGCCATGCCCGAAATCACCGAAATGGCCGGATCGTCCAAACACATGCTGGGCATGGTCAACCTGCGCGGCCAGATCATCCCCGTGATCGACCTGCCAGCGGTCATCGGTGTCACGCCCGAAACCGGGTTGAACATCATGCTGGTCACCGAATTCGCCCGCACCACCCAGGCGTTTGCCGTGGAAAGCGTGGAAGACATCGTGCGCATGGAATGGGGGCAGGTGCTGCCTGCCGAGCGCGGCGCCCAAGGCGGCAAGGTCACCAGCATTGCCCGCCTCGATGGCAACGTGACCGGCTCGCGGCTGGCCCAGGTGCTGGACGTGGAGTCCATTCTGGGCGAAATCATGCCCAGCGAAGAAGCTGAAGTGGACCCCGCCGATGTGGGGCCCGTGGTCAAGATCAAACCCGGCACCGTGGTGCTGGCCGCCGACGACTCCTTCGTGGCCCGCGCCATGATCGAATCGGGCCTGAAGGCCATGGGGGTGGCGTACGTCATGACCAAGTCGGGGCAGGAGGCCTGGGAGCGCCTGCAGCACATGGCGGCCGACGCCGAGTCCAACGGCCAAACCATCACCGACCGTGTGGCCATGGTGCTGACCGACCTGGAAATGCCCGAAATGGACGGTTTCACCCTCACCCGCAACATCAAGCAGGACCCGCGGTTCCGCAACCTGCCGGTGGTGATCCACTCCTCGCTGACCGGTGCCACCAACGAAGACCATGTGCGCAAGGTGGGGGCCGATGGCTACGTGGCCAAGTTCCACGCCGACGACCTGGCTTCCACGATCCGTGGCGTGCTGAACCGCTACAACATCCACTGACCCACTGACGCGGCGGCACCCCAGCCGCTGTGCCGGGGCGGGCATGCGCCCCGCCCCCCCTGTTTCAGCGCAACAAGCCTTTGATGTTGGCGTTGAGGGGCAGCGCGTAGTCGTGCGCGGCCATCACGGTGTTGCCCTCGGGGCGCACCAGTTTCAGACTGACGTACAGCGTCTGCCCCGACGAGGTGTAGGTGCCCACCACCACCGCCTGCGCGTTGTGCGACTGACTGACGTCGCGCACCTCGCGCGACAGCAGCAGGGCCCCCGTGGTCTGTTTCATGAAAAGCTGCTCGCGCAGCTTCAGCTCCACCACCCTCGCCCCCTGCGAGGCCAGGCGGCTGGCAATGTGCTCGGAAAACAGCCGCCCCAAACGCGAGGATTCACCCAGGTCTTCCTGATCGACCAGGGTGGCCACCAGCACGGGCTGCGACGGGTCGAGCTTGACCTTTTGCATCAGGGCGTCGGTGGCCCGGTGGTTGACCACGATGAGGTTGGAGCCCAGGCCCTCGTCCACCGACGCACAGCCCCCCAGCAGGGAGGCCGTCAGGGACACCATCAGGGTCAAGGCCCCAGCAAAGGTGCGGCGCTTCATGACCCGATCACCTTCCATTGTTTGACCGGGGCTGGCGGCGGCGGGGGCGGGGGCTCCAGGAACAGCGAGGCGTCGGCGGCGTCGATGTAGTAGATGTCGGACGTGCGCGCCACGATGCGCGGCCCTTGTTCCACCGTGGTGGACACCAGCAACTCGGTGCGGGTGGGGCCGCCCAGAGCTTGTCCCGACAGGTGCTGCTGCGCCAGGTCCATGCCTGTGGCCGCGGCCAGGCCCAGGGCTGCCCCGCCCAGTTCGGTGGGGGGGTAGAGGTACATGCCGCGCAACACCGACAGCCCCGCCGCCAGGAAGGTGAGCGGGAATTGGGGCGCGTTGAAGGCGCTGCTGCGGTGCTGCACCACCTGCACGTCGAACACGATGCGGGCGTGCACCTTGTGGCCCTCGGTGGGCTGGGTGGACATGGGCACACCGCTGTTGACCAGCCGCGTCAGCAGCAGGCTGGAAAACGCCCGGTGAAACGGCGACACCGTGCTGGACTCCAGGTGGTAGGCCCCGGAGGCATCTGGCACCGCGGGCAAAGCCGAGGCAGATATGCGCATGGCCACGTCGTCGGCCAGCACGTTCCAGTGGTGCACGGCGCGGGCCTTGAGCTGGTCGGTGGCGGGGTAGTTTTCAGCCCGGGGCACGTCCAGCGTGGTGCATCCGGCTTGCGCAGCCAGCAGCACAGCGATCACACCACCCTGGACCTTGCGGGTCAGGCGCTGGCGCACGGAAGGGCGAAGGGGAGTTTGGGGTGTCATGGCCGGACGTTTTTTCACGCGCTGCCATGCAATGTACCGGGGGGCTGTGGGGGCTAAACCCGCATCAACCGGGCAAACGCCCCGTTATTCCGCCCTCGGCTCAGGCCAGCACGTTGACCTGGGTGCCCAGGTTGCCCTCGGTGGCCAGGGGCAGTTCGCCCGTGGTGGGCAGCGCTTGCAGCAAGGCCAGGGCACCGGAGGCTTCGGCGTTGAGGGCCTTCTTGAGCACGCTGACCTGGATGGCCTGGCTGGTCTGCGCGTCGGCCATGGCGGTGGCCACCTGCACCAGCCCTTGTGTGGAAACGTCCATGGTCTTCACCCCCGAATCATGCTGAACATGAGGGCTTATCGGCCTTGCAGGGCCGGACTTGACCCGTTCGTGGGCGGTCGCTCAGGCGGGCTGGCCGTCGGACGGGCCTTCCCCGGCCTGGGCATGTGTGTCCACCAGGGTGCGCAGCATGCGCATGAACAGCCCCTGCTCCTCGGGCGACAGCGGCGACAGGATGCGGGCCTGCGCCGCCAGCACCCGGTCCTCCACCTCGGCCAGCAGGGCCACGCCTTCGGCAGTGGCGCTGAGCAGCTTGACCCGCTTGTCGGTGGACGACGCCCCCCGGCGCAACCAGCCGCGGGCCTCCAGCCGGTCCACCACCCCGGCGGTGGTGGAGGTGTCCAGCCCCAGCAGGCTGGCCAGGGTGCGCTGGTCCACCCCCGGTTGGCGGCTGACCGTCAACAAGGCCCCGTATTGCACCGGCGTGAGGCCCCAGCCCTCGGTTTCGGCCACAAACAGGGCCACCGCAATCTGCTGCAAGCGGCGGATGTAGGGCCCGGGCAAAACATCCAGGGCCAGCGGAGAGGGGGAAGGGCTCATGGCAGATCTGTGCAGGCAGGGTGGGGGAAGCTCAGGGAAAACACCAACTCGTCAGCATGCTGATGATATCGCTACACTTCATCAGCATGCTGATTATCAGCACACATTACATAGGAGCACACGCATGAGCACATCCCCCTCTCCCCTGCCGGTGCTGGTGTCCGGCGGCGGCATCGGCGGCCTGGCCGCGGCGCTGGCGCTGGTGCGCCAGGGTTTCCACGTGCAGGTGTTCGAACAGGCCGCGGAGATTGGCGAAATTGGCGCGGGCATCCAGCTGGGGCCCAACGCCTTCCATGCGTTTGATGCCCTGGGCGTGGGCGACAAGGCCCGGGGCCGCGCCGTCTACACCGACTGCATGGTGATGCACGACGCCCTGGACGAAACCCTGGTGGGCCGCCTGGAAACCGGCGAGGCCTTCCGCCAGCGCTTTGGCAACCCGTATGCCGTGATTCACCGCGTGGACATCCACACCTCGCTGCTGGAAGGCGCGGTGGAAACCGGGCGCGTCGAGTTCTTCACCAGCACGCGCATCGAAAAGGTCGAGCAGGACGAGGCCAGCGGCACCGTGACCGCCATCGACCAGCATGGCAAACGCTGGCAAGGCCAGGCCCTGATCGGGGCCGATGGCGGCAAAAGCGTGGTGCGCGCCCAGTACGTGAACGATCCGCCCCGCATCACCGGCCACGTGGTGTACCGCGCCGTGGTGGACCAGGCCGACTTCCCCGACAACCTGAAGTGGAACGCCGCCAGCCTGTGGGCCGGCCCCAAATGCCACCTGGTGCATTACCCGCTGCGCGGGGGCGAGCAGTACAACGTGGTGGTCACCTTCCACAGCCGCCAGCCCGAGCAGTGGGGCGTGACCGACGGCAGCAAGGAAGAGGTGGAAAGCTACTTCCAAGGCATCTGCCCCAAAGCCCGCCAGCTGATCGAGCTGCCCAAAAGCTGGCGCCGCTGGGCCACCGCCGACCGCGAGCCCATTGGCACCTGGGTGTTTGGCCGCGCCACCCTGCTGGGCGACGCCGCCCACCCCACCACCCAGTACATGGCCCAGGGTGCCTGCATGGCGCTGGAAGACGCCGTCACCCTGGGCGAAGCGCTGCGCGTGTCCCGCACGGCGCAAGGACACGACTGGGACGCCGCCCTGGCCCTGTACCAGAAGAACCGCGTGACCCGCACCGCCCGCATCGTGCTCAGTGGCCGGGAGATGGGCCGCATTTACCACGCCGCCGGGGTGGAACGCTTGGTGCGCAACAGCCTGTGGAAAGGCCGCAGCCAGGAGCGCTTCTACGACGCCATGGCGTGGCTCTACGGCTGGAACGTGAACAACTGCCTGAATCAGGCATGAAATTGGCCTCTGTCGCTTTATAGAAAAGCGCAAGCAGCTATCAATAAGGGAATAAACATGAGCCATGCATTGGGCCGACTGGAAGACCTGCCCCAGTCCTACCGCGACGAACTCTCCGCCCTCAACCTGGTGCCCCTGTGGCCCAGCCTGCGTGCCGTGCTGCCCCCGGGCGTGCCCACCCGCCGCACCCAGCCCACCCACTGGCCTTACCAGTCGCTGCGCCCGCTGCTGATGCGTGCGGGCGAGCTGACCCCCATGGACAAGGCCGAGCGCCGCGTGCTGGTGCTGGCCAACCCTGGCCACGGCCTGGACAACATGAAGGCCAGCCCCGCCATGTATTTGGGCATGCAGCTGCTGCTGCCCGGCGAATGGGCCCCCAGCCACCGCCACACCCCCAACGCCGTGCGCATGGTGGTGGAGGGTGAAGGGGCCTTCACCACGGTGGACGGCGAGCGCTGCCCCATGCAACGCGGCGACCTGATCCTGACCCCCACCGGCCTGTGGCACGAGCATGAACACGCGGGCACCCAGCCCGTGGTGTGGCTGGACGTGTTGGACCTGCCCGTCATCTATTACGCCGAAACCTCCTACGCCATCGAAGGCCAACGCCAGCAACCCCAGCCCGGCCAGGGCGACCGCCTGTACGCCCGTGGGGGTGTGGCCCCCACCCCGCTGTTCGTCCGCCAGAACGGGGGCAGCGGGGCCACCCACGCCCACGGCGGTTACCCCATGCTGCGCTACCCCTGGGCCGACGCCAAGGCCGCGCTGCAAGCCATGGCCGCCGACCAGCCCGCGCTGGAGGCGGTGCAAATCACCTACATCAACCCCGAAACCGGGGCCGATGCACAGAACAACCTGGGCTACTACGCCCTGATGCTGCGCCCCGGCCAGACGCTGCGCCTGCCCGCCCGCTCCCCCTCGTGTGTGTTCCACCCCATCGAAGGCAGCGTGGCCGTGACCGTGGGCAACGCCGGGGAAAACGCCACCACCTTCACCCTGGCCGAGGCCGACACCTGCTGCGCCCCCGGCTACACCGCCGTGACCTTGACCAACCGCGCCCCCCACGCCCCGGCCTATGTCTTCATGGCCGATGAATCGCCCTTGCACCGCAAGCTGGGTGTGTACGAAAACCGAGGCTGAAAACCCATGACCGCCACCCCCGTGTCTTACCTGTTCAACCCGCCACCCCTCCCCAGCCTGCCCGTGCGGGGCCTGGCCGAGCGTTTTCCCGTGAACCGCATCTTCTGCGTGGGGCGCAACTACCACGCCCATGCGGTGGAAATGGGCCGCCCGGTGGACAAAAGCGTGGAGCAACCGTTCTATTTCACCAAGTCGCCCCAGACGCTGGTGGACAGCGGCGCCACCGTGGCCTACCCGCCCCGCACCCGCAACTACCACTTCGAGATGGAGCTGGTGGTGGCCATCGGTAAGCCGGGCTTTCGGGTGACCGAGGCCGACGCCCACACCCTGGTGTACGGCTGCGCCGCCGGGCTGGACATGACGCGCCGCGACCTGCAGCTGGTGGCCCGCGACAAAGGCCGCCCCTGGGACACGGGCAAGGACATCGAGCAGGGCTCGGTGTGTGCCGACATCGTGCCCCTGCCGGGTGTGTTGATCGACAGCGGGGCCATCGCGCTGAGCGTGAACGGTGTCACCCAGCAAAGCTCGGACGTGAGCAAGCTGATCTGGAACGTGCGCGAAATCATTGCCGACCTGTCCACCTACTACCACCTGCAACCCGGCGACCTGATCTACACCGGCACCCCCGAAGGCGTGGGCGCGGTGGTGCCGGGCGACCACATCACCGGCCAGGTGGACCTGGGCGCGGCGGGGGTGAGCCACGTCGCGCTCACCATCGGCCCTGCAGAGTGAAGGCCGCCGTTGCGGCGCTCAGTGGTTCAGGCCCTCAGGCCCCGGCCACAAAGTGGCCGCTCTTGCCGCCCAGCTTTTCCAGCAGGCGGATGTCGGACATCACCATGCCACGGTCGGCGGCCTTGCACATGTCGTAAATGGTGAGCAGGGCGGCGCTGCAGGCCGTCAGGGCTTCCATTTCCACGCCGGTCTGGCCGGTGCACTCGGTGGTGGCGCGGCAGCGCACGCTGTGGGTGTCGGGCTCCACCTCGAACTCCACCGCCACCCGCGTGAGGGCAATGGGGTGGCACAGGGGAATGAGGTCGCTGGTTTTCTTGGCTGCCTGGATGCCCGCAATGCGGGCCACGCCCAGCACGTCGCCCTTCTTGGCGGTGCCGCTTTGCACCAGCGCCAGCGTGGCGGGCAACATGCGGATGCGCCCCTCGGCCACCGCCACGCGGCGGGTGTGGGCCTTGTCGCCCACGTCCACCATGTGGGCCTGGCCTTGGGCGTCGAAATGGGTGAGGGGGGAAGGGGTCTGCTCGGTGCTCATGCGGGCAGTCTATCGCCACCCGCAGGCACGCGACACAGGCCGGGTGAACCGCACCTGAACCCGGACTTCAGACCCCATTCAGCGGGTCGGCTCCATCATGCCCACACCCCAACCCCACAAGGTGCCGCCATGAACGCCCATCTGAAGTCGTTTGTCCAGTCCGTTCTGCGCGCTGTGCTGCCCACGCTGTTTGTCGTGGCGCTGAGCGCGTTTGTCTCCATCCCCTATTCGCTGGGCCACCACCCGGGCGACACGCCCGTGGCGGCCACGGGTGTGGCCCGTCATGTGAGCTGAGGTGCCGAGCCGTTGGCCCGGTCACTCACACCCGCTCCAACACCAGCGCAATGCCCTGCCCCACGCCGATGCACATGGTGCACAGCGCGTAGCGCCCGCCGGTGGCGTGCAGGCGGTTGATGGCGGTGGTGGCCAGCCGGGCGCCGCTGGCGCCCAGCGGGTGGCCCAGGGCGATGGCGCCGCCCCAGGCGTTGACGCGCTCGTCGTCGTCCTTCAGGCCCAGCAGGCGCAGCACGGCCAGGCCCTGGGCGGCAAAGGCTTCGTTGAGTTCGATCACATCCAGTTGCGCCAGCGTCAGCCCGGTCTGCGCCAGCAGCTTTTGCGTGGCCGGGGCCGGGCCGATGCCCATGATGCGCGGGGCCACCCCGGCGGTGGCCATGCCCACCACGCGGGCCTTGGGCGTGAGGCCGTTCTTGGCGGCAGTGGCTTCGTCGGCCAGCAGCAGGGCGCAGGCACCGTCGTTCACGCCGCTGGCGTTGCCGGCGGTCACGCTGCCATCGGGGCGCACCACGCCTTTGAGCTTGGCCAGGGCCTCCAGGCTGGTGGTGCGGGGGTGTTCGTCGGTGTCCACCACCAGCGGGTCACCCTTCTTTTGCGGGAGGGTGACGGGGCAGATTTCGCGGGCCAGGTGCCCGGCCTCGATGGCCGCCACGGCGCGCAGCTGGCTGTTCAGGGCCATGAGGTCTTGCGCCTCGCGCTCGATGTGGAAATCCACGGCCACGTTCTCGGCGGTTTCGGGCATGGAATCGACGCCGTACTGCGCCTTCATCAGCTTGTTGACGAAGCGCCAGCCGATGGTGGTGTCGTACACCGCGTTGTTGCGGCTGAAGGCGGCATCTGCTTTGGGCATGACGAAGGGGGCGCGGCTCATGCTCTCCACGCCGCCCGCGATCATCAGCCCCGCCTCCCCGGCCTTGATGGCCCGGGCCGCCGTGCCCACCGCGTCCAGCCCCGAGCCGCACAGGCGGTTGAGGGTGGCCCCCGGCACCTCCAGCGGCAGCCCGGCCAGCAGGCTGCTCATGCGGGCCACGTTGCGGTTGTCTTCTCCGGCCTGGTTGGCGCAGCCGTACAGCACGTCGGTCAGCACGGCCCAGTCCACCTGGGGGTTGCGGGCCATCAGCGCCTTGAGGGGGATGGCCCCCAGGTCGTCGGTGCGCACGCTGCTGAGGGCACCGCCGTAGCGGCCAAAGGGGGTGCGGATGGCGTCGCAGATGAAGGCTTGGGTGGACATGGACAAACGTCTCCGGGGGGGGGGATGGGGGCTACCGGGCAAATTCAGGCTGGCAGCTTGAACAGGCTGGTGGCTTCCAGGTCCAGCACCTGGGTGTCGGCCTGGTTGAACAGCTGCCAGCGCCAGCGCAGGATGCCCAGCGTGGGCTGGCGGGCCGAGCGGCGGGTGTCCAGCACGGTGGCTTTCAGCCGCAGTGCGTCGCCCGCACGCACGGGGTGCGTCCATTTCACGTAGGCCAGGCCGGGCGAGGCGAAGGACTCGGAGCCCTCCAGCGCCGCCTGCACCGCCAGCTTCATGGCGATGCCGCAGGTCTGCCAGCCGCTGGCGATCAGGCCGCCGTGGGGGCCTTGGGCGGCGGCTTCGGGGTCGGTGTGGAACCACTGCGGGTCCCAGTCGCGGGCAAAGGCCAGCAGCTCGGGTTCGGTCAGCACATACGGCCCGGCTTCGATGACCTGGCCTGCGGCAAATTCTTCAAATTTCATAGCTGCTTGCGCTTTTAAATAAAGCGGTAGATGCCAAAAAAGCTTGCAAAAATCACACCACCGCACGCCAGCGCAGCCCCGGGCTGACGCGGTAGCGTTCGCCGCGGTGGTGGGCGTCCAGCGCGTCCAGCAGGCGCACCACCGCGCCCGCGTCCCACGCGGCCAGCCACTCGAACGGCCCGGCGGGGTAGTTCACGCCCAGCTTCATGGCGGTGTCGGCCCCGGCCTCGGTGCACACGCCTTGGTGCACGGCGTCGGCGGCTTCGTTGATCAGCATGGCCACGGTGCGGGCCACCGGCAACGCAGCCACCTCGGCGGTGGCCGACAGCGCCACCGGGTTGCAGCCCAGGGCTCGCAGCACCTGCAGGGCCAGCGCCTGAGCCGGGGCCGAGGCCCGGCGCGAGGCGGCGCAGGCCAGCACCGCCCCGGGGGCCTTGGCCCACAGCGGCAGGTCGAACACCACGGTGTTGGCATGCGGATGCAGGGTGGCCGGGCGGCCATCGGTCATGCACAGGCGCAGGCTGCCGTGCGGGCCGATCAGGTCCAACCCCACCCCGTTGGCCGACGGGTCGCGGCTGATGGCCAGGCCGGGCTGACCGCTTTCGCCCCGCGTGGCCAGGGCCGCGTCCAGCCGGGCGGCCAACCACTCGGCCACCGGCCCCTGCCCGGCCAGCACGACCTGGGCCACGGTGGCGGTGTCGGGCCACGGTGCGGGCTGGAATGCGGGCAGCGCGTCCGCCGGGTTGGGTGCCCCGGGGCCGTGGCGGTAAAAGCCCTGCCCACTCTTGCGGCCCAGCAGGCCGCCGTCCACCAGCTCGCGCTGCACCAGCGAGGGCACAAAACGCTTGTCGAAGAAGTTGGCCTCGTACACCGATTGGGTGACCGAGAAGTTGGTGTCGTGCCCGATCAGGTCCATCAGCTCGCACGGCCCCATGCGAAAACCCGCGGCGCGCAGGCAGGCGTCCAGCACGGCGGGCGGGGCCGCCTGCTCTTGCAGCAGCGCCAGGGTTTCGGCGTAGTAGGGGCGCGCAATGCGGTTGACGATGAAGCCCGGCGTGGACCGGGCGTGCACCGGCGTCTTGCCCCACAGCGTGGACAGCTCGAAGATGGCCTGGGCCACCTCGGGCGCGGTTTGCAGGCCCGACACCACCTCCACCAGCTTCATCAGCGGCACGGGGTTGAAGAAGTGCATGCCCACCAGCCGCTGCGGTCGCGCCAGGCCGTTGGCGATGGCGGTGACCGAAATGGACGAGGTGTTGGTGGCCAGCACGCAGTCGGGCGACACCAGGGCCTCCAGCTCGCGGAACAGGCCGCGCTTGGCGTCCAGCTGTTCCACGATGGCCTCGACCACCAGCCCGATGGGCCACAGGGCGGTGGCCTGGCTCAGGGTGTCCACCGGGGTGATGCGCGCCAGCGCATCCGCCGCGGCGTCAGCCCCCAACTTGCCCTTGGCCACCAAGCCGTTGAGCGTGGTGTGCAGCTGGGCCTTGGCCTGGGCGGCGGCGCCCGGGCGGGCGTCGAACAGGCACACGGGGTGCTTGGCCTGGGCAGCCACCTGGGCAATGCCCGCGCCCATGATGCCGGCGCCCACCACGAGCACCGGGGTGTGTTGCAAAGAGGCGGTCATGCGTTGGGCGTCCAGGGGGCAGGCCGTTTGGCCAGGAAGGCGGCAAAACCCTCGCGGGCCTCGTCGGTGCCGCGCACGCGGGCAATGGTGCGGGCGGTGAGGTCGCGCACGTCGGGCGTGACGGGCCCCACGGCCAGTTGGGCAAACAGGCGCTTGATTTCCACCTGAGCCTGCGGGCCGCAGGCCAGCAGTTCGGCCACCACGGTGTCCACCGCGGCATCCAGCTCGGTCAACTCGGGCAGATCGGGGGAAGTGGGCACCACCTGCTGCACCAGCCCCATGGCCAGCGCCTCGGCGGTGCCCACGCGGGTGGCGGTGAGGGCCAGGCGCAGGGCCTGGCGCTTGCCCACGGCGTTGACCACGTAAGGCCCAATGACCGAGGGCAGGATGCCGAACCGGGCCTCGCTGACGGAAAAGCTGGCGTTGTCGGCCGCCACGGCGATGTCACACGCCACCGTCAGGCCCACGCCACCGCCCAGCGCAGCGCCCTGCACCCGGGCCACGGTGGGCTTGGGGCATTGGGCAATGCGCGACAACATGCCCGCGAACTTGCGGGCGTCGGCCTCGTTCCACTCGCGGTCGGCCTGCGAGGCGCGCTGCATCCACTGCAAATCGGCCCCGGCGCTGAAGTGTTTGCCCGCCCCGGCCAGCACGATGACGCGCACCGCGGCATCGGCCTCCAGCGAGGCAAAGGCCAGGTCCAGCTCGGCGATCATGGCCTCGTCAAAGGCGTTGAACACCGCCGGGCGGTTCATGGTGATTTGCGCCACGCCGGGGGCGCGGGCGGTGAGGGTGAGGGTGGAGTACAGCATCAATAGGTTTCCAGGTGCAGCCGTCCCTCGCGCTTGAGGGCCGCGCCCACGGTGTCCCAGTCCAGCCCGGCCTGGGTGGCAATGTCGCGCAGGGCCAGCACCACGCCTTCTTCCATGGCCTTCAAGCCGCAGACGTAGAAGCAGGCGTTGGGGTCGGCCAGCAGCGCGGCCAGGTCGGCAGCGCGTTCGCGCAGGGCGTCCTGCACATACCGCTTGGGTTTGCCCGCCTCGCGCGAGAAGGCAAAGTTGATGTCGATGAAGTCCTTGGGCAGGTTCTGCAGCGGGCCGAAGTACGGCAACTCTGCCGGGGTGCGGGCCCCGAAGAACAGCATGAGCTTGCCGGACTCGGGGCCACACGCCGCGGCGCTTCGGTCGGCGCTTTGCAGCGCCTTTTGGCGCAAGCGCCGCCGCCACTCGGTCATGGCGCGCATGGGGGCGCTGCCGGTGCCGGTGCAGATCATCACGATGTGGCTCTTGGGGTGGTTGGGCATCAGGAAGCTGGCGCCGAACGGGCCGATCACCTGCACCTTGTCACCCACCTTGAGGTCACACATGTAGTTGCTGGCCACGCCGCGCACCGGCTGGCCCTGGTGGTCTTCCAGCACACGCTTGATGGTGAGCGACAGGTTGTTGTGCCCCGGGCGCTCGCCGTTGCGCGGGCTGGCAATGGAGTATTGCCGCGCATGGTGGGGCTTGCCGCTGGCGTCCACCCCGGGCGGGATGATGCCGATGCTCTGCCCCTCCAGCACGGGAAACGGCATGGCCCCGAAATCCAGCACGACGTGGTGGGTGTCGTAGTCCATGCCCGCCTGTTTGCCCACCTCGGTCACGCGCAGGTTGCCGACCACCGTGGCCTCGACCGTCTTCTGGGCGGCCTTGGGGCCGTACAGGTTGGTGTAGGCGTGGGCAGCCGACCACGGCGGCACCGTGGCCCCGTACTGCGCGCTGTTGAAGGGGGCCTCAGCCCCGGCATCCATGCCGGTTGCCGGTGCAGCCACGGCCTGTTCGGTCGCGGCCTCCGGGGCGTCGGCTGCAGCAGCGCCCAGCGCGGCCAGTTCAGCGGCAGACAACTCCGGCGGCAGCACGTCCCAGCCCAGCTGTTCGTCCAGCGTGTAGGCGCGGGCCTTGGGCACGCGGCGGTAGTTGTCGATGCTGCCCGTCGGACACGGCGAGATGCAGTCGTTGCACCAGTTGCATTTGTCCACATCCACCACGTAGTTGCGCGAATCGTGGGTGATGGCCCCCACCGGGCAGATGGATTCGCAGGTGTTGCAGCGGATGCAGATTTCGGGGTCGATCAGGTGTTGCTTGACGACCTGGGCTTCGCTCATGTCCATGGCGGTTCCTGTGGAGGCGGAATCAGTTGAAGCGCACGTACTCGAACTCGACCGGCTGGCGGTTGATGCCCAGCACCGGCGGCGCGATCCAGTTGGCGAATTTGCCGGGCTCGACCACGCGGCCCATGAGGCTGGCCACAAAGGCGCGGTCGGCCTCGGAGGGCAGCCACTGGTCGCGGTGGGCGTTCCACTCGGCCTCGCTCACCACGCGGCCATCGGGCGACACCTTCACGCCCTTCAGGCTGCCGATGTTGCGGTGGAAGGCCTTGTGCGGCACGCTCAGGCGGAAGGGGATGCCCGCCTTCTCGATGATCTTGTTCCAGCGCTCCACGCCGCCAATGCTGTCCTTGATGTAGTCGTCGCGCAGCACCTCGTTCAGGGCGTTGAGCATGGGCACTTCCTTCTCGCCCAGCTGGCCGTTCTTCACCTCCAGCACGCGGTAGCTCTGGCCGCGCAGCTGGTGGTCGTCGGTGCGCTTGCCTTCTTCGAAACGGCCCTTGAGGCCGGTGCTGTAGAAGGTGGCGGCATTGGACGATTCATCGGCCCCGAACAGGTCGATGGTGACGCTGAAGTGGAAGTTCAGGTAACGCTGCAGGGTGGGCAGGTCGATCACCCCGGCGGCACGCAGCTTGGCGGGGTCGTCGGTTTTCAGCTCGTTCATCACCTGGCAGGTTCGGTTGATGACGCGGCCCACGCCCGACTCGCCCACGAACATGTGGTGCGCCTCTTCGGTCAGCATGAACTTGGTGGTGCGGGCCAGGGGGTCGAAGCTGCTCTCGGCCAGTGCGCACAGCTGGAACTTGCCGTCGCGGTCGGTGAAGTAGGTGAACATGAAGAAACTCAGCCAGTCGGGCGTTTCTTCGTTGAAGGCTTCGAGGATGCGGGGGTTGTCGGTCTGGCCGCTGCGGCGCTCCAGCAGGGCTTCGCCTTCTTCGCGTCCGTCCTTGCCGAAGTACTTGTGCAGCAGGTAGACCATGGCCCACAGGTGGCGGCCTTCTTCCACGTTCACCTGGAACAGGTTGCGCAGGTCGTACTGGCTGGGGCAGGTCAGGCCCAGGTGGCGCTGCTGCTCCACGCTGGCGGGCTCGGTGTCTCCCTGGGTGACGATGATGCGGCGCAGGTTGGCGCGGTATTCGCCGGGCACGTCTTGCCAGGCGTCTTCACCCTTGTGGTCACCGAAGTGGATCTTGCGGTCCTTCTCGGCGGGGTTGAGGAAGATGCCCCAACGGTAGTCGGGCATCTTCACGTGGCCGAACTGGGCCCAGCCTTGCGGGTCCACGCTGACGGCGGTGCGCAGGTACACGTCGAAGTGGTGGCTGCCGTTGGGCCCCATGTCCTGCCACCAGTCCAGGTAGTTGGGCTGCCACTGCTCCAGGGCGCGCTTCAGGGTGCGGTCTTCGGCCAGGTTGACGTTGTTGGGGATTTTTTCGCTGTAGTCGATGGTGGACATGCTGCGTCTCCGGGGTGTTGGTTTGCTATTAAATGTGTAGCTGCTTGCGCTTGTTCTGAAAGCGTCAGACCCGATTCCAGTCGAAAGCGGCCTTGTCGCCCTTGCCGTAGACCTTGAGCGCCCCCTTCTCGCCCACGGCGTTGGGGCGCTGGAAGATCCAGTTCTGCCAGGCGGTCAGGCGGCCAAACACGCGGGTCACCATGTTTTCCTGGCCGTTGAAACGCAGGTTGGCTTCCATGCCGGTCAGGGCGTCGGGGCTCATGGCCACACGTTCTTCGATGGCGATGCGCACTTCGTCGTCCCAGTCGATGTCGTCGGGGTTGCTGGTGACCAGGCCCAGTTCAAAGGCGGCGTCGGCGTCCAGCGGCTGGCCGACCTTGGTGCGCACGGCGTCCATGGCCGGGGCTTCGTTGTAGAAGCGGCGCTGCAGGCGGCTTTCGTCGGTGGCCATGGGGTAGACACCGAAATTGAGTTCACCCACGGTGATCTTGGGGGCGTTGGCTTCGTCGTCGGGCAGGGCCAGGTGGTAGATGCGGTCGCAGGCCAGGGCCAGCTCCAGGAAGCTGCCGGCAAAGCAGGAACCGGCTTCCACCAGTGCGAACAGGCTGCGGCTGCTCACGTCCAGGCGGCTGAAGGTGCGGCGCAGCAGGCCGATGGTTTCACGCACGAACCAGTGGTTCTGGTGGGCGGCCAGCACGGCGTCCATGGCCAGCACGGCGGCGGTGTCGCCCTGGGTCTTGATCAGCCACATGCCAATGTCCAGCTCGTTGGTGCGCATGTGCAGGATGGCGTCTTCCAGCTCGCGGGCCAGCACCAGGGGGTACCAGTCGGCGCCCGCGGCTTCGATGCCGGCCACATCGGTGGGCTGCGCCCCGGTGGGCGCCTTCACCGTGAAGGTGGCGGTGCGCTTGGCGCGGTCGATCTCCACCGTGACGTTGCCGTAACGCACGGCGTCGGCTTCGATGCTGCGGTTCAGGGGCTTCAGCTCCACACCCTTGGCGTTGGCGGGACGGTCGCTCTGCGCGGCCAGTTCCAGCGCACGCTGCTGCACCTTGGCGGCAAATTCGGCGGGCTTGGCGATGTCGTCCACCAGACGCCATTCCTTGGCCCTCTTGCCGCGCACGCCTTCGTTGGTGGTGCAGAAGATGTCAGCCAGGTCGTGGCGCACCTTGCGCTTGTCGGTCACGCGGGTCAGGCCGCCGGTGCCGGGCAGCACGCCCAGCAGTGGCACCTCGGGCAGGCTGACGGCGCTGGAGCGGTCGTCCACCAGAATGATTTCGTCACAGGCCAGGGCCAGCTCGTAACCGCCGCCTGCACAGGCGCCGTTGACGGCGGCCAGGAACTTCAGGCCGCTGTGCCGGGAGCTGTCTTCCAGGCCGTTGCGGGTTTCGTTGGTGAACTTGCAGAAGTTCACCTTCCAGGCGTGGCTGGACACGCCCAGCATGAAGATGTTGGCGCCGGAGCAGAACACGCGGTCCTTCAGGCTGGTGACCACCACGGTGCGCACCTCGGGGTGTTCGAAACGGATGCGGTTGATGGCGTCGTTCAACTCCACGTCCACACCCAGGTCGTAGCTGTTGAGCTTGAGTTTGTAGCCGGGGCGCAGGCCGGCGTTTTCGTCAAAGTCGGCCCCCAGGGTGGCCACAGGGCCGTTGAAGCTCAGCTTCCAGTGGCGGTATTGCGACGGATGGGTCTGGTAGTTGACGGGGGCAGGGGCGTTGGCGGCGGGGGTCATGGGGTCTCCTGAAAGAAAGTGCAGGATGCTGCTTCCTGTTGAAATGCATCATATTGCATGCATTCCAATGCAGTCAAGCAATTTTCTGCATCTTTCAAAGCCCCCTGCACTCACACGGACAAACCCAGGGCCTGACGCACCACCCCCCGCAGCTTCACAAAGGTGTCGGCCAGCGCCTGGTCGCTGGTGTTGATGCGGAACTGCGCCTTGGAATAGAAGGCCGAGCGCCCGGCCAGGATGGTCTTGAGGTCTTCCATGGCCTCGGCGCTGGCGGCCATGGGGCGCAAATCGCCCTGGGCGCGCACGCGGTTCATGTGGTCTTCGGGGTCGGCCTGCAGCCACACCGTGGTGCAATGCGCCAGCAGCAGGTTGAAGGTGGCCGCGTCCGACACCAGCCCGCCCGGGGTGGCCAGCACCGCCTCGGGGTAGATCTGGATGGCCTCTTCCACCGCCCGGCGCTCGTAGCGGCGGTAGGCGTTTTGCCCATACAGGGCCTGGATTTCCGACACGCTGCACCCGGCAAATTTTTCGATCTCGCGGCTCAACTCTACAAAGGGGTAACCCAGGTCGTCGGCCAGCATTTGCCCCAGGGTGGACTTGCCCGCCCCCCGCAAGCCAATGAGGGCTATGCAGTTGCTTTTGCCCGGCTGCGGCCCACCCGACGCCCCCAGCAACTCCGACACCGCCACCCGCACGCGGCGCAGCGTGGCCTCGTCGCGGTGCTCCAGCAGTTCGCGCAGCAGCAGCCACTCGGGCGATCGCGTGGTGACGTCGCCCAGCAGCTCGGCCAGCGAACTTTGCAGGGCCTGCGCCACCTGCAACAACAGCAGGATGGACACGTTGCCCTCGCCATATTCCAGGTTGGCCAGGTGCCGCTCGGACACCTCGGCCGCCTGGGCCACGGCCTTGCGGGTCATGCCCCGGCGCGCCCGCAAGGCACGCACCCGCTCTCCCAACGCCGACAGGAAGGGGTTCTTCCCTTCCTCCAGACCGCTCCCAGCGGCCAATGCTGACTCATGCAATATATTGCTTGACATAGATCTATTTTTCGTTACGCTTCATCCATGCACGATATTTCATATCGCATCCAAAATCAAGGGTGCTGAGGAGACCGCGTGACCCCATCCATCACCCCCGACGTGTTCAAGGCCCACCTCAAGGCCGTCACCACCCAGCTGGCCGGACGCCCCGTGGACACCTTGCTGGGCCACTGGCTCAACACCCACCTGGGCCCCGACAGCGCCACCTTCCGCGACCTGATGGCCTGCTGCCAGGCCGGTGTCGAACAGGGCTGGCTGTGCCAGCGGGAGGGAGGTGGCATCCGCCATGGCCGCATTTTCAAGCCCGACGACGGGCTGGACGGTTTTTCGGTGGACGTGGTGGACATGTGCAACATCGCCGGCCCGCACCACGTGCACCCCACGGGCGAGATCGACCTGATCATGCCGCTGGACCCCACCGCCCAGTTCGACGCCCACGGCGCAGGCTGGTGGGTGTACCCGCCCGGCAGTGCCCACCCGCCCACCGTGAGCCAGGGCCGCGCCCTGGTGCTGTACCTGCTGCCGCAAGGGCGCATTGAGTTCACCAAGAATTGATCAAGAAATTGGCACCCAGCGCTTGATTCACCAGCGCAAGCAGCTACACCTTTTGAAAGAGACACCATGAGCACTCCCCTGTTGGATAACTTTGTCGCCGGTCGCTGGCAAGCGGGCACGGGCGCGGGCACCCCGTTGTTCGACCCCGTGCTGGGCGACGAACTGGTGCGCGTGGACGCCACCGGGCTGGACCTGCCCGAGGCCTTCCGCTTTGCCCGCGAAGAAGGGGGCCGCGCCCTGCGTGCCCTCACCTACGCCCAGCGCGGTGCGCTGCTGTCGCAAACGGTCAAGGTGCTGCAATCCCACCGCGAGGCGTATGAGGCCATTTCCGTGGCCAACAGCGGCACGGTGAAGGCCGACACCTCGGTGGACGTGGACGGCGGCATCTACACCCTGGGGGTGTATGCCAAGCTGGGCAGCGAGCTGGGCGAACGCAAGTTCCTGACCGACGGCGACCTGGCCCGCCTGGGCAAGGACCCGCTGTTCCAAAGCCGCCATGTGCTCACCCCCACCCGGGGCGTGGCGCTGTTCATCAACGCCTTCAACTTCCCGTCGTGGGGGCTGTGGGAAAAGGCAGCGCCTGCGCTGCTGTCGGGCGTGCCCGTCATCGTCAAACCCGCCACCGCCACGGCCTGGCTCACCCAGCGCATGGTGCAGGACGTGGTGAACACCAACATCCTGCCCGCGGGGGCCTTGTCGGTCATCTGCGGCAGCTCGGCGGGTTTGATGGACCAGCTGCAGCCGTTTGACGTGGTGTCCTTCACCGGCTCGGCGGACACCGCCGCCGTCATCCGCAGCCACCCCGCCGTGGCCCAGCGTTCGGTGCGCGTCAACATCGAGGCCGACAGCGTCAATTCCGCCCTGCTGCTGCCCGATTCATCGCCTGAAGCGGTGGACCTGCTGGTGAAAGAAGTGGCCCGGGAAATGACGGTGAAATCGGGCCAGAAGTGCACCGCCATCCGCCGCGTGCTCGTTCCCCAGGCGCAGTACGAGGCCGTGGCCCAGGCCATCAGCGCCCGCCTGGCCAAAACCACGGCGGGCAACCCGCGCACGGAAGGAGTGCGCATGGGCTCGCTGGTGAGCCGCGCCCAGTTCAACGCCATCCAGGCGGGGCTGGAACAACTCAAACGCCACACCACGGTGCTGCACGACGGGTCCAAGGCCACCCTGGTGGACGTGGACCCGGCCAAAGCCTGCGTCATCGCGCCCACGCTGCTGGGCACCACAGACCCCGATGGCTCAACACAAGTCCACGACGTGGAGGTGTTCGGCCCCGTGGCCACGCTCATGCCCTACCGCACCGATGGGCGAGACCTGGAGCACGCCTACGCCCTGATCCGCCGCGGCCAGGGCTCGCTGGTGGCGTCCCTGTATGGGCACGACGCCACCGCCCTGTCTGCCGCCGCGCTGGAACTGGCCGACAGCCATGGCCGCGTGCACGTCATCAGCCCCGACGTGGCCGCACTGCACACCGGCCACGGCAACGTCATGCCGCAGTCGCTGCACGGCGGGCCGGGCCGCGCCGGGGGCGGGGAAGAGCTGGGCGGCGCACGCGCACTCAACTTCTACCACCGCCGCAGCGCCATCCAAGCCAGCACCGCGGTGCTGGACCACCTGGCCTGACATTCACAACAAAAAAGTGCTCTGGCGCTTTATGAACAAGCGAAAGCAGCAACCAAAACAATAGCAAACGGAGACAACCATGACCCTGCCTGACGACATCCTGCCCCCCGGCGACCACTTCAACTTCGCCGCGCACCTGCTGGACCTGAACGCCACCCGGGCGGGCAAGGCCGCCTTCATCGACGACCACGGCACCCTGAGCTACGGCGGCCTGTCGCAACGGGTGCGCCAGCTGGCCACCGGCCTGCAAAGCCTGGGCCTGCGGCGCGAGGAACGGGTGCTGCTGCTCATGCTGGACGGCAACGACTGGCCGGTGAGCTTTTTGGGGGCGATGTACGCGGGCCTGGTGCCGGTGGCCGTCAACACCCTGCTGACCGCCGACGACTACGCCTACATGCTGGAACACTCGCGGGCGCAGGCCGTGCTGGTGTCGGGCGCGTTGCTGCCCACCCTCACCGCCGCGCTGGTGAAAAGCGACCACGAGGTGAAAAAGGTCATCGTCTCCCACCCCGTGGCCCCGCTGCACCCGTCCGAGGTGGCGTTTGACACCTTTGTGTCGGCCCACCCCGCCGCCGCACGACCCGCGCCCACCAGCGCCGATGAACCCGGTTTCTGGCTGTACTCGTCCGGCTCCACCGGGCGGCCCAAGGGCACGGTGCATTCACATGGCAACCCCTACTGGACGGCGGAGCTGTACGGCAAGCGCGTGCTCAAGCTGAGTGAAGACGACGTGTGTTTCTCCGCCGCCAAGCTGTTCTTCGCCTACGGCCTGGGCAATGCGCTCAGCTTCCCCCTGAGCGTGGGCGCCACCACCCTGCTGATGGGCGAGCGCCCCACCCCCGAGGCCACCTTCAAGCGTTGGACCGGTGGCGTGGGCGGTCTCAAACCCACGGTGTTCTACGGCGCGCCCACCGGCTTTGCCGGCATGCTGGCCCACCCCGCCCTGCCCGCCCGCACCGATGTGGCGCTGCGCCTGGTGTCGTCCGCGGGCGAGGCGCTGCCCGCCGAGCTGGGCGAGCGCTTCCAGCGCCACTTTGGCGTGGACATCGTGGACGGCATCGGCTCCACCGAAATGCTGCACATCTTCCTGTCCAACCGCCCCGGCCATGTGCGCTACGGCACCACCGGCTGGCCGGTGCCGGGCTACACCATCCAGCTGCGAGGCGACGATGGCGAGCCCGTGCCCGACGGCGAGCCGGGCGACCTGTACATCCAAGGCCCCACGGCGGCCATGATGTACTGGGGCAACCGCGAAAAAACCCGCGACACCTTCCAGGGCGGCTGGACCAAGAGCGGCGACAAGTACATCCGCAACATCGACGGCACCTACACCTACGGCGGGCGCAGCGACGACATGCTGAAGGTCAGCGGCATCTACGTCAGCCCCTTCGAGGTGGAGGCCACGCTGGTGCAGCACCCGGCGGTGCTGGAAGCGGCGGTGATCGGCGTGACCGACGCCGACGGCCTCACCAAGACCAAGGCGTTTGTGGTGCTGAAAAACGGCGACACCGCCACCGAGGCCGAGCTGAAAGCCTTCGTGAAAGACAAGCTGGCCCCCTACAAGTACCCGCGCCAGATCGAGTTTGTGCCCGACCTGCCCAAGACCGCCACCGGCAAGATCCAGCGCTTCAAGCTGCGCGAACGCGAAAACACCGGCGGCTGAATCCGCTCCTGAACCCGCGCCCAACGCCGAGCCAGGCCCATGCACACCACCGCCCACCCTGCCCCCGTGCCCCACCCCGGCGAGACCACGCGCTGCCCCCTCACGTGGCGGGGCCGCGCCATCGAGGTGGAGTGCGCCTGGGTGGGCCGCACCGACGCGGCGGCCCCGTGCCTGGTGTTCCTGCACGAAGGGCTGGGCTCGGTGAGCATGTGGCGCGACTTTCCGCACCAGCTGTGCACCGCGCTGGGCTGGCGCGGGCTGGTGTATTCACGCCCGGGCTACGGCCAGTCCACCCCGCGCCCGGCGCACGAGCATTGGCAGCCCGACTTCATGCACCAGCAGGCGCTGGAGGTGCTGCCCGCGCTGCTGACGGCGCTGGGGCTGGACGACCCCGCCACACCGCCCTGGCTGTTCGGCCACAGCGACGGAGGCAGCATCGCCCTGCTGCATGCGGCGCTGGCCCCCTCGGTGGGGGCCACGCCCCCGGCGGGCATCGTGGTACTGGCCCCGCATGTGATGGTGGAAGACGTGTCCGTCACCAGCATCCAAGCCGCCCGGCAGGCCTACCTGGACACCAGCACGCAACCCACGCTCAAACAACGCCTGGCCCGCCACCACGCGGACCCGGATTCGGCCTTCTGGGGCTGGAACGACGTGTGGCTGTCGCCCGCCTTCCGACGCTGGGACATCCGCCCGGTGCTGAGCCGCATCACCTGCCCGGTGCTGGCCATCCAGGGGCTGGACGACGAATACGGCACCCTGACCCAGATCCGCGACATCCAGCAACACGCCCCGCAAACCCGATTGCGTGAACTGCCCGACTGCGGCCATTCCCCGCACAAGGATCAGGCCGAGGCGGTGGTGCGGGCGGTGCGGGCTTGGGTGGGGGAGGTGCGGTGAGGGGGTGCAATCATGCCGCATCACCGGACAGTGATGCGGCATGATTGCATCTTCCCTCGGAGAATATGACCCATGTTCAATCAACTGCGCCTGACCAATTTCAAGGCCTGGAAAAACACCGGCCCCATCGCACTGAAGCCCGTAACGATGCTGCTGGGCACGAACTCATCCGGCAAGTCAACACTGATTCAAAGCCTGCTGCTGCTCAAGCAGACCGTCCAATCGCCTGACCGCACCGTGCACCTGAACCTGGGGGGAGACGAGGTCAACGATTTGTTCAACTTCGGCGGTTTTGAAAACGTACTGAACCAAGCGGCGCAGAGCCCTCGGCAGTTTTCCATTGGCTTCGATTTTCAGCGAGACGGCAGCACCCGAGTCAGCGAAGGGCAATTTGACTGCACCTATGGACAAACGTCCTCGGGCAGTGTCGCGATCCAGGCACTGGAACTCAGGACTGCCGCCCGCAGTTTCCGCGCCATACGTCGAGACAAGGGTGCCTTTTCCATCCTGGTCGATGACGACGCCCAACCTCGCTTCAAAGGCCGCAACTACACACCCGAACGCTCCATCGCTTTTTCCGCAGATGCCATCGCAGACCTGGCCCAGGACGGCCCCTTGGTCGAAGACCTCAGTTTGGCCATCCGTCGGGAGCTGGAGTCCATCATTTACCTCGGGCCGCTGCGGCGCAAACCTGAAAGAGACTACCCTTGGAACAAAACCAAACCCGGTGACGTGGGCATTGACGGGCGAAGCGCCATTGATGCGCTGCTGGCCAGTGCCCTGCTCAAAGGCGAGGACCAGAACCACATCGTCAATGGTGTCTCGGAATGGCTGAAGCGCATGAAAGTGGCTGACAGCCTGGAAGTTCGCCAGCAAGGGCGATCCAACCGATACGAGCTCATCATTCACCGTGATGGCGTTGCCTGCAATCTGAGAGACGTGGGCATTGGCGTGTCGCAAGTGTTGCCCGTCTTGGTGGTTGCTCACTTTGCCCCTGCCGGCAGCACCATCATCCTGGAAGAGCCAGAAATCCACCTTCATCCGCTGGCCCAATCCGTTTTGGCCGAGATGTTTGTTTCGGTCAGTCGGCAACGCAAGGTTCAGTTCATCGTCGAAACGCACTCTGAGCATCTGTTCCGCCGCATGCAAACGCTGATGGCCAAACAAAAGGTCAACCCCGATGGCGTGGGCATGTACTTCGTCGAACGCAGCCGCCAAGCAGCCAAACTCCGAGCGTTGGAGTTGGATGAATATGGCCGAGTGAAAAACTGGCCCCCCGAGTTCTTTGGTGACGCGCTGGGTGAAACCCGTGAGCAAGCTCGCCTGATGTTCGAACGCCAACAGGCAGCCAAGTCATGAAGCCCCGTTACGTGGTGGACACCAACGTGTTGATCGCCGCCAGTGCCGCCGATCCGCAACATCCCAAAGACATGGATGCCACACCAACGGACCCCGCCGAACGCTTGAAGGTATGGGCTTGGCTGGATGAATTCCAGCAAAGTGATTCGCGCTTGGTGCTGGACGAAGCCCGCAAGATCTACGACGAGTACCTGAACAAACTGGGTTTCGGTGATTTCGGCATCCAGGTGGTCATGCACAAATGGAGCACTGCCGCGGTGGATGACGTTTCCGTGGATTACGACGAGCATGGGAATGGCGTGCTGCCCCCAGTGCTGTCTCCGGTGATTCACGACAAGGCTGACAAGAAAATGGTGGCCGCAGCCTTGGCCTCTCACAAACGGTTCGGGGAAGGATGCATTGCATTTGCTGGCGACACAGATTGGCATGACTGGGAGAAGGCTCTCGCCAAACACCGTGTCGTGCTGGAACCCATCATCGAGACATGGTCGCGCCAAAAACATGCGGAAAAACACGCCAAGAAGAAGCGCTGACCACCAACACCATGGACAATTTCTTCCGCTTCCCCCACACCCCACACCTCACGTGGCTGGGGTCTGGCGAGCCTCGTGACGACAAGGTGCTGCGTCCGGACGAAGTGCAAGCCCTGTTGGCGCATGCCGTGGTGGTGGAAGAAAAACTGGATGGAGCCAACCTGGGATTTTCGCTGGCACCGGATGGTCATGTGAGGGCGCAAAACCGCGGGCAGTATCTGGCGTCACCCCACACGGGCCAATTTGCCCGACTCCCCGCATGGCTGGCCATGCACGGCGACGCGCTGCGCCAGGCGTTGACGCCCGACACCATCTTGTTTGGTGAATGGTGCGCAGCCCGCCATTCCCTTGACTACGGCACCCTGCCCGACTGGTGGATGTTGTTTGACGTGTACGACTGCACGCAGGGGCGGTTCTGGAGCACCGTCCGGCGCAACGCTTTGGCACACGATGCAGGGCTGATGACCGTCCCTCAAGTCACCTGCGGAACTTTCACCCTGAGGGACTTGAAGCATCTGGTGGCCAGCACCCCCAGCCACTACCGACAAGGCCCACTGGAAGGCGTGGTGGTCCGCCGTGAGTCGGCGCAGTGGTGCGAAGCGCGTGCCAAGCTGGTCCGCGGGGATTTCACCCAGGCCATCGACACCCACTGGCGCAACCGCGCCATACAGTGGAACCGGGTGCAATGGCCCGAATTGGCCCCCTGACCGTTCCAGCCGCCGCTTTCACCCCCGGCGTGAAGGCTGATACACCTTGCGCAGCAGCTGCATCAACGTTTCGCGCTGTTTGTCGGTGAGGTTGGCGGTCACGTCGCGCTCCAGGGCGTGGGCTTCCTGCTCGGCCTCGGCCATCATGGCTTCGCCCTGGGCGCTGAGGTAGAGGGCCACGGCGCGACCGTCGTGCGGGTGGGGGCGGCGCACGATGAGGGCGCGTTTTTCAAACTGGTTGAGCAGCGTGACCAGGTTGGGCGGCAGCAGGCCCAGGCTGGCGCACAGCTGGCGCGAGGTCACGCCCGGGTTGTGGCGGATGACCGACAACACCGAAAAGTCCACCGGCCTCACGCCGTAGGGGGCCATGCGCTCCAGGAAGGTGCTGATGACCGCCAACGCCGCCCGCCGGGCGTTGTAGCCCACCAGGGATTGCAGGTAATCGGTGTTGATCGCAGTGGGCGGCCCGCAGGGGGCGCAGGTGTCGGGCGTGAGGCCCTCGCCCAGGTCGGTGGCCAGGGCGTCGTCGGTCGGGGAAAGGGAATGAGATGCGGTTTTGCGGGGGCGGGCCATGGGTGCTGCAACAAAAAGCGCGTGTGACGCGGTTTTGCCAGACCGACCCCGCCCCTTCGCATTGCGCCGGGAACGTCAGTCGATCTTGACGTATTCGTAGTCGATGGGTTGCTGGTTGATGCCCATGCGGGGCGGGGCAATCCAGGAAGCGTACTCTCCGGGTTGGTGGCTGGGTTTCATCAGCGAGTGGATGAAGCGGTTGTCGTCGTCGTTGGGCAGCCAGTCTTTCACACCGGCTTGCCATTGGGCGTCGGTGAGCAACTGGCCGTCGGGGTGGATGCGGTGGCCGCCAAACTCGCCGATTCTGCGGTTGAAGCCCTTGTGGGGCTGCTTCATGCGGAACTGAATGCCTGCTTTTTCGATGATTTTGTTCCACCGGTCGATGCCGCCCTGGCAGTCGGCGATGTAGTCGTCCAGCAGGCGGCCGTTGATGGCGCGCAGTGCGGGCACGTCTTCGTCCACCAACTGGCCTTCCACCACGCGGGTCACCTTGTAGGTGGCATCGGCCAGCACATGGTCGTCGCCCTTGAGGTGGGCTTCGTTGAAGCGGCCTTTCAGACCGGCGCTGAAGGCTTCGGCCCCGTTGGAGGAGATTTCCGAACCGAACAGGTCGCGGGTGACCGACATGTGGAAGTTGGCCTTGCGTTGCAGCAGCGGCAGGTCCACCACGCCCAGTTGGCGGATGGCTTCGGTGTCGTACGGGTCGGTGATGCCGGCCTTGACCATGGCGGCGCAGGTGGCCTCGATGGTGCGGCCCACGCCGGTTTCGCCCACGAACAGGTGGTGGGCTTCCTCGGTCAGCATGAAGCGGCAGCTGCGGCTCAGGGGGTCAAAGCCGCTCTCGGCCAGCGCGGCCAGCTGCATCTTGCCGTCGCGGTCGGTGAAGTAGGTGAACATGAAGAAGCTCAGCCAGTCGGGCGTCTTCTCGTTGAAGGCGCCCAGGATGCGCGGGTTGTCCTGCTGGCCGCTGCGGCGCTCCAGCAGGGCCTGGGCTTCCTCGCGGCCATCCTTGCCAAAGTACTTGACCAGCAGGTAGACCATGGCCCACAGGTGGCGGCCTTCTTCCACGTTCACCTGGAACAGGTTGCGCATGTCGTACAGGCTGGGGGCGGTGGCACCCAGCTGGCGCTGCTGCTCCACGCTGGCGGGCTCGGTGTCGCCCTGCACCACGATCAGGCGCTTGAGCAGGGCGCGGTACTCACCGGGCACCTCCTGCCAGGCAGGTTCGCCCTTGTGTTTGCCATGGGGAATGGTGCGCCCCTCCACCTTGGGCGCCAGCAGGATGCCCCAGCGGTATTCGGGCATCTTCACGTAGCCGAACTTGGCCCACCCGGCGGGGTCCACGCCCACCGCGGTGCGCAGGTACACGTCGGACTCCTGGAAGCCCTCGGGGCCCATGTCCTTCCACCAGTCGATGTAGTTGGGGTGCCAGCTCTCCAGCGCCTTGAGCAACTGGCGGTCGGACGACAGGTCCACGTTGTTGGGAATGGCGTCGTCGTAGCTGACCTCCACAAAACGATCGCTGTCGATGGATTCTTTGGCTTCAACCAGGGTGTCGTCCAGGCTCATGGTGTCTCCAGTGCAAGGGGGGTGCGGATGCGGGAATTGATGAACTATTGTTCTATAGACCCATCAATTAAACGCATTATGTTGCTCTGTTTTGCCGGTGAATTTGATCTGAATCAAGTCAAAACCGGAAACACTTCACACAACCCCTTCCAAATAATGCACTTTAATGCCTGTCACTGGTTGTCACGGCTCAGGCAAGCACGCGGCCCAGGTGCAGGTCAAATTCGTCCAGCACCCAGCGCGACAGCGCTGCCCGGGGGGCCTGCCAGCGGGCCGCGTCGGCCCCAGCGGTGCGGGCAATGCGCACCCAGGCCCAGGCCAGCAGCACGCGGGCCAGGCAGGGCAGGAAGTCGTCGGCCACCCAGTACACCTGCTCGGGCTGCGCGGCGTGGCGGGCCAGCACGGTGGCGGTGGCCTCGCGCAAGCGGGCCATGAGCGCCAAGGCACGGTCGGCCAAGGGGGCGGCCACGGGGTCAACCTGTGGGCCGGATGCCGTGCCTGCGCCTGTCGTCAGGTCGGCGGCCAGGTCGTCCAGCAGGGCGTACAGCGCCTGCCCTTGGTCGCCCACCACCTTGCGCACCAGCAGGTCGATGCCCTGAATCTCGTTGGTGCCCTCGTAAATCATGGCAATGCGGGCGTCGCGCAGCACCTGTTCAATGCCCCATTCGCGCACATAGCCGTGGCCACCGAACACCTGCAGGCAGTCGCTGCCGCCGTGGAAGGCCTGGTGCGTGAACGCGGCCTTGAGCACCGGGGTGACCAGCGCACACCAGCGCTGGGCGCGGGCCTGGCGGGCGGGATCGGGGTGGTGGCGGGCCACGTCCAGCTCCAGCGCCGTCTGGTAGGCGATGACACGGCCACCGTCCACCCAGGCGCGCTGGGTGTCCAGGATGCGGCGCACCGCGGGGTGGTGCACGATGAGGTCGGCGGCCTGCCCGGCGGAATCGGCGGGGCGCGACCCATCGGCAGAGGGTGCGCGCATCTGCCGCCGCTCCTTGGCATAGGCATCGGCCATTTGCCAGGCGGCCTCCAGCAGCCCCACGCCTTGCAGGCCCACGTGCAGGCGGGCGGCGTTCATCATCACGAACATGGCCCCCAGGCCCTTGCCGGGTTCGCCCACCAGCCAGCCGCTCGCATTTTCGAAGCGCATGACGCAGGTGGGGCTGGCGTGAATGCCCATTTTTTCTTCAATCCGCTCACACACCACGGCGTTGCGGCTGCCGTCGGGCAGCCACTTGGGGGCCAGGAACAGGCTCAGGCCCTTGGGGCCGGGCGGGGCCTCAATGCCGGGTCCATGCAAGCGGGCCAGCACCAGGTGAACGATGTTGTCGGTCAGGTCGTGTTCACCGCCGGAAATGAAGATCTTGGTGCCTTCGAGCTGGAACACCTCGCCCAGCGCGGTCAGGCTGGCAGGTGCCTGGGGCGCGGGAACGGCCTTGGTGCGCACCAGGCCCAGGTCGGAGCCCGCGTGGGCTTCGGTCAGGCACATGGTGGCCAGCCACTCGCCCGTGGCCACCTTGCCCAGGTAGGCGTCTTTCAGCGGGGGGCTGGCGTGGTGTTTGATGCACTCGTAGGCCCCGTGCAGCAGGCCGGGGGCCATGGTCCAGCCGTGGTTGGCGGCGCTGAGCATTTCGTACAGCACCTGGTTGAGCACCTCGGGCAGGGCCTGGCCGCCGTCTTCCTCGGCACACGACAGGCTGGCCCAGCCGCTTTGCCAGAAGTCCTGATACGCCTCCTTGGAGCCTGGCGGGGTGGTGACGGTGCCCTGCTCAAAGTGGCAACCGATTTCGTCACCCTCGCGCCGCAGCGGGGCCACCTTGTCGGCGACGAAGCGGGCGGCCTCTTCCAGCACCTGCTGCATCAGGTCGGCGTCGGTGTGGGCATGGGGGGCCAGAGCACTCAGCTGCCCGGCGGCGTCCAGCACGTTGAACAGGACGAAGCGGATGTCGTCGGTCTGGGGTTGGTGGACCATGATTACTCCTTTTTTGATAGCTGCTTGCGCTTTCAGAAAAAGCGCCAGGTGGCTTTTTTCCTTGAAACCCTGCACACCCCCACGGGACTGGCGAGCGAAGCGGGGGCCACGGGCGGGGCGCTCATTGCGGGCGCAGCGAGACGCACAGCCTGCGGGTTGGCGCACCCCGTGCGCCTCGTCCTCTGACTGGCTGCGGTTGTCTGAACGGAACGTTGCGCCGCAACGTGCAGTGAGTTCCGCAGCCCAACCCGCAGGCGAGCATCGCAGCGGTCAGCGCACGCCATGAGCGCACCGCCCGTGGCCCCCGCTTCGCTCGCCCGCCACCCAAGGACATGGCAGGCCCAAACCTCAAGCCGCCTTCTTGGCCGCGCCCAGGTAGGTGTCGATCACACGCGAATCGTTGGCCAGCTCGGCCGCCGGGCCGTGCAAGGCGATGGTGCCCATCTCCAGCACGTAGCCGTGGTCGGCCACGCCCAGGGCGGCGCGGGCGTTCTGCTCCACCAGCAGGATGGTCACGCCGGTGCTGCGCAGCTCGTCCACCGCGTTCAGGATTTCCTTGACGATCAGCGGGGCCAGGCCCAGGCTGGGTTCGTCCAGCATCAGCAGCTCGGGGCCGGACATCAGCGCGCGGCCCACGGCCAGCATCTGGCGTTCGCCGCCCGACAGCGTGCCCGCGGCCTGGGTGCGCCGCTCCTTCAGGCGCGGAAAGCGCTGGTACACGGCGTCGAGCTGGTCTTCCCAGCGCGGGTTGCGCAGGCGCAGCTGGCGGTAGCCGCCCAGCACCAGGTTGTCTTCCACCGGCATGGAGCCAAACAGCTCGCGCTTTTCGGGCACCAGGGCCATGCCCAGCATCACGCGGTCTTCCAGGCTCAGGCGGCTGATGTCCTCGCCCTTGAAGAACACCTGGCCCTTGGCGGGCAACACGCCCATGAGCGCGTTGAGCAGGGTGGACTTGCCCGCCCCGTTGGGGCC
The DNA here is from genome assembly GCF_054777695.1 of Hydrogenophaga soli. Classification (NCBI taxonomy): domain Bacteria; kingdom Pseudomonadati; phylum Pseudomonadota; class Betaproteobacteria; order Burkholderiales; family Comamonadaceae; genus Hydrogenophaga; species Hydrogenophaga soli. Next base: position 143,485 of record NZ_BAAHAK010000008.1, on the reverse strand, counting down.
GATGACGGTGATGACGCTGCGGGCATCGGCCTTCAGGCTGAGGCCGTGCAGCACCTCGGCGCGGCCATAACCGGCCTTGAGGTCGTTGACTTCGAGGAGGGGGGTGCCGTTGTTTGGGGTGTTCATGGGGACCTCGGGTTCAATGCTCGGTGCCCAGGTAGGCGGCACGGACTTTTTCGCTGGCCTGGACTTCGGCGGGCGTGCCCTCCATGAGGTGGGTGCCGAACTCCATGACCACGATGTGGTCGGTCACGTCCATCACCAGGTCCATGTCGTGCTCGACCAGCAGGATGCTCACGCCCTCGCTGCGCAGCTGGCGCAGCACCGCGCCCAGCGCCAGCTTTTCCTTGTGGCGCAGCCCGGCGGCGGGCTCGTCCAGCAGCAGCAGCGCGGGGTCGGAGCACAGGGCGCGGGCGATTTCCATCAAGCGCTGCGGCCCCATGGCCAGGTTGCCGGCCAGGTCGTGCATGTGCTCGGCCATGCCAATGCGCTCCAGCTGGCGGGCGGCTTCCTTGATGAGGCGGTTCTCCTCCTCGCGGTCCAGGCGCAGCATGGCCGACAGCGCCCCCTTGCTGCCGCGCAGGTGGCCGCCCAGGGCCACGTTTTCGAGCACGGTCATGTCGGGGATCATCTTCACGTGCTGGAAGGTGCGCGACATGCCGCGCTCGGCAATCTCGCGCGAGGGCCGCCCGCTGATGACCTCGCCCCGGAACTTGACGGTGCCGGAGGTGAGCCCCAGCACACCGGTGACCAGGTTGAAGGTGGTGGACTTGCCCGCGCCGTTGGGGCCGATCAGGCCCACGATCTGCCCGGCCTTGATCTGGAAGCTGATGTCGTTCACCGCCACCAGGCCGCCAAACTGCTTGCGGATCTTGTTCACGTCCAGCACCACCTCGCCAGGGGTGGGCTTGCTCTTTTCGGGCAGGGGCGCGGCATGGAACCAGGTGTTGCGCCGCTGCGGCGTGGGAAAGTGCCGACCCACCAGGCTCCACAGGCCGTCGGGCAGGTACTTGAGCACCAGCACCAGCACGATGCCGAACACAATCACCTCGTAGCTGCCGCTGGTGCCAATCAGCTTGGGCAGCAGCACCTGCAGCTGGTCTTCCATGATCTTGGTGAACAGCGCCCCGGTGACGGCCCCCCACACATGGCCCACACCACCCAGCACGGCCATGAACAGGTATTCAATGCCGAACTTCAGGCTGAAGGGCGAGGGGTTGACCGTGCGCTGGAAGTGCGCAAACAACCACCCCGACAGGCTGGCGAACAGCGCCGCAATGAGGAAGATGCCCACCTTGTGCTGCAGGGTGTTGACGCCCATGGCCTCGGCCATCTGGCCCGCACCCTTCAAAGCGCGGATGGCCCGGCCCGTGCGCGAATCCAGCAGGTTGAGCAGCGCGTAGGCGCCGAACAGCACCATCAGCCACACCAGCACAAAAAACGGGCGGCCCGAGCCCAGGTCCCAGCCCATCAGGGTGAGGGAGGGCACGCCCAGGATGCCGTCGTACTTGCCCAGGGCGTCGAGGTTGCCCATCAGGTAGTACAGCGACAGGCCCCAGGCGATGGTGGCCAACGGCAGGTAGTGGCCCGACATGCGCAGCGTGAGCCACGCCACCAGCAAGGCGCTGACCGCGGTGATGGCCAGCCCGACCCACACCGTGATCCACGGCGACAGGCCCGCGTTCACGCACAGGTAGGCGCTGGTGTAGGCCCCAATGCCCACAAACGCCGCCTGCCCGAAGGAGGTGAGCCCGCCCACGCCGGTGAGCAGCACCAGGCCCATGGCCACCAGGCTGTACAACCCGATGTAGTTGAGCTGGGTGATCCAGAAATCAGGCAACGGCAGCAGCGCCAGCAGCGGAATGGCCAGCAGCGCGGTGTAGCGCCACAGGTGGTGCGGAAAATGAGGGAATAGTTTTGTCATGTCAGTGGTCCTCCCCGACGTGTTTGTCGGTCAGCGAGCGCCACAGCAAAATGGGCAGGATCAGGGTGAACACAATCACTTCCTTGAACGCGCTGGCCCAGAACGAGCCAAACGCCTCCACCAGCCCCACAAACAGTGCACCCACCAGGGCCACGGGGTAGCTGGACAGCCCCCCCATCACCGCGGCCACAAAGCCCTTGAGGCCCAGCAAAAAGCCCGAGTCGTAGAACACCGTGGTGGTGGGCCCGATCAGCAGGCCCGACAACGCCCCGATGAGCGCGGCCATGGCAAACGTGAGCTGGCCCGCGCCGTGGGTGGAAATGCCCATGAGCCGCGCCCCCAGCCGGTTGATGGCGGTGGCCCGCAGGGCCTTGCCGTACAGCGTGCGCTCGAAGAACAGCCACAGCAGCACGATCAGCGCCACCGTGGTCGCGCCGATGATGATGGCCTGGCCCGCGATGTTGAGCGGCCCCACGGCAAAACGCTCGTCCCAGAACGAGGGGTTGCGAAAGCCCTCGGCCCCGAAGAACAGCAGGCCCAGCCCGGTCATGGCGAAGTGCACGCCCACCGACACGATGAGCAGCACCAGCGAGGAAGCATCGGCCAGCGACTGGTAGGCCACCCGGTACACCAGCGGCCCGAAGGCGGTGACGATGACCAGCGTGAGCGCCGCCTGCACCAGCAGCGGAAACTGCTGCGGCGCGGCCCAGCGGGTCACCAACGCAATGGCCACGGGCAGGGCCGCGGTGCGCACGGCGGCCTTCAGGCCCTCCAGCGGCGAGTGGTGCCGCAGGAAACCCGCCCAGCCGTCCATCAGCGCCGCCACACCCGCCAGGATGAGCAGCAGCCACACGGTGCCGGGCACCTGCCCGGTCTGCAGAATGGCCAGGGTGAGCGCGCCATAGGCGACGAACTCCCCCTGGGGGATGAAGATCACCCGGGTCACGGCAAACACCAGCACGGTGGCCAGACCCAGCAAGGCATACACGGCGCCATTGGTGACGCCGTCCAGCATCAGGATGCTGGCAATCGAAAAGTCCATGGTGTTTGCCCCGGGTGAAAAACTTACTCGACCTTCCAGTCGCCGCCCACCACCTTGAGCATCACACCCGTTTCGTTGGTGTAGCCCCAGTGGTCGTCCTTGGTCCAGTTGAGGACGCCGTGGGCCAGCACGGTGCGGCCCATGGTTTCCATGGCCTCACGCAGCGCGGCGCGGAACTCGGGCGTGCCGGGCTTGCCCTTCTTCAGCGCCACGGGCACCACCTTGTTGAGCACGATGATGGCGTCGTAGGCATGGCCCGCAAACTGGTTGGCGCTGTTGTTGCCGTAGGCCTTTTCGTAGGTGGCCACAAAGTCCTTGGCCACAGGCTTGGAGGGGTGGCTGTCGGGAATGATGTCGCCCACCACCGCCGGGCCGGAGACCACGTAGGTGCCCTCCACGTCCTTGCCGCCAATGCGCATCAGGTCCATGGTGGCGGCGGCGTGGGTCTGGTACACCTTGCCCTTGTAGCCGCGCTCCACCAGGCCCTTTTGCGGCATGGCCGCGCCCGAGCCCGAGGCCACCACCAGCATGGCGTCGGGGTTGGCCGACACCAGCTTGAGGGCCTGGGCCGTCACGCTGGTGTCGCTGCGGGCAAAACGCTCGGTGGCGACGATCTTGATGCCGGCCTTCTCGGCCTCGGGGGTGAAGGACTTCAGCCAGCTCTCGCCATAGGCGTCGGTGTAGCCCAGGAAGCCCACCGATTTCACGCCCTGCTTTTTCATGTGTTCCACGATGGCGTGGGCCATGACGGCGTTGGACTGCGGCATGCGGAAGGTCCAGCCGTCCTTGCCGGGGGGCAGCACGGCGGGCGAGAACGCCAGGTGCGGGGTGCTGGCCTCGGCGGCCACGTCGGCCATGGGGATGGCCACCGGCGTGGCCGCCGAGCCCATGATGATGTCGGCCTTGTCTTCGGTCACGAAGCGTTTGGCGTTCTTCACGCCGTTGGTGGGATCGGTCGCATCGTCCAGCACCACCACCTTGAGCTTTTCACCGGCAATGGCGGTGGGCCACAGCTTGATGTAGTTGTTCATGGGGATGCCCAGGCCGGAGGCGGGTCCGGTCAGCGGCAGGCTCACGCCAATGGTGATGTCGGCCAGCGCCCAGCCCGACAGGCTGAGCAGGGTGGCGGCGGTCAACACGGTTTTCTTGAAAGTCATGGTTTGTCTCCTGGGTGTGGTTGACGGACGGAAAAACGAGCCCGGTCCGGGGGCAAAAGGATCACTGGCACAGGGCCTTGATGTCCTCCGGCACCGGAATGGCCTTGATGCGGTCGGGGTTCTCGGGCGGGTGGATGACAAAGGCGCGGGTTTCCTCGCCCTCGCACAACACCTCGTCACCGCGCTTGACCACATGCTTGTGGATGAACACCTTGTCGCGCCACTCGATGACGCTGGTGTGCACCTGCAGGCGCTCGCCATAGGTGGCGGGGCGCGAGAACTTGACGTGGTTTTCCAGCAGCGGCGTGCCCACGATGCCGCGGGTCTTGATCAGCTCGCGCCAGGGCGGCACGCCGCACTGCACAAAGAAGTTCAGCGAGGAGGCGTCCATCCACTTGTGGAAATTGGGGAAGAAGACGATGCCGGCGGGATCGCAATCGCCGAACATCACTTCCACCTCGTACACAACGGTTTTGCTCATGGGGGGTCTTTCTGCTCCAAGGTCCAGCGGCCAAACACTCAGCGCGGGGCCATGCGCAGGGCACCGTCCAGGCGGATGCATTCGCCGTTGAGGTGCGTGTTGGTGACGGTATGGCAAGCCAGGGCTGCGAACTCATCGGGTTTACCCAGGCGCGGCGGAAACGGGATGCTGGCCGCCAGCGACTGCTGCACCGCTTCGGGCAGGGTTTTCATGAGCGGCGTGGCGAACAGGCCGGGGGCAATGGTGTTGACGCGGATGCCGTGCTGCGCCAGGTCACGCGCCATGGGCAGCGTCATGCTGACCAGCCCGCCCTTGGAGGCGCTGTAGGCCTGCTGGCCCACCTGGCCGTCGAACGCGGCCACCGAGGCGGTGAACAGCATCACGCCACGCTCGCCGTCTTCCATGGGTGCCAACTTGGCGCACTGGGCGGCAAACAGGCGGCTGATGTTGTAGGCCCCGATGAGGTTGACGTTGACCACGCGGGCAAAGTCCTCCAGCGGGGCGGCGTTGCCGTCCTTGCCCACCACCCGTTTGGCGGTGCCAATGCCGGCAATGTTCATGAGGATGCGCACCGGCCCCAGCGCCTCCACGGCCTGGGCCAGCGCGGCGGCGGCGCTGTCGGGGTTGGTGATGTCGCACACACAGGCCACGGCGCAGCCGTCTCCATGTTGTGCGCCGATGTCGGCGGCCACTTTGGCGGCCAGCTCGGCGTTCACGTCGAACACCGCCACCTTGGCCCCCAGGCGGGCCAGTTCGCGGGCGGTGGCCTCGCCCAGGCCCGATGCCCCGCCGGTGACGATGGCGGCTTGTCCTTGAATGTTCATGTTGCGTCTCGAATGCTATGGTTTACGTAGCTGCTTGCGCTTTCAAATAAAGCGCAAGATGCCAAAAAAGCTTTGAATTTCCGCCCCACCATCAAACTGCGGACGGGTTTTCCAGCAGCAGGGCAATGCCCTGGCCGCCGCCGATGCAGGCCCCGCAGATGCCGTAGCGCTGGCCGCTGCGGCGCAGCTCGCGCGCCAGCGTCAGCGTCAGGCGCACGCCGGTGCAGGCCAGCGGGTGGCCGATGGCAATGGCCCCGCCGTTGACGTTCAGGCGGCTGAGGTCCATGCCCAGTTCGCGGCCCACCGACAGGGTCTGGGCACCCTGGGCTTCGTTGATTTCGAAGCGGCCAATGTCGTCCATCGTCAGCCCCGTGCGCTCCAGCAGCAGGCGGATGGCCGGTGCCGGGCCGATGCCCATGATTTCCGGCGGCACACCGGCCACCGCCGCGCCCACCACGCGGGCGGCAGCGGTCTTGCCTTCGGCCCGCAGGTAGGCCCCGGACACCACCACGCTGGCGGCAGCCCCGTCCACCAGGGCGGAGCTGTTGCCCGCCGTCTGCACGCCCCCGGCGTTGACCGGGCGCAGCTTGGCCAGCACCTCCACCGGCGACACGCGCGGGTGGGTGTCGGCGGCCACCTCGGCAACCTTGCCCGCCAGCTTGATGCCACGGGTGTGGTAGCCCGCCAGCTCGAACGACTCGGTGACCACGGGCACGATTTCCTCGGCAAAGTGGCCCGCGGCCTGGGCGGCCACGGCCTTGGCGAACGAGGCGCTGGCGAACTGGTCCACCTCCTCGCGGGTGATGCCGTACTTCTTGGCCAGGTTCTCGGCGGTCTGGATCATGTCGATGCCCGCGGTGGAATCGAACAGCGCCTCCCACAGGTAGTCCTTGAAGCCCACGGGCGCCCCCAGCTTGAAGCCGGTGCGGTGCTCGAAGGCGCAAATGGGGTTGCGCGTCATGCTCTCGGCGCCCACCACCAGGGCGGCGTCGGCCAGCCCGGCCTGGATTTGCTCGCCCGCCTGGCGGAACAGCTCGAACCCGGTGCCGCAGATGCGCTGCGACATGAGGGCCGGCACCTCGATGGGCACCCCGGCGTACAGCCCGATGTGGCGCGGCAGCATGTACTGCTCGTAGTCGCCGGGGGCCATGTTGCCCGCCAGCACGGTGCCGATGTGCTCGCCCGGCACGGCGTTGCGGCTGAGGGCGGCGCGGGCCACCTTGATGCCCAGGTCGGTGGGCGAAATGTGGCCCAGCGCACCGCAGTAGTCCACCATGGGGGTGCGGTAGCCGTCGAGCATCCAGATGTCGTCAAAGGCGTTGAAGTGGCCTTTGCGGGGGGCGGCGGGAGCGGTCATGTCAGCGGGTCTTTCGAAGAGGGAACAAACTCAGGCCGCACGGGGCTTGAGGATGTGGTGCAGCGCATCGGCGTGCAGGCGTTCCACCGTGTCGGCCCTGTGCGCCAGCACGGCGCGCTGGTTGATGGAGCCCTTGTCGGTGATCTCGCCGCGGTCGATGGTGGGCGGGTCGCCCAGCAGGCACAGGCGGGCAATGCGGTTGGCACTGCCGGTGGCGGTGCGGGCCAGTTCGTCCACCACGGTCTGGAAGTGGGCCAGCACCGGGGCGCTTTCCAGCACGTCGTGGATGGAGGCGTCCGCCCCCAGGCCGCTGAGCTGGCGCACCAGCGGCGTGGGGAACACCATGGCGCCCACCTCTTTCAGGTTCAGGCCGGTGAGCACCACGTCCTGCACGTAGGGGGCGCCCGCGGCAATGACCTTGGCGCGCAACGGACCCACGCTGACAAAGGTGCCGGTGGCCAGCTTGAAGTCTTCGGCAATGCGGCCATCGAACTTCAGGCCCAGGTGCACGTCGGTCTCGTCGATCCACTTGACCGCGTCGCCCGAGCAGAAGAAGCCTTCCTCGTCAAACGCCTCGGCCGTGTCCTTGGGGGCACGCCAGTAGCCGGGGGTGACGTTGGGGCCGCGGTAGCGCAGCTCGGTCTTGCCGTCCACGTCCACCAGCTTGATCTGCAGGCCCGCGCAGGGCACGCCCAGGTCACCCGCACGCACGTTGGGGTTGGTGACGTACAGGCCGAAGGGGCCGGTTTCGGTCATGCCCAGGCCCGAGGTCATGACGATGCGCTGGCCAATCTCCTGCTCCTCGCTCTCGTACAGGCTGTCCCAGATGGGCTGGGACAAGGCGGCCCCGGCGTAGAAGAACATCTTCACCCGCGACAACAGCGTGCGCCGCAGGGTGCGGCCTTCGTCGGTGTCGGCCTTCATGGCGTTGGCAATGGCCTCGAAGCCGGTGGGCACGTTGAAGTACACCGTGGGCGCCACCTCGCGCAGGTTGCGCAGCGTCTCGCCCACCGCGGCGGGCGTGGGCTTGCCGTCGTCGATGTACAGCGTGCCGCCGTGGTAGATCACCATGCCGAAGTTGTGGTTGCCGCCAAAGGTGTGGTTCCAGGGCAGCCAGTCCACCAGCACCAGGGGCTGTTCGGCCAGCACGGGCATGGACTGGGCCATCTGCTGCTGGTTGGCGCACCACATGCGCTGGGTGTTGATGACGGCCTTGGGCAGCTTGGTGGAGCCGCTGGTGAACAGGAACTTGGCCACCGTGTCCGGCCCGGTGGCGGCCATGGCCGCGTCCACCTGGGGGGTGTCGGGGGTGGCGGCCAGGTCGGCAAACGCGGTGCTGGCCACGCCGTCCACCGTGCCGTTGACCAGCACCACCTCCACCCCGGCCTGCTGGGTGGCGGCAATGGCCTTGCCGTAGCGGTCGGCGTCGGAGGCGAACACCATGCCCGGCGTGACGGTGCGCAACACATGGCGCAGCTTGTCGTAGTCGGTGGACACCAGCGAGTACGCGGGCGAGGTGGACACATACGGCACCCCGGCCACCAGACAGGCCACGGCCAGCAGCGCGTGTTCAATGCTGTTTTCGCTGAGGATGACCACCGGGCGCTCCACGTTCAGCCCGCGGTCGATCAGGCCCTGCGCCAGGCGGCGCACCAGGGGCCATGCCTGGCCGTAGGTGAGCTTGCGCCAATCGCCCGTGCCGCCTTGGGGCAGCGGCTCCCGGCGGGCGATCCACACCCGGTCGGGGTCGGTCTGCACCCACTGGCAGAAGCGGTCGGTCAGGCGCTCGGGGTAGGGTTTGAGGGCCTGCTCGGCCTGCAGGTAGTGGACGCCGTTTTGCCCGTCGCGCAGCGTGACCCGCTTGACGCCAAAGGCCAGCGGGCGAAACGGAGAAGGCGCGGGTGCGGGCTGGGGCGCAGGCTCGGCTGCGGACGCCGCGGGGGCGGCCATGGCGGTGGCAAGGGTCGGGCTCATGCGTGTCTCCTGTCTCTGTTTTTTGTGGGGCGGGCGGGGTTGGCCCGGGCCTTCAGCCCTTTTGCACCTTGGCGGCCTTGCCGTCCAGGAAGGCCTGGACGCGGGCCTTGGCCTCGGGGGCGGACTGGGTGATGGCGGAAATCAGGGCCTCGGTGAAGAAGCCGTGGTCTGCGGGCTGGTCGGCAATGCGCGGCAGCGCGTGCATCAGCGCATAGTTGGTCAGCGGGGCGTTGGTGGCGATGCGCTGGGCCAGTTCCAAAGCCTTGGCAAAGGCTTCGCCCGCGGGCACCACGTACTGCGACAGGCCGATGCGCTCGCCCGCCTCGGCGTCGTACACGCGGCCGGTCAGCATCATGTCGGTCATGCGGGCCACGCCAATCAGCTTGGGGATGCGCACCGAACCGCCGCCGCCCACAAAAATGCCGCGGGTGCCCTCGGGCAGGCCGTAGAAAGTGGTGGCATCGGCCACGCGGATGTGGCAGGCGCTGGCCAGCTCCAGCCCGCCGCCCACCACCGCACCGTGCAAGGCCGCCACCACGGGCACCGGGCCGTGTTGCACCAGGTCCAGCGCCGCATGCCACATGCGCGAGTGGTGCATGCCCTGACCGGCGTCGCGCTCTTTCAGCTCCGACAGGTCCAGGCCGGCACAGAAGTGCTCGCCCTCGCCGTCGATCACGGCGGCACGGGCCTCGGGCGGCAGGTTGGCAAAGGTGTCGCGCAGGCCTTGCACCAAGGCGTCGCTGATGGCGTTGCGCTTGGCCGGACGGGTGATGCGGACCACGGCGACGGCGCCCACCATCTCCATCTGAATGTCTTGTGTCGGGTTCATGTTGCTCCTCGTGTTGGAACAAATTATGGTTATGACTCATAACCAAAACAAGACTTCATGAAGTGGATTTCATCGGTGTTTTCCCTGTACCCGGTCGGCACCCATGTGGGCGAAACAGGCGGCAAAACACCGTGGGGCGTGGACGATCTTCGCCCCGCCGATGGGCGCGCATGGCGCGACGGCGCCGCCGCTCAGCCCTGGCGCGGCGCCCGCATGCGGTGCGCGGCCCCCATGGCCAGCACGCACAACAGGGCCAGCATCAGAAACGTCTCGTGGAAGGCGGCCATGCGCCCTTCGCCCGGCAGGCCCGCGGCGGCCGGGCTCACCAGCGTGGCCCCGTGGGCCGCCAGCCGCCACTCCAGCACAATGCCGCACAGGCTCACGCCCACCGCCCCGCCCAGCATGCGGGTGAAGCTGACCACGCTGGCCCCCGCTGGGATGTCGCCCTTGTGCAGGTCACGCAAGGCCACCAGGTTGAGGGAGGACAGGATCATCCCCAGCCCCACGCGCCCCAGCACCGACCAGGCCACCAGCTCCGCCACCACCCAGCCGTTGGCCGGGGGGGCCAGGGTGATCATCAACGCGAACGACGCCGCCAGCAGCAGCAGGCCCAGGGTCACCATGCGCTCGGGCAAGCGGTCGGCCAGTCGGCCCGACAGCGCCAGCGTGGCGGCCAGCACCAACCCGGCGGGCAACAGGATCAAGCCCACCGACGACGCCGACATGCGCAACCCCATTTGCAGGTACACCGGAATGAGGTAGGTGGAGCCGAACAGCGCGGTGCCGTAGATGACGGCCACCACATTGCCCATGGCAAACGCCCGCACCGCAAACAGGGCGGGCGGAATCAGCGGCTGCACCAGGCCCTGATGGGCGTTGGCCCGCCGCGCCAGCCGGTGCTGCCACCACACAAACACCGCCAGACAGGCCGCCGCCATCCCGCCCAGCACCAGGGCCTCGGCAGGCCCGCCCTGGCGCACATGCACCAGCGCATTGAGGAGCCCCAGCGACCCCAGCGTGACCAGCACCAAGCCCTTCACGTCCAGGTGCCCGGCGTCACGCCCCGCCGCCACCCCGCCCGGGGCCGAAACCGGTACATACCGCTGCCCCAGCCACAGCGAGGCCACACAGAACGGCACCACCATGAAGAAGATGGAGCGCCACCCGAACCAGTCCACCAGCAAGCCGCCCACGCTGGGGCCGATGGCCGGGGCCAACACCACGCCCATGCCAAAAATGCCACTGGCCCGCCCCCGCTCGTCGGGCCCGAAGGCCCGCAGGATGATGATGGCCGGGATGGGCTGCACCACGCCCGCCGCCAGGCCCTCGGCCACGCGCGCGGCCAGCACCAGCGGGTAGGCCTGGGCCAACCCGCCCACCACGCCACCGGCCAGCAGCAACAGCATGCAGGCGGCATAGGTGCGGCGGTAGCCAAAGCGGCCCAGCAGCCACGGCGTGGTCAGCATGGACACGGTCATGGCCGCCATGAAGCCCGAGGTGACCCACTGCGCCCGGTCCTGCCCCAGCGTGAAATGGCGGCTCAGGTCCGGGATGGCCACGTTCACGATGGTGGACGACATGACCGAGGCCATGGTGCCCACCATCACCGCGAACAGCAGCATCCAGCGGTAGCGCGGGCCATGGCGGGCCGACAGCGCGGCCAGCGATCCGTCGTCCGTCGTTGCCACGCTCACCCTTCCAGCAACTCGGCCAGGCGGCGCGCCACCCAGGTGGCCTCGTCCGGGGTCAGGCCGCTGTCGGGGCTTTGCAGCCCTTGCGACAGGCTGTGCACCACGTCGCTGTGGGCCACGCCCAGGCGGTCGCGGTGCATGCAGGCGGGCTCCACCAGCATCTGTGCGGTGTCTTCACACAGCTCGTAGCGGGCCAGGATGTGGGCCCAGGGTTCGGTGGGCTTGAGCCGCCCGGGCGGGGTGAACAGCGCCACGAACGATTCGGGCACCCGCACTTGACTGTCGGGATGGGGGGTGTGCATGGCCGTCATCATGCCGTTGAAACGATGTCCCCCGGGCTTAATGGGTGCTTCAGCTTCATTCCGTTCAATCCCTCCACCAGCAGTTGCTGGGAACACTCCACAAGGAAGCTTGTCATGAAATCGATTGTTGTCTCCGCTGCTTTGCTCGCCGTTGCCGGCATGGCCTTCGCTGAACCCGCTTGCAATGCCCCCAAGGACAAGTGGATTCCCGAAGCCCAGTTCAAGAAAACAGCCGAAGACCAGGGCTACCAGATCAAGACCTTCAAGATCAACAAAGGCCAGTGCTACGAAATCTACGGCGTGAAAGACGGCAAGAAAGTCGAGCACTTCTTTGACCCCGCCACCGGCGCCCGCGTGACCCAATAACCCGCCCCACTGAGCGATGAACCCAAAAGATCTGAATGACACCCAGCGCCCCGTCTGGGACCTGTTTGTCCGCATCTTCCATTGGACGCTGGTCGGTTGTGTGCTGCTCAACTACGTCGTCCTGGAAGAGGGGGAAACACCCCACCAGTGGGTCGGCTATCTGGCCTCGACCCTGGTGATGGCACGGATCGTCTGGGGGTTCATCGGCTCACGCCATGCCCGCTTTTCCGACTTCTTTCCAACGCCCTCGCGCCTGAAACACCACGTGCGCGCCATGCTCACCCGCCAGCCCGACCACCACTGGGGCCACAACCCCCTGGGCGCGATGATGATGCTGCTGCTGATGTCGCTGGTGCTGTCGCTCGGCGTCACCGGCTGGATGCAAGGCACCGACGCCTACTTTGGCGAAGAGTGGTTGCAGGAACTGCATGAACTGCTGGCCAACACCCTGGTGCTGTCGGCGGGCTTGCACGCCATGGCCGCACTGGTCATGGGCCGCATCGAGCGCACCCGCCTCATCAAGGCCATGGTCACCGGCGTGAAGGAACGGTACTGAGCGGCCTCAACGCCCGCAGCGGTCGCCCGACCGTTGCCGCCGCTGGTAGGCAGGCACCTGCCAGCTGGGCACCGGCCCCGACACCGTGGGCCGCCCCGCCCCCGACGGAGCCACCCCAGGTGTGGTGCGCCAGCCCGACACCCATTTCTGAATCCACTGCTTGACCATGTCTTGCTCCTTGCGTGAGGCCATGGACCGACGTTAAGGTGCTTGCGTATCAAAATCCGATACGCCATGACCGACATCGACCGCCTCTACCGCTACAAAAGCCTGCTCACCAGCCGCCACGCCGTGCCCACGGCGGAGCTGATGGACCGCCTGGGCATTTCCATCGCCACCCTCAAGCGCGACATGGCGCAGCTGCGCGAGCGCCTCAACCTGCCCGTGGTGTACGACCGGGCACTGGGCGGCTACCGCCTGGCCCCCGACCACGGGCGCAAGGAGTTGCCTGGCCTGTGGCTCACGCCCGACGAACTGGTGGCCCTGGCCACCTTGCAGCATGTGCTCAGCGGTTTTGCCCCCGGTGTGCTGGCCGACAAACTGGGACCGCTGAAGTCGCGCCTGGCCCACCTGCTGCACGACGTGGACGTGGACAGCGCCCGCCTGGCCGAACGCATCCGCCTGGTGCAGGCCGGGCAGCGCCGCCTGCCACCCGCCGCCTTCGAGGCCGCGGCCACCGCCACCCTGGGGCGGCTGAAGCTGCGCGTGACCCACCACAACCGCGAAACCGACCAGACGCTGGAGCGCGTGCTGTCACCCCAGCAACTGGTGCACTACCGCGACAACTGGTACCTGGACGCCTGGTGCCACCTGCGCGAGGGCTTTCGCAGCTTTGCGGTGGACGCCATGACCCACGCCCGCGTGTTGCCCGACGAACCCGCGCTGGACATGGACCCCGCCACCCTGCAACAGGCCACCCAGGCCAGCTACGGCATCTTCAGCGGTGCGCCGCAGGCGGTGGCGGTGCTGCACTTCAGCGCAGCGCGGGCGCGCTGGGTCAGCGGCGAGGTGTGGCACCCCGAGCAGACCAGCACCTGGCTGGCCGATGGCCGCTACCAGCTCAGCGTGCCCTACAGCGACGACCGCGAACTGCTGGGCGACATCCTGCGCCACGGCCCGCACTGCGTGGTGGCCTCGCCCCCGGCACTGCGCGACAAGGCCCGCGCCGCGCTGGCACAGGCACTGGTGGCGTATGTGGGCCCTGCAGGTGAAGCGGGCGATGCGGCCTGAACCCGCTGAGAATTCAACACTTTTTTGGCACCCAGCGCTTTATATAAAAGCGCAAGCAGCTACATTTTTTGTAGTAACGTCTGCCGAATCAACTCCGCCGTGGTCTGCTGCGTGAGCGTGGCCGGGCGCACCGAGCTGACGGCCAGGCACAACCGGGTGTGCAGCCCCGGGCTGACGATGGAGCGCAGCTGGTAGGCCGAGGGGCGCACGCAGCTCTCCACCGCGTTGCGCGGCAGCAGGGCGGCCCCCAGGCCGTCGGCCACCAGGTCCAGGATGGCCTGCACACCGTCGATTTCCAGCGCCACGTTCATGCGGCAGCCGACGGCGGCCATCTCGGTCTCGATGTGGGCGCGCATGGCGTTGGGCCGGGTGGGGATGACCAGCGGCAGCGCCGCCACCTCGGCCAGTGACAACGGCCCCGGAGGCGGGTCTTCGGCCAAGCCGGGCTGGCGGCGCTGCACCAGGAACAGCTCTTCCTCGCACAGCGGGCGGATGTCCAGCTCCGCCGTGGTGCCGGCGTTGTACAGCACGGCCAGGTCCAGCCGCCCTTCGGCCAGCCAGCTTTGCATCTGCACCGACAGCCCCTCGCTGATGGACAGCTGCGCCTCGGGCAACTGGACGCGAAAGGCCCGCGTCAACGGCACGGTGAGCACCCGAGCCAGGCTGGGCGGCAGGCCAATGGCCACGCGCCCCGCCAGCCCGCCACGGGCGCTGGCCATGTCTTCCCGCGCCCGGGCCACCTGGTGCAGGATGCCGCGCCCATGGTCCAGCAGGCGCAGCCCCGCCTCGGTGGGCACCGCCCCGCGCCCGTTGCGCACCAGCAGGCTTTGGCGCAGGTCCACCTCCAGCATGCGCACCAGGCGCGACAGCGCGGGCTGCGTGGTGCCCAGCAACTGCGCCGCCCGGGTGAAGCTGCCCAGCTCGGCCACGCGCACAAAACCTTCGATCTGCTTGAAGTCCATGGGGGTCTCCGGGGGCTGGCCCCAGGGTCCGCGGGGCTTGAGTTATGCAAAAGCATGCTAACAGCTATCCACGCCATCGGCTTTACGCATGACTGGCCGCTGCCCACAATCGCCGCCAACCCCAGCTCTTCCCCTTTGCCGTCATGACCCAAACCATTCGCACCCAAGTCGCCATCGTGGGCGCGGGCCCCTCCGGCCTGCTGCTCGGCCAACTGCTGTACAAGGCTGGCATTGATGCCGTCATCGTCGAGCGCCAGACCGGCGAGTACGTGCTCAGCCGCATCCGCGCCGGGGTGCTGGAGCAGGTGTGCATCGACCTGATGGACGAAGCCGGTGTGGGCGAACGCATGCACCGCGAGGGCCTGGTGCACGGTGGTTTTGACATGCTGTTCAACGGCCAGCGCCACCGCATCGACATGAACGCGCTCACCGGCGGCAAAAACGTCATGGTGTACGGCCAGACCGAGGTGACCCGCGACCTGATGGACGCCCGTGCCGCCGCGGGCCTGCCCACGCTGTACAGCGCCAGCGACGTGGCGGTGCACGACTTCGACACCGACCACCCCCGCGTGACCTGCACCCACAACGGCCAGGCGGTGGAGATCCACGCCGACTTCATCGCCGGGTGCGACGGCTTCCACGGCGTGTGCCGCGCCAGCGCCCCGCGCAGCGCCATCCAGGAGTTTGAAAAGGTCTACCCCTTCGGCTGGCTGGGCCTGCTGTCCGACACCCCGCCGGTGCACGAAGAACTGATTTACGTGAACAGCCCCCGCGGCTTTGCCCTGTGCAGCCAGCGCAGCAAAACCCGCAGCCGCTACTACCTGCAAGTGCCGCTGACCGACCGCGTGGAAGAGTGGACCGACGACGCCTTCTGGCAAGAACTGAAGCACCGCCTGGACCCCGAGGCCGCCGAGGCGCTGGTGACCGGCCCCTCCATCGAGAAAAGCATTGCCCCGCTGCGCAGCTTCGTGACCGAGCCCATGCGTTTTGGCCGCATGTTCCTGGCGGGCGACGCCGCCCACATCGTGCCGCCCACCGGGGCCAAGGGCCTGAACCTGGCCGCCACCGACGTGAAATACCTCAGCAGCGCCCTCATCGAGTTCTACAAGGAACGCAGCCAGGCTGGCATTGACACCTACTCCGAGCGCTGCCTGCGCCGGGTGTGGAAGGCCGAGCGCTTTTCGTGGTGGTTCACCTCGCTCATGCACCAATTCCCGGGTGACGAGCGCATCACGCAAAAATTCCAGATCGCCGAGCTGGAATACCTGATCCACTCCGAATCCGGCTCCCGCAGCATTGCCGAAAACTACGTGGGCCTGCCGCTGGACTTTGGCACCGCCGACCTGGACGCCACCTGAACACCACCCCATGAACACCGCCCTGCCCCCCCTGCTCAAAGGCATTTCCTCCATGGCCACCCGGGCCTTGCTGGCCGACCTGACGGCGGCCTTCGAAGCCCAGACCGGCGCGAAAGTGGCCATTGAATCGGTGGGGGGCGTGGACGCCGCCCAACGCGTGGCCGCAGGCGAGGCGCTGGACCTCGTGCTGCTGGCCAGCGACGCGCTGGACAAGCTCATGGCCGCGGGCCACGTGCAGCCGGGCCGGGTGGACTATGTGCACTCCCCCGTGGCCGTGGCCGTGCCCGCCGGGGCCCCGCTGCCCGACATCGGCAGCGAAGCCGCGCTGAAGGCCGCCGTGCAGGCCGCCCCCACCATCGGCTACAGCACCGGCCCCAGCGGCGGCCACCTCATGCGCCTGTTCGAACGCTGGGGCCTGGCCTCCGAACTGGCCAGCCGCACCGTGCAGGCCCAACCCGGCGTGCCCGTGGGCCGCCAGGTGGCCAACGGCGAAGTGGCGCTGGGCTTTCAGCAACTGAGCGAACTCAAAGACCTGCCCGGCATCACCGTGGTGGGCCTGCTGCCGCCCGACTGCGCCTTCATCACCACCTTCAGCGGCTGCGTGGCCAGCACCAGCGTGCGGGCCGACGCCGCCCGGGCCTTCCTGGCCTTCCTCAACACGCCCGACACCGCCGCCATCAAACAACGCCACGGCATGACCCCGGTCGGGGCCTGAGCCTTTCCCTCCTTTTTTCTGAGCGAGCCCACCATGCCCCAAGCCAACGGTTCCCCCATCGTCATCGACTGCCACGGCCACTACACCACCGCGCCCAAGGCGCTGGAGGCCTGGCGCAACCAGCAAATTGCCAGCCTCCAAGACCCCTCGGTCAAGCCCAAGGTGGCCGACCTGAAGATCAGCGACGACGACATCCGCGAAACCATCCTGGGCAACCAGCTCAAGTTGATGAAGGAACGCGGCAACGACATGACGCTGTTCAGCCCCCGCGCCAGCTTCATGGCCCACCACATTGGCGACTTTGAGGTGAGCAGCACCTGGGCCGCCATCTGCAACGAGCTGTGCTTTCGCGTGAGCGAGCTGTTCCCCGAGCACTTCGTGCCCGTGGCCATGCTGCCGCAAAGCCCCGGCGTGGACCCCGCCACCTGCATCCCCGAGCTGGAAAAGTGCGTGAAGGAATACGGCGCGGTGGGCATCAACCTCAACCCCGACCCCAGCGGCGGCCACTGGACCAGCCCCCCGCTGACCGACAAGCACTGGTACCCCATCTACGAAAAAATGGTGGAGCACGACCTGCCCGCCATGATCCACGTGAGCACCAGCTGCAACGCCTGCTTCCACACCACCGGCGCGCACTACCTCAACGCCGACACCACGGCGTTCATGCAGCTGATTCAGGGCGATTTGTTCAAGGACTTCCCCACGCTGAAGTTCCTCATCCCCCACGGCGGCGGCGCCGTGCCCTACCACTGGGGCCGCTTCCGTGGCCTGGCACAGGAGATGAAGAAACCCCTGCTGGAAGAGCACCTGATGAACAACGTGTTCTTCGACACCTGCGTGTACCACCAGCCCGGCATCAACCTGCTCAACACCGTCATTCCGGTGAAGAACGTGCTGTTTGCCAGCGAGATGATCGGCGCAGTGCGCGGCATCGACCCGCAAACCGGCCACTACTACGACGACACCAAGCGCTACATCCAAGCCTGCCCGCAGTTGAGCGACGCCGACCGCGCCCAGATCTTCGAAGGCAACACCCGCCGCGTGTTCAGCCGCCTGGATGCGCGGTTGAAGGCTCGCGGGGTTTGACTCGCTTGTGTGCACCATGAGGCAGGGGCAAGGCCGGGGCCGGGTGACTGCAGCGACCGCCTGCGGCGGCTCCCTTGCGATGCTCGGTCGGCAGGGCACGGTCTGCGAACTCGCTTCGCTCAAACAAGCAGACCTGTCCGCGCAGTGCGCGGACACCCTGCCGCCCTGCGCTTCTCAGCGCTGCAGACACCCGGCCCCGGCCTTGCCCCTGCCTCATGCGGGCCACTTTTCCTTAGACAAAATCACCGTCTAGCGCTTTTTATAAAAGCGCAAGCAGCTATCACTTCAGGAGCATTGCCATGTTTGAACTGGGCGTCTGTTACCGCAACATCACCCGCGCCGACCGCGCTGCCGCCGATGGTCTGGCCGCCTTGGGCAGCGCCACCGTGCACGAAGCCATGGGCCGCGTGGGCCTGCTCAAGCCCTACATGCGCCCCATCTACCCCGGCCAGCAGGTCTCGGGCACGGCGGTGACCGTGCTGCTGCAACCCGGCGACAACTGGATGATGCACGTGGCCGCCGAGCAGATTCAGCCCGGCGACATCGTGGTGGCCGCCGTCACCGCCGAATGCACCGACGGCTACTTTGGCGACCTGCTGGCCACCAGCTTCATGGCCCGCGGCGCACGCGCCCTGGTCATCGACGCCGGGGTGCGCGACGTCAAGACCCTGCAAGAGATGGGCTTTCCCGTGTGGAGCAAGGCCATCAGCAGCAAAGGCACCATCAAGGCCACGCTGGGCTCGGTCAACATCCCCGTGGTGTGCGCGGGCATGCTGGTCACCCCCGGTGACGTGATCGTGGCCGACGACGACGGCGTGGTCTGTGTGCCCGCGGCACGAGCCGTCGAAACCCTGGCCGCCGCGCAAAAGCGCGAAAGCTTCGAAGGCGAAAAACGCGCCAAACTGGCCGACGGCGTGCTGGGGCTGGACATGTACAACATGCGCCCCGGCCTGGAAAAAGCCGGGTTCCGCTACATTGATTGAAGCTGCCTGCGCTTGCAGCAAAAGCGCCAGAGGCCATTTTGACCATGAACGCCAGCGCCGTTGACCCTGCCGCCCATCCCGCCGCCCACTTCACCCCCTTCGGCACCATCGGCCTCATCGGCTACGGCGAAGTGGGCCGCATCCTGGCCGAAGACCTCCGCGCCCAGGGCCATGCCGTGGCCGCCTTCGACCTAAAGCTGGACGATCCGGCCCAGGCCCCCGCGCTGCACGCCCACGCCAGCGTCCACGGCGTGACCCTGGCGGCCAGCCATGCCGAACTGGCCGCCGGGGCCGACCTGGTGGTGAGCGCCGTCACCGCCAGCCAGACCGAAGCCGTGGCCCAGGCCGCTGCGCCGGGGTTGCGCCGCGGGGCGTTTTTTCTGGACTTCAACTCCGCCTCGCCCCTGGCCAAGCAACGCGCCGCTGCCGTGGTGAACGCCACAGGAGCGCGGTACGTGGAAGGCGCGGTCATGACCAGCGTACCACCCCACCGCATCCGCGTGCCGCTGCTGCTGGGCGGTGCCCATGCCGCCGAGCTGTGCCCACGGCTCAACGCCCTGGGTTTTGCCAGCCGCGTGGCCAGCCCACAACTGGGCGTGGCCAGCGCCACCAAGATGTGCCGCAGCGTCATGATCAAAGGGCTGGAGGCCATGGTGATTGAAAGCCTGACCACCGCCCGCCACTACGGCGTGGAAGACGCCGTCATCGCCAGCCTGTACGAAACCTTCCCCGGCGTGGACTGGGAAAAGCAGGCCGCCTACTTCTTCCAGCGCGTGATCGAACATGGCCGCCGCCGCAGCGAAGAAGTGCGCGAGGTGGCCGAAACCGTGCGCGACGCGGGCCTGACGCCCTGGAGCGCCAGCGGCACCGCCCAGCGCCAAGCCTGGGTGGCCGACCTGGCCGACGCCGGGGTGTTTGGCGCGAAGGGCGAGGCGGGGTTTGCCCGAAGTGCCGATTGGCGGACTGAGGCGGATCGGGTGTTGGGGTGGGTGGAGGCAGACGCTCAGCGGCCCAAAGCTTGAGCGTGGACCTTGGGCCTCATGTGGCCGACTCCCCTCGCGGCACTTTGTAAATGACGTCCACGTGCCGCACGATGTCCACACCCTGCACGGTCCCGATAACCTTCTCCTGGCCTGTCTCCAGCACACAGTCGGGCCAGGCGGCATTCACAACATCTTCAAATATCTGATCCGGTCGCCGAGCGCCCTCACCCAGCAGCGACCACGGCCAATGATCGGAGGCAGCGTCGACACCGACGCCTGCGTCACGGATAAAACCATTGATGGGAGTGCCCACGATGACGGAAAACACGTGGTCATTCAGCTCCAGATAGTCGTGAAACTCACTCCGTCGAACGTTATCCTCATCCGGGTCATGAGAACATCCCTCCTCATCCAGCACCCAAATTTCACTCCTGTCGTTGAGCTCCGACCTCAGTCGATTTGCGGACCAAGCATCTTTGCCATGCTTGACAACCAGCAACTCGCCCGACGTGGCTCCTAGCGCGAGCAAGCGGGCACTTCGTTTCCAGGTCACCTCATTTGAGACGCACAGCTTGTTCGCCTGGTCCTCGGCCCATTGAGTCAATGCAAGGCCGTCAACGGTTGGAATGGAAGCACTTCTGTCCAGACGGTCCACTTGCTGCCCCACAACGATGCCCGCAAGACCATCGATGGGGCCACCGTAGATCCCCTTCACCGTGACAACGCCAGTCTGCACGCCAAAGATGCTGTCACTGTGTTCTACCACCGCGCACCGTCCGTAAACGACGCCATCCGGTCCCGTGATCAGTGACAGATTGTTCCTGGCCACGGCGGCATCATCGGTCGCCAATGACAAAAACAAAAGCGGTGAGCCTGGGGCTATCCGCTCAAGAAGACGGTCCGGGGGTATGGTTTGCCAATCGTCCGCCGCCACCGTTTTGATCTTGGGTTGACCCGGCTCCTGGGTATAGACATCAACAGCCAACGCAGGCACCAGTGCTCCGACCACTTGGCCGAGTGACAAGGCCATGGTTCTCTGGTGGCGGCCTCGTCTGAGCTGAAAGTAGTGTGTTTTGATTTGAAGCAGCCTCTCCTTGTCCGTCAGGCACACCGAAACCCGCGTGCCGGGCCGTGTGAGCCTTTCGGCGTCGGTCGGGGGCCTGAGGCTGGGGCGTGAAGCCAAGCCCTGTGGAAACTCCAAAACCCACTGGGATGCGTTTGTTCCCGTTTCAGCCTGCTGGCGGTAGGTTGTCACCTTGACAGACGTTCCCAGCATGAAGACCGAAAAGAACCCGATGCCAAATCGCCCCACCGCTTCAAATCCGGCGGTGGCCAAACCCGGCCATTCCTTGCGCAACGCAGCGTCCTGCCAAAGCGAGCGGCCAAAGTCCAGCAGCACGTGAGTCAACACGTAACGGCTCATGCCGATGCCGGTGTCGGTGACGTGCAGCCAATCTTCGCCGTCCCGCGCTTCCAACTGGACGGTGATGGAACCTTCATGGGGCTCCAGCATCTCCAGTGCACGGCTGGCCATCACGGCGTCCCGGGCGTTTTGGAGCAACTCGCGCAGCGCCAGCCGAGGGTCATCGCCATACAGTTGCGCGCCCCCAAAACGCTCCACCACCGAACGGACATCGCCGATGCGCAAAGATGCATCCACGGGGTGCCACCCTTCTGTCGGCACGGTTCGCGCAAACGATTCCGGACTGCGAGCCCCTGCCACCTCTCTGGCCGCCAGCCGGTCCAGTCCGTGGTCCCTCAACAAATGGTCTGCTGCTGACAACTCCCTGTCGGCCAAACAGGCGGCGTCGTAGGCCAGCCACCAAGCGTCTTGCTCTGCCATGGGGAATGGGCTGCTGGACAACACCAACGCCTGTCTGGCTGCGTCGCAGTGCGGCTGGTGCAAACGGGCTTGAAACCGCCAGTGTTCCAACGAAACGCCCGTAGGCTGGTTCAACGCCAACAAGAAACGGGGAGCCCGTTTGGCGTCGATGTGCGCCGCATCTGCCACGCGCAACAACACGGCCACCTTCAACAAGTTCACCGTCCACGAGGCTGGCGACAGGCACGCGGGTGCCGTGACGATGTTGTTTGCAAAAGCCTCCAGCTCGTGAGGGCTGAACCAATGGCTTTCCGCCACCTGCCCCATCACGGCCCCAAATGCTTCACGCAACTCGTCGTGCGGCAGCAAATGCAGGGTGTTGCCTTGGCCATCGGGCCATTGGGCAAATGGCAACTTGCGCGCCTGCTTGGGGTGAAGGACACGCAAGGTATCGAACAGCAGTTGCTGGAACGCCTTGCTCCCTTCCGTCAACGCTGCGTCAACCAAGCCGCGTTGCGCAACGGTGTCTCGCCACTCGGGTGTCGCTCTCAGTTCAGCAATTCCCCCAGGGAAAGCAGCCCGGCAATGCGCGGCGTCATGCAGCAAGAACGCGCCGCCCAACACAAACGCCTCGGCGGGGTTCAAGAGATGGTCGGGGCCCGCAATCTCCGAGGCAACCCGCCACAGCGCGTCCACGTGGGTGATGTCGTGAAGCGTGAGATCAGGGATCTCCCTCTGAATGTGGGTCAGCAGCAGGCCAACCCGCTCTCGAAAAGCCCGGTAGGCATCCGCCAGCTTGTGGCGCGGGGCGTCCAAGCCATCCGACTTTGGCCCAAAGGCGGATTTCCACAAGGATGACTGTTCATATTCGTTGTGCTGGCTCACTTGTCACTCCCTCTTCACGTCAGCTTCATGGCCCCTGGGGGCCGAACGCTCACCCCCACGGGTTCACCACCGCCAGCCCGGCAATCTGCTCAAAGTCCGCCGTGTTTCGCGTGGCCAGCGGCAACCCGTGCGCCAAGGCCACGGCGGCAATCTGTGCATCTTCGACGCTGATGGGGCGGCCCATTCGGGTCCTGCTGGAGACGATGCGGGCATAGTGGCTGGCGGCCACATCGTCAAACGGCAGGCATCGGCCTGCAAAGTCTTCATCCAACATGGCTTGCGCGGCCCGCGCCAATGCCTGTTGACGTTTGCCCGCAGGCATCAGCGCCAAGCCCAGCTCGATTTCTGCCCGGCTCACGGCGCTGGTACACAAACGGCTGGCGTCTTGGGCATCCAACCACGCCACCACCTGTGGGGCGGGCTGCGGTCGCATGAACTCCGACAGCACATTGGTGTCGAGCAGCATCAGGCACCCTCGGTCCATTGGGGCGGGGTGCGCACAGTCTGTCGCTCAGGCAGTGCGAAGTCGGCGGTGGCCGCTTGGGCAAACCGAGTCAACAAACGTTGCCCCATGGGCTCAGGGGCTGCACCTGCACGGGCCAGCGCATCGCGCAGGATGCGGCGGGCTTCTTCTTCCATGGACACCCCATGTTGTGCGGCACGGATGCGAAGCTGGGTTTTGAGGGCGTCGTCCACGTTGCGGATGGTCAATGCGGCCACGGCAAACTCCATTGATGGCAATGATTGCATTGTATGCATTGCCATCAATCAACACCACATTCAACCGACGCTCACTCCGCACCCAACCTGCGGGCCATGGCCGCAGCCACCCGGGCATCAATGCCGTGGCCCAGGCCCGCAAAGCGTTCCAGGGTGGTGTCTGCACCCAGGGTGCGCAGCTCTCGCTCGGCGGCTTCGGCCAGGGTGATGGGCATCACGCCATCCTGCTCGCCGTGCATCAGGTGCACGGTGGTGCCTTGGGGGGCGCGGCGGGGCGCTTGGGCAAACCGCCCGGCCATGGCGATCACACGGCGGGCCAGTGGGGTGTCGTCCGTCTGCTGTGTGGACTCCAACGCCATGATGGCGCCCTGCGAAAACCCGATGAGGGTGGTGCCTTGTGAGCCCACGCCGGTTTGGCATTGCCAGTCGCGCACACGTTGCACAAACAGGGGCATGGCGGTGGCCACACGCTCGGGGCGGTTGATGTCGGTCACCCCCTGCACCGAGAACCACTGCCAGCCCTGCCCCAGGTCGCTGCGGTGCGGCGAGCGCACGCTCACCACCCAGGCCTGGGGCCTTTGCGCCGCCAGCATCTGGCCCAGCGGGGCCAAGTCTTCGGCGCTGGAGCCCACACCGTGGAACAGCAGCAGCAACTCGGCATCGAGGGCGGTGGCGTTGGCCGCGGCGGGGCGTTGGAGGATCAAATCGGCTTGCATGGGCGCTCCTGCGATCACTGAGGCCCATGAAGCTACCATGGCGGCATGCGTTGTGCTGCCGTCCTCCTCATGCTGCCCCGGGCGCTGGCCCTGGGGGTGGCGCTGACCGCCATGGGCATGGTGGGCACGATCAGCGCCCAAACCACCACCACGCTGTACAAGACCGTGGGGCCAGACGGCAAGGTGTCGTACACCGACCGCCCCGACCCCCATGCGGCCAAGAGCCAGACCCTGTCCTTCAACCACCTGCCCGCCAGCCCGCTGTCGGCAGAAACCGTGGCCTACATCGAGCAGCTTCAAAAGTCGGGGCAGCAGCGTGAGGCGCAGGCCGCGCTGGGTGATGTGGTGCTGTTTTCCGCGCCGTGGTGCGGGCACTGCAAAAAGGCCAAGAGCCATTTGGCACGCCAGCAGGTGGCGTACCGTGAGTTCAACATCGACACCCCGCAGGGCAAGGCGGCATATGCACAGGCGGGCGGCAAGTCGGGCGTGCCCTTCCTGGTGGCCCGGGGCCAGCATGTGCTGGGTTACTCGGCGTCGGCCTACGACGCGTTGCTCGGCAAGGTGCGCTGAGGGCTGAAGGCGAGCCCGGGCGCCCTCAGCCCATCCCCTTCACCCATCCACTGGCTGCGCCGGCGTGTCCAGCAGCAGTTGGTAAAACGCCAGATCCAGCCAGCGGCCGAACTTGAAGCCCACCTGCGGCAGCGTGCCCACATGCCGAAAACCCAGGCGCTCGTGCAGGGCCAGGCTGCCGGTGTTGGTGGCGTCGATGGCGCCCATCAGGGCATGCAGGTCGCGCTGGCGGGCGGCGTCGATCAGCTCCATCAAGATGGTTTTGCCCAGGCCCCGGCCACGGTGGTCCTTGTGCACGTACACCGAGTGTTCCACCGTGTACTTGAAGGCGGGAAACGCCCGAAACGGCCCGAAGCTGCCAAAGGCCAGCAATTGGCCCGCGTCGTCCTCCAGGCCCACCACGGGGTACTGGCCTTTTTCCTTGGCGGCAAACCAGGCGGCCATGCCCTCCAGGGGGCGCGGCTGGTAGTCGTACAGCGCGGTGGAGTGGACGATGGCGTCGTTGAAGATGTCCAAAATGGCTTGGGCGTGCCGCTCGTGCGTGCAGTCCACCAGGTGGGGGCGGGTCATGGGGTTCTCCGGATGGGTTCGGCCTGATAGAGGTTCATCTGCGGCGGGGCCTCGCCCAGTTCGGCCATGGCACGCGCAAACTGCCGGGAGGCGTCCACCTGGAAGTGGGCTTGCAAGGCGGCCATGTCGCGCCAGCGTTCCACAAACACGAAGCGCAGCGGTTGTTGCACGTCGCGGCTCACCTCGTGGGAGAGGCACCCGGGCTCGGCCCGGGAGCGTTCGACGTGTTCCACCACCAGCTGTGCCACGGCGTGTTCCGTGTCTGGGCGGGCGATGACATGGCCTGTCACGATGATCATGGGGACCTCTTTCTTGGGATGGGGATGATGGCACCGGTCATGGGAGAACGATGTCGCGTTGTGCACAAAAGCGGTCTGCCACCTGCCCGAGTGACCCGCCCGAGTCACCCGCCTGGCGACACGGGAGGGCTCCTGAGCCC
Source organism: Hydrogenophaga soli (assembly GCF_054777695.1). Classification (NCBI taxonomy): domain Bacteria; kingdom Pseudomonadati; phylum Pseudomonadota; class Betaproteobacteria; order Burkholderiales; family Comamonadaceae; genus Hydrogenophaga; species Hydrogenophaga soli. The sequence goes on along the minus strand of NZ_BAAHAK010000008.1, from coordinate 117,943 downwards.
AAGCGCAAGCCATCCAAAATCCGCATACCAGCTAGTGGTGTCATGCCAATAGGCAAGAGGGGCTGGCCTTCTGACAATCGGCCATCTTCCCAACGACACCCTTTCTGGTCATGCACACCACTGGACCCTTCGACAAAACCCCCGGCTGGCTGGATTGGTTCAACGGCCCCAGCCAGCCGCGCTTTCAGTTGCCCGCCGGGGCGGTGGACGCCCACTGCCACGTGTTCGGGCCCGGGGCCGAGTTTCCCTACGCCACGGAACGCAAATACACCCCCGGCGACGCCAGCAAACACCAGCTGTACGCCCTGCGCGACCACCTGGGCTTTGCCCGCAACGTGGTGGTGCAGGCCACCTGCCACGGGGCCGACAACCGCGCCATGCTGGACGCCTGCGCCAGCAGCGGTGGCAAGGCCCGCGGCGTGGCCACGGTGCGCCGCAGCGTCACCGACGACGAACTGCAGGCCATGCACGCCGCCGGGGTGCGCGGGGTGCGCTTCAACTTCGTCAAGCGGCTGGTGGACTTCACCCCCAAGGACGAGTTGATGGAGATTGCAGGCCGCATCGCCAAGCTGGGCTGGCATGTGGTCATCTACTTCGAGGCGGTGGACCTGCCCGAGCTGTGGGACTTTTTCACCAGCCTGCCCACCACCGTGGTGGTGGACCACATGGGCCGCCCCGACGTGAGCAAACCTGTGGACGGCCCGGAGTTCGAGCTGTTCCTGAAGTTCATGCGCCAGCACCCCAACGTGTGGAGCAAGGTGAGTTGCCCCGAGCGGCTTTCGGTCACCGGCCCCAAGGCGCTGAACGGTGAACAGGCCGCCTACCAGGACGTGGTGCCCTTTGCCCGCCGCGTGGTGCAGGAGTTCCCCGACCGCGTGTTGTGGGGCACCGACTGGCCCCACCCCAACCTGAAGGACCACATGCCCGACGACGGCCTGCTGGTGGACTTCATCCCCCACATCGCCCCCACGGCAGAGCTGCAGCAAAAGCTGCTCGTCACCAACCCCATGAAGCTTTACTGGCCGGAGGAAGTCTGACCATGGCGCTCGACAAACCCTACCTGGACGTGCCCGGCACCCTCATTTTTGATGCCGAGCAATCGCGCAAAGGCTACTGGCTCAACCAGTTCTGCATGAGCCTGATGAAGGCCGAGAACCGCGAGCGCTTCAAGGCCGACGAGCGGGCCTACCTCGACGAGTGGGCCATGACCGAAGAGCAGAAGCAGGCCGTGCTGGCCCGCGACCTGAACTGGTGCATGCGCACCGGCGGCAACATCTACTTCCTGGCCAAGATCGGTGCCACCGACGGCAAGAGCTTCCAGCAAATGGCGGGCAGCATGACCGGCATGACCGAAGACGAGTACCGCACCATGATGGTCAACGGCGGCCGCCGCATCGACGGCAACCGCTACCTGGGCGAGGACGGCGACGCCCAACCCCACCGGCAACCGCAGGGTGCCGCTGCACGCCTTCAGCCGCAGGGCTCCACCCCCCCGAAAGCACACTGACCATGGCCCGCATCACCGCCTCCGTCTACACCAGCCACGTGCCCGCCATAGGCGCCGCCCTGGACCTGGGCAAAACCCACGAACCCTACTGGCAGCCCGTGTTCCAGGGCTACGAGTACTCCAAGCAGTGGATGAAGGACCACAAGCCCGACGTGATCTTTCTGGTGTACAACGACCACGCCACCGCCTTCAGCCTGGACCTGATCCCCACCTTCGCCATTGGCACCGCCGCCCAGTACCAGCCCGCCGACGAAGGCTGGGGCCCGCGCCCGGTGCCTGTGGTCCAGGGCCACCCCGAGCTGGCCAGCCACATCGCTCAAAGCGTGATTCAGCAGGACTTCGACTTAACCATCGTCAACAAGATGGACGTGGACCACGGCCTGACCGTACCCCTCAGCCTCATGTGTGGCGAGCAACACCCCCAAACCGGCGCGTGGCCCTGCCCCGTGATCCCCTTTGCCGTCAACGTGGTGCAGTACCCCGTGCCCAGCGGCCAGCGTTGTTTTGCGCTGGGCCAGGCCATCCGCAAGGCGGTGGAAAGTTACGACGACGACCTGAACGTGCACATCTGGGGCACGGGCGGCATGAGCCACCAGCTGCAAGGCGCACGCGCCGGGCTCATCAACCGCGAGTGGGACAACGCCTGGCTGGACAAACTCATCACCGACCCCGCCGGCTGCGCCGCCACCCCGCACATCGACTACGTGCGCGAAGCGGGCAGTGAAGGCATTGAGCTGGTGATGTGGCTCATCGCCCGCGGCGCTATGGCCGACGTAGCAGACAAGTCAAATACAGTAAGCGTAAAACATCGTTTTTATCATGTACCCGCCAGCAACACGGCGGTGGGTCACCTCATTCTGGAGAACAACTGACCATGAGCCAAACCATCCAAGCCGGGACCATCAAGGTTGCATTGGCCGGCGCCGGTGCCTTCGGCATCAAACACCTGGACGGCATCAAGAACATCCCGGGCGTGGAAGTCGTCAGCCTCATCAGCCGCGACCTGGACAAGACCCGCGAGGTGGCCGCCAAGTACGGCATTGGCCACGTCACCACCGAGCTGGCCGACAGCCTGGCCCTGCCCGAGGTGGACGCCGTCATCCTGTGCACGCCCACGCAGATGCACGCCAGCCAGACCCTGGCCTGCCTGAAGGCGGGCAAACACGTGCAGGTGGAAATCCCGCTGTGCGACGTGCTGGCCGAAGGCGAAGAGGTGGTGCGCGTGGCCGAGGCCAGCGGCCTGGTGGCCATGTGCGGCCACACCCGCCGCTTCAACCCCAGCCACCAGTACGTGCACAAGAAGATAGCGGCCGGTGAATTCAACATCCAGCAAATGGATGTGCAGACCTACTTCTTCCGCCGCACCAACATGAACGCGCTGGGCCAGCCCCGCAGCTGGACCGACCACCTGCTGTGGCACCACGCCGCGCACACGGTGGACCTGTTCGCCTACCAGGCGGGCAGCCCCATCGTGAAGGCCAACGCCATCCAAGGCCCCATCCACCCCACGCTGGGCATTGCCATGGACATGAGCATCCAGCTTCAGGCGGCCAACGGGGCCATCTGCACGCTGAGTCTGAGCTTCAACAACGACGGCCCGCTGGGCACCTTCTTCCGCTACATCGGCGACACGGCCACCTACATCGCCCGTTATGACGACCTGGTGAATGGCAAGGAAGAAAAGATCGACGTGAGCCAGGTGGACGTGAGCATGAACGGCATCGAGCTGCAAGACCGCGAGTTCTTTGCCGCCATCCGCGAAGGCCGCCAGCCCAACGCCAGTGTGGCCAGCGTGCTGGGCTGCTACCAGGTGCTGCACCAGCTGGAGCAGCAGCTCAAATAAGCGGGCTGCTGTGTGGGCAACACCTGCCCGCCCAACCCGCTCCTATACTGGCGCAATGAACGAACCAGTACAAAAAGCAGACGAGACAAGCGCTCCCGCCACCGGCACCACCGGGCGGACCAACGACCCCGCCCGCACCATGGCCGAGATCCTGGCCGTGGCCACGCACGAGTTTGCCGACAAGGGGTTGGCGGGCGCGCGCATTGACGAAATTGCCGCCGCCACGCGCACCAGCAAGCGCATGATTTACTACTACTTTGGCAGCAAGGAAGGGCTGTACATCGCCGTTCTGGAAGACGCCTACCGCCGCGTGCGCAGCATCGAGGGTGAGCTGCACCTGGACGACCTGCCGCCCGTCAAGGCGCTGGAGGCGCTGGTGGCCTTCACCTTCGACCACCACAACGGCAACCAGGACTATGTGCGGCTGGTGATGTCCGAAAACATCCTGCGCGGCCAGTACATCGCGCAAAGCGCCAGCATCCAGGCGCTGAACGTGCCAGCCATCCAGTCCATCCGCCGCCTGTACGACCGGGGCGTGGCCGAGGGGGTGTTCCGCGCCGGGCTGGACCCGCTGGACATCCACGCCCACATCTCGGCACTGTCGTTTTTCAACGTGTCCAACCAGTACACCTTTGGCCAGATCTTCAAGCTCCAGGTCCAAGACCCTGAGGTGCTGGCGCGGCGCAAGGCCAACGTGATGGACATGGTGGTGCGCTACGTGCGCGCCTGACCTCGCGCACCCTCGGTGCACCCTAGGGTTTGTCCCAGATCAAAAAATACTAACCATTTCGTACATTTTGATCTCCTGACACACGGAGACATCGATTGATACAGCAACTTGTCCGCCATTACTGCCGTCTGCTCTCGGGGCTGATGGTGGTTGCGCTGGCCCTCATGGTCGTCATGGTGTTTGGCAACGTGGTGATGCGTTACGGCTTCAACTCCGGCATCACCCTGTCTGAAGAGCTGTCGCGCTGGCTGTTTGTGTGGATGACCTTCCTGGGGGCCGTCATCGCCCTGCAAGACCGCGCCCACCTGGGCACCGACTCGCTGGTGGCCCGGCTGCCGGTGGCGGGGCAAAAGCTGTGCCTGGGTGCCAGCCTGGTGGGCATGCTGTACATCAACTGGCTGGTGTTCCAGGGGGCGTGGCAGCAAACGGTCATCAACTGGGACTCCACCAGTGCCGTGATGGAAACCTCCATGGGCTACTTCTACGCCAGCGGGGTGGTGTTCTCGGTGCTGGGAACCCCCATCCTGCTGCTCAAGCTGTGGCTGCTGGTCACGGGGCAGATGGCCGATGCCGACCTGATCGGCATCCGCGAGTCCGACGACATGCCCCACGGCGACCCCCACCCCTGAGCCCCAAGGAGTCACAGAATGACCATTGCCATCTTCCTGGGTTCACTGCTGGCCGCCATGGCCATTGGCATGCCCATTTCGTATTCGCTGCTGGTGAGCGGTGCCGCGCTGATGTGGCACCTGGACATGTTTGACGCGCAGATCCTGGCGCAAAACCTCATTGAGGGCTCCAACAGCTTTCCGCTGCTGGCGGTGCCGTTTTTCATGCTGGCGGGCGAGATCATGAACGCGGGCGGCCTGTCCAAGCGCATCGTGCTGTTGGCCATGTCGCTGGTGGGGCACATCCAGGGCGGGCTGGGGTATGTGGCCATCATGGCCGCGGTGCTGATGGCGGCGCTGTCGGGCTCGGCGGTGGCCGATGCCGCCGCGCTGGCCGCCCTGCTGCTGCCCATGATGGCCCACGCCGGGCACGACCGGGCGCAATCGGCCGGTCTGCTGTCGGCGGCGGCCATCATCGCGCCCATCATCCCGCCCAGCATCGGTTTCGTGATTTTTGGCGTGGCCGCCAACGTGTCCATTTCCAAGCTGTTCATGGCTGGCATTGCCCCGGGCGTGATGCTGGGGGTGGCGCTGTGCATCACCTGGTGGTACGTGTCGGGCAAGGAGCGTGTGCAGCCCCCGGCCAAGGCCACCACGGCTGAGCGGGTGCATGCCTTCAAACAGGCGCTGTTTGCGCTGGGCCTGCCCGTCATCGTGATCGTGGGCCTGAAGATGGGCGTGTTCACCCCCACCGAGGCCGCCGTGGTGGCCGCCATGTATGCGCTGGTGATTTCCATGTTCGTCTACCGCGAACTGAAGTGGGGCCAGCTGTACGGCCTGTTCCTGGCGGCGGCCAAGACCACGGCGGTCATCATGTTCCTGGTGGCGGCGGCCATGGTGTCGGCCTGGCTGATCACGGTGGCGCAGCTGCCCGACCAGCTGGTGAGCCTGCTGGAGCCCCTGCTGGACAGCCCCAAGCTGCTGATGGCCGCCATCATGCTGCTGGTGATCGTGGTGGGCACGGCCATGGACATGACGCCCACGGTGCTCATCCTCACCCCGGTGCTGATGCCCATCGTCAAGGCCGCGGGCATCGACCCGGTGTACTTCGGCGTGCTGTTCATCATGAACAACGCCATTGGCCTCATCACCCCGCCCGTGGGCACGGTGCTCAACACCGTGGCCGGTGTCGGCAAGGTGAGCATGGACGAGGTCACCAAGGGCGTGTGGCCCTTCATGCTGGCCCAGTTTGCGCTCATGTTCCTGATGGTGCTGTTCCCGCAACTGGTGATGGTGCCCGCCCGCTGGTTCTATTGATTTGATAGCTGCTTGCGCTTTTTCTAAAAGCGATATAGCCCATTTTTACCCTCAAATTCAACCGGAGACCCCATGAAACGCCTGATGCTCAAGACCCTGCTGGCCGCTGTGGCCGCCACCGCCTTCACCGCCACGGCCACCCAGGCCCTGGCGCAGGAGCGCACCCTCAAGTTCGCCAACCAGAACAGCAAGGGCCACCCCATCGTGCTGGGCATGGAGAAGTTTGCCGAGCTGGTGGCGGCCAAGTCGGGCGGCAAGATCAAGGTCAACGTGTTCCCCGGCGGCACGCTGGGGTCGGACCAGGCCAACGTGTCGGCCCTGCAAGGCGGCACGCTGGAAATGGCGTCCATGAACTCGGGCATCTTCGCCAGCCAGGTGAAGGAGTTCGCGGTGTTCGACTTCCCCTTCATGTTCGGCAACACCCAGGAGGCCGACGCCGTGATGGACAGCGCCTTTGGCAAGGCCCTGCACAAGAAGCTGGAAGACAAGGGCCTGGTGGGGCTGGCGTATTACGAGCTGGGTTTTCGCAACATCACCAACAGCAAGCGCCCCATCACCAAGCTGGAAGACCTGGAGGGCTTGAAGCTGCGCGTCATCCCCAACCCCATCAACGTCGATTGGGTGAAGGCCCTGGGCGCCAACCCCACGCCCCTGCCCTTCCCCGAGCTGTACGCCGCCCTGGAACAAGGCGCGGTGGACGGGCAGGAAAACCCCTTTGCCACCATCAACTCGGCCAAGCTGTACGAGGTGCAAAAGCACATGGTGCTGTCCAACCACCAGTACAACCCGCAGTCGGTGGTCGTCAGCAAGAAGTTCTGGGACAAGCTCAGCCCGGCGGAACAAAAAATCCTGGCCGACGCCGCCGTCGAATCGGCCAAGTTCCAGCGTGAGCAGGCCCGCGCCCAAGCCGCCGGCATCCTGGACAACCTGAAGAAGAACGGCATGCAGGTCACCCAGCTGTCGGCCCAGGACATGGGCCGCCTGCGCGACAAGATGCGCCCCGTCACCGCCAAGTACGCCGTGTCGGTGGGCCAGGAAACGGTGCAGGCCGTCCAGGCCGAAATCGCCAAGGTGCGCAAGTGAGTGCTCAGCCCAGCGCCCCCAAGGTCCTGCTGCTCAACGGGCCCAACCTCAACCTGCTGGGCACCCGCGAGCCCGGCCAGTACGGCCACACCACCCTGGCCGACGTGGAGGCCCGCTTCTGCGCCGCAGCCCAGGCGCGGGGCTGGGAAGCCGAGTGTGTGCAAAGCAACTGGGAAGGGACCTTGCTGGACAAGATCCACGAGTACGGCCGCCTGTTTGCCAACGGCCAGGCCGTGGGCGTGGTGCTCAACCCCGGGGCCCTCACCCACACCAGCGTGGCCCTGCACGACGCCATCAAGGGCGTGGGCGGGCTGCCGGTGATCGAGGTGCACATCTCCAACGTGCACGCCCGCGAAGCCTTCCGCCACCACTCGTGGGTGTCGCCCGTGGCCGCGGGCATCGTCGTCGGCTTCGGGGTGGACGGCTACCTGCTGGCGCTGGACGGCCTGGCCCGCACAACGTCTTCCCCTGCCTGAACCTGTGTTGTCTCCCACCATGATCAACGGTCACACCGAACTGATTGCCCACATCGGCTACCCCACGCACAGCTTCAAGTCGCCGCAGATCTACAACCCGTATTTCGAACATGCGGGCATCAACGCGGTGGTGGTGCCCATGGGCTGCCAGGCGGCCGACTACCCCGCTTACCTCAAGGCCGTGTTCAGCCTCACCAACATCCGCGGGGCGCTCATCACCATGCCCCACAAGGTGACCACGGTGGGGCTGCTGGACGAGGTCACGCCCGCCGTGCGCGTGGCCGGGGCATGCAACGCGGTGCGCCGCCTGCCCGATGGCCGCCTGCTGGGCGACATGTTCGACGGCGCCGGCTTTGTGCGCGGCGTCCAGCGCAAGGGCCTGAACCTGCGCGGCGCACGGGTGCTGGTGGTGGGCACCGGCGGCGTGGGCTGCGCCATTGCGGCCTCGCTGGCGGGCGAGGGGGTGGGCCACATGGCGCTGTTTGACCTCAACCCGCAAGCCGCAGACAACCTGGCCCAGCGCCTGAAGCAGCACCACCCCGCCATTGAGGTGCGCACCGGCAGCAACGACCCTGCCGGGTACGACCTGGTGGTCAACGCCACCCCCATGGGCATGAACGAGGGCGACCCCCTGCCCATGGACATGGCCCGCATCGCCCCCGACACCTTTGTGGGCGAGGTGGTGATGCGCACCGAAATGACCGCCTTCCTCCAGGCCGCCCGCGCCCGCGGCTGCCGGGTGCAGGTGGGCTCGGACATGCTGTTCGAGCAGATTCCCGCCTACCTGGAGTTTTTTGGCCTGCCCACCACCACCGCCGAAACGCTGCGCGCCGTGGCGCGGCTGGATTGAACCGCCCCCACCCACCATGCCCCACACCGCCAACCCCATCGACCGCGAAGCCGTGCCCCACATGCCCAACCGCCTGGGGCTGGAGGGCATTGAGTTCATCGAATACGCCACCACCCGCCCGCAGGCGCTGGGCCAGGTGCTGGAGGCCATGGGGTTTCGCGCCGTGGCCCGCCACCGCTCGCGCGAGGTGGTGCTGTACCGCCAGGGCAGCATGAACCTGGTGGTCAACGCCCACGCCGACGACGCCCGCGTGTCCGCCACCACCGACGGGGCCCCCGTCATCTCCGCAGTGGCGTTTCGCGTGCGGGATGCGCTGCACGCCCACCGCGCCTGCCTGCAACTGGGTGCCTGGGACGTGGCCAGCCACGCACAGGCCATGGAGCTGCACATCCCGGCCATCCAAGGGCCGGGGGGCAGCCGCTTCTACTTTGTGGACCGCTGGCGCGAGTTCAGCATTTACGACGTGGACTTTGTGCCCATTCCCGGCGTCGATGCGCACCCTCCCGCGCTGGCGGGGTTGGGGTACTTCGGCATCGTGCAGTACATCGGGGCATCGCGCACCCGCGAGTGGGTGGCCTACCTGGAAACGCTGTTCAACTTCATCACCATCCCCGACGATCGGCGCTTTGGCATCCTGCCCTCGGGCACGCTGCTGGCCAGCCCCTGCGGCCAGTTCTTGTGGCAGCTGGTGGAGCCCGATCCACGCATGGAAGACGACGCCAGCCCCGAGTGCCTGCAACGCATCGGCCTGGGCACGCCCGACGTGCATGCCGCCGTGGCGCTGCTGAGCCAGCGGGGCATGGCCTTCGTCGATTCCGCCCACCTGCACCCCGAAGACCGCGGGGCGCTCACCCGGGCCGCCCTGGGCTCGGTGTCGTTCGAGCTGGTGCACCAACCCACCCAACCCCTGTACGCCTGAGGGCCGCGCCATGAACCGCCTGCACCGCTTCGGCATGGACACCATCACCCTCGCGGGCTCGCTGGACGCCAAACTGGCCGCCATGCGCGGTGCCGGGTTCGACCAGGTCATGCTCAGCGCCCGCGACCTGGTCGGCCACCCCGGCGGCGTGCCCGCCGCCACCCAGGCGGTGCGCGACAGCGGCCTGCGGCCCACGGGTTTTCAGGTGCTGCGTGATTTCGAGGGCCTGTCGGGCCACCTGCACGACTACAAGGTGGACATTGCCCAGGCCATGCTCCAGATGTGTGTGGCCACCGGAGCCAAGGTGCTGCTGGCCTGCTCGTCCACCTCGCGGCATGCGTCGCAAGACCCCGACGACCTGGCCCGCGACCTGCGCAAGCTGGCCATGCTGGCCCTGCCCCTGGGCATCCAGGTGGCCTACGAGGGCCTGAGCTGGGGCCGCACCATCAACGAATACACCACCGCCTGGGACGTGGTCTGCCGGGCCGACTTTCCCAACCTGGGGCTGGGACTGGACTCGTTCCACATGCTGGCCGCCCGCACCCCGCTGACCGCCCTGGACAGCGTGGACCCGGACAAGATCTTCCTGGTGCAGCTGTCCGACTTCATGTGGCAGGACGCCCACAGTTTTGAAGAACGCATGGCCACCGCCCGCACCTTCCGGGTGTTCCCCGGCGAGGGCGTGCACAGCGAGCAGCTGGCCGAGCTGGTGATCCAGCTGGAGCGCCTGGGCTACCGGGGCGACTACAGCTTTGAGGTGTTCAACGACGACTACCAGCAACTGCCCCTGCAGCGGGTGGCCCAACGCGCCCGACGCAGCGCCCTGTGGCTGAGCGAGGCGGTGTTGCACCGCCCCGCCCCCTTGCCCGCCTGGACCATGGCCCCCACGGACTGACCCGCGCAGGCCCCTGCCATGCGCCGGGTGTATTGACCCTGCCGCGCGATGGCGATACCGTGGCACCTCCATCGTCCTGCCGTCTGCCCACGGAGATGCCATGAGCCCTGCTTCCCCCCTGCGCCGGGGGCACACCCAAGCCCCCGAGGCCCGCGAGGCCGTGGCCCAGCTTCACGCCCAACTGGCCCTGCCCGACTTGGCCGCCGTGGTGTTTTTTTGCTCGCCCAGCCATGACCTGGACGCCCTGGCTGACGAAATGAACCGGCGCTTTGCCGGGGTGCCTGTGGTGGGCTGCACCACGGCCGGCGAAATCGGTCCGCTGGGCTACCAGGACCACAGCCTGTGCGGCATGGGGTTTTCGGCATCGGCCTTTGTGGTGGAAACCGCCCTGTTCCCGTCGCTCCAGACGTTTGACATGGCCTCCGGTCAAGCCTTTGCCACCGCATGGGCCGAGCGGCTGGAGCAGCGCCAGGGCGGCCCCCACACCTTCGGCCTGCTGCTGATCGACGGCCTGTCGCTGCGCGAAGAACCGGTGGCCCACGCGCTGCAAGACGGCCTGGGCACGGTGCCGCTGCTGGGCGGGTCGGCTGGCGACGGCCTCAACTTTCAGCAAACCCGGGTGTTTCACCACGGGCGTTTTCATGCCGACAGCGCGGTGCTGTTGCTGGCGGCCACCACCTTGCCGCTGCGGTTGTTGCGCACCCAGCACTTTGTGGCCGATGGCGAGCGGCTGGTGGTCACCGACGTGGATGAGGCGCGGCGGGTGGTGCGCGAAATCAACGGCCTGCCCGCGGTGGCAGAGTACGCCCGGCTGGTGGGTGTGGCGCCTGAGCAACTCACCCCCGAGCACTTTGCCAGTTGGCCCGTGGTGGTCATGATCGACGGCACCGACTACGTGCGGTCCATCCAGCACGCCAACCCCGATGGCAGCCTGACCTTCTACTGCGCCATCGACGAAGGCGTGGTGCTGCGCGTGGCCCACGGCCAGCACCTGCTGGAGCAGACCCAGGCCGCGCTGGCCGATGTCGAGCAAGAGCTTGGCGGCATTGAAGGCATGCTGGTGTGCGACTGCATCCTGCGTAACCTGGAAATCACCGCCAACGGCAGCAAACCCGCGGTGGCCGAATTGTTCAAACGACACAACGCCGTGGGTTTCAGCACCTATGGCGAACAGTTGGGAGGCGTGCACATCAACCAGACGCTGACGGGCATTGCTTTCGGCCCCCCTTCGGGGTAGCCCCACAGGCCCTGCCGACCACGACAGCGCCCCCAGGAGAGGACGGATCCCATGAACCAGAACAACACCGCAGGAGCCGCGGCCGCGACCGCCGCCTTGCAGGCCGAAGTGACGCGGCTGCAGAAAATCGTCAATGCCCTCGTGCACCGCGCCGAGCGGGAAGCCAGCGCCAAAAGCTCCCATTTCGGCCTGTTCCAAAACGCCGTCCGGCTGGAAACCCAGGTGCAGCGCCGCACCGCCGAGCTGCAAGCCGCGCTGCATGAAAACGAACACATCAACCGCGACCTGACGCGCGAGCGCGAAGAGCAGCGCACCCTCATCAAAAAGCTGGAAGAGGCCCACAACCAGCTGCTGCAATCGGAAAAACTGGCCTCCATCGGCCAACTGGCCGCTGGGGTGGCCCACGAGGTCAACAACCCCATCGGGTTCGTCAACTCCAACCTGGGCACCCTCCAGGCTTACGCCGCCGACCTGCTGAACCTGCTGCAACTGTACGAGGCGCTGGAGCCCGAACTCTCGCCCGCCTCGCGCGAGCGTTTGGCGGCGGCCAAAGCGCAGATCGACCTGGCCTATGTGCGCGACGACATGGTGGCCTTGATTGCCGAATCCATTGAAGGCACGGGGCGTGTGCGCCGCATCGTGCAAGACCTGCGTGACTTCTCCCGTCCCGCAGACGCCCAATGGCAACTGGCCGACGTGCACCAGGGCCTGGAAAGCACGCTCAACGTGGTGGCCAACGAAATCAAATACAAGGCCGACGTGGTGCGCGACTACGGCACCCTGCCCGCCATCGAATGCCTGCCCCAGCAGTTGAACCAGGTGTTCCTGAACCTGCTGGTCAACGCCGCCCAGGCCATTCCCGAGCGCGGCACCATCACCCTGCGCACCCGGGTCGATGGCGAGCAGGTGTTGATCAGCATCCAGGACACCGGTAGCGGCATCCCCGCCGAGATACGCGAACGCATCTTCGACCCCTTCTTCACCACCAAGCCCGTGGGCAAAGGCACCGGGCTGGGGCTGTCGGTCACCTACGGCATTGTGGAAAAACACAGCGGCCGCATCGAACTCGACAGCCTCCCCGGGCAAGGCACCACGTTCACCGTGCGCCTGCCCCTGCGCCAGCCCATCAACCCGCCAGACAGCGCCGACCCCTTCCCGGAGGGCTGAGCGCCCAACCAGGCCCTCGCTCGCGCAGCCCCCTCCTGCATGGGGCTTTTTGCCACTCACCGCTTTCACCACTTGAGAATACCGCTCTCTTTTTTAAACAAGCTGCGCCCCCGCACCATGGGGTGGATGTGCGCCCTGTTCATGGCAGGCCCCACCCCGCAGGCCCTGGCACAAACCGCCGCACAACCCCCAGCACAACCCGCCGCCCAAGCCGTGCCCGACACCCTGGCCGCCCGTGTGGCGGTGTGCACCACCTGCCACGGCGACCAGGGGCGCGCCGGGCCCGACGGCTTCTACCCCCGCCTGGCGGGCAAACCCGCGGGTTACCTGTACAACCAGCTGCGCCACTTCCAGCAAGGGCGGCGCAGCCACCGGCTCATGGCCCATCTGGTCGATCCGCTCAGCCCCGACTACCTGCGCGAAATGGCCCAGCACTTTGCCGCGCTGGACCTGCCCTACCCGCCTCCCCTGCCCACCACCGCCCCACCCGCCGTGCTGACCCACGGCCAGCGCCTCGCCCGCGAAGGTGACCCCGCCCGCCAACTGCCCGCCTGCACCGCCTGCCATGGCGCTGCCCTGACGGGCGTGCAACCCAATACCCCCGGCCTGCTGGGCCTGCCCCGCGACTACGTCAACGCCCAGCTGGGCGCGTGGCGCACCGGCAGCCGCCAGACCGAGGCCCCCGACTGCATGGCCCACATGGCCCAAGGGCTGACGCTGGACGACATTGCCGCCGTCAGCGCCTGGCTGGCCGCCCAGCCCCTGCCCCGCAACACCCACCCGGCCCCGGCCCCGGCCTCCACCACGCCACCGCCCCTGCGCTGCGCCGGAGGTCAACCATGAACGCCCGGCTTGGTTCCCGGGGTCACCCGGGGAAGCGACCGTTCACCCTGCCCCTGGTCTTGGCGTTGGCATGGGTGGGGGCGGTGTGCGCCGCCTTGGGCTGGCTGCTGTGGCCCAGTGCCCCCTTGCCCGTGGCCCCTTCAACGCCTGATTCCTCCGCCGTGCCCGACGCGGCGCACGCCACCCGCGTGGACCAGGGCCGCCTGCTGGCCACCCTGGGCAACTGCCAGCACTGCCACACCGAGCGCGGGCAAGCCCCTTACTCCGGCGGGCGGGCCATCACCACGCCGTTCGGGGTGGTGTACAGCAGCAACCTGACGCCGTCGGCCCAAGGCTTGGCGGGCTGGACCGCTGGCGACTTCTGGCGCGCCCTGCACCATGGCCAGTCGCGTGACGGGCGCTGGCTCACCCCGGCCTTCCCCTTCCCCAACACCACCCACATCACCCGGGCCGACAGCGACGCGCTGTGGGCCTACCTGCAAAGCCTGCCTCCGTCGGACCACGCCGTGCCCCCCGCGGCGCTGGACTGGCCTTACAACACCCAGGCCGCGCTCAAGGTGTGGCGGGCGCTGTACTTCCGCCCGGCCCCGGAGGCGGCAGACGCCCCCCCGCCCGTGGCCGCCTCCACGGCACCCACCTCTAGCGCCCCAGCGTCCGAGTCCGCGCCCGAGTCCGCCGCCCAAACGGTGCAACGCGGGGCCTACCTGGCGCAGGGGCTGGCCCATTGCAGCGCCTGCCACGCCCCACGCAATGCCCTGGGCGGCAGCGCCGACCCGCTGGCGCTGACGGGCGGGCTGATGCCGGGCCAGAACGCCTACGCTCCCTCACTGCACGACCCGTCCGAGGGCGGCGTGCAGGACTGGACGCCCGAGCAAGTGGTGGCCCTGCTGCGCACGGGGCGCAGCGCCACCGCCACGGGCCTGTCCACCGTCACCGGCCCCATGGCCGAGGTGGTGCAGCACAGCACCCAGCACTGGCCCGAGGCCGACCTGCAGGCCCTGGCCGCCTACCTGCGCCAGCTGCCACGCACAACCAAACCGTCCACGCCCTCCACGGCCACCGCCGTGCCCGCAAGCCCCCCGCCGGTTCCGGCGGCCCAGGCCACGCTGGGCGCACGCCTGTACCAGGACCGCTGCGCCGACTGCCACGGGGCGCAGGGTGAGGGCCGCCGACTGGCAGCCAACGGTTCAGCCCCGTTGACCGACTGGGCCTACCCGCCACTGGCGGGCAACCGCGCGGTCACGCTGGCATCCCCAGCCAACCTGGTGCAGATGGTCATGAACGGCGGCTACGCCCCGGCCACGGCGGGCCACCCCCGCCCGTTTGGCATGCCGCCCTTTGTGCTGCAACTGTCCGACGCCGAGCTGGCCGCGGTGCTCACCCACATCCGCACCCAGTGGGGCCACCAGGCCGCCCCGGTGACCGAGCTGCAAGTGCAGGCCCTGCGCGGCAGCCCGGCGCGATGAATCACCCCCTTTCCCACAACCCTTGAAGCTGATCCCCCATGAAAACAAGCACCGTCTACCTCGTCCTGTCAATCCTGGGTGCCGCGCTCCCGCTGTCGTTCTTCGTGCCTTTTGTGGCCGCGCACGGCTTGGACGTGCCGCTGTTCTTTGCGCAGCTGTTTGCCACCCGGATCAGCGGCTTTTTCGCGATGGACGTGCTGGTGTCCGGGCTGGTCACCGTGGTGTTCACGCTGAGCGAGTCCCGCCGCCTGGGCCTGCGCCAGGGGCCTTGGTGCCTGCTGGGGCTGGGCGTGGGGGTGTCGCTGGCCTTGCCCTGGTTCCTGTGGTTGCGCCAACGCCACCTGGAAGCCAGCACCCAATGAACAACCACCTTCCACATTGACAAATATCCGGCAACAAACTTTCCACACCCAAACCCACACCCCACACCACGGGCAGTGAGCTGAAAGTTTTTTCCCATCGAAATCAAACACCTACGGACACCCATCCGGACTAACCCTAGCCCCATCGATTCTGGCCCGTGACTTGCGAACGGCAGGCCACATGCCACTTCGTCCTGCCCCTTGCACGGTGGGACGGCTGGCCCTCCGGGCTCACGCCTGCCCCCCACGTCAACGGAGACAAGCCACGATGGAAACCTTTTACGAGGTCATGCGCCGCAAGGGCATCACCCGCCGCAGCCTGATGAAGTACTGCTCGCTCACGGCCACGTCGCTGGGGCTGGCCCCGTCGGTGGTGCCGCAGATCGTCCACGCCATGGAAACCAAGCCGCGCACCCCGGTGCTGTGGCTGCACGGGCTGGAGTGCACCTGTTGCACCGAGAGCTTCATCCGCAGCGCGCACCCGCTGGCCAAGGACGTGGTGCTGTCCATGATCAGCCTGGACTACGACGACACGCTGATGGCCGCCGCCGGTCACCAGGCCGAGGCCATCCTGGACGAGATCATCACCAAGTACAAGGGCAACTACATCCTGGCGGTGGAGGGCAACCCGCCGCTCAACGAAGACGGCATGTTCTGCATCCAGGGCGGCAAACCCTTCCTGGACAAGCTCAAGCGCGTGGCCAAGGACTGCAAGGCCGTGATCGCCTGGGGTTCCTGCGCCAGCTGGGGCTGCGTGCAGGCCGCCAAGCCCAACCCCACGCAGGCCACGCCCATCCACAAGGTGATCACCGACAAACCCATCATCAAGGTGCCGGGCTGCCCGCCCATCCCCGAGGTGATGACGGGCGTGATCACCTACATGCTGACCTTCGACAAGATCCCCGAGCTGGACCGCCAGGGTCGGCCCAAGATGTTCTACAGCCAGCGCATCCACGACAAGTGCTACCGCCGCCCGCACTTCGACGCCGGCCAGTTCGTCGAGGCGTTTGACGACGAATCCGCCCGCAAGGGTTACTGCCTCTACAAGGTGGGCTGCAAGGGCCCCACCACCTACAACGCCTGCTCCACCGTCATGTGGAACGAGGGCACCAGCTTCCCCATCAAGGCGGGGCATGGCTGCATCGGCTGCTCGGAAGACGGTTTCTGGGACAAGGGCTCGTTCTACGACCGGCTGACGCAGATCCACCCGTTCGGCATCGAAGCCAACGCCGACCAGGTCGGCACCACCGCCGTGACCGTGGTGGGCGCCGCCGTGGCGGCACACGCGGCCATCTCGGTGGCGCGGCGCGTGCGCGAGACCTCGGGACAAACCCCGTCCTGACGCCCCAAAACCTCAAAACAAATCCGGCCTTAGCGCTTTTGAATAAAGCGCAAGCAGCTACAAATTAAATAGCACAAGGACTGCCGCCATGGGTGCATACGAAACACAGGGCTTCAAGCTCGACAACACCGGCCGCCGCGTGGTGGTCGATCCGGTCACGCGCATCGAAGGCCACATGCGTTGTGAAGTCAACGTGGACAGCAACAACGTCATCCGCAACGCCGTCTCCACGGGCACCATGTGGCGCGGGCTGGAGGTCATCCTCAAGGGCCGCGACCCGCGCGACGCCTGGGCCTTTGTGGAGCGCATCTGCGGCGTGTGCACCGGCACCCATGCGCTGACCAGCGTGCGGGCGGTGGAAGACGCCCTGGGCATCAAGATCCCCAAAAACGCCCACCTGCTGCGCGAGCTGTTCGACAAGACCCTGCAGGTGCACGACCACGCCGTGCACTTCTACCACCTGCACGCGCTCGACTGGGTGGACGTGGTCAGCGCCCTCAAGGCCGACCCCAAGAAGACCAGCGAGCTGCAACAACTGGTATCGCCCAGCCACCCGCTGTCCAGCCCCGGCTACTTCCGCGACGTGCAGAACCGCCTGAAGAAGTTCGTGGAAAGCGGCCAGCTCGGGCCCTTCATGAACGGCTACTGGGGCAGCAAGGCCTATGTGCTGCCGCCCGAAGCCAACCTGATGGCCGTGACCCACTACCTGGAAGCCCTGGACCTGCAAAAGGACTGGGTGAAGGTGCACACCATCATCGGCGGCAAGAACCCGCACCCCAACTTCCTGGTGGGCGGCGTGCCCTGCGCCATCAACCTCGACGGCGTGGGGGCCTCGGGCGCGCCCATCAACATGGAGCGGCTGAACTTCATCAAGTCGCAGATCGACGCGATGAACGAGTTCGTGAAAAACGTCTACCTGCCCGACGTGCTGGCCATCGGCACCCTGTACAAACACGCGGGCTGGCTGCACGGCGGCGGCCTGTCGGCCACCAACGTGATGGACTACGGCGAGTTCCCCAAGGTCAACTACGACAAGTCCACCGACCAGCTGCCCGGCGGCGTCATCCTGAACGGCAAGTGGGACGAAATCCACCCCATCGACCCGCGCGACCCCGAGCAGGTGCAGGAGTTCATCACCCACAGCTGGTACCAGTACGGCGACGAGACCAAGGGCCTGCACCCCTGGGACGGCGAGACCGTGCCCCACTACAAGCCCGAAGGCCCCAACTTCAAGGGCACCCGCACCGCCATCGAGCACGTGGACGAAAGCGCCAAGTACTCGTGGATCAAGGCCCCGCGCTGGCGCGGCCATGCGGTGGAGGTGGGCCCGCTGTCGCGCTACATCCTGGCCTACGCCCACGCCAGCAAGGGCAACAAATACGCCCAGCGCCCCAAGGAGCAGCTGGAGTTCTCGGCCCAGATGATCAACAGCGCCCTCCCCAAGGCGCTGGGCCTGCCCGAAACGCAGTTCACGTTGAAGCAGCTGCTGCCCACAACAATAGGCCGCACGCTGGCGCGCTGCCTGGAAGGCCAATACTGCGCCGAGATGATGCTGGACGACTACGCCGAACTCATCGCCAACATCAAGGCCGGTGACACCGCCACCGCCAACGTCGAGAAGTGGGACCCCGCCACCTGGCCCAAGGAAGCCAAGGGCGTGGGCACCGTGGCCGCGCCGCGCGGCGGGCTGGCGCACTGGATCAAGATCAAGGACGGCAAGATCGAAAACTACCAGTGCGTGGTGCCCACCACCTGGAACGGCTCGCCCCGCGACCACAAGAACCAGATCGGCGCGTTCGAAGCCAGCCTGCTCAACACCCCCATGGTCAACCCCGAGCAACCGCTGGAAATCCTGCGCACGCTGCACAGCTTCGACCCCTGCCTGGCCTGCTCCACCCACGTGATGAGCCCCGACGGCCAGGAAATGGCCCGCGTCACCGTCCGCTGAGCCCCACGCCCCGTTTCGGCCCCCCACAGGAGACCCACATGCAATCCAAAACCCTTCGCCAAACCCTGCGTGGTGTCGGCGCGACCGCCTTGCTGGCCGCCCTCGCCACCTCCGCCCAGGCCCACACCGGCCACGGCACCCACAGCCTGATGGAAGGGCTGGTCCACCCCTTCGGGGCCGACCACCTGCTGGCCATGCTGGCCGTGGGCGTGTGGTCGGTGTCGGCCCTGCCGCAAGGCAAGGCCTGGTGGGGCCCGGCCGCCTTCATGGCCGCGCTGACGGCCAGCGCCGCCCTGGGCGCCGCCGGGCTGACCGTGCCCCACCTGGAACACGCCATCGCCCTCAGCGTGGTGCTGTTCGGCCTGATGCTGGTGGTGGCCCAACGCCGCCTGCCCGCGGCGCTGGGCCTGGGCCTGGTGGCCGCCGCCGCCTCGCTGCACGGCCTGGCCCACGGGGCCGAAACCCCTGCCACCGGGTTTGCCGGGTACGCCGCAGGCTTTTTGCTGACCACCGCCGCGCTGCACATCAGCGGCGTGGGCGCGGGCCTGGCCATCCGCCGCTGGCTGACCCAGCGCAGCGGCGTGGTGCTGGGCGGCCTGGGTGCGGGCCTGGGCGCTGCGGGCCTGTACCTGTTCGGCCAACTGGCCGCGTGAGACTGGAGGCCCCACCATGTCGGCCACACCGTCCACCCCCCTGTCCGAGCAGAAGTTTGCCGATGTCACCGGCATCGACACCAGTGCCGTGGCCCATGGCCGCAGCATCAAGTCGGTGTACGTGTACGAAGCGCCGGTGCGCGTCTGGCACTGGGTCAACGCCCTCGCCATCACCGTGCTGGCCCTCACAGGCTACTTCATCGGCGTGCCGCTGCCCTCCACCCCCGGCGAAGCCAGCGACCACTACCTGATGGGCTACATCCGCTTCACCCACTTTGCCGCCGGTTACGTGCTGGCCGTGGGCCTGCTGGGCCGCGCCTACTGGGCGCTGGTGGGCAACCACCACGCCCGCGAGCTGTTCACCCTGCCGCTGCTGCGCAAGGCGTACTGGCACGAGGTGCTCATCATGGCCAAGTGGTACCTGTTCCTCATCCCCCGGCCCAGCCAGTACGTGGGGCACAACCCCCTGGCCCGGTTGATGATGTTCTTCGGCTTCCTGCTGCTGTGCCTGTTCATGGTGGTCACCGGCTTTGCGCTGTACAGCGAAGGCGCGGGCATGGGCTCGTGGCAAGACAGGCTGTTTGGCTGGGTCATCCCCCTGTTCGGCCAGAGCCAGGACGTGCACACCTGGCACCGCATGGGCATGTGGGCCATGGTCTGCTTTGTCATGTTCCACATCTACGCCGCCATCCGCGAAGACATCATGGGCCGCCAGAGCATCGTCAGCACCATGATCTCGGGCTTCCGGACGTTTAAAGATTGATGGCCTCCATGGCGCTTCGCCCAGCCTTTCAGCGCCCCGTTGGCGTGCCCGTGCGTGCCCCCGCGCACCCGGGCCGCCTGCTGGCGCGCTACTGCCTGGGGCCGCTGGCCCTGAGCCAGAGCGAGGCCGCCCGCCTGCTGGGCCTGTCGCGCCGCCGCCTGCACGAGCTGGTGCACGGCCAGCGCACCATGACGCCGGACACCGCCATCCGCTGCGCGGCCCTGTTCGGCATCGACGCCGGGTTCTGGCTCACCCGGCAAGCCGCCTGGGACAGCCACCAGGCCTGGCGTCGGCTGCGCTTGGCCGAGCCCACGAGCGCATCCGCTGCGGCCACCGCGTCCGCCGCCCCCTCCTTCTCCCCGCTTCCCCGCTGAGGCCCCCATGCCCGACACCCCGCTGCGCCCCATGGCGTCCGAAACCGCCTGTCACCCCAGGGGTGACACCCCCCCGCCCCGCATCGTGGTGCTGGGCATCGGCAACCTGCTGTGGGCCGACGAAGGCTTTGGCGTGCGCTGCCTCGAAGCCCTGCAACAGCGCTACGACTGCCCGCCGCACGTCACGCTGGTGGACGGCGGCACCCAGGGGCTGTACCTCATCCACCATGTGCAGGACGCCGACCGCCTGCTCATCCTCGACGCCATCGACTACGGTCTGCCCCCCGGCACCCTGAAAGAGGTGCGCGACGACGAAGTGCCCCGCTTCATGGGTGCCAAGAAAATGAGCCTGCACCAGACCGGCTTCCAGGAGGTGCTGGCCCTGGCCCAGCTCACCGGCCACTACCCCGAGCAGGTGCTGCTGATCGGCTGCCAGCCCGAGGAGCTGGAAGACTACGGCGGCAGCCTGCGCCCGGTGGTCAAGACCGCGATGGAAGACGCCCTGGCCCGCGCCGTGGCCCAGCTGACCGCCTGGGGGGCCGCCCCCACCCTGCGCCAGCAGCCCCTGCCCGCCCACCACAGCGTGGTGGACGCCCCGCTGGCCCTCACCCCCTACGAGGCCGAGCGCCCCGCCCCCGATGCCGCCTGCCGCATCGGCGACGAGCGCTTCATGCCCACCGCCGGAGAACACTGACCATGTGCATCGGATGGCCCATGCAAGTGCAACAGGTCGAGCCCGGCCACGCCGTGTGTGAACGCCGGGGCACGGTGCGCCGCGTTCGCACCACCCTGGTGGGCCCCGTGGCCCCTGGCGACTGGCTGCTGGTGTTCCTGGACGACGCCCGCGAGCGCCTGGACCCCCAACGCGCCGCCGAGGTGGACGCCGCCCTGCAACTGCTGGAGCAGGTGGGGCTGGACCCGCAGCACCCCCAACACCTGCCCGCTGCCGACCCCGGCTTTGACCTGCCCTCGCGCTGGAGCCCCGAACAGCTCAAGGCCCTGACCGGCGGCGACGCCTGACCCCTCTTCCCTTCGCAAAACCCACCGCAAAACCAACCCCACACCCACCCACACCCACCATGAGCACCACCCCCGCCACCCTCGCCGACCAGCCCCCGCTGGTGCAACGCCTGGCCCGCGAAACCGCCGCCACCTGGGTGGACGAAGCCACCGTCACCCCCTGGCTGGCCCAGGGCGGCGACCGCGTGGTGCTGCTGGCCGGTGACCCCGTCCGCTTCCCCGAAGGGCAGGACGTGGCCGTGGTGCTGCCCGAGCTGCTCAAGGCCTTCCCCGGTCGCCTGCAGGTGGGCGTGGTGGCCCGCGAACACGAAGACGCGCTGGCCCGCCGCTACGGCTCGCAACGCTGGCCCTCGCTGCTGTTCTTCCGCGACGGCCAGTACGTCACCGCCCTGCCCGGCATGCACGACTGGGACGTGTACCTGCAGCGCGTGGACGAGGCGCTGCAACTGCCGCCCTCGCGCCCGCCCACCGTCGGCATCCCGGTGGTCAACGGCAATGCCACGTCCTCGGCATCTTCCACGTCCTCCTGCCACTGAACCACCCCCCAAGGTCCACCCCATGAAAGCCTTCCCCATCCCCGTGGTGTCGTTCGGCCCCGACGCGCCTGCCGACGACGAAGCCCTGGACTACCTGCCCCTGCCCAAGGACATGGACACCTACCAGCCGCCCGCCCTGCCCGAGCCCGAGGCGCTGAAGCTGCGCCCCGCCGCCCAGGCCGCGCTGGCCGCGGTGCTCGACGCCCTGCAGGCCGTGGCGGAACAGACCCCCGCGCCCGGCACCACCCCCTTCACCCGGGCCGTGCCCCTCAACCACCTGGCCGCCGAAGACCGCGCCCTCATCCACCAGGTGCTGGGCGAAGGGGAAGCCAGCGCCCGCGTGGCCCCCGATGCCGACGGGGTGGAAGTGCACATCCAGGAATCGCTGTTCGCCGGGGTGTGGCGCGTGGTCACCACCCAAGGCAGCACCTGCCTGGACGACCGGGTGGAAGTGGGCGCCGTGCCCCAGGTGCTGCGCGACGTGGCCCGCGCCGACGCGCTGGACCCGCCCGCCCCCTGGCGCGGCGCGCTGCCGCCCGGCGTGCAGAACGCCCCGCTGCTGGTGGACGAGGTGCGCGACCACAGCCGCCGCTGGCAGCCCGGCCAGGTGCCGCAGGTGGTCAACCTCAGCCTGCTGCCCGTCACCCCCGAAGACATCGCCTACCTCGACCACCTGCTGGGCACGGGCCGCATCACCGTGCTGTCGCGCGGCTACGGCAACTGCCGCATCACCAACACCCGGCTGCCCCACGGCTGGCGGGTGGTGTACTACAACGGCATGGACACCGTCATCCTCAACTCGGTCGAGGTGGTGGACGTGCCCGAAGCCGCCCTGGCCGCCCCCGAAGACCTGAGCGACTCGCACGAACGCCTGGCCGACGTGCTGAACTGGCTGCACGAAGCCGCCTGACCCCCGCCATGGACCCCAACCCCTCCCCCCCACGCGGCTTTGAAGGCAGCTACCTGGGCGACCGCAACGCGCTGCGCCCCGGCTCGCGGCTGGAATGCAAAATCTGCTGGTGGGTCTACGACCCCGCGCAGGGCGACCCGCAGTGGCAAATCCCGCCCGGCACCCCTTTTGCCGACCTGCCCGCCCACTGGCGCTGCCCCGAGTGCGACGGCGACCCCGAGCAATTCCTGCTGCTGCCCGACGATGCCGCTTGAACCGCCTGAGCCGCTTGCGCCGCTTGCGCCACTTCTGTCCGACTGGGTGGCCCGCCTGCACGCCCACCACCAGGCCGTGCTGGACGGCCCCATGCGCGGTCTGCCCGTGGTCCACCCCCACCTGCGCGTGCAGGCCGTGGGCTGGACCTGGGTGGACGGTGCCCCCCCCGACGCGCCGGTGGCCGAAGGCCTGCTCATCACCCCCTGGTGCATGAACCTGGTGCGCCTGCACGCCGCCGCGCCCCCCGGCGCCACCCCGGGGGCCAGGCGCTCCCACGCCTTCGGCACCGAACGTTTTGACTTCATCGGGGCCGCTGTGGAAGGATGCGGCTGGATGGAAACCTGCAGCCTGTTCTCACCCATGGCCGACTTTGCCGACCACGCCCAGGCCCTGGCCACCGCCGAAGCGGTGCTGGCCCAGCTGCGCCCCGCGCCCGCAGCATCACCCGTGGCGTCACCCGCGGCCTCCGCCCACCCCGCAGCACCCGCCCCTGCACCCGCCCCTGCCAGGCGCCCCGGCACTGGCACTGCCCAAGCCCCGGTCAACACCTCCCGGCGGCGCTGGCTGCTGGGTGGCCGGGCCACCGGGGGCGCGGCATGAGCCTGGGCACGCTTTCGGCGGGCGAGGTGCTGCTGCGCCCGGGCCAGCCCGTGGGCCACAACGTGCAGTTGCAGCGCCCCGCCTGGGTGCAACCCCTCACCCGCGGACGCCTGGCCACCGAGGTGCCCGGCCTGCTGGCCGCGGTGTTCAACCTGTGCGGGCAGTCGCACCGCCTGTGCAGCCAGCTGGCCCTGAGCGCCGCCGGGGCCTTGCCCGCCCCCGACCCCGTGGCCCTGGCCGAGTCCCTGCGGCGCGAGGCCGCCACCGAGCACCTGCGCCGCATCGCCATTGACTGGCCGCGCCTGCTCGACCCCGCCCACGCCCAAGCCGCCGAAGGGCTGGTGCGCCAACTGGCCACCAGCCCGCTGCTGGCCCACGCCACCGCCACGGCAGGCCCCGCCGCCCCCCTCAGCGCCGCCGACTGGCAAGTCCAACGAGCGTGGCTGGAAGCCCATGTGCTGGGCATGCCCCCGCGCACCTGGTGGGACGCCTGGCGGCTCAACGCCGCCGACTGGCTGCACCACTGGACCCGGCACACCCCCGGCTGGCTGCCCCGCCTGCTGGCCCGCGCCGCCGCCGCCCCCACGGTGTGGACGCTGCGCCCCGAACAGGCCCTGGCGGTACCCGGCCCAGGCGCGGCCACCGCCGCCCACACCGGCTGCTGGACCCGCGTGGCCGACGGCCCCGTGCGTGCGCTGGACGAATGGGCCTTGCTGGGTGCCCGCGTGGCCGACCTGGTGGCCCTGTGCCTGGACGACGGCTCGCCCGCCACCGGCCCCCGGCGGCTGCGCTGGGGCACCCAGGCCGCGGACGATGGTGCATCCACCTCCGCCCTGGCCTGGGTGGAGATGGCCCGCGGCCTGCTGGTGCACCGTGTGGTGGTTGGCAAAACACCCGACAACGCGCCAGACACCACGCCGCATCGGGTGCACCATGGCGAGGTGCACGCCCCCACCGATTGCAACCTTCACCCGCAAGGCGAAGTGGCCCACGCCCTCGCCACCTGCACCGAACCCGGCACCCTGCGCACCCGCCAGGTGCAGCGGCTGATGGCGGCCTTCGACCCCTGTGTGCCCTTCCGCCTGGACGACACCATGACCCACAACCACCACCCCGCCCCGGAGGCCCCCCATGCATGAAGCCAGCCTGGCCGGAGGCGTGCTGCAATTGGTGGAGCAGGCCGCCGCCCGCGACCCGTTCACCCGCGTGCTGTCGCTGCGGCTGGAGGCGGGGCAGCTCTCGGGCGTGGACATCCAGGCCCTGCGTTTTTCGCTGGAAGCCCTGGCCCCCGGTACGCTGCTGGAAGGGGCCAGAATCGACATCGACGAGCCGCCCGGACAGGCCTGGTGCCTGCCCTGCGGCACCCAGGTGGCCCTGCCACAGCGGGGCATGGCCTGCCCCCAGTGTGGCGGCCACCAGCTGCAACCCACGGGCGGCACCGAGCTGCGCGTGGTGGACCTGCAAGTCAGTGACACTTGAGTACCTTGGAAGGAAACCCATCATGTGTGTCGTGTGTGGATGCAGTGGGCACGGCCCCACCCTCGAAGCCACCCCCAACCCGGCCACGGCGCCAGCCGGGGCCGTCAGCACCGGCGTGGGCACCCCGTCGGCGCAAGACCTGCACTTCGGCCTGGGCGAAGCCAAGGTGTCGGTGCCGGGCCTCAGCCAAACGCGCACCGTGCAGATCGAGGCCGACATCCTCGGCGCCAACGACCGTGTGGCCGCCCGCAACCGCCAGCACTTTGCCGCGCACGGCGTGACCGCGCTCAACCTGGTCAGCAGCCCCGGCTCGGGCAAAACCACGCTGCTGTGCGCCACCATCGAGGCGCTGCGCGCCCGCCACCCGCAACTGGCCACCGCGGTGATCGAAGGCGACCAGCAGACCAGCTTCGACGCCGACCGCATCCGCGCCACCGGCGCCCCGGCCATCCAGGTCAACACCGGCAAGGGCTGCCACCTCGACGCGCCCATGGTGGCCGCCGCCTTCGAGCGCCTGCACCACGGCCACGGCCCTGAGGGGCACGACCACGACCACGGCCACACCCATGCGGCGTCGCCCCAGTTGCTGTTCATCGAGAACGTGGGCAACCTGGTGTGCCCCGCGCTGTGGGACCTGGGCGAAGCCGCCATGGTGGCCATCCTCTCGGTCACCGAGGGCGAGGACAAACCGCTGAAGTACCCCGACCTGTTCGCCGCCTCCACGCTGATGGTGCTCAACAAGATCGACCTGCTGCCGCATGTGCGCTTTGACGTGGACCGCTGCATCGCGCTGGCGCGGCAGGTCAACCCGTCCATCCAGGTCATCCAGGTGTCGGCCACCACCGGCCAGGGCATGGACGACTGGCTGCACTGGCTGGAGCACCGCGTGCCCGCCCTGGCCCACGGTCACCACCACCACGGCCATGCCCACGACCACAGCCACGACACCCCGGCCACCGAAGCCGCCCTGCGCCAGCGCGTGGCCGAGCTGGAGGCCGAACTGGCCCGCCTGAAATCCACCGCATGACCCCACCCGGCATGACCCTGCCTGTTCTGGCCCTGGGGGCCTGGCTCAAGAACACCGCCTGCCTGGCCCGCTGGGGGGCGCAGCCGTCGGTGACGTGGTCGGACGCGCACGGCGACCTGTCCGACCCCGACGCCTGCCGGGCGCTGGAGGCCTCGGCCCAGGCGCTGCTGGCCCAGGCCGGCCCTGGCGGTGTGGCCGCCATCGCCCACGACCTGCACCCCGACTTTTTCAGCACCCAACTGGCCGTGCGCCTGGCCCAGCAACTGGGCGTGCCCGCCGTGGGCGTGCAGCACCACCACGCCCATGTGGCGGCGGTGGCCGCCGAGTGGGACTTCAAAGACCCTGCCGACACGGCGCACCCCCAAGCCTGGCTGGGCCTGGCGCTGGACGGCGTGGGCCTGGGCACCGACGGCACCGCCTGGGGCGGCGAACTGCTGGCCGTGCACAGCGCCGCCACGGGAGCCCCTGCGGGCACGCCGCCCGGCTGGCAACGCCTGGGCCACCTGCAGACCCTGGCGCTGCCCGGCGGCGACAAGGCCGCCCGCGAGCCTTGGCGCATGTTGGCCGCATCGCTACATATTTCAGAGCACCCTGCGCTTTTGGAACAAGCGCTGGAGGCCAAATTCTCTTCAAAGCTGTCCCACACCCAGGTGGCCACCGTGGCGCAGATGCTGGCCCGTGGCCTGAACTGCCCGCCCACCACCAGCGCCGGGCGCTGGTTCGACGCCGCCGCCGCCGCGCTGGGCCTGTGCGGCTGGCAGCACGACGAGGCCGAGGCCGCCCAGGCGCTGGAACGCGCCGCCACCGCCGCGCTGGCCAACGAGGCTACGCCCACAGAGCAGGCCACACCGCCTGACCAGCAAGCCCTGCCCACCGCCCGCTGGACCGACTCAGCCGCCCCGCCCGCTGCCGACGCAGACACCGAGGCCCCACCCCGCGTGCTGGAACTGGCCCCGCTGGTGCAGGCCCTGTGCGCCGTGGACGCCACCGACACCGCCGCCGTGCGACGCGCCGCGGCGGCCTTTCACCGGGCGCTGGCCGATGCGCTGGTGGCCGGGGTGCTGCACGCCCGCGAGCACTGGCGCGGCCCCGGCCCGGCCCCCCACCGCGTGGCGTTGAGCGGGGGCTGCTTCTTCAACCGCCTGCTGCGCGAACGTGTGCAGCACGGCCTGCACACCGCCGGGCTGGTCACCGCCTTGCCCACCCACCGCGGCTGCGGCGACGCCGGTCTGGCCCTGGGCCAGGCCTGGGTGGCGTGGCAGCACCGCGTGCATTCACCCCACCAGGAGTTGTTGTCATGTGTTTAGCCATTCCGGCCCGTGTGGTCGAACGACTGGAGGGCGACCAGGCCACCGTGGACCTGGGCGGCATCCGCAAAACCATCTCGCTGGCCCTGGTGCCCGAGGCCCAGGTGGGGGACTACGTCATCGTCCACGTGGGCCATGCCATCGGCCTGCTGGACCCCGAGGAGGCCGAGCGCACCCTGGCGCTGTTTGCCGAGCTGAGCGAGCAGCAGAGCGCAGAACAGAACGGGGCCGCGCCATGAAGTACATCGACGAGTTCCGCAACGGCGACCTGGCCCGCCACATTGCCGAACGCATCCGCGCCGAGGTGCAGCCCGACCGTGCCTACCGCTTCATGGAGTTCTGCGGCGGCCACACGCATGCCATCAGCCGCTATGGCGTGCTGGAGCTGCTGCCGCCCAACCTGCGCATGATCCACGGCCCCGGCTGCCCGGTGTGTGTGCTGCCCATCGGGCGCGTGGACATGGCCATTGACCTGGCGCTGAACCACCCCGTCACGCTGTGCACCTACGGCGACACGATGCGCGTGCCCGCCAGCGGCAGCCTGTCGCTCACCAAGGCCAAGGCGCGTGGGGCCGACATCCGCATGGTGTATTCCGCCGCCGACGCACTGGCCTTGGCGCAAGCGCAGCCTGAGCGCCAAGTGGTGTTTTTTGCCATCGGTTTCGAAACCACCACACCGCCCACCGCGCTGGTCATCCGCGACGCGGCGCGGCTGGGCCTGAGCAACTTCAGCGTGATGTGCAACCACGTGCTCACGCCCCCGGCCATCCGCGCCATCCTCGACGGTGCACCCGCGGGCTCCACCGCAGAGCTGGACGGGTTTGTGGGCCCGGCGCATGTGAGCGTGGTCATTGGCTCCGACCCCTACGCCCGTTTTGCCCGCGAGTACCGCAAGCCGGTGGTGATTGCCGGCTTCGAACCGCTGGACGTGTTGCAGGCCATTCTGATGCTGGTGCGTCAGGTCAACGAAGGCCGGGCCGAGGTGGAAAACGAGTTCACCCGCGCCGTCACCCCGCAGGGCAACCTGAACGCCCAGCAGGTGATGGACGATGTGTTCGAGCTGCGCGACGCCTTCGAGTGGCGCGGCCTGGGCACCATGCCGCTGTCGGCGCTGCGCATCCGCGAGCGCTACCGCAGCTTCGACGCCGAAGACCGCTTCGGCCTGAGCTACCGCACCGTGCCCGACAACAAGGCCTGCGAGTGCGGCGCCATCCTGCGCGGCGTCAAACGCCCGCAGGACTGCGCCATCTTCGGCACCGTCTGCACCCCCGAAAACCCGGTGGGCTCGTGCATGGTCTCCAGCGAGGGGGCCTGCGCCGCGCACTACACCTATGGGCGGCATCGGGATCAAGACGCACAGAGTGCATCCGCCTGACATCCGTTTGACCGCATGTAGCCACATGGCTACGATTTGCCCATGTTTCAAATCCGCAAAACCGATGCGTATGCCACGTGGATCGATGCCCTTCGCGATCTCCGGGGGCGCGCCCGCATCATGATTCGGATCGAACGGCTGGCGGCAGGCAACCCTGGCGATGTCAAACCCGTGGGCGAAGGCGTTTCCGAGTTGCGCATCGACGTTGGCCCTGGCTATCGCGTCTATTTCACGCAGCGAGGCCAGGAGGTCATCGTTCTTCTGGCCGGGGGCGACAAATCATCCCAAGCCGCAGACATCAAAACCGCCCTGCGCCTCGCTCGCAACCTGTAGGAGTCACTCATGGCCAAAACAACCACATCCCGCTACGACGTTGCCGAACATCTGCGCACCCCCGAAGAAATGGCCGCCTATCTGGAGGCCTGCTTTGAGGAAGCACCCGGCGACGCCGCCTTCATCGCCAAGGCGCTGGGCGACATCGCCCGCGCCCAAGGCATGTCACAAGTCGCTCGCGATGCGGGGCTGTCGCGCGAAAGCCTGTACAAGGCCCTGTCTGGCGAACGAGCCCCTGGTTTCGACACCATCCTCAAGGTCATGGCAGCCTTGGGACTGAAATTGCACGCGGAAGCGGCCTCGAACTGAGCCCCAAATCCCAAATCGCCCACCGGCAACAAGGAAAGAGTTGCACCATGAGCACTCAAACACCCCGCCCCTCCTACACCCGCCCGCTGGACATCAAACGCGGCCGGGTGGACATGAGCCACGGGGCCGGGGGCAAGGCCTCGGCCCAGCTCATCGAAGAGCTGTTCCTGCCCGAGCTGGACAACCCCTTCCTGCGCCAGGGTGACGACGGCGCACGCCTGTCCATCCCGCCTGAGTTGGCAGGGGGGCAACTGGTGATGGCAACCGATGCCCATGTGGTCTCGCCGCTGTGGTTCCCGGGTGGCGACCTGGGCTGCCTGGCGGTGCACGGCACCGTGAACGACGTGGCCATGCTGGGGGCCCGGGTGCTGTACCTCAGCGCCGCCTTCATCCTGGAAGAAGGCTTCCCCCTGGCCGACCTGCAACGCCTGGTGCGCAGCCTGGGCCAAGCCGCCCGCGAGGCCGGGGTGCCCGTGGTCACCGGCGACACCAAGGTGGTGGAGCGCGGCAAGGGCGACGGGGTGTTCATCAGCACCACCGGCGTGGGTGTGGTGCCGCCGGGTGTGCACATCAGCGGCGCCCACGCCCGGGTGGGCGACGTGGTGCTGCTGTCGGGGACGGTGGGTGACCACGGCGTGGCCGTGATGTCGCAGCGCGAGTCGCTGTCCTTCGACACGCAAATCGTCAGCGACACCGCCGCCCTGCACACGCTGGTGCAGGCGCTGCTGGACGCCGCCCCGGGCGCGGTGCGCACCCTGCGCGACCCCACCCGCGGCGGGGTGGCCACCACGCTCAACGAAATCGCCCGCCAGTCGGGTGTGGGCATGCGCTTGCAGGAGGCCGCCATCCCCATCAAACCCCAGGTGGAAGCTGCCTGCGAACTGCTGGGGCTGGACCCGCTGTACGTGGCCAACGAGGGCAAGCTGCTGGCCATCGTCGCCCCCGAGGCCGCCGAGGCCGCGCTGGCCGCGCTGCGCGCCCACCCGCTGGGGCGCGATGCGGCCCGCATCGGCGTGGTCACCGAAGACCCCCACCACTTTGTGCAGATGGACACCCGCTTTGGCGGCAGGCGCGTGGTGGACTGGCTCAGCGGCGAGCAGCTGCCGCGCATTTGCTGATCCGATGAACATGCCCTTGCCCCCGCTCCGTCTGCCCGCCGTGCTGGTGGTGGACGACGAGGTGCGCTCGCAAGACGCCATTCGCCGCACGCTGGACGAGGACTTTGAAGTCTTCTGCGCCAGCAGTGCCGACGAGGCCCGCGACCGGATGGAGCGCCTGGGCGTGACCGTGATCCTGTGCGACCAGCGCATGCCCGGCACCAGCGGCGTGCAGTTCCTGAAAGAGGTGCGCCAGCGCTGGCCGGAGACGGTGCGCATCGTCATCTCGGGCTACACCGACAGCGAAGACATCATTGCCGGCATCAACGACGCGGGCATCTACCAGTACATCCTCAAGCCCTGGTCGCCCGAGCACCTGCTGGAGAGCGTGCGCAACGCCGTGGAGGCCCAGGCCCTGCAACGCCAGACCCAGCGGCTGGACCTGGAGCTGCGCACCAGCACCCCGGTGCTGCGCCAGCGCACCACCCAGCAGCTGGATCAGGCGCGCCACCGCTTTGGCTTTGACCGCCTGGTGCGCGCGCCCGACAGCCCGCTCAACACCGTGTGCGAGCTGGCCGCCCGCGCCGCCCGCTACGACCTGAGCGTGCTCATCCTGGGCGAATCGGGCACCGGCAAGGAGCTGCTGGCCCGCGCCATCCACTACGCCTCGCCGCGCCAGCAAGGGCCGTTCGAGGTGGAAAACTGCGCCGCCATCCCCGACACACTGCTGGAGTCCGAGCTGTTCGGGCACAAGCGCGGGGCCTTCACCGGTGCCTACGAAGACCACACCGGCCTGTTCCAGCGCGCCCACGGTGGCACGGTGTTCCTGGACGAGATCGGCGAAACCTCGCCCGCCTTCCAGGTCAAGCTCCTGCGCGTGCTGCAAGAGGGCGAGGTGCGCCCCGTGGGCGCGGCGCGCCCGGTGCCCGTCAATGTGCGGGTGCTGGCCGCCACCCACCGCCAGCTGGAGCAGCGCGTGGCCGACGGCCTGTTCCGCGAAGACCTGTACTACCGCCTGGCGGGCCTGACCCTCACCATGCCGCCGCTGCGCGAACGGGTGGCCGACATCCCGCCCATCGCCCGCCAACTGGTGCAGGAGGTGGCCACCGAACTGGGCCACCCCGGGGCCGCGCTGTCCGACGACACCCTGGCCTGCTTCATGGCCTATGCCTGGCCCGGCAACATCCGCGAGCTGCGCAACGAAATCGCCCGCGCCCTGGCGCTGAGCGACGCGCTGCACCAAGGCAGCGACGGCACGCCCCGCGTCATGCCCAACGCCCTGTCGGCGCGGGTGCTGCAAGGCGCGGGGGCCGGGGGCGGCAAACCCACAGGGCCCAGCCTGCCCGGCTGGAACCCGGCCCTGGGCCAGGGCACGCTGGCCGAACGGCTGGACGTGGTCGAAGCCCTGGTGCTGCGCGAAACCCTGCTGCGCCACCGCTGGAACAAGACCCGCGCCGCCAAGGAGCTGGGCCTGTCCCGCGTGGGCCTGCGCAGCAAGATGCAACGCCTGGGACTGGAGGGCACATGACAACCACCACCCCCACGCTCAACGTGCTGTGGCTGCAATCGGGCGGTTGCGGGGGCTGCAGCATGTCGCTGCTCAACGCCGACACGCCCGACTTCTTCCGCCACCTGCGCAGCGCGGGCATTGAGCTGCTGTGGCACCCCTCGCTGTCCATGGCCTGTGGCGACGAGCTGGTGGAGCTGCTGGACCGCATCGAACGCGGCGAACAGGCGCTGGACGTGCTGTGTGTGGAAGGCGCTGTGCTGCGCGGCCCGCATGGCAGCGGGCGCTTTCACGTGCTGGCGGGCACCGGCGTGCCCATGATGTCCTGGCTGCAACGCCTGGTCCCCCGCGCCAAACATGTGCTGGCGGTGGGCAGTTGCGCGGCCTGGGGCGGCATCACCGCCGGGGGCAGCAACCCCACCGACGCCTGCGGCCTGCAGTTCGACGACGAGCAGCCCGGCGGCCTGCTGGGCCCGCACTTCCGGGCGCTGGGCGGGCTGCCTGTGGTCAACGTGGCCGGTTGCCCCACCCACCCCCAGTGGGTGCTGGACACCCTGATGGCCCTGGCCGCCCACACCTTCGGCCCCGACGACCTGGACGCCCTGCACCGCCCCCGCTCGTATGCCGACCAGCTGGTGCACCACGGCTGCAACCGCAACGAGTACTACGAGTTCAAGGCCAGTTCCGAAAAGCCCTCTGACCTGGGCTGCATGATGGAACACATGGGCTGCAAGGGCACCCAGGTGCATGCCGACTGCAACATCCGCTCATGGAACGGCGACGGCTCGTGCACCCAGGGCGGCTACGCCTGCATTGCCTGCACCGAACCGGGCTTCCAGAGCCCTGGCCACCCGTTTCACCAGACGCCCAAGCTGGCCGGCATCCCCATCGGCCTGCCCACCGACATGCCCAAGGCCTGGTTCGTGGCGCTGGCCTCGCTGTCCAAGAGCGCCACGCCCAAACGCGTCAAAGTCAATGCCGCGGCCGACCACCTGGTGGTCAAACCCGCCATCCGCAAAACCCGCCTGAGCTGACCGCCTCCGCATGCCCTCCCGACGCGCCCCACCACCAGCCCCCGCCACGCCGCCTGCGCCCAGCGCCAGCCGCCGCGTGCTGATGGGGCCGTTCAACCGCGTGGAGGGCGACCTGGAGGTGCACCTGGACGTGCGCGACGGCGCGGTGGCCACCGCCCACGTCAATGCGCCCATGTACCGGGGGTTCGAGCAGATCCTGCGTGGCAAACACCCGCACGACGCGCTGGTGTTTGTGCCGCGCATCTGCGGCATCTGCTCGGTGTCGCAGTCGGTGGCCGCGGCCCGGGCGCTGGCCGACCTGGCCGGGGTGCAGCCGCCCCCCAACGGGCAGCGGGCCACCAACCTCATGCTGGCCGTGGAAAACATGGCCGACCACCTGACGCATTTCCACGTCTTTTTCATGGCCGACTTCTGCCGGGCCGACTACGCGCAACGCCCCTGGTTTGCCGAGGTGCTGCGCCAGTGGCAACCCGAGCAGGGCGAACAGGTGCGCGCCGCGCTGGCCGCCCGCCAGCGCTGGTTCACGCTGATGGGCACGCTGGGCGGCAAGTGGCCCCACACCCAGTCGTTGGAGCCCGGGGGCACCTCTCGCGCCATCGACGCGGGCGAGCGCATCCGCCTGCTGGCCCGGGTGCGCGAGTTCCGCGCTTACCTGGAAGACCGGCTGTTTGCCGCCCCGCTGGAGGCCATCAACGCCCTGCACAACGAAGACGCCCTGTGGGCCTGGCACGCCAGCGCCCCGGCCCACCACGGCGGGGCCTTGCGCCTGTTCCTGACCGTGGCGCACGACACCGGCCTGCACCGCCTGGGGGCTGGGCCGGGCCGCTACCTCAGCTTTGGGGCCTACCCCGGTGCCGACGGCACGCCTGCCCTGGGCCGCGGCCTGTGGGACGCCGCCACGCGGCAGGCCCAGCCGCTGGACGCCAGCGCCATTGCCGAAGACGCCACCCACGCCTGGCTGGCCGACGGCCCCGGTGCCCTGCACCCCTGGCAGGGACAAACCGACCCGCAGCCCGACAAGCCCGACGCCTACACCTGGAACAAGGCCCCCCGCCTGGGTGGCCAGGTGGTGGAAACCGGGGCCATTGCCCGCCAGTTGCTCAGCGGCCACCCGCTGGTGCTGGATGCGGTGGCCCGCCACGGTGGCACCGTCTACACCCGGGTGCTGGCCCGCCTGCTGGAGCTGGCCCGTGTGGTGCCGCTGATGGAGCAATGGCTGGCCGAGCTGCGCCCGGACGACCCCTTTTGCCACCCCGCCCCCCTGCCCGACGAGGGCCAGGGCGCGGGCCTGTCCGAAGCCGCCCGGGGGGCGCTGGGCCACTGGCTCACGGTGCACCAGGGCAAGCTGGCCAACTACCAGATCGTGGCGCCCACCAGCTGGAACTTCTCACCGCGCGACGCCGAGGGCACCCCGGGCGCCCTGGAGCAGGCCCTGCAAGGCGTGCCCGTGGCCGACGGCGACCGCAACCCCGTGGCCGTGCAGCATGTGGTGCGCTCGTTCGACCCCTGCATGGTCTGCACGGTGCACTGAGCCCAACCCACCGCCATGGCCCCGCGTTCCGCCCCACCGCCACCGCCCCCCGGCACCGAGGGGCCTGCGCCCACCCCCGTGCCGCCCGGGGCGGCGCTGCTGGGTGGGCAGCACACACTGGACGGGGTGGACGAATCGACTTGGCTGGACGTGATCCACAAGATGGACGAGGTGTACTCCCGCCTGATCGACGACGAGGTGGCGCTGGAGCAAAAGAACACCGAGCTGGAGCAGTCGCAGCAGTTCATCATCAGCGTGCTGTCGTCCATGTCCGACGTGCTGGTGGTGTGCGACGAGGACGGCCACATCGAGCAAGCCAACGCCGCGCTGTGCGAGCTGGTGGGCCTGGACGAAAAATCCCTGCGGGGGCGCTCGCTGCACAGCCTGATGGCCGACGAGGACAGCGCCCGTCGCGTGGGCCACACCATGGCCCGCATTGGCAGCGGCCGCGCCGCCGAGGCGGTGGAACTGAACCTGCTGGACCCCCAGCGCCAACCCGTGCCGGTGGAGGCCAACTGCACCCCCCGCGTGGGCGCGCAAGGGCGGCGCATGGGCACGGTGTGGGTGGGGCGGCCCATGGGCGAACTCAAACGCGCCTACCGCGAGCTGCAAACCGCCCACGACGCCCTCAAACGCACCCAGCAGCAGCTGGTGCACTCGGAAAAAATGGCCTCGCTAGGCCAACTGGTGGCCGGGGTGGCCCACGAGCTGAACAACCCCATCAGCTTCGTGCTGGGCAATGTGCACGCCTTGCGCAAGTACTGCACCCGCCTGCAGCAGTACCTGGCCGCACACGAACAGGGCCAGCCGCCCGAACAGGTACAGGCGCTGGGCCAGCAACTGCGCATTGCCCATCTGCTGGCCGACCTGCCCTCGCTGCTGGACGGCACGCTGGAGGGCGCGCAGCGCACCGCCGACATCGTGCAGGGGCTGAAACGGTTTTCAGCCCGCGACAGCGAGGCCCAGACCACCGTCAACCTGGTGGGCGTGGTGGAACGGGCCATCCACTGGGTGCAAAAGGGCTCGGGCCAGTCCATCCCCATCCACTGCATGGCGCCGCCCGAGACGCTGGTGCGCGGCAGCGCAGGCCAGCTGCAGCAGGTGCTGATGAACCTGCTGCAAAACGCGCTGGACGCCGTGCAGCCCGGCGCATCCCCCCGCAGCCCGGCAGACCCTCAGGTGCAGGTGGTGGTGACGGGCGACGCCCACACCGTGCGCGTGCACGTCAGCGACAACGGGCCGGGCATTGCGCCCGAACACCTGGGCCGCCTGTTCGACCCCTTCTTCACCACCAAGCCCGTGGGCAAGGGCACGGGGCTGGGCCTGTCCATCAGCTACGGCATCGTGGAGCAGCACCAGGGCCGTCTGAGCGCCCACAACCGCGTGGACGGTGGGGCGGAGTTCACGTTGGAGTTGCCCCGATTGAGCAATATCAATTCGATAGCGGCCCACACTTCAAGTTAAAGCGCCAAGTGCCGATAGCACCTTTAAGCACGCTGCCGAAACATCCTGGGCTTGACGCCTTGTTTGAATGCGTTAGAGTGCCCAGCAGTTAGTTTTTGTTCACATAAATCAGACCGCAGCACCCGTGTTCAAGGGGCATGCGGCTCATGCGGGGAGGAAGGTTCAATGCATTGAATCTGGCCATTGGCCAACCACACCACATTCACCCACACCGGGGCGGCAGGCTTTTGCCCACCGCCATGGCCATGCCACGCCCCACGGCTTTCCCTCATATGACACCGCCTGGGCGACAAGGTATTCAACCCTGCTCCCAGGCATCCCTCCCCCACCCCAAGGAGCCATCATGAAACTGTTCAATTCCACGCTGGGCACCCCAACGGTGCAGGTTGCCGCCCCCGAAAACCGAGCACCCGCCCGTCAGGTCAATGCCCCCGCCCTTTCCGCGGAAAACCTGCCCATTCCCAAACGCAACCCCTTCGACACGTCCACCACCCAATATTTGGATGAAGCCTATAAGTTCATTTCGATGGATCTCGACAATCCACGAGACCAATTGAAGGATGATATTGAATTCGTCGGACAACCCCGAGT
This sequence comes from Hydrogenophaga soli, assembly GCF_054777695.1. NCBI lineage: Bacteria > Pseudomonadati > Pseudomonadota > Betaproteobacteria > Burkholderiales > Comamonadaceae > Hydrogenophaga > Hydrogenophaga soli. Next base: position 81,185 of record NZ_BAAHAK010000008.1, on the reverse strand, counting down.
CAAAACAAGCGAGTCACTTCTGGAAATCAAAAAACAAACAGAGTTGATAACCAAACAAATATCAGCCGCACGACCAGATATTCCCGCCTCCGAATGGGATTTCGCCCTGAAAGACGGAAAACTGGTTGTGACAGGCGACAACCTGACCGACCAAGACAAGGCATGGATGGAATCAGTCCTCAACCAAAACACCCAATTGGTCAACGCCGTCACCACCCTCCACCAAGCGGCCAGCGCCTATTTCGAGACCAAACCGGGCAACTACAGCTCAAAAGTAAGAAACGAGTTCACCGAGCGGGAATACAACAAAACGTTTTACAACGTGGCAAGCCAAATGGATGGCGCCATCAAAGTCAAAGAAATGGTCTCCCAGATCGCAAAAAAAATATACCGGGCGGAAGACCCTGACAATGACAACTGGGACATCAGAACCCCACAAATCGCAAGCATGGGCCTGGGTTACATCGCCACCCAAATCAAAAGCAGCACCAAGCTGTTTGGCATGCAAGACGACCCCGCCCTGCTCATCCCGGCTTACCGAAATGGGCAATGGCTTGACAACCCCAAGAGCCCCAAAATCGACACGAGCAAAACCGCCCCTGCGGATTGAACGGCAACGCCCCCTGCGCCCACAACCGCGTGGACGGCGGGGCGGAGTTCACGCTGAAGTTGCCCCGTCTGTCGGCAACCACACCGTGACCGACAACCCGGGCTGGGCGTTGCGCACGGTCAGCGTGCCGCCGTGCGCCTGGGCCACCAGCTTGCACAGGTGAAGCCCCAGCCCCACGCCGCCCTGGCTGCGGGTGCGGGCGGTGTCGGGGCGGAAGAAGGGTTCGGTGAGCCGGTGCAGCTGGTCCTCGGGCACGCCGGGGCCGTGGTCGCGCACGGTCAGCGCCACACCCGGGGCCGTGCCGTCTGCGGCCCGTGCCAGGTGCACCTCGGGCGGCTGGCTGGCCTGGCTGCTGTGGCGCAGCGCGTTGTCCACCAGGTTGCGCAGCAGCAGGCGCATGCGGGTCGCGTCCAGCCACAACACCGGCAGGGCGGGGTCGGCCACCACCGCCACCGCGCTGGCCCCGGCATGGCGGGATTGCAGGTCCGCCAGCACCTCGCGGGCCAGGGCGGGCAGCGCCACCCGTTCGCGCTGCAAGGCGGCGTGGCGTCCGGCCAGGCGCTCGCTTTCCAGCAGGTCGGCGATGAGGTGGGCCATTTCCTGCAGGTCGCGCAGCAGGGCCTCGCGCTGGGGCAGCACCTCGGCGGTCTCGGGCAGCAGTTCGGTGTTGAGGCGGGCGCGGGTGAGGGGGCTGCGCAGCTCGTGGCTGATGGCCAGCAGCAGGGCGCGTTTGGCGTCCAGCATCTGGCGGATGTCGTCGCCCATGGTGTTGAGGGTGGCGGCCAGCTCGCCCAGTTCGTCGGGGCCGTGCAGGCAGCGCTGGGGAATGGGCTGGCTGAAGTCGCCGGAGCCAAAGCGCCGGGCCCCTTCGCCAATGGCGTCCAGCGGCTTGAGCAGGCGGCGCACATACAGCCAGGCCAGCAGGGTGAGGAACAGCAGGGCCGTCAACACATAACCCACCATGCGGGGGCGGCGCTGAAACGCCTCTTCACTCAAGCCAAAGGACACGGTGTGACCATCGGCCGTGCGCCGCTGCAGCAGAGCGGCCCATTGCGCACCGTTGGGGTTGTCGGCATGCCAGTCGGGCCGGATCTGCCCAGGGTGGGACTGCCAGTGGACCACCGGCCCTTGGATGTCGATGGTGATGGGCAGGCGCTGGGTGATGGCCTGCGCGGCCGCGATGCTGGGGGGGGCGTTGGCATCGGGGCTGATCTCGGCGGCCAGGTGGTCGACATAGTCCATCAGCAGCGGGCGTGCGGCTTCGCGCCAGCCCACCGAAAACATTTTTTGCGCTCCCGAGACCAGCACGAAGGTCATGCCCGCGGCCAGCAGCATGAACACGATGACCATGCGCAGCTTGATGGAGTGCGCCAGCCGGTGGCGGGCACGCCGCCATGCCGAATGGCGGGCGTAAAGAGCCTGGTGGGCCTGGTGGGCCTGGTGGGCCGGGGAATGCCGGGGGTAGGGGTCGGTGTCGCGCGTCATGGGCCCACCGGGCGCAAGGCCAGCGAGTAGCCTGCGTTGCGAAGCGTCTTGATGCAGTCCAGTGGCTCCAGTTTGCGGCGCAGGCGGCTGACCACGATGTCCACCGCGCGGGTGTACAGCTCGGCCTCGTGGCCCCGCAGCTGGTTGAGGATGTCGTCGCGGTTGAACACCTTGCCGGGCTCCCGCGCCAGCATCAGCAGCAGTTCGAACTCGGTGCCCGTCAGCTCCACCGTCTCCCCTTGCCGGGTGACGCTGCGGCGGGTGGGGTCCACGGTCAGGCCCTCAAAGCGCAGCGCGTCTCCCACCGATGCGGTGGCCGCCGTGCCGTTGACGCTGGTCGGTTGGCGGCGGCGCAGCACGGTCTGCACCCGGGCCACCAGTTCACGCGGCTCGAAGGGTTTGGGCAGGTAGTCGTCGGCCCCCAGCTCCAGGCCCACCACACGGTCCATCACGTCGCCACGGGCGGTGAGCATGACGATGGGGATGTCGCTGTCCTTGCGGATGGTGCGGCACAGGGCGAAGCCGTCCATCTCGGGCAGCATCACGTCCAGGATGGCGGCGTCGAACCCACCGCGGCGCAACTGCGCCAGCCCCTCGCTGGGCCGGGTGGCGTGCTCCAGTTGCAGCTCGAAGCGCTGGAAGTAGGCCGCCAGCGGCGGGCCCAGCTGCTCGTCGTCGTCGATCAGCAGGATGCGGTTCATGGCGTGGATTCTGACAGCCCACCCTCCAGACACCGGGCCCGGTGGCGCAGGATCAGGCGGCGCACGCGGTGCTGGCCGGGGCCGCCCAGGGCGTCGAAATGGTCGGCCGCCGACAGCAGCACGGGCAGCAGAGGGGCCGCCCGCGTGGGCTGCTGCTGGGACAGCCGGGCCCACAGGCCCAGGGCATGTTCGCGGTCGAACCGGGGGCCCCACACCAGGGACAGCAGCTCGGCATGGGGGTCGTCCAAGCCTTGCAGCAGCGCCGGGGCGTGGGTGCGCCCGGCCTGTGTCAAAGGGCGGGTGGGCTGGGGGTTCATGACGCGCCCCTCAGCCCCGGCCCCACCAGCCGTGGCCACGCTGGCCCAGCTTGTCGCGCAACTGTTTTTGCTGTGCCTGCGTGAGGCTGTCGTAAAAGTCGCCAAACGCGGCCAGCACCTTGGGCCCGCTGGCCTGCACGGCCTGGGTCTTCTGGTCCAGCAGGGCCTGGGCCTGGGCGCGGTCGAACGTGTCACCGGCGATCAGGGTCTGGAGGTCGGCACGGGTGTCGGTGGTCCCCCCCTTGAGGGCCTTGCGGGAGGCGATCACCTCGTCGGCCAGCACGCCGAGCTTCTGTTTCTGGGGCGCGGTCAGGTCCAGTTTGTCGGTGATCTTGTCGATCACCTTGCCGCGCACTTCGGCCACACGCTCGTCGCTCCAACCGCGGGCGTGGTGCGTGCCGCAGGCGGTGAGCCCGCCCAGGACGACGGTGATGGAGGTCAGGCCGATGAGGCTGCGCTTGATCCAGGGTTTCATGGGGTGGCTCCTTGTGGAACGGTGTTGAACATGGGCTTCATGGTGCCCAGCCCCACCCCAGGGCGGGTGTCGAGGCTGTAGCGGTTTTTTTCGTTTTGTTTCACCCCCAGCCTCAAAGCCCCATGCCACCGCCCAGCATGCGCCCAGGTGACTGCCGGGCGCGGCCCGGGTGCCCACAATGCCCGCCACTGTTCCACTGTGGAGTGCTCCTCACCATGTCTTCTCTGTTCGACCCCATCCAGGTGGGCGCCTGGTCGCTGGCCAACCGCATCGCCATGGCCCCGTTGACCCGCAACCGCTCGCCCGGCGCGGTGCCCCAGACCATCACCGCCACCTACTACGCGCAGCGGGCCACGGCGGGCCTGCTGATTTCGGAGGGCACGGCCATCAGCCACCAGGCCCAGGGGTATGCCGACGTGCCCGGCCTGTACACGCCCGAGCAGGTCCAGGCCTGGCAGGCCGTGACGGCGGCGGTGCATGCGGCAGGCGGCAAGATCGTCACCCAGCTGTGGCATGTGGGCCGGGTGTCGCACACCTCGCTGCAACCGGGGGGTGGCGCGCCCGTGGCCCCGTCGGCCATTGCGGCCCAAACCAAGACGGTGCTGTTGGACCACGGCGTGCCACGCTTCGAGGCCACCTCGGTGCCCCGCGCCCTGGCGCTGGACGAGTTGCCGGGCATCGTGGCCGACTACCGCCGTGCCGCCCGTGCCGCCCTGGAGGCCGGTTTTGACGGTGTGGAAATCCACGCCGCCAACGGCTACCTGCTGGACCAGTTCCTCAAGACCGGTGCCAACCAGCGCACCGATGCCTACGGCGGCCCCATCGAGCACCGGGCCCGCCTGTTGCTGGAGGTGGTGGCCGCGGTGTGTGACGAGATCGGGGCTGAACGCACCGGCATCCGCCTGTCGCCCGTCACCCCGGCCAACGACATCGTGGACGCCGACCCGCAGCCGCTGTTCGAGCATGTGCTGCGCCAGTTGGCCACCCACAAACTGGCGTTTGTGCACGTGATCGAGGGCTCCACCGGTGGCCCGCGCGAGCTGCCCGACCGCCCCTTTGACTACGCCGCTGCCAAGGCCGCCTACCGGGCCGCCGGCGGGGCTGCGGCCTGGATGGTGAACAACGGCTACACCCGCGAGCTGGCCGACGCCGTGGTGGCCGACCCGGCGCTGCCCACGGGGGCCGACCTGGTGTCGTTCGGGCGGCCCTTCATTGCCAACCCCGACCTGGTGGAACGCCTGCGCCGCAACGGCCCCTACAACGAGGGCCAGCGCGCCACCTACTACGGCGGCGGCGCGGTGGGTTACACCGATTACCCCACGCTGTCCTGAGTCGCACCGCCCTGAGCTGCACAGTCCTGAATTGCTAGCAAACAGGCCAACCAGAAAAAGCGCAGGAGTTCAAAAAAGCTTGTAAATTGTGACCATGATCCAGCCCACCACACCCGGCGCACCGCCCTCCGCCACCCCGAACCCACCGGGGGTCGCATCCGCCCCGCAGGTGCTGGTGCTGGGGGCGGGCATGGTGGGGGTGTGCACCGCCCTGCACCTGCAAGCGCGGGGTGTGCAGGTGGCCCTGGTGGACCGGCGCGGGCCGGGGCAGGAAACCTCACACGGCAACGCGGGCATCATCCAGCAGGAGGCGGTGGCGCCCTATGCCTTCCCGTTCGACGCGGGTCTGCTGTGGGGCGTGGCACTGCGTCGCGCCCCCGAAATCCACTGGCATGCCGCCGCCCTGCCCGCGCTGCTGCCGCGGCTGCTGCGTTATGTGTGGCACTCGCTGCCCGCGCACCACGCCGTCATTGCCCAGGCCTACAGCCGCCTGGTGGCGCTCGCCACGTCAGAGCACCAACCCTGGGTGGAGGCCGCCGGGGCCAACGATCTGGTCAGCCGCCAGGGTTTTCGCTTTGGCTACCGCAGTGCCCGGGGGCTGGACGACGCGGTGCGCGAGGCCACGGCCAACCGGGAACGTTTTGGGGTGCCCTTCCAGGTGCTGGATGGCCCCGCCCTTCAGCGCGCCGAACCAGCGCTGCATGCCCCGCTGGTCGGGGCCATCCATTGGACCGAGCCCTGGAGCGTGAGCGACCCCGGCGAACTGGTGGCGCGTTACGCCCGCCTGTTCCAACAACGGGGGGGCCTGCTGGTGCAAGGTGATGCCACCACCCTGCACCAGCACGGCAGTGGCTGGCGGGTGCAGACCCCGCAAGGGCCGCTGGAGGCCGAGCAGGCCGTGGTGGCGCTGGGCCCCTGGTCGGGCGACCTGGCGCAGCGCCTGGGCTGGCCGGTGCCGCTGTTCGTCAAGCGCGGCTACCACCAGCATTACGACACCCCGCAGCGCCTGAACCTGACGCTGCTGGACGCCGAACGCGGCTACGTGCTGGCCCCCATGCGCCGCGGCCTGCGCCTGACCACCGGGGCCGAACTGGCCCGGCTGGGCAGCCCGCCCACCCCGGTGCAACTGGCCCGCACTGAGGCCTGCGCCCGCGAGCTGCTGGACCTGGGCCGCCCGGTGGACGACGCCCCCTGGCTGGGCAACCGCCCCTGCATGGCCGACATGCTGCCCGCCATTGGCCCGGTGCCCGGGCAAGCGGGCCTGTGGTTCAACTTCGGGCATGGGCACCAGGGCTTCACGCTGGGCCCGGTGTCGGGGCGGCTGCTGGCCGAACAGCTGACCGGCCAACCCACGGTGGTGGACCCCACGCCCTACCTGCCCCAGCGTTTTCGCTGAGGCACGACCTCTCAGTCCGCCACCTCCAACGCGGCCACCGCGGTGGCGGTGTTGGAAATGGGGATGTGGTAGTTGGCGCAGACCTTCTTCACGCCCGAGCCCGCTGCCGTGAGGGCCCCGCGCATGGCCAGCCACATCAGCAGTTCCACGCCCTGGGTGCCAGCCTTTTCCACAATTTCGTGGATGCTGAACTGCGTGGCCCACTCGGGGTTGGTTTCCAGGCTCTGCAAGAACTGCAAGTCAAAGCGCTTGTTGATGAACCCGGCGCGTTCGCCCTCCAACTGGTGCGACAAGCCGCCGGAGGCCAGCACGGCCACCTTTTTGTCGCTGTCCCATTGGGCAATGGCCTCGCCCACAGCCTTGCCCAGCGCGTAGCAGCGGCTGGCCTTGGGCAGCGGGAACAGCACGGTGTTGATGCACACAGGCACCACCGTCACCGGGTAGTTGCCTTCGGGATAGAACAGCTTGAGCGGCAGCGAGCAGGCGTGGTCCACCAGCATCTCCTGGCAGGTGACCACGTCGAACTCCTGGTCCACCAAGTGGTTGATGATTTGCCACGACAGGTCCACCTCGCCGCGCAGCGGCTCCAGCGAGGGGATGCCCCAGCCTTCGTCGCTGTTGACGTACTGCGGTGCCGCGCCCACGGCAAAGGTGGGCATCTTGTCGAGGAAGAAGTTGAGGCCGTGGTCGTTGTAGAAGATCACGATCACGTCGGGCTTTTTCTCCCCCAGCCAGCGGTGGATGGGCGGGAAGGCGTCGAAAAAGGGCTTCCAGTACGGGGTTTGCTGGTCGCCGCGGTGGATGGCGCCGCCAATGGCCGGGATGTGCGAGGTGCCGAGGCCGCCGATGAGTTGTGCCATGTGCTTGTCTCCGTGGGATGGCTCAAAGGCCGGGTTGTTGGTTGGCGGCCACCAGCTTGGCCTTGAATTCGTCCTTGGTCATGCCAGTCTGCTGGGCACCGATGTCCTGCATGTCCAGCTTGAAGATGCCGGCGAACTTGGCCAGGTAGTAAGCGTTTCCCCCTGCCGCCAGCAGTTGCAGCACGTTGCGGGCACGGATGGCGGCGGCCTGCTCGTCGCTCAGGCCGTACTTCCTCATGTAGGCCTCTTCATCGGCCACAAAGGCCTCGCGGTTGGCGGCGTCGTTGAACGAGAAGCACATCTTGTTGAGCGCATAACCCTTGCGCGCCCAGGTGTCGTCAAACGGTTCGGTGCCGGGGATGGGGGCATGCCCGTCTGAGTGGGGTTTCAAGGCCATGGTTGTCTCCTGTGTGGGCGTTTGAATGGGGGACTGGCCGCGGAGTATTCCGAAAGGCTTGCATCTGATAAACAGCGGATTCATCATTTGATGCATGAAGTTTTTCGAATTGAGCTCAGCCAGAAACCTAGAATCATCCGAAGCCCAGCGTCGGCCCTGGCCGCAACGCCATACCTTCAAAACCGCTGCCGCATGATCCCTCACCTGCCGCCCTCTGAGTCTCTGACCGTCGAGTTCAAAAGCGACCGCAAACGCCTGTCCGACACAGAGTTGATTGACGCGGTGGTCTGCCTGGCCAACGCCGAAGGGGGCGAAATCTGGCTGGGGGTGGAAGATGACGGCACCCCCACGGGGTTGCATGCCGAGCATCGGTTGCTGGCTGGCCTGCCTGGGCTGGTGGCCGCGCGTACCTCGCCCGCCGTGTCAGTGAAGGTGACCCCTGTGGATCTGGGCACCACTCGGGTGGCCCGCATCGCCGTACCCAAGGCGCAAACCGAGGTGTCCACCGCCGCGGGCGTGTACCTGCGCCGCCGCCTCAGGCACGACGGCACGCCTGAGTGCACCCCCATGCTGCCGCACGACCGCGCCAGCCGACGCGCCCACCTGGGACTGGCCGACACGTCGGCTCAGCCTGTTGCAGATGCCACGTTGGCCGATTTCGACCCGCTGGAACGCGAGCGCCTGCGCCAAGCAGTGCAGCAATACGGGGGCGATCGCGTGTTGTTGGAACTGGACGACGAGGCGCTGGACGGAGCATTGGGTTTCACCACACGCCAACCCGACGGCAGCCGCGTACCCACACTGTGCGGCCTGTTGATGGTGGGGCGCGAGTCCGCGCTGCGCGAACGGGTTCCCACGCACGAGTTTGCCTTTCAAGTGCTGGAGCGGGAAGCGGTCCGTTTCAACGAATTCAGGCGTTTTCCGCTGCTCAAGGCGCTGGACTGGCTGGAAACCAACTTTCGCCCCTACAACCCTGAACAAGAGCTTCAGGTGGGCCTGTTCCGGGTGCCAGTGCCCATGGTGGACATGGGGGCCTACCGCGAGGCGGTGGCCAATGCACTGATCCACCGCGACTACCACCGTCTGGGTGCCGTGCACGTGAGACTCGACGACACGGGACTGACGGTGAGCAACCCCGGCGGTCTGGTCGACGGCGTCACACTGGCCAACCTGCTGACCACCGAACCACGCCCACGCAACCGTGCACTGGCCGATGCCATGAAGCGCGTGGGCTTGGTGGAGCGCTCGGGCCGGGGAGTAGACACCATTTACCGAGGCATGCTCAAGTTCGGTCGACCGGCACCGGACTACGGCCGAACCGACAGTGGCAATGTCGTGGTGCGCCTGCCCACCGATGCCGCAGACCTGGACTTTCGCCGCATGGTGGTGGAAGAAGAGCGCCGTCGCAGTGGTGAGTTGCCCATTGACAGCCTGATTGCGCTGGCATCGGTACGCGAACTCAAACGCGTGACCACCGATGAACTGGCCGGACGCATCCAGCGCGACGCAGCCAACGCCAAGCGCACGCTGGAAGCCCTGGCCGAAGCCGGGCTGGTGGAAGCACACGGCACAGCACGCGGGCGCAGCTACACGTTGTCAGCCTCCGTGTACCAGCAGCAAGGCAACCGGGCAGCCTACACCCGTCAGGCGGGCTTTACCGCTCTTCAAAACGAGCAACTGGTGCTGAACTACGTGCGCCAACACGGACAAATCAAACGGGCGGACGTGATGGGTCTGTGCAGGCTCAGCGAGGGACAGGCCAAGGAACTGATCAAGAAACTCAAGGCCCGAGGTGCCCTGATCCAGCATGGTGAGCGCAGGTCGGCCTACTACACCGCGGATAAGTAACCGAGGAAAGCATGGGAAACGGTTATGGATGTTTTTGGATGTTTTTGGATGTTTTTGATCCATCCCATCCATTGAATCATCGGATCCACGCGCATGGCTGACCACCTCGACACCCACGCCCTGCGCCTGCTGGTGGCGGTGGTGGATGCGGGCAGCATCACCGGCGCGGCGGTGGCGCTGGGGGTGACGCAGTCGGGGGTGAGCCACCAACTGGACAAGCTGCGCCGCCTGACGGGCGACCCGTTGTTTGTCAAGAACGGGCGCGGCATCGTGCCCACGGCGCGGGCGGTGCGGCTGGCCGACGAGGCCCGCGAGCTGCTGCAACGCCTGCAGGCGTTTGCCCACCTGGGCGCGTTCGACCCGGCGCACTGGCAGGCCCACATCACCATTGCCGCCAACGATTTGCAGCGCGACGTGCTGCTTCCCCCGCTGCTGGCGCGGCTGCGCACCGAGGCCCCGGGCGTCACGCTGCGGGTGCTGCCGTCCAACGTGCCCAGCGTGGACATGCTGCGCAGTGGGCAGTGCGACCTGGTCATCAGCCCGCGCCCGCCCGAGGGCAGCGACATCGTGCAAAAGCGCCTGTTCGAGGACCGCTACCGCGTGTTCTGGGACCCGGCGCAGCGCAGCGCTCCCGCCGACCTGGCCGACTACCTGGCCAGCGACCACATCACCGTGTTGTACGAGGCGCAGCGCCCCTTGAGCCTGGACACCCTGCTGGCCCAGCAGGGCGTGCAGCGCCGCTTTGTGGCCACGGTGCCCGGCTTTGGTGGGGTGGCGGCCTTTCTGCGCCACAGCCCGTTGCTGGTGACCGCGCCCAGCCTGCTGGGCCAGCACCTGCTGCGCGAGCTGGCCAGCGCCGAGCCGCCGCTGCCCACCCCGCCGCTGCCCATGTACCTGATCTGGCACCTGCGCCACCAGCACGACGAGGCGCACCGCTGGCTGCGGGGGCTGCTGGCGGGCTGACCTCCGGCCCGGGATTCAGGCATCGGCGTGGCAAGCGCAAGCCTCGCCGTGCGCCGCGGCCACCAGCTCGTCAAGGATGCCGCAGTGGCGCTGCCCGTTGGCCGCCACATGGCCGCCGTTGCAGCGTGCGCGCAGCTGCAGCAGCTGTTTCTCCAGCGCCTGCATGCTGGCCAGCCGCGCCCGCACGCGGGCCAGTTGGTCGTCCACCAACGCCTCCACGTCCAGGCAGCCCTCGGCGGGTTGGTCCAGAAAACCGAGCAACTGGCGCACGTCGGCCAGGGGCATGTCCAAGGCCCGGCAATGGCGGATGAAGGACAGGCGCTCCAGGTGGGCGTCGCCATAGTCGCGGTAGCCGTTGTCGCGGCGGGCGGGGGCGGGCAGCAGGCCCTGCTTTTCGTAGTAGCGGATGGTTTCAACGTCCACGCCGGTGCGGCGCGCCAAGTCTTTGATTTGCATGCTTGACACTGTAGCGACTCCAGGGTTTTCAATGGCGGCATTGAAGGAGAAACCCATGTCCGAACACTGCCACGGCCAGTGCTGCCACGACGCGCCGCCCGCTGAATCCATCGTCAACCTCAACCGCTATCGCCGCGTGCTGTGGACGGCGCTGGCCCTCAACGCGGCCATGTTTTTTGTGGAGCTGCTGGCGGGTGCACAGGCGGGCTCGCTGTCGTTGCTGGCCGATGCCATCGACTTCGCGGGCGATGCCCTCAATTACGGCGTGTCGCTGGCGGTGCTGGCCTCGGCCTTGGCCTTTCGCGCCAAGGCCGCGGCGGTCAAGGCCCTGTCCATGATGGGGTTTGGGGTGTACGTGCTGGGCAATGCCTTGTGGTCGCTGTGGCACGGCACGCCCCCCAACGCGCTGACCATGGGTGTGGTGGCCCTGCTGGCACTGGCCGTGAACGTGGGGGTGGCGGTGATGCTGTACGCCTTTCGCGAGGGTGATGCCAACATGCGCAGCGTGTGGCTGTGCTCGCGCAACGACGCCATTGGCAATGTGGCCGTGATGCTGGCCGCGCTGGGCGTGTTCGGCACCGGGTCGGCCTGGCCCGACCTGCTGGTGGCCGGGTTGATGGCCGCCTTGGCCCTGCAAGGCGGCTGGGCGGTGTGGCGGCAGGCGCGACAAGAGATGTAAGCCCCGCCCCACGGCGCGTGTGCCTGCCCCAGCCGTGACCTGACAGTCGCCCCTTTGCGCAGAAAAATCAAAGAAAAATGGCACTCAGCGCTTATGAATAAAGCGTGAGCAGCTATCGCAAATATAGCAACCTATACACCCTCAGCGGCGCTGCGCCAAACGCCACTGCTGCGGGCTCAGGCCGGTTTGCCGACGAAAGAAGCGCGAAAAGTAGGCCGGGTCGTCAAACCCCAGCTCCAGCGCCAGGCTGGCCGCGGGGGCGGCCACGTACAGCAGGCGGCGGCAGGCTTCGCGGGTGAGGCGCTCGTGCACCAGCGCCTGGGCGCTGCGGTTGCTGGCGGCACGCACCAGGCGGTTGAGGCGGGCGGTGCTCAGCCCCAGGCGCTGGGCGTACTGCGCCACCGTCCAGTGCGCCAGGTGGTGAGCTTCCACCAGGGCCAGAAACCGGGTGAACAAGGCCTGCCGCGGGTGCCCGGCCTTGTGCGGCCTTTGCGCGTCCTGCACATGGGCCAGACGCCACAACAAGGCCCGGGCCAGCCAGGTGGGCGTGGGAGAAGGGTTGGACGCCAGGCCGCCCCAAGCGAACTCCGCCGCCAGCTCGCGCATCAGGGCGTCCAGGCGCTGGGCGCCCTCGGCATCGTCGCGCATGTCCAGCACGCGCGGGGCGGCAAACAGGGTTTCGAAGGCGGCCCCCACGGTTTGAAAGTCCCCTTCCGACAGGAAGCGGCTCGACAGCGTCAGCACCCAGCCGTCGGTCCCGGGCGCAAACTGGAACCCGTGCACCACCGCCGGGGGCACCACGATGGCCACCGGCCCGGGCAGCGCCGTGCGCTGTTCGTCCAAGGCCACGGTGACCGAGCCCTGCCGCACCCACAACACCTGGTACAGGCCCTGGTGGAGGTGGGGGGCGATTTCCCACTGGTACTGGCTGCTGCGGGCCTGCACCTCCTCAACGTGCAGCAATTCAGGCGCTGAACCAGCGACCTCTCCATACAGGTCAAACCGCGGAATGGCGGGCGGGGCTGCGGGTATACCCGAACGGCGAGGTGAAGGCGTTTGGCGCATGCCCCAAGAATGAACCAAAAGTACCCGATTGAACAGGCATTTGTACCGTGCAACGCAGGGGCTGGAAACCTAAAGTCCACCCACCCCAAACCACAACAGGAGACAAGCATGTTCGCCTTCGACCCGTATTCCCCGGCGGTGGACGCCGATCCGTTCCCGTTTTACAAGCGCCTGCGCGACGAGTTCCCCTGCTTCTGGAGCGCCGAAGCCCAGATGTGGGTGCTGTCGCGTTACAGCGACATCGTGACCGCGCTCAACGACTGGCAAACCTACTCCAGCGCCAGCGGCAACCTCATGACCGAACTGCCAGGCCGCGCCGGGGCCACGCTGGGCAGCTCCGACCCACCCAAGCACGACCGCCTGCGTGGCCTGATCCAGCACGCCTTCATGAAGCGCAACCTGCTGGCGCTGGAAGAACCCATCCGCGACGTGGCCAAGCAGGTGTTCGGCCAATTGAACGGCGTGGACGAGTTCGACTTCAAGGAGGTGTCGTCCCAGTTCACCGTGAAAGTGCTGATGGCCGCACTGGGCCTGCCCATGGGGGCCGACGCCCTGGTGCCCGAGCAGGAGGTGCGCGACAACGCCGTGCTGATGGTGCAAAGCGATGCCCGCACCCGCGCCAAAGGCCCCGAGCACATCGCCGCGTACAACTGGATGCAGGACTACGCCAGCAAGGTCATTGCCCTGCGCCGCGCCAACCCGCAAAACGACCTGATCAGCCACTTCGCCATGGCCGAAATCGACGGCGACCGACTGGACGACCGCGAGGTGCTGCTGACCACCACCACGCTCATCATGGCCGGAGTGGAAAGCCTGGGCGGCTTCATGATGATGATGGCCTACAACCTGGCCACCTTCACCGACGCCCAGGCCGCCGTGGTGGCCAACCCCGCACTGCTGCCCGACGCCGTGGAGGAAAGCCTGCGTTTCAACACCTCGGCCCAACGCTTCCGCCGCCGCCTCATGAAGGACGTGACCCTGCACGGCCAGACCATGAAAGAAGGCGACTTTGTGTGCCTGGCCTACGGCAGCGGCAACCGCGACGAACGCCAGTACCCCAACCCAGACGTGTACGACCTGGGCCGCAAGCCCCGCGGGCACCTGGGTTTTGGCGGTGGCGTGCACGCCTGCCTGGGCACGGCCATTGCCCGTTTGGCGGTCAAAATCGCGTTCGAGGAATTCCACAAGGTGGTGCCCAGCTACCGCCGGGTGGCCGACCAACTGCCCTGGATGCCCTCGTCCACCTTCCGCAGCCCGCTGGTGCTGACCCTGGCACGCACCTGAAGCACACGCAAACCACCGAAAGAGACAGACACCCATGGCCAACATCACCTTCGTCGAAGCCAACGGACAAGCCACCACCGTCAACCTGCCCGATGGCTGGAACCTGATGCAGGGCGCCACCGCCAATGGCGTGGACGGCATCCTGGGCGAATGCGGTGGCTCGTGCGCCTGCGCCACCTGCCACTGCTACGTGGCCGACGACTTCCTGGCCAAGGTGTTGCCCGCCAGCGAGGCCGAACTGGCCATGCTGGACAACGTGGCGTCCGAACGCCGCCCCAACAGCCGCCTGGCGTGCCAGATCAAGGCCAGCCCGGCGCTGGAGGGGTTGGTGGTGCACCTGCCCGAAACCCAAGAGTGACGCTGGGGACCCCATGAACGCCACCGCGCCCCAGACGCCTGACGCAGGCACCGTCATCGTGGGGGCCGGTCAGGCGGCCCTGTCCACGGCCGAGGCCTTGCGCACCGCGCAGTACACCGCCCCCATCACCCTGCTGGGTGACGAGCCCACCGGCCCTTACCACCGCCCGCCGCTGTCCAAAGCCTGGCTGTCGGGGGAGATGGACGCGGGCCAGTTGCAAATGCGCGCCCCCGAGATGCTGGCGCGCAAGCACATCGACCTGCGCACCCATGCGCGGGTGACGGCCGTGGACCGCGCCGCACGGTGCGTGACACTGGCCGACGGCAGCACCCTGCCCTACACCGCCCTGGTGCTGGCCACCGGCTCGCGCCCCCGCCGCCTGCCCCTGCCGGGCGCAGACGCGCACGGGGTGTTGACCCTGCGCACCCGGGACGACGCCAGTGCCCTGAGCGACGGCTTGGCCCGCTGTGCCGCACTCGGTTTGCCCGTGGTGGTGATGGGCGGTGGCTTCATCGGCCTGGAAGTGGCCGCCACCGCCCGCAAAAAAGGCCTGGCGGTCACGGTGCTGGAAGCCGCCCCCCGGCTGCTGGGGCGCGTGCTGGCCCCGGCCCTGTCCGACTGGTACGCCCAACTGCACCGCGGCCACGGCGTCCAGCTGGTGCTGGGTGCGCAGACCACCCACCTCACCGCAAACGCTGATGGCTGGGTGAACGGCGTGGCACTGGCCGACGGCACCGTGCTCCCCGCCGGGCTGGTGCTGATGGGCGTGGGCGCGGTGGCCAATGACGAACTGGCCCAGGCCGCCGGGTTGGACTGCGAACGGGGCATCGTGGTCGATGCCTGTGGCCGCACCACCGACCCGCACGTGTTTGCCGCGGGCGATTGCACCGCACGGCGGCTGCCCGACGGCGCGCTGCTTCGGCTGGAGTCGGTTCAGAACGCCACCGAACAAGGCAAAAGCGTGGCGGCGGCCATCCTGGGGCAGGAGCGCCCCTTCACCGCCACGCCCTGGTTCTGGAGCGACCAGTACGACCGCAAGCTGCAAATGGCGGGCTTGAGTGCCGGGGCCGACCAATGGGTGGTGCGTGGTGAACTGGGCGGCCCGTCGTTCAGCGTGTACCACTTCAACGGCGGCCGCCTGGTGGCCGTGGACAGCGTGAACGCCGCCAAAGACCATTTGCAGGCCCGCAAGCTGCTGGACGCAGGCCGCCACCCCAGCCCAGAGCAGGCCCAGGACCTGGGATTTGACCTGGGCACCCTGCTGGGCTGAGTGCCTTGTCGTGGCATCTGCGCGACGAACGCGAAGGCCGCATGCTGGGTTGCCCCCGCGTGCATGAACGGCGAATTACCATTGCCTCCCCCCTTCGGAAAGCAATGGCTTGTGAGTCGTTCGAACGCCCTGATTGCAGATGTTGATGCCCCCGCAACGCCACCCTTGACCGAGGTCTGGCTGCTGGGGGGCCTTCGACTGGAGCGCCAGGGCGTCACCTTGCCTGGGCTGGCCTACCGCAAAGCCTGGGGGCTGCTCGCCTACCTGTTGGTGGAAAAAGGGTGGCATGCCCGCGCCCACCTGGCCGACTTGCTGGGCATCCGATCGGCGGGGCATCTGCGCCAGTTGTTGTCCAGCCTGCGACAGGCGTTGGACACACCTGGAGCCCCCCCACTCCTGCAGGTGGATGGCGCCCGCATCCGCCTCCACCCCGATGCGGCCTTGTGGGCCGATGTGAACGAGCTGTCCTGCCCGCTCCCCCCTTGCCCTCACCACGCCCGCGAGGCCTGGTGCCCTTCTTGTCTGGAACGGCTGGCCACCCAAGCCGCTTGCCATCAAGGCGAGTTCTTGAGCGGACTGGACCTTCCGGGGGCCCCCAACTTTGAAGACTGGTGCCAGGGCCAACGCGAAACGTTCAAGCTGCATGCCGTGGGCTTGCACGAGCAGCTGTGCCGCGGGCACGAACAGTCCGGCAACCTGATGCAGGCGCTGACGCACGCCCGCCAGGTGGTGGCATTGGACCCGTGGAACGAAACGGGCCAGCGCCACCTGATGCAGTTGCTGGCCCGACAGGGCCAACCCGCCGCAGCCGTGGCGCAATTCGACGCCTTCCGCAAGCGCTTGCTCGACGACCTCGGCGTCCATCCGCAAGACGCCACACGTCAGCTGTGTCAACGCATCCAGGCGGGAGAATGGAACGCCCTCGCCACCGAGCCCGCGCCCAGCCCTGCCACCTGGCCCGCTCAAGTCGCGGAGCGGCGGCTGGTGACGGTGGTGTATGTCGAACTCAGCCTGCCCGGCGAAGACGACCTGGAGACCATTGCCGAAGCACTGCATGTCCCCCAAGCCCACGCGGAATCCCTGATTCAACAACGGGGAGGGCATGTGGTCCAGCGCCACGGCGGGGGGGTGCTGGCGTACTTTGGCTACCCCCTGGCCCGCGAAAACGCCGCGCACATGGCGGTGGGCACGGCCTTGCGGATTCGCGATTCGCTGCCCACGGGCCTCGGCCTGCGCATCGGCATCCACAGTGGATTCATGGTGGTCCATCCGCATGCACCAAGCCCTGATGTGGCCGGTGTCACCTCGGGTGTGGCCATCCGCATCCGTCAGGATGCGCCGCCAGGGTCTGTGCTCATCACCGAGGCCACCGAACACCTTGTCCGGGGCTACTTTGAGGTGATGCCCCACCCCATTCCACCCGCCCAAGGCGCAAATCAAGTCCCCCGGCTCTATGGCGTTCGGCGGGCCAGCGGGGCGCAAACCCGGCTGGACGCCGTCCCGCAAAGCACGCCCCTGATCGGGCGTCAGGCAGATCTGGTGCGCCTGCATGCGCTCTGGCAGGACCCCAACCCTGACAGCCCCCGCACCCTGCTGCTGCAAGGCGAGGCCGGCATTGGAAAGTCCCGACTCGTTCGGGCATTTGCGCACACGCTCACCGTGGCTGGCGTGCCGGTGGTGGAACTGCAATGCAGCGCGGAACACGACCAGTCGCCCTTGCACCCCGTTCGGACCTGGCTGCAACGGTGGTTGGACGTGCATCCCCTTGGGTCGCTGGAAGACACCGGCCGCCGCTTGGCGCAGGCCCTGCAAACATCGGCCCTGCAAGGCCACGACTCGGCACAAGCGTTGGCCGAGTGGCTGCATGAAAACCCCGACCAGCCCCCCCACTCGCCCCCCGCCATCAGGGACCGAACCTCTGTGTTTGAAGCCCTGACGGCATTGCTGCACCACCACACCGGACGTCGAGGGCTGCTGTTGGTGGAGGACCTGCACTGGTGCGACCCATCCACCCGCGAGTGGCTGCAGGAACACGTCATTGCGCAAACCCACGGGCAGGCCATGACGCTGCTGACCTCCCGTCCCGTCACGAAAACGGTGCAGGCCGTGGCCCCCGCCCAGGTGTGGGACATTGCCCCCCTGGACACACACGCCATGGCGACCTTGGTGCAAGCCCATGGCGCGCTGCCCGAGGAGACGGTGCAGCAAATCGTGTCCCGGGCCGATGGCATCGCCCTGTTCGCGGAAGAGCTGGCGCTGATGGCCCACCAGCCCCAAACACGCCCGTCGGCATATGCGCCTTCGTTGCCCCTGAGCCTGCAAGACCTGCTGCACAGTCGGCTCGACGCGGTCGGTGAGGCGCGAAGAACGGCTCAGCTGGCCGCCACGCTGGGACGGACCTTTGCCCAGGACGTGCTGGTTGCCGCAGCTGACGCCCCCGAGAAAACCATTGGCACACACTTGTCCGTGTTGCAAGCGCACGGGCTGCTGCAGCCCCTTGGCCCACACCAATGGCAGTTCAAACATGCGCTGGTGCAGGCTGCTGCCTACGAAACCCAGACGCGCAGCCAACGCAAGGTGGCTCACGCAGCCATTGCCAAGGCCTTGTCGGACATTCGCCCCCAGGGGCCGCATGCAGCACCCGAGGTCTTGGCACTCCACCTGCGCGAAGCCGACGACCTGGAACCCAGCCTGGAACTGTGGCTGCAGGCGGGTCGCCAGGCGATGCAGCAAAGTGCCCACACCGAAGCCCTCAGCCACCTGAACGCCGCCACGGCGTTGCTGCCCCACATCGCCGACGAGGCGGTGCGCCAGCGCCTGGCGTTTTCGGTGCACAAGCTCAAGGGTCAGGCCCTGGTCGCCTTGGAGGGATATGGCGCAGCCTCAGCCCACCAGTGCTTTGTGCAAGCCATGGCGCTGGCCAACTGGGCGACCAGCCCCACCGAGGTGTTTCCCGCGCAATACGGCCTTTGGTTGGGCGGTGCGTCCAACCAACACGCGCTGGCATCGTTGGACATGGTGGCGTTGCTGGACAAGTTGGCGCAAGCCACCGGGCGAGCAGAGCACCGCATCGTCACCCACTACGCCTATGGCAACAACCTGTTTTGGCTGGGGCGCTTCGAGCAGGCTCGCCACCATTTGCAGCAGGCAGCGGCGGACCATCCCGGGGTGACGTCCGCGTCGTTGATGCCCATCACCGGCGAAGACACCCAGGTCCTGGCCCGTTCGTTCCTGGCCTGGACGCTGTGCTTCCTGGGGGAGGGGGATGCGGCGCAAGACCACATGGCGCAGGCGCTCAGACAAGCACACGCCAATGAGCACGTCCACACCCTTTGTTTTGCACTCACCTTCGCCGCGGTGTTGCACCGCCACCTTGACGAACCACACAAGGTGCTGACCCACACCCAGGCCGTGGTTTCGTTGGCCCAACGCCACCGGCTGGGCCAGTGGGCCGCCAGTGCCACCATGCTGGAAGGCTGGGCGCGTGTCCGCCTGGGGCAAGCCGATGCCCTGGCCCTGGTGCAGCAAGGGGCCGGGGCGGGCAGTTCTGCCCACCGATCCATCGAAACCACCTACGGCTCATTCCTGCTGGACGCCTTGCACCATTTGGGCTTGCACCTTCAAGCACTGGAATGTGCCAAGTACCTGCTGCAAGCCTGCCAACGCAACGAGGACCATTACCTGGAAGCGGAGTTCCTCCGTGTTCAGGCACTGTGCCACCGTTCGTTGGGCCAGACAGACGGTTTGCGGACTTGCGCCACATTGGAGCAAGCGCGGGCTTTGGCCATGTCCCAAGGCGCATTGCTGCTGGTGCAGCGAATTGACCGGGACCTGGGCTCGGCAGGTCATTGACCAGATCCGCTGCGGCGGAGCTGTGCGAACGCTTCAAACTCCCACCGACGCATGGCGAGCAGCAGGGTGTAGCCCTCACGCGCCTGCTCGGCCAGCTTCTGGTCGGCTTGGTGTTGATGCGCAAAGTCTTGCGCCACCTTGTGCAAGCGCTCCACGAACAACGGGGCCAGCGCCCGACTGATGGAGCCATGGACCAGCATCAAGCCCTCTCCATCCCCGTCAAAGCCGTCGGCGTAATAGTCCAAGAGGGCGTGCTCCCGAAAGAACTGCATCACCGGGCCTTGGGGTTGCCAACGAAAGGCCTTGGCCAGCTTGAGGCGGTAGCGGTTGAGCGGGCGCAGCTCAATGATGCCGATGCGGTCCAACTGCACCAAACGCTGCACGCACTCGGCCTCCGAGAGTCGGTAGGCGCGCGTGATTTGCTCCAGCGTCCACTGGCTGAGCACGCAGATGGCCACCAGCAACAGCTTGCGGTCGGCCACCACCGCCCGCTCCTGCTCCAGCGTCATGCATTGCAGCAGGGGCTGCGCATCTGCCACACGGCGGGCCAACTCTGAAAAGTCCAGCTTGAGGGCTCGGCAGATGTCGTCCACACGGGACAAGGGCATGTCGCCCTTGGCCAGCAGGCGCTTCACGGTGGACTCGGCCAAACCCAGTGCCGCGGCCAAGTCGGCATAGGTCATGTGCGCCAGCTTCAGCTCGTGCTTGATGACTTTGACCAATTCCATGGAGGTGCTCATAAGTACCGTATTTTGATACCTCATGGCGCTCAATTTGCAGTAAGTGCTGATTTTTGCCTCTCTCAACACCGCCTGCTGACCACACTGGCGGCATGAAACACCTCTTCCATTTCCGCACGTTCCTGGGCCTTTGGGTCGCACTGTGGTTGTTCGCCTGGGTCTGCGGAGCCGACCTCCTGCCCCACCTGGGCCTCCACCTGGATGTCCACGGCCACAACCTGCCCGCCGAGCACCCCGCAGACCCTGCGCACCCGTTTGCCGACCATCGCCGCTTGTGGGGGGTGCCCAATGCCATGGACGTGTTGAGCAACATCCCCTTTGTGCTGCTGGGGCTGTGGGGTTTGGCCCGCACCCGGCAGGCCCTGATGCCAGCGTCCACCCAGGCCTCGCTTCGCCTGCTGTGGTGGGGCATGGTTCTGACGGGGGCGGGTTCGGCCTGCTACCACTGGGCCCCATCGGTGGCCACGCTGGTGGCAGACCGCATGGGCATGGCCATTGCTTTTGCCGGCATGCTCAGCCTCACCGGGTCGGCATCACAAACCGACGTGTGGCACCAAGGGGCGCGGCTTGCGCTGTGTGGCGTGGGGCTGGCATCGGCTACGCTGCCCCTCGTCAACGGCAACATGGCCCCGTGGCTGGTGCTGCAGTTTGGGGGCGTGCTGTGGCTGGCCTGGGTGGCCATTGCCCTTCGGACACTGCAACCCATCCTGCCGGTGTCCTATGGCTGGGTGGTGCTGGCTTACGGTGTCGCCAAACTGCTGGAGCTGCACGATGCCGATGTCTGGCAACTCAGCCACCAGGGTGTGGCCGGCCACACCCTCAAACACGTTGTTGCCGCTGCCGCAGTGCTGCCGGTGCTTGGCGCCGTGAAGGGCTGCGGCAGAATCCCCCGCTAACCCTGCGCTTGGAGACTTTTCCACCATGACCGCCCCTCACACGGCCACCCACACCCCCCAAGCCCCCTCGCATGGCGCTGAACACAGCAGCCAGTTTGCATTGCTCACACAGCGACGGTTTGCACCGTTTTTCTGGGTACAGTTTTTAGGCGCGGGCAATGACAACGTGTTCAAGTTCGCCTTCACCGTGCTGGTCACGTACCAACTGCAGGTGAGCTGGCTGCCCCCCAGTCTGGCCGGGTTGGTGATTGGTGCCCTGTTCATTTCCCCCTACCTGCTCTTTTCCGCCACCTCGGGACAACTGGCCGACAAATACCCCAAAGAGGTGCTGATCCGCTTTGTCAAAAGCCTGGAGATCGCCATCATGGGCTTGGCCGGTTGGGGCTTTGTGCAACACAACGTGCCCCTGCTGCTGGGCTGTGTGTTTCTCATGGGCCTGCACAGCACGCTGTTTGGCCCCGTCAAATTTGCTTACCTGCCACAACACCTGAACGAACGGGAAATCACCGGCGGAAATGGCATGGTGGAAATGGGCACCTTTGTGGCCATATTGCTCGGCAACGTCGCCGGTGGGCTGCTGATTGCGGTGCCAGACATTGGGGCCATGTATGTGGCGGCGGCCTGCGTGGGGCTGGCCCTGCTGGGCCGGGGTCTGGCGCAATGGGTCCCCACATCTCCCGCCACTGATCCAGGCCTGCACATCAACTGGAACCCCTTCACCGAAACCTGGCGCAACCTGCAATTGGCGCATGGCAACCTGGTGGTGTTCCGCTCGCTGCTGGGTATTTCGTGGATGTGGTTTTTTGGCGCTGTGTTCCTCAGCCAATTTCCCAGCTTTGCCCGCGACGTGCTGCACGGCAACGAGCAAGTGGCCTCGCTGTTGCTGGTGGTGTTTTCGGTGGGCATTGGCGTGGGTGCACTGCTGTGCGAACTGCTGAGCCACCGGCATGTGGAAATTGGCTTGGTTCCCCTGGGCGCCATCGGCATGACGGTGTTTGCCGTGGACCTGTACCTGGCCACGCAAGGCTTGCCTCCCACTCAGGCATTCACATTGGCCACTTTTCTGGCAGAACCTGCCCACTGGCGTGTGCTGGCGGACCTGACTTTGCTGTCCATGTGCACCGGCATCTACAGCGTGCCCATGTATGCGCTGATCCAGATGCGCAGCCAACCCACTCACCGGGCCCGCATCATTGCCGCCAACAACATCTTGAACGCCCTGTTCATGATTGCCAGCTCGGTCCTGGCCGGTGCGCTGCTGCACGCAGGATTCAGCATTGCCCAGCTGTTTTTGCTGATGGGTCTGGCCAATGCCGTGGTGGCGTTTTACATCTTCATGCTGGTGCCCGAATACCTGCTGCGCTTTGTGGCCTGGGTGCTGTCTCGGCTGGTGTACCGCTACCGGGTGCAAGGGGATGAACACATCCCCACCACCGGACCGGCCATCTTGGCCTGCAACCATGTGAGTTTTGTGGATGCCGTGCTGCTGATGGCGGCCAGCCCCCGGCCCATCCGCTTCCTGATGGACCACCGCATTTTCAAGGTGCCCGTGCTGGGCGCCTTGTTCCGACTGGCCAAAGCCATTCCCATTGCCCCACAAAAGGAAGATGCTGCGGCCTACGAAGCCGCTTTTGCCGCCGCGGCTCAAACGCTGCGCGAGGGCGACTTGCTGGGCGTCTTCCCCGAAGGCGGCATCACCCGCGATGGGCAATTGCAACCCTTCAAGGGCGGCATCATGAAAGTGCTGGAACAGGCTCAGGCCGACGGACTCCAAGTACCCGTGGTGCCCATGGCGCTCACCCAACTGTGGGGCTCATTTTTCAGCCGGGCGGAAGTCCGCAACGGAGAAGCCGTGGCCATGGTTCGCCCCTTTCGGCGAGGGATGTTCAACCGCGTGGGGCTGAATGTGGGCGAGCCGGTGGCCGGAGAAAACGTCACGCCTGAGGGATTGAGGGGGCGGGTTTTGGCATGCATCAGCATTGAGACAAGCTCGGTGTCCAATTTCACTAAACACCGACATCAGTGAGACCTACCCCGTTTGTACTCGGTAAGCATATTTTGATCTGTGATGAGCTCGAGAGGCCTCTTGGCAATAATCGCCTCTTCATTGGCAGAAATCCAATGATGTGCAGCAATCGAATTGACACGCCTTTTTACATCCTGCTTACGGTCTCCACCGGTCAGTCGGAGCGCTACCGCTTCCACCGCCCCCCAATTCACTGGCAAGCTTGAATAATCCCTATCACTCGCATAGACGAAGTTTGCATCATCTCTTCTAAATGAAAAATTAAATACCTTTGACGCAGTAAACAATGCATCCGGAGATCCTGTTGCATTAAATGCAAGAATACCACCTTCCAGCAGATGCGACTTTACAATAGAAAAGAATTCAAACGACAACAAACCCGACGCATACGATCTCCAATGAAATGTCGTATTCATGATCACAAGATCATAGCCAGACTCGCTCGAGCGGCTTAACCATCTGCGCCCATCATCAAAATAGAGGCGAACCCTAGGATCTTTCAGGGCGGCGCGTATATCAGGATATTGCCCAATCAATCCAAGATATGCAGAATTTAACTCAACCACATCAATTGACTCAACCTCAGGAAAATCTGAAATAACCCTTAGCCAAGCCCCCCCACTCAAGCCAATTACAAGCACCCGACGCGGAGAATTATGCATACCTGAAAGCAGCAATAGTCGATCTATGCGATTAGCATTTGATACAGGATCAATATTTATACGCCCATCATACACATTACCACCATATACAACATCCCCCCCCTCTTCATCACGAAATGTATGGACAACCCCATACTTATTTTCATTAAAATACAGAATTACATCTTCACCAGTTGAGTATGTCAGCGCCTTCATCATCCCGTGCGGATCATGCTTAAACAAAAGAAAAAGACCTAAAACAGCAACTAAACTTGCCACGCACACAGAGCCTGTATCCACAAATAGCACAACACCCGCAACGACTGTCAAAATTCCAAGTAATGCCATGATCTGCTGACTTGTGAGCACGTCATACGCAAGAAATCCAACAAGCAGCGGGCCAGCGGTCGAACCCAGAATGTTAAAGAAATAAATCTTTGAGAGAGAACGCCCTGTATCCCCGGCACCAGGAATGGTTCCCAAGTGATGAACCACGGGAAATACTGCCGCCTTCGACGTCGAACAAAGAAAAACAAGAACAATTAATACCGAGTTGGTCCAAAAAGAAGAATTAAGAGCAATCAATATCAGAGGCGCAGATACATCGATGCAACCTGAAGCAATTAGCACCCTCCCCGCATACCTTCGTATGGCAGGAGTTTCACGACCATTTGTAATATGCCTCCCCACCAAGGCGCCAACTGCAATTCCAATCAAATAAACACCAAGTACCAACGATAGCACCTGCGCAGTATTCCCTTCATAAAACCCAATCACCCGAAGCCATACTATCTCCAGCGAGAGACTGACAAAGCCAACCAAAAATGAGACAACTCTAATTACGCACATCTATGGCTTTCGAATAAAAAATACAAATAGACTCGAGCCAATGATCAGATTCCCACATGCCGCACAGCAAACGACCCAGTTTAATGTCAGAAAATTAAAGGCCCCAAAACCAGTAAAGACTGCCCCAAGTGCCGCACCCAGCGTGTTTGCGGAATAGAAGCTACCAGTGGACTTTCCTACATGCTGCCAACATCGGGTCGCGTGAGTTACCAAGATGGGCAACGTTGCCCCCATCAGCGCGGTCGGCGTAAGCAATAACAAGAACAAGAACAATGCCACCACAAATATATTCTCGCCGAGCAAATTAACCCCCACAACTCGAAAGAGCACAGGACTAAGGAAACCAAAAATCCCGACCCCCACTTCAGCAGCCGCAAACAGTTCAATTGCCTTAACTGGGAATTTATCCGCAATAACCCCCCCCAGAAGCCCCCCCCCACCCAGTCCTAGCATAAAGGACGAAATCACAACAGTTACAACTGACAACTCAATCCCAAGATATGCAAACAACATTCTCTGCCACGCGATTTGATAGAGCAGAGCGCAAAATCCCGATATAAAAAAAAGCACAACCAATATCCAAATTACTTTATTCTCAGTCTTTTGCATTCGCCCACCCGTTTGGCCAAATCAAAGTCAGGAACCGCATTCACCCACCGAACGCGACTCATCCAGGAATCTGAAATCCAACTCCTGCTCACATCCAATTCTGGAAATGCAAGATTCGCAACATCTGAAAGCGTGTGCAGGACACCTACCGATTCATATGGAAACTCTACTCCTCGCTTGGCCGCGATTAAGAGCTCCGGACGATTTCTCAGCAAATCGTCTGAAAACCAAATAAACGATGCAACCCTGAAGTCAGCTTCATTTTGACGCCCATGTCCATCTTCGGAACAGCCATTTTCCGGCAGATTCTCCCCATGATCGGATATATAGAATACGGCCGAGTAGGAATTACCAACCCCATTGACGACTTTTATTATCTCCGACACCACATTATCCGTATAAAACACACTATTATCATATGCATCAACTTGCGCCACATCTGAGTTATAAGGCATTAATCCGCCATATCTGGAAAACTCATCCGGATATCTATTGCGATACTCTTTGTGACTCCCCATTGTGTGAATCACAAAAAACTTCTTTCCAGGCCTCTCCATAGCCTTTTTCCTAAATATATTCACAACCTCGTAATCGAAGTTACCTTGCTGTGTATGATCAGCCAGATTCGTAAAATATACCTCATCAGCCTCATGCGAATGCACCGAAATGATCGAATCATGGATTCCCAGTTTGGCTTGATTGGATATCCAATATGTTTTAAACCCAGCCTGCTTAAAGAGACTGACAATTGATGGCCTCCCTGCCGCGGCCACATGGTTATTAGCTTGAAATCCCACCAAAATTACAGGTACCGCACGACGGGTTGCTTGCCAAGAAGACACTACATTTCGGAAACTCACCAAATTGGACATGGAATTCAGCCTGGGTGTCGTATCTCGTGAATATCCATTTAAACCCCAATGATCCGGCCTGGAAGACTCTCCAATTATCAGCACATACACCTCCTCACGAGCGATGTCATTATTCGATACAACATGAAATTTGTATGTTTGAATTGCTGTAGCTGCCGCCTTAGTTCGAGTCCGCTCTCCCAAATAATCCCGAAATCTAAAAAACACGCCAACAGGATAAGAATCACTTAGCATCGCCCCTGCAGGAGTGGAAACATCGGTGACAGGGGATATATTTTCCTTTACACCATCCGTTTGAATATCGAAAAAATTGTCTTTTTTCGCATTCCAATCCCATTCCAGCCATCCGTATTGAATCAAAGGAAGCAGACCTGCGTAACCAATCCACTGCAAAGCTCTACTTCTTTGAAATACATCATTTCTTCTCGATATCTTTATCGTCAAAGCAACAATAGCCAACATAGCCAGCACAAGTACCACAATCCATAGCAAGCCTACGTATTGACTTGCCTCAGAATAACTTGACTCAAAAATTACAGCCAATACATTAGAGTTACTTGGCTCGTGATACCTAATCACATAAAATACCTCAAATGGAAGCAAGGCGTAAAATGGAAGAAATATCAAAAAAAACCACTTTAAACGTCTAAACCACGCCAATACCACCACTACCAACGCGAAAGACGGTGGCACACCACGAATTAGTGAATCAAAAAAATTATTAGCAAAATATGCCCATATTAGATTAGGGGAAAGCAGAAATAAAATCCAAATCTGCGAAATATATGGGTAAGACATATGCAAAAAAAGCCCCGCATCACTGCGGGGCTTTTTTTCAGCTAGACGATATTCAGCTGGCACGGCACTCAGTGGGAACATACTTAAAATTCCCTGCTGGCGTAGTGCAGGTCCACTTTACCTTTCCAGTATCAACAACCGGGGTGTAAGTCAGCACAACGTTCTGAGCGGCAGCTGTTCCGGTAACAGTGACAACGCCACTAGCATCAGCGCACGCCAAGCTAGCAGTGTTCTTGGATGGTGTGCTGAATGTGGCAACACCCAAACACGAACCAGCGGCAATTGTCCCCCCATTAGAAGAAATATTTTCTGTAACAGTAACCTTGGCGGCAGAAGCCATAATGGCAAGTTCACTGACGCGACCGCGCACCGTGTAATCCTGATACGCAGGCAATGCCACTGCAGCCAAAATACCGATGATCGCCACGACGATCATCAATTCGATCAGGGTGAAACCCTTTTGAACCGTCTTTCTCATTTCCACACTCCTGGTTGAGTCACCGTCAACATCGACGCGTGATACCTACAGCATCATCCGTGCCACACCTGATGCGCTGAAAAGATGACATTTTTGGACCCTGTTTGAGCGTTTACACCCAGTGTTGGCAAACGTTTTTGTGCAACGACACTGAGCAAGGTCGCAGAGGACTGACATTTTTTGTCCTTCAGAATCCTTGATCCCCACGACTCACGCCAAACACACACACGCCGCCCGCTTTCCCCCGCAAGACCGCCTCGCCCCGATCCGTCCAAAGCCATCCCTTTGGATGGAAACGCATCACTTGCCGCTGTGTGGCCTCGCCCACCAACACATCTGCGCCATGCACACGCGTCAACTCTTGCAATCGTGCGGCCACGTTCACCGCATCTCCAATCACCGTGTACGCCCGCCGCACGTCTGAGCCCATGTCACCCACCAGCACCTTGCCGGTGTTGATGCCCACACCCACCCGCAGAAACGGCCAACCCACTGCCTGACCGTGGCGGTTGATGGACTCCATGGCATCCACGATGGCCAAGGCCGCTTTAACGGCTTGGTGGGCGTGGTCCTCACATGGCACGGGTGCCCCCCAGAACGCCATGACACAGTCCCCCATGTGTTTGTCGATGGTGCCGCCATGGGCCCGAATGACATGACCCAGTTCATTGAACACATGGTTCAACAGGGCTTGGAGTGTGGAGGGGGGAAGGCTTTCGGCCATGAGGGTAAAGCCCTGGATGTCGCAGAACATCACCGTCAGGTCACGCTCTTCGGCCTGCATGGTGTAGCGGCCTGGGTCTTTGAGCATTTCATTGACCAGTTCCGGCGGCACATAGCTGCCAAACAGCTCCGCCAAATGGCGCTTGGATCGGCTCTCCGTCAGGTACCCATGGGCCATGTGAAGCCCGAACGACAACACCACCATGAACAGGCCGCCCGCCAAGGGCATGACCAGGCCATGGACCATGTACAGCCAGGTGTTCAACCCAACCAAACAACCCCACACACCCAACAGCAAGCCCACGGCTGACCACGGCGACACCAGCGGCAGAACCACGGCCAGCAGCAGCCCGCTCAAGGCCACCACCACCAGTTCGTATCCGGGCGCGTAGTCGGGCCGCGTGGGGGCGTTGCCATCCAGAAAACCTGAAATCAGGTTGGCGTGTACTTCCACCCCAGGGTACGCTGGGCCGACAGGGGTGACGCGCACATCCTGCAAACCCGGCACCGAAGTGCCCACCAACACCACCTTGCCTTGCAGTGCGTTCGCGGGCACCCGTCGATGGAGGATGTCGGACGCTGACACATACGTGTAAGAGCCGCCGCTGGGTCCGCCTGGACCCCGGTAAGGCACCAGCGTGCTGAGCCGTGCGTCCACGGGGACGGCAAGCGCCTGTGCCGCCTGGCGCAACACCAAACGATCCACGCCCCCCCCGGCAAAACCCGGCTCGACGGACGTGGGGCCCAACAAAGCACGAAACACGCTCAACGCGAACGACGCGTAAATGTGCCCCCGGTATTCGGACACCAAGGGCACCGCCCGGATGACGCCGTCATCATCCACCAGGGCATTGAACGCACCCCCATCCCATGCGGCAGACATGAGACCGGGCACATTGGCACCGTAGCCGTCCCAAGACACCACACGTGCCCCACGGAGATCGTGAGTGGTCATGACGGAACGAGGAAGTTGCCCACCATGCTGCCCCTGGCGATCCGAGCTGAAGTAATGCCCGAGCACCACCCGGCGGCCCGTCATGCTCTGGGCGAAACGCTCATCGGGCAACAGGGTGTCGGATGACTGCTCGGGTTCGGCAAACACCATGTCAAAACCGACCACCGCCACGTGCTGGTCATCAAACAGGCGGTCCGTCAGATCAGCCAACACCGTGCGAGACCAAGGCCACCGACCTTGCTCGGCCAAACTCTTTTCGTCGATGTCAACGATGACAATGCGCTCGTCCAGCGTGCGGGGCATGGTGGCACGCAAACGCATGTCATGAGCGAGGTTGTCAGCCCAGTCCAGGGGCGTCAACCTCACCCAACCGGTGACGTGCAGCAACGTCACCACCAGCGGCACGACGGCCACAAGCCCTCGCACCCAATACTTCAAAATAAATAGCACAAAACCTCCACGCAAAAAGCGGTGGAGGCTTAAATCATCACAAACTGCATTTTGGTTCCCGCCAGCTCCAGCGTGTCACCGTGGTGGAGCATTTGGGGCTCGGCATCCAGGGCCTGGCCATTGAGCGTGGGAGGAGAGCTGCCTTCCACCTTGGCCACCACATAGCCGTGCGGACGGCGGGTGATGGACGCCACCGCCACACCCGGCTTGCCAATGGTGGTGACCACCTTGACCAGGGTCACCTCCCGTCCAGCCGCCGCGCCAGACAGCACCTTGATGGCAGCACCCCCCAGGGGCGACTGGTCTGCAGGGGCCACGGGATGCCGAATGACCTGCGTGCGTTCAAAACCCGCTCCGGCCTGCTCGTTCAAAAACTTGATTTTGTGCTTGCCGACCTCGATGGTGTCGTTGTGCTTGAGCAACTGTTTCTTGACGGCCTTGCCATTGACGTAGGTGCCATTGGTGCTGTTGAGGTCTTCGATGTGGACATCGACCCCGCTCATTTGCAGCACCGCATGTTCCCCACTGACGGCCAAGTTGTCGATCACCACGTCGTTGTAGGGACGACGGCCCAGCGTCGTGCGGTCCTTGGTCAATTGCACTTCTTTGACCACCACACCATCTATCGAGATGATCATTTTCGGCACGGCCGACTCCTGTCCATTCTTGTTTTCTGGCTCACAAGCGTCATGGCTTGCGCAGCATGCGGGCAAACAAGCCCAAAGGCTCCGATTTTGCCCTGACTTGCACCAGCAGGACGGAAATATTGTCGCGACCGCCCGCTCCGTTGGCCTCACGCACCAGTGCATGGGCTTGGTCCTGCAACGTTCCAGGCACCGTGAGCAACGCCTGGATCTCTGAATCATCCACCATGTCAGTCAGCCCGTCGGAGCACATCAGGTACAGGTCACCTTCCCGCGGAAGGTGTTGTTGCACGTCCACCTGTACGGAGGTGTCCACCCCAAGCGCGCGGGTGACCAGGTTCTTGTGGGTGGCGACCTTGGCCTGCTCCAAGGAGATCAGCCCCGCATCAATCTGCTCCTGCAACAGCGAATGATCGCGGGTCAGTTGCGTCAACCGCCCCTCTCTGAGCAAGTAGCAGCGAGAGTCCCCCACATGGGCCAGAATGACCCGCCGCGGATCGAACACACCGGCGACGATGGTGGTGCCCATGCCACTGTATTGGGTGTTGGCCATGGCCGCGTTGTAGATGCTGAGGTTGGCTCGCGCCACACACTGCTCCAAAGCACGTCGAACGTCTTCGTCCGCAGCCCTGGCACCCACCCCTTGCAGCCAGTGGCTGGCCTCCGTCCGGACATAGGTCACCGCCATGGCACTGGCAATCTCTCCGGCGTTGTAACCGCCCATGCCATCGGCCAACACCGCCACGCCCGACACCTCGTCAAACGCAACGGCATCTTCGTTGTTTTCACGCACCCGGCCCGGATCGGTCGCACTGCTGAATTCAAACATCATGGGCGGTCCTCATCTGGCCGCTGTGACAGGCAACTGCGCAGGTCTGTGGCCATGTCCCGGCCTGTGGCATAGCGAACCGACAAATCTTTGGTCATGGCGCGCATCACCACAGCAGCCACCGCAGGTGTGATGGCTGGATTGGTTTGGCGAATGTCAGGGGGAGGCTCATTGGCAATCTTGTACATCAACTCGGCCATGGATTCGGCGCGGTAAGGCAACACCCCGCTGAGCAGCTGAAACAGCGTCACGCCCAACGAGTACAGGTCGGATCGACCATCCACTTTCTTGCCCGCGATCTGCTCGGGAGACATGAAACTGGGGGTCCCCAACACCATGCCCGTGCGGGTGCGGCTGGCGTCGGTGATGCGGGCAATGCCGAAGTCGGTGACCTTCACCACATCGGCTTCAGGCTCGTACATGATGTTGGCGGGCTTGATGTCGCGGTGAACCACATTCAGCGCATGGGCGTAATGCAGCGCATCGGCCACGCGAGCGGCAATGGACAACACGCGATCCACCGGCAGCAAATGCCCTCGCTGCGTGAACACCACCAAGTCCTGCCCCTTCAGGAACTCCATGGCGATGTAGGCCAACTCCTGGTCTTCACCGGCATCGTAAATGGTCACGATGTGGGGATGCTGCAAACGCCCGGCCGTCTCGGCTTCCCGAAAGAACCGCTGCCGGGCATCGTCCAGCTCGCTGCCATCAAACTCCTGGGCCAACGCCATGGTCTTGATGGCCACCACCCGCCCGATCTTGGGGTCACGCCCTTGGTACACCACCCCCATGGCCCCCTTGCCCAACTCCTTTTCGATGCGGTAACGCCCCAACATGGGCTGCGCCACGTCGCCATCGGGCTGGACCAGTGAGACCGTCTTGCCGCCTGTGCCACCACCCAGCATCACGGTTTCGGACAACGAGCGAACCCGCTTGAGGCGAGCCTTCAAGTCCTTGTACTGGGGATTGTGGGTGGCCATCCACTCGTACACCGCCTGGGCCTTGTTGAACTGGCGCTTTCGCTCAAAGTCCAATGCCAGATTGGCGAGGTTGTCCATCACGCCATCGCTCAAGGGCACCCGACGGAAGCGGTCGAACGCCATGTCCAGCTGCCCCTGACCTTGCAGGGCCAAACCCATCATTCGGTTCGTTTCTGCAGATTCTTCATCTGAGCGGATTTTGCTGGCTTCCGTGAACAGGAAGCGCTTGGTGGTCAAGCCCACATAGGCCACCAGCAATGCCCCCACGGGCAACACAGTGGGCAGCCACAGCTGCACCGCCGCGATGGACACAAACCCAACCAACAGCAGCAGACTGGCGGTCACCCCAGTGACCACCGCCGCCCATGCCGCAGACAAGCGTGGCAACCCAACAGAAACCAGCAACGCCACACACAGCAGGGTGACCCCGGTGAACGATGACACCCAAGCGGGTTGAGCAAAAAAGTGCCCGCTCAACAAGCTGGAGGTGTTGTGCGCCAGCACTTGCACCGGATTGGTCACCGTCGATACAGGCGTGGGAAACGCCGTGCCCACACCTACCGCCGTGGTGCCGATGAGCACCACCTTCCCCGCATAACGGCTGGGCGGGATCTTCCCGGAATAAAGGTCGTAAAAGGAATCAACGGCGAACGGGGGGCGACCTTCTTGGTCCGGATAAAACTGTGGCAACAGGCGGCCCATTTCGTCCACCGGAATCGGCAACCCGCCCAATTGCAAACGTCCAGGCCCTGCGAAGCGCACATCTTTGGAATTCAGGTTCAACGCCTGCATGGCCGTCACCAACGCCAGGCTGGGCATCCACTGATCCCCATACTGAACCAACAGGGGCTCACGGCGCACCACCCCATCCACCTCATCCTGCTCATGGTTGAGGTGCCCCACCGACCGTGCCGCGTTACCCAAGGTTTGCAGTGGCCATTGGACCTTCACGCCCTGCGGCAAATCAATGCCAGGACTGGTCGGCACCACACTCTTTTGCGCAAAGGCGGGCAAGGGCTCCTCCGGAGAGCCATACGCTGGCCCCAGTTCAAAAACCAGCGGCAAAACCACCTTCCCAGAGCGAGTCAAACTTTGGGCCAGCGTCGAGTCGGTGTCCAGCTCCTTCAACCCGTCTTCAGCCATTCGCAACACCGGATGAAGCGAGGCATCCACACTCGTCAAGGGCAACAAGGCATCGCGAATCCGGCCCAAGTGACTCGACCCACGATCCACCTGGGGCTCAAAGTAGAAGATGGTCGATGCCACCACCTTGGCTTTGGCCTCGGTCAGTTGGTCAATGACCTTGGCATGCACGTCCCGGGGCCAAGGCCAACGCCCAATGCGCGCCACACTGGCGTCATCGATGGCCAGAATCACCACCTGGTCCGACGGCACGCGGCCCGTGAGGCCGGATGCACTGTCAAAGTACCGGTTCTCCAAGACCGTGAACAGCCCGGTGTAGTGGTTTAAAACCCACACCAGCACCAGCAAACCCAACCCGACCCAGGCGTCAGAGCTGAGGATTTGACGGTGAGGGCGACTTCGACCCGATTGGGAAGGCTTCATGCTGGCGGTGGAAAATGGGCTCCCGCAAGTATGGCCGACAAATGCGCCGGCTTCAAAAGCGCCCTGAAGTCGCGGCCCAAATCAAGCGGCGCCGGACTGTCGCCGCTTCAAAATGCTGCCCACCAGCAACACCAGCGCAGCCCCGGCAATACCGGCCCCATGGTTCACCCAGGCGCTGACGTGTGCGGCTTTGCCATCCACTGCAACCTCGGTGAGGAAGTAAGGCATCAGTCCAGGGTCGGTGACCACCATGGTGCCGGCAATCCATCCCAGCAACATGCCACCCAGGACGATGATGACGGGGAAACGCTCCATCAGCTTGATGACCATTTGGCTGCCCCAGACGATCACCGGGATGCTGACCAGCAAACCGAACACCACCAAGGGAATTTTGTGCCCCGATCCCGCCCCCTCTGCGGCACCGGCGATGGCAATCACGTTGTCGATGCTCATCACCAGATCGGCCACGATCACCGTTTTGACAGCGGACCACAGCTTGTCGCTGGACTCGATGTTGCCGTGGTCATCCTCGTCATCCGGCGCCAGGAGCTTGACACCGATCCACAGCAGCAAGGCCGCCCCCACCACCTTCAAATAGGGAATGGACAGCAGCGCCAACGCAAACACAATCAGCACCACCCGCAAGGCGATGGCTCCCGCGGTTCCCCACAGGATGCCTTTTCGGCGCTGGGTCGGCGGGAGCCTGCGGCATGCCAAGGCGATCACCACCGCGTTGTCGCCACCCAGCAGGATGTCGATCATGATGATCTGCCCCACGGCCAGCCAGAACTGCGTCGTCAAGAACTCTTCCACGTCCAATTCTCCAAATAAAAATGGCAACGCCAAAGGCGCTGCCATTGTGCACAACACGATGCGGCATTTCCTTGTGGAAAGCCGCAGCGAGGACTGATCAGAGCAAAGACTTGAGCAGCTTGCCCATTTCGGACGGGTTGCGCGTGACCTTGAAGCCGCACTCCTCCATGATGGCCAGCTTGGCATCGGCCGTGTCGGCACCGCCGCTGATCAGCGCACCGGCGTGGCCCATGCGCTTGCCAGCCGGAGCGGTCACGCCAGCGATGAAGCCGACAATGGGCTTCTTCATGTTGGCCTTGCACCACTGAGCGGCTTCGGCTTCGTCGGGACCGCCGATTTCACCGATCATGATCACGGCATCGGTGTCAGGATCGTCGTTGAATGCCTTCATGACGTCGATGTGCTTGAGGCCATTGATGGGGTCGCCACCGATGCCCACGGCGCTGGACTGGCCCAGGCCGATTTCGGTCAGCTGTGCCACGGCTTCATAGGTCAGCGTGCCGGAGCGGGACACCACACCAATGCGGCCCTTGCGGTGGATGTGACCGGGCATGATGCCGATCTTGATTTCGTCGGGCGTGATCAGGCCAGGGCAGTTGGGGCCCAGCAGCAGGGTCTTCTTGCCGCCAGCGGCTTCCTTGGCCTTCATGCGGTTGCGCACCTCCAGCATGTCCTTGACCGGAATGCCTTCGGTGATGCAGATGGCCAGGTCCAGGTCGGCCTCGACGGCTTCCCAGATGGCTGCAGCGGCGCCTGCGGGCGGCACATAAATCACCGACACGGTGGCGCCGGTTTCGGAAGCGGCTTCCTTCACGCTGGCGTAGATTGGGATGTCGAAAATCTTTTCGCCAGCCTTTTTGGGGTTCACACCCGCCACGAAGCAGTTCTTGCCGTTCGCGTATTCCTGGCACTTCTCGGTGTGGAACTGGCCGGTCTTGCCGGTGATGCCCTGGGTGATGACCTTGGTGTCTTTGTTGATGTAGATCGACATGACGTGTTCTCGCTTTTCTGGTGAACCGGGCTATCAGGCGTTGACGGCAGCCACCACTTTTTGGGCGGCTTCGGCCATGGTGTCGGCGCTGATGATGGGCAGGCCGGATTCGGCCAGCATCTTCTTGCCCAGCTCTTCGTTGGTGCCCTTCATGCGCACCACCAGGGGCACGGACAGGTTCACGGCACGGCAGGCGGTGATCACGCCGGTGGCGATGGTGTCGCACTTCATGATGCCGCCGAAGATGTTGACCAGAATGGCCTTGACCTTGTCGTTCTTCAACATGATCTTGAAGGCTTCGGTGACCTTCTCGGGGGTGGCTCCGCCGCCCACGTCCAGGAAGTTGGCCGGCTCGGCGCCGAACAGCTTGATGGTGTCCATGGTGGCCATGGCCAGACCGGCACCGTTGACCAGGCAGCCGATGTTGCCGTCCAGGCTGATGTAGGCCAGGTCGAATTTGGAAGCTTCGATTTCGGCAGGATCTTCTTCGTCCAGGTCGCGCAGGGCCACGATTTCGGGGTGGCGGAACAGGGCGTTGGCGTCGAAGTTGAACTTGGCGTCCAGGGCGATGATGTTGCCCTTGCTGTCGCGGTTCAGGGGGTTGATTTCCACCAGCGACGCATCGGTGTCCATGTAGCACTTGTACAGCTTCTGGCACACGTCGATGAATTGGGCCACGGAGTCGGCGGGCATGCCCACGCCCTTGGCCAGCTCTTCACCTTGGGCCTGGGTCAGGCCGGTGGCGGGGTCCACAAAAATCTTGACGATTTTTTCGGGGGTGGCGTGGGCCACTTCCTCGATGTCCATGCCGCCTTCGCTGGAGGCAATGAACGCAACCTTCTGCGTGCCACGGTCGGTCACGGCAGACAGGTAGTACTCTTTCTGGATGTCGGCACCGTCTTCGATGTACAGGCGGCGAACCTTCTGGCCTTCAGGACCGGTCTGGTGGGTCTTGAGCTGCATGCCCAGGATCTGGGCAGCCAGTTCCTTGACCTGATCAATGCTCTTGGCCACTTTGACGCCGCCGCCTTTGCCACGGCCACCGGCGTGAATTTGGGCTTTGACCACCCAAACCGGACCGCCGAGCTTTTGCGCTGCCTCAACAGCTTCCTGAACCGTGAATGCCGGAATGCCGCGGGGAACGGGCACACCGAACTGACGCAAGATTTCCTTGCCTTGGTACTCGTGAATCTTCATGGATGGTCTCTCAAGAGTCGACAGTGAACGCGTCGGCCTGGGCAGCGAAGGAGGGAACCATCGGCATGGCTTGTGGTTGGCCGCTGGACGGACTCGCACTTGCAGGGCGTTTGACGCACCAATGCGCACTGTATCATGCTGCACAGCACAAATCTTGTGCGAATCTGACGGATTTTGTCAGCCGCATGGTGCATGCGGCACACCAACAGAGGTATTTGATGGTCAAGGTTTTCATCGACGGCGAAGCAGGCACCACCGGGCTGCAAATCCGGGAACAGCTCGCTGTGTTGCCCGAGATAGAGCTGCTGAGCATTGACCCCGAGCGACGCAAGGACCCTGCGGCCAAACAGGCGTTGCTGGCCCGATCCGATGTCACCCTGCTGTGTTTGCACGACAACGCGGCCAAAGACACCGTGGCCATGGTCGATGCCCTGACCGCGCAAGGACTGAAAGCCCCCCGGATCATCGACGCCTCCACCGCCCACCGGGTGACTCCGGGCTGGGTGTACGGCTTCCCGGAACTGTCCAACGCGCAACGAGATGCCGTGGTTCAGGCCACCCGCGTGGCCAACCCCGGCTGTTACGCCACCGGCGCCATTGCCTTGCTGACGCCCTTGATTGCAGCAGGGCTGCTGCCCGCCGACCACCCAGTGACCTTGCCAAGCGTCAGCGGTTACTCCGGCGGCGGGCGGACCATGATCGAAGCCTACGAAGCCGGCACCGCGCCGCTGTTCGAACTGTATGGACTGGGGCTGTCCCACAAACACATCCCTGAAATCATGGCCCTGTCAGGGCTGACCCGCCGCCCGCTGTTCGTGCCGTCGGTGGGCAACTTCCGCCAGGGCATGCTGGTTCAGTTGCCCTTGCACCTGGCCGACTTGCCCGGACAGGTCCATGCCGATGACCTCAAACAGGCCTACCTCAAGCACTACGCACCCAGCCAAGCCTGGGGAGGCATGGTCAGCGTGGAAGACAACCCCGCAGACGCCAAGCTGGACGCCCTGGCCCTGAATGGCACCAACCGCCTGGAAATCCGGGTGTTTGCCAACCCCACGCACCGGCACGCAGTGGCCGTGGCCCGGCTGGACAACCTGGGCAAAGGTGCCAGCGGTGCGGCGGTACAAAACCTGAAGTTGATGTTCAACCTCTGAGGTCGCCGTCCTCGTCCAATGGACGCTGGACGCCCCCCACCACCCGACCTGCCACGGTCGCATCAAAACCCCGGGCCATCAGGAACCGGAGTTGTTTGGCTCGCTCCTTGGGATCGGCAGGCGGGACACCGAACTTTCGTTGCCAAATGGCCGCGGCCCGATCGAGTTCGGTGGCCTTGAGTGCCGCCAAAGCGTCTTCCGTCAGCTCAGGTGCAACGCCTTTGCTTTTGAGGGCCTGCCGAATGCGCAACATCCCGTGCCTGGCCGACAGGCGATGCACCACGCTGTCGGCGGCCCTCGCGTCGGACAACCAGCCCTGGGCCGTCAAGCCGTCCAGCAGGGCATCCAGGTCATCACCGGGTTCGGCGTGCGCCGCGAGCTTGCGCGCCAGCTCTTGGCGGGTGTGCTCACGCTGCGACAGCCAGCGCAGGGCGCGCCCCTTCAGGCTCAAGGCGGCCCCCGGGCGTGAGGAGGATGGCTCACGCATCCGCAACCTCACTCCGCAGCGCTGCCTTCGGACGACGCGGGCAGCAGGGGCACCCCCAGGGCCGCGCGGACCTTGTTTTCGATTTCGAAGGCCAGCTCAGGGTTCTCTTTGAGGAACTCCTTGGCGTTGTCGCGGCCTTGGCCGATTTTTTCGCCCTGGTAGGCATACCAGGCCCCGGACTTTTCAACGATGCTGGCCGACACGGCCAGGTCGATGATTTCCCCCTCGCGGCTGATGCCCTGTCCGTACATGATGTCGAACTCGGCCGTCTTGAACGGCGGGGCCACCTTGTTCTTGACCACCTTGACCTTGGTTTCGCTGCCCACCACGTCTTCGCCCTTCTTGAGGGACCCCACGCGGCGGATGTCCAGACGCACCGACGAATAGAACTTGAGCGCGTTGCCGCCCGTGGTGGTTTCGGGGCTGCCGAACATCACACCGATCTTCATGCGGATCTGGTTGATGAAGATGACCGTGCAGTTGGCCTTCTTGATGGTGGCGGTGAGCTTGCGCAGTGCCTGGCTCATCAGGCGGGCTTGCAGGCCGGGCAACGAGTCGCCCATTTCACCTTCCAGTTCGGCCTTGGGCGTGAGCGCAGCCACCGAGTCCACCACGATGAGGTCGATGGCGGCGGAGCGCACCAGGCTGTCCACGATTTCAAGCGCCTGTTCGCCCGTGTCGGGCTGGGAAATGAGCATGTCTTGCAGGTTGACGCCCAACGCCTGGGCGTATTGGATGTCCAGCGCATGCTCGGCATCCACAAAAGCACACACGCCGCCCAGCTTTTGCATTTCGGCCACCACCTGCAAGGTGAGCGTGGTCTTGCCGGACGACTCCGGGCCATAGATCTCGATGACCCGCCCGCGCGGCAAACCGCCCACGCCCAGGGCGACATCCAAGCCCAGTGAGCCGGTGGAGACCACCTGGATGTCCTCGATCACCTCACCGGCCCCCAGCCGCATGATGGTGCCCTTGCCAAACTGCTTTTCAATTTGCGCGAGGGCGGCTTGCAGAGCCTTGGCTTTTTCGGGGTTGGCGGATTTGACAGCAGCTTCCATGGCGCTCACCTGTGAGAGAAAGGTTGGACAAACGATCCTGATAAACATCCAGCGTGGATGGATGAACAGTATTCTAAGGAGCAAATTCAGCCATCAGTGTTTGTTTTTAGTCAGTTTGCATGACTAATATGCAGCATGACCAATCCCGCCTCCTTGCCACCCGATTCAGGCCCCCACGCCCTGTGGCGGCATGCCCACCTGGGGCGCATGCTCAACCTGTCGGAACAGCGTTTCACCCACCGTGTGCGCGAACTGGTGGCTTTGAATCCCCAAACCCCCCTGACCCTCACCCGGCTGGCCGAACGCGACCAGATCGGCAGCGCCCACCTGCACCTGCTGCAACACCTGCCCGCCGAAGGCTGCCGCCTGACCACATTGGCCCAAGCCGTGGGCATGACCAAGCAGGCCATGGCGGCGGCGGTGAGCCAGTGCATGGCCTGGGGCCTGGTCGAGTCCCACCCCGACCCCGACGACGGGCGGGCGCGGCGCATCGTCTACACGCCGTTGGGCACAACCTGGCTGCAGGTGTACCGGGACGCCGTGAACCAGGCCCAGGCGGAATTCCGCGATGCCGTGGGCGACGACGTGGCCACCGTGGTGCTGCTGGGGCTGGAGACCTATGGCAGCGGCGGCTGAGCGCTCCAGGGGTTGCGCGGGTCACTAAAATGGGTTTCAGGTCACCCCAGGAGACAAGCATGCGCATCCTCATTGCCGAAGACGATCAGGTTCTGGCCGACGGTCTTTTGCGCACCCTCAGGGCCAACGGCGCTGCCGTGGACCACGTGTCCAGCGGCAGCGAAGCCGATGCGGCCCTGATGACCAACAACGAATTCGACCTGCTCATCCTCGATCTGGGCCTGCCCCGCATGCACGGGCTGGAAGTGCTCAAGCGCCTGCGCTCGCGGGGTTCCACGCTGCCCGTGCTCATCCTCACCGCGGCCGACAGCATCGAAGAACGCGTCAAGGGCCTGGACCTGGGGGCCGACGACTACATGGCCAAGCCCTTCAGCCTGCAAGAGCTGGAAGCCCGCGTGCGCGCCCTCACCCGCCGCGGCATGGGCGGGGCCAGCAGCACCATCAAACACGGCCCACTGACCTACGACCAGGCCGGCCGGGTGGCCACCATCGACGGGCGCATGGTGGAACTGTCCGCCCGCGAGCTGGGCCTGCTGGAGGTGCTGCTGCAGCGTGCGGGTCGCCTGGTCAGCAAGGACCAGCTGGTGGAGCGCCTGTGCGAATGGGGCGAAGAGGTGAGCAACAACGCCATCGAGGTGTACATCCACCGCCTGCGCAAGAAGATCGAGAAAGGCCCCATCCGCATCGCCACCGTGCGCGGCCTGGGCTACTGCCTTGAAAAAATCCCCGGCTGACGACGCCCACGGCCTGACCGGGTTCGGGCTGTTCCAGCGCGAAAAGCGCAGCCTGTTCGGGGAAATCCTCGACTGGATGCTCACGCCCCTGCTGCTGCTGTGGCCCCTGAGCCTGGCCCTGACGTGGTGGGTGGCACAGGGCATTGCCGGCAAGCCGTTCGACCGCGGGCTGGAACACAACGTCCAATCCATTGGGCAGTACCTGGGGGTGCACGGTGACCGCGTCCAGCTCAAGCTGGTGGGGCAAGCCCGCGACATCCTGCGCGCCGATGAAGCGGACCTGGTGTATTACCAGGTGCGAGGATTCAAGGGCGAATACGTCAGTGGCGAAGCCGACTTCCCGGCCCCCACGGACGAGGCTCCGCCCGTGCCCGGCAAGGTGCTGATGCGCAACGACACCATCCACGGCGACGACGTGCGCGTGGCCTACGCCTGGGTGCAGCCCGAGGCCGGCAACGACCGCCTGGTGCTGGTGCAGGTGGCCGAAACCCTGACCAAACGATCCACGCTGGCCACCGAAATCATCAAAGGGGTGATGGTGCCGCAGTTTGTCATCCTGCCGTTGGCCGTGCTGCTGGTGTGGATGGCGCTGGTGCGGGGCATCCGCCCCCTCAACGACCTGGAGCTGCGCATCCGCGCCCGCAAGCCCGACGACCTGAGCCCGCTGGACGAATCCGCCGTGCCCGAAGAGGTGGCCCCGCTGGTGTCGTCGGTCAACGACCTGCTGGAACGCCTGAAAACCTCGCTGACCACGCAAAAACGCTTCCTGGCCGACGCCGCCCACCAGCTCAAGACCCCGCTGGCGGGCTTGCGCATGCAGGCCGACATGGCCCAGCGCGAAGAGCGGCAGGACGAAATCCGCCGCTCCCTGCAGCAGATTGCCCGTTCCAGCATCCGCGCCACCCACACCGTCAACCAGTTGCTGGCGCTGGCCCGGGCCGAAACCACGGGCCGCACGCTGCCCACGGCCACCATCGACCTGGCGCGCATCGTGACCGACGTGGTGCAGGACTCGGTGACCCGGGCCATGGACAAGCACATCGACCTGGGCTACGACGGCCCCCAGAACGTGCCCCCCGAGTGCCTGATGGACGGCAACCCCACGCTGCTGAGCGAGCTGGTGCGCAACCTGGTGGACAACGCCATCCACTACACCCCGGCGGGCGGCGTGGTCACCGCCCGGGTGCTGGTGGACCCGTTCAGCGGCGTGCAAATCCTGCAGGTGGAAGACACCGGCCCGGGCATTCCCGAGAACGAGCGTGAGCTGGTGCTGCAACCCTTTTACCGGGCACTGGGCACCAACGTCGATGGCTCGGGCCTGGGCCTGGCCATCGTGCACGAAATCGTCCAGCAGCACGGGGCCGAGCTGAAGATGGAAGACGCCCACCCCGGCCGCGACCCGCCGGGCCTGCGTGTGGGGGTGCGCTTTGCCAACCGACAACGCGCACCGGGCGAGTGAATTCAAAGCTTTTTTGGCACCCAGCGCTTTTAAACAAAGCGCAAGCAGCTCACTTTTTAGGAGCAGCCTTTCGGGCCACGCGTTTGGCGGGCGCGGCCTTGGCGGTGGCCCCGGTGGCAGCGCCAGCCGCCCCGGCGGTCTTGCGGGGCGGGAACTTGCTTTCGCGGGCCTCGAATTCAAAGCCCACCTTGCCCGCCTTGGCGTCCCACACCAGAAAGGCCTTGAACGCCCGGCGCGTCTTGTTGGACACGAACTTGTCCAGCAGGTCGGTCTTGCCCTCGGCCAGCAGCTTGTGCATCTGCTCGGGCGCAATGGTCTGCTGCAGGATGACCTGGCCGCTCTTGAAGTC
Organism: Hydrogenophaga soli; assembly: GCF_054777695.1. Lineage (NCBI taxonomy): Bacteria > Pseudomonadati > Pseudomonadota > Betaproteobacteria > Burkholderiales > Comamonadaceae > Hydrogenophaga > Hydrogenophaga soli. The sequence continues at coordinate 38,907 of NZ_BAAHAK010000008.1, read as the reverse complement.
GCAGCTGGGCGTGGGCTGGGCCGCCGTGGGCACGGCACTTTCACACACGTAGTTGCTGCCGTGGGCGTGCACCGCACCGCCGCACTTGGGGCAGGCGCCCAGTGAATCGCTGCCCGCAAAGTCCACCAATTCGCCGGTCTCGTCGTCGGCCTTGTCGTCGCCGAAGTCGAACTCCAGGCGCCAGTTCTTGTCGTCCTCGCTGTACTTCAGGGCCATTTCGGCCACAAAGGGCCAACCGGCCTTGGAGCGGAAGCCGTCCAGCGGGCCGATGTGGCGGTCACGCAGAAAGGCTTCGGCCTCGGCGGTTTCGAAGGTGCGCCCGGCAGGCGACTTGGTGAACGAGAAGCCGCAGCCCTCACCATGCCCATCAGCCCCCGTGCAGGCAAAACGCCGGTAGTTCTCCTTGACCACCCCGCCGCAGTTCGGGCAGGGGGTGGACAGGGTGGCGTAGTCGCCCGGGATGGTGTCGCGGTCGTACTCCTTGGCCTTTTGCACCATGCGCTGGGTCATCTCGGCGATGTCGCGCATGAAGGCCTCGCGGCTGAGTTGCCCGCGTTCCATCAGCGACAGCTTGTGCTCCCACTCGCCGGTCAGCTCGGGGCGCGACAGCTCTTCCACCGCCAGGCCACGCAGCAGCGTCATCAACTGGAACGCCTTGGCGGTGGGGATCAGTTCGCGGCCTTCGCGCAGCATGTACTTCTCGGCCAACAGACCTTCGATGATGGCGGCGCGGGTGGCGGGCGTGCCCAGGCCTTTTTCCTGCATGGCCTCGCGCAGCTCGTCGTCTTCCACCAGCTTGCCCGCGCCTTCCATGGCGCCCAGCAGCGTGGCTTCGGAGTAGCGGGCCGGGGGCTTGGTCTTGAGGCCCTTGGCGTCGGCCTGCAGGTTGTGCACGGTCTCGCCGGGTTGCACGGGCACCAGGTTCTGGCCCTTGTCCCCCTCCTTGGCCCCTTCCACGTCCTCGGCGGCTTCCTTGCCGTACACGGCCATCCAGCCCGGCTTGACCAGCACCTTGCCTTCGGTCTTGAAGTTGAATTCCTTGCCCGCATTCAGCACGGTGGTGATGCGGGTGGTGACGGTGAATTCAGCCGACGGGAAGAACACGGCCAGGAAGCGACGCACCACCAGGTCGTACAGCTTCTGCTCGGCTTCGGACAGGCCGCTGGGCGCTTGCAGCGTGGGGATGATGGCAAAGTGGTCGCTCACCTTGCTGTTGTCAAACACCCGCTTGGTGGGCTTGACGTAGCCGTTGGCCAGCGCCGTCTGGGCGTGCGGGGCCAGATGGCTCATGCCGCTGTGCGCCAGCATCTCGAAGGTCTGGCGCACGGTGGGCAGGTAGTCCTCGGGCAGGGCCCGGCTGTCGGTCCGGGGGTAGGTCAGGGCCTTGTGTTTTTCGTACAGGCTCTGGGCCAGCGCCAGCGTGGTCTTGGCGGAAAAGCCGAAGCGCCCGTTGGCCTCGCGTTGCAGGCTGGTCAGGTCGTACAGCAGGCCGCTGGCTTGCGTGGTGGGCTTGCTTTCCTCGCTCACACGGGCGGGCTGCAGGCGCGAGGCGTCGGCAATGGCGCGGGCGGCGGCTTCGTTCCACACGCGGTCGGCCCGCTGCTCGGGGTCGGCGCCTTCTTCGGCGGTTTTGCCAGAGGGCTTTTTGAAGGCCGGGTCGAACCACTTGGCCGGGTAGTCCCCGGCTTGGGCCTGGAAGCTGGCGTGCACTTCCCAGTAGTCGCGGCTGACGAACTTGCGGATCTTTTCCTCGCGCTCCACCACCACGGCCAGCGTGGGGGTCTGCACCCGGCCCACGGTGGTGAGGAAGAAGCCGCCGTCGCGGCTGTTGAAGGCCGTCATGGCCCGCGTGCCGTTGATGCCCACCATCCAGTCGGCCTCGGAGCGGCTGCGGGCGGCGTCGGCCAGCGGGCGCATCTGCTCGTCGGTGCGCAGGTGGTCAAACCCGTCGCGGATGGCCTGCGGCGTCATGGACTGCAACCACAGCCGCTGCACGGGCTTGCCCAGCGGCTTCTTGCCACCGGCGTACTGCTCGATGAGGCGGAAGATCAGCTCCCCTTCGCGGCCCGCGTCACAGGCGTTGACCAGGGCGCCCACGTCCTTGCGCTTGGCCAGCTTGACCACCGCCGCCAGGCGCGACTTGGTCTTGTCGATGGGTTTGAGGTCGAAATACGGCGGCAGCACCGGCAGGTGGGCAAAGCTCCATTTGCCGCGCTTGACGTCAAATTCCTCGGGCGCGGCGATCTCCACCAAATGGCCCACGGCCGACGACACCACGTAGTGCTCGTTCTCGAAATGGTCATCGTGCTTGTCAAACTTGCCGCTCACGGGCGTGAGGGCACGCACGATGTCTTGCGCCACGGAGGGCTTCTCGGCGATCACCAGGGTTTTGGCCAAATTGTTCGTTGTCATCTCGATAGAATCCAGACCGTCTCGCGCCCCCGCACATGCGGGCGCGCTCACACACAGGTGTGCGCTCGTGCGCACATGCATGTCAAAACCTTATCAAAATTTGCCGACATGCCCGCTCGCCGCCCTGCCGCTGCCGCCCCTGCCGTTGCGTCGGCCAAACAAGCCCCCCAACCCCCTCGCCTTGCGGGCCAACGCCGGTTGCAGGTGCGCCGCTCCGGCGTCCATGGCCGGGGGGTCTACGCGCTGCAAGACCTTCGTGCTGGCGAACGGCTGATCGAGTACACCGGCGAAATCATCTCCTGGCAGCAAGCGCTGGACCGCCACCCGCACGACCCGGCGGACCCCAACCACACGTTCTACTTCCACATCGACGACGGGCGCGTGATCGATGCCAAACACGGCGGCAACAGCTCGCGCTGGATCAACCACAGCTGCAACCCCAACTGCGTGGCCACCCAGGAGGGCCACCGGGTGTTCATCGACGCCCTGCGCGACATCGCCGCGGGCGAAGAGCTGTTCTACAACTACGGCCTGTTCATCGACGAGCCGCTGACGCCCACCCTCAAACGCCAGTACCCCTGCTGGTGCGGCCACACGCAGTGCACCGGCACGCTGCTCAACCCCAAGCGGCGGCGCAAGGCCAAGGGCACGTCGGGCGCATCCTCCGGCTCATGACCCCGAACGCCCCATCCACCGACGCGGCCAGCGCCGCCCTGCACCACCGTTTCAACGGTGTGTGTGAAGGTTTGTGGCCCGCCCTCAACGACCGCTGGCAGCGCCACGGCCCTGGCAGCCTGTCGCTCGACGTGGTGGCCTCCATCGACTCCACCAACACCGCGCTGATGCAGCGCGCCCGCGGCGGCGACACCGCCCCCGCGCTGATGGTGGCGCTGGCGCAAACCGCCGGACGCGGCCGCATGGGCAAAGCCTGGCACAGCACGCCGGGCGACAGCCTCACCTTCTCACTGGGCTTGCCCCTGTCCCCGCCGCAGTGGAGCGGTCTCTCGCTGGCCGTGGGCGTGGCCGTGGCCCAAGGGCTGAACACGCTGCTCGGGAGCGACGCCAACGCCCCCGCCGTGCGCCTGAAATGGCCCAACGACCTGTGGCTGGGCCAGGCCAAGCTGGCGGGCATCCTGGTGGAAACGGCCCATGTCGGTGGGCAGCGCTATGCGGTGGTGGGCGTGGGCATCAACGTGCGGGCCCCGCAGTGGACGGCACCGGCCTCCCCAAGCGTGGCCCATGTGCCCTCGGCCCAAGGCCCCATCAACCTGCCGCCCATGCCCCCGGCCCACCTGCAAAGCCTGCTCCCCGCGCTGGATGCCGCCGCGGTGTTGCAGGCCGTGGCCCTGCCCCTGCTGGACAGCCTGCTGACCTTTGAATCCCACGGCTTTGAGCCTTTCCGTCAGGCCTTTGCCACGTTGGATGCGCTGCACGGGCAGGCCGTGGTGCTGTCCGATGGGGTGGAAGGGGTGGCTGCGGGCGTCAACCCCACGGGAGAACTGCGCGTGGACACCGCCCAGGGCATGCACACCGTCACCAGCGCCGAAGTGAGCGTGCGCCCCACATCGGCGCTGGGCCAAACCGGAGGCCCCACATGCTGAGGCGGCTGGTGCTGGTGTTGCTGCTTGCCAACCTGGCCTATGCCGCCTGGAGCCAGGCGTGGTGGACGCTGCCACCGGGGTGGCTGCCCGACCCCACCCCCACGCGTGAACCCGAACGCCTGGCGCAGCAAATCACGCCGGAGCGCGTGCAGGTGTTGCACACAGCCTCCGCCGAGCCGCCCAAGGACACGCCTGCGACGGCACCCACCGCGGACCCCAGCCCCACCCCGGATGTCGGCACCGCACCCGATGCCACGCCATCGGCCAGCCCCTTGGCCCCGACCGAAGAACCACCGCCCACCGCCAAGGCGGAAGCCGCGCCAAAAACCGAGTCCACCCAGTGCCTGCAAATCTCGGGAATGAACGACAAACAGTACGGCGTGCTGCGCACGGCGCTGGCATCCGCCCTGCCCAATTCGGGGTGGGTGTTGAAGCACTCCACCCAGGCGGCACGCTGGCTGGTGTACAGCGGCAAGCTGAGCAGCCCCGACATCATGGCCACCAAAAAGGCCGAGCTGCGCGAGCTGAAGGTGGAGTTCCGCGAAGTCACCACCCCGGCCTTGCAACCGGGCTTGGCCATGGGCACTTACTCGTCTGAGGAGCGTGCCCAGCACGCCCTGAAGGACGTGACACGGGCCGGCGTGAAAGGAGCCAGGGTGGTGCAGGAGCGCCCTGAGACCCTCCTGACCACCGTGCAGTGGCCCAAAGCCAACGAGGGGCTGAAGGAGCAGGTGCAGGCCCTCGTCAAACGCCTGGGCGACGAGGGACTGGAAGGCAAGCCGCTTCAGCCCTGTCCCTGAGCGCGACGGCGCCCCACCCAGGCCACCCCCGCCAGCCACAGCCACAAGGCGCCGCCCCACCACCAACCGGTGGCCCCGCCGCCGCCGCTGGCCGACACCGCGACACCCGGAGTGTCTGACGAACCCGTACCCGCGCCGTCCCCTGACGAAGATCCCATGGCCTGCGCCGCCGTCACCGCCAGGTCGGCGTCCAGCAAACCCGCGCCGCAGGTTTGCGTGGTGCAGTTGCACTCCCCCTGAGACAGCGTCGTGGCCGAACACTGCGCCAGCGTGGCCTGCACGGTGTGCGGGCGCACTGCGCCCTTGAGCAAACCTTCCAGCTGCGACACACTGAGGTTGGGCTGGATGCCCAGCACCAGGCTGGCCACACCCGCCACCAGCGGGGCCGAGAAACTGGTGCCCGCCACCTCCGCATAGGCCGGGGCCACGGGACCTTGCGCCCCACTGTCCAGGGTGGCGGCCAACCCGAAGTCGGTGCCGGGCACCGCAGAGCCTCCCGGGGCGGCCAGGGCGACCTGGGTCCCGTAGTTGCCGTAGCTGGCCTTGGCACCGTCCCCACGCACGGCGGTCACGGCCATCACCCCTGAACAGTCGGCCGGGCGGGTGAGCGGCCCGCCATCGTTGCCCGCCGCCACCACCAGCAGCGCACCGGCGTTGCGAACGTCGTTGACCATGGTCTGGTAGGCGAAGTTGCACGCGCCACTGCCCCCGTAGCTGAGGTTGATGATGCGCGCCGGATGGGGGTTGCTGGGGGCCCCGGCCACTGGCAGACCCGCGGCCCAGCGCACACCATCCAGCAAGTCGCTCAGCACCGCGCCACATTTGCCGGCCACGCGCACCGGCACCACCTTGGCCCCCCAGTTGACCCCGGCCACCCCCGTGGCGTTCTGGCTGACGGCGGCAATTTCCCCGGCAATGGCGGTGCCATGCCACGAGCTGTTTTCGGCATCGCAGCCCTCAAACAGGGCCGTGCTGGCCTCGGCGGCGCTGACCCAGTCGCCGGGGTCGCTGGCATCGGCATCACGACCATCACCATCGTTGGCGTAGGGAAGTTCGCTCACAAAGTCATGCCCTGGCAACAGGTTGGCCGCCAGATCGGGGTGGTTGGGGCGCACGCCGGAATCGACCACCGCCACGGTGACCGGGTGGCTGGCCCCCGTCCACTTGGCCCAGGCCGGGGGCATGTTGAGCGCCCCGGCAAAGCTGGCGGGGCTTTGCAAATGCCATTGGCGCGAGAAATGGGTGTCGTTGGGAATGACCGGTGCGACCTGGGTCCGGTGCAGACGCTCGTTGGGCACCACGTCCAGCACGTCGGGGTGCAAACGCAGGCGGCGGCTGGCGGCCTCCAGGCCCGCGGGAGAGGTGTCGGCCAAGTCCACCCGCAACGCCTGTCCCGCCGAGCCCAAGGCACGCACCGGCACCCCGGCCTGCGCGGCCACCGCCGCCAGGTGCGACACGCGAAGGGCCTGGTTGCGCTGCCAAGTGGCGTGCTCGCGGTCGCGCAGGGCCTGGGCCCCCTCACGCGCCACCACGGGCGCGGCGGGCACCGACTCCAACGCCACCACCCCCGGCCGCAACGTGACCAACAGGCCCGCCGCGGGCCCTGCCGCCTGAGCCGCCCCCGCCATCAGCGCGAACGACGCCCCCCACACCAGGGTGTGCGCCATGCCTCGCGGTGCGGGGCCAAAAAACCGAAATCCACCTGTCATGCCAATTTCCTCCAATGAGCCTCAAAGTGTCCCACGAAGCGACACCACGCAACGCGGCCGTCCCCGAGGGCCGCACTGCTTAACATTGCCACCCATGCAAGGTTTGCACCTCACCGCCGATTTGGACCAGTGCCAGTGTGCCCCGCACTGGCTGACCGACGCCCACGCCCTGGGCAACGCCGTGGAACGGGCCGTGACCGACTGCGGGCTGACCGCGGTGGCGCGGCTGTGCCACACCTTCCCCGCCACCCCACACGGCCCTGGCGGGGTGACCGCCACCGTGCTGCTGGCCGAAAGCCATGTCTGCCTGCACACCTGGCCCGAACGTGCGCAGGTGACGCTGGACGTGTACGTGTGCAACTTTGGCGGCGACCACAGTGCCCAGGCCCGCACCCTGATGGACCGGCTGGCAGCCCTGTTCCAAGCCCGCCACCGGCACGACCACGCCCTGCACCGCGGCCTGGCCACCCCAGCCGCCCAGGACGCGCCGCCAACCATGCCACCGCCCCCCCCTGCCGCCCTGCTGCTGGCCGCCGGACGCGGCGAACGCATGCGCCCCCTCACCGACACCTGCCCCAAGCCCCTGCTGAGCGTGCGCGGCCAACCACTGCTGATGTGGCATGTGCAGGCACTGCTGGGCAGTGGCGTGCGGCGGCTGGTGGTCAACACCGCCTGGCTGGCCCCGAAAATCTCAAGCTTTTTTGAGCCCTACCGCTTTCAAGAAAAGCGCCACAAGCTACAAAATTCAGAGCAATCACCCGTGTTCAACCTGCACCTGTCCGACGAGCAGGCCGACTTTGGCGGGGCGCTGGAAACCGCGGGCGGCATTGGCCGAGCCCTGCCCATGCTGTGTCCCTCCACCCCGGATGCCCCACACGGCAGCCCGCCAGACGACGTGTTCTGGGTGGTGGCGAGCGACGTGTTTGTGCCCGGGTTTGCCTTCAGCCCCGAGGCGGTGGCGCGTTTTCGCGCCAGCCCCGCGCTGGCCCACCTGTGGCTGGTGCCCAACCCCGCCCACAACCCCCGGGGCGACTTTGGCCTGGCCCCCGATGGCCGGGCGCTGAACCTGCCCGCCAGCGACACCACCACGCCCCGCCACACCTACAGCACCATCGGGCTGTACCGGGCGGGGCTGTTCGCGCAGCCCTGGTGCGACATTCCCGCGGGAAACCCGCAGGGCGTGCACGCGGCCCTGGCCCCGCTGCTGCGCCGGGCCATGGATGCCGGGCGTGTCACCGCCGAGCTGTACACCGGCCCCTGGACCGACGTGGGCACGCCGGAACGGCTGGCCCAGCTCAACGCGACAGGCTGAGGGCCGCTTCGCGGAAAAACCGGCGGCGCTCGTCGTCGTCCGGGTGCGAGGCGATGGCAATGCCCAGCGTGTGCGCCACGTCCATGGCCTCTTGCTGCGAGGGGGTGTTCGCCTTGGGCGCCGTCGCCTGTTGGCGGGCCGCCAGGGCGTCGAACAGGCGCTCCATCACGGCGGGGGAAATGCCTCCCGCCGCCAGCGTGCGGGCGGCGTAAGCGTCGGCCTCGCGCTCGGCCTCGCGGGAGTACCCCGCCTGCCCCAGCATCACCGGCACGCTGACCAGCCAACTGCTCACGTCCCCCAGCACCAGGGTGGTGATGGCCGCCAGCAAAGTGCCCTGCACCAGCTGCTGGGTGCCGTGGCGGTGGTGCAGGTGGCCCAGTTCGTGCGCCAGCACGCCCAGCACCACATCCTCGTCCACGCCCATCATGTCCACCATCTCATCGGTCAACACCACCGCCCCGCCGGGCAGGGCAAACGCGTTGGGTCCGATGCGGCTGCTGCGGAAATGCAGCACGTAGGCCGGGTGCGGGCGGTCCTTCAGCAACGCGGCAAAGCTCTGCTCGATGCCGCGGCGGTGCGCCCCGGACAGTTTGGACGGCCTCATCAGGTCCCGGTCCAGCCAGGCCAGGGCCTCGTCCCCCAGCCGCTGCTCCAACGCCACGGGCACCAGGGGCACCACCGCTTGGGTGGCCAGTGGAATGCCCCAGCGCCACAGCCCAGCCGCCACCGCCAACAACAGCACCAGGGCCACGGCCACACCGCGCCAGCTTTGCTGGGCACGCACCACCCACGACACCGGGTGGGGCCGATGCTGCGCCAGCCAGGCGTGCCACGGGGCCGCCTCCAGCGCCCGCAGCGACCCGCCGCCCGCCACATGCGCCTGCGGCACGCCGTGGCGCACGGGCTCGGACCACTGCACCTGCGCGTGGGGAATGCGCCGAAGCACGGCATGGGGCGGGCTGGGCAGGCGCAGGCACAAGGCGTCGTCGGTCCATTCCAGCAGCACCAGGTGGCCGCGGGCCTGCTGGCCGTCGAAATACTCGGCCAGCACACGAGGGGGCACCGGTTCATAGGCCAAGATCGGCCCCCAGCAGCTCACCCGCGGCGTCGCCCGCCGTCTCGTTCGTGGTTGCCTGCACCTCGGCTTGCAGCATGTCCAGCGGGTAACGGGTGTGCACACGCACCGCCTGCAGGCGCAGGCGGGTCATGGCGATGTAGGCAAAGGGCCAGTACAGCCCCAGCGTCAGGCCCAGCAGCAGGGTGTTCTTGAGGGTGAGCTTCATCACATCGGCCACCCGCAGGCGGCTTTTGAAACGCAGCAGCTGGTTGCCGGTGTGCGACCACACCAGGTTCTGCATGGCCGCCCGGTAGAACGCCAGGGACCACAGGTAACACCCGCCTGTGATCACCATCACCTCCAGCATCAGGCGCAACACCAGCCCCACCGCCGGGCCTTCTTTGGAGAAGAGTTTTTCCGTGGTGGTCTGCCCCGTGGACAGGCGCAGCTCCAGCCAGAACACCAGCGCGGCCAGCAGCAGCCCGGCCAAGGCGATGCCCGCGGCTTTCAGCGCCACGCCGTAAAACGCCCCCACCGTTCCTTTGAAACGCAGCTTCAGCGTGCCGTAGGCGCAATGGCCTTGCTGGTAGGTCTTGATGCGGTGCCACAGCCAGGGGAACAGCAGTGCCCCCACACCCAGAACGCACAGGCTGACACGGGGAGCCCACCCCGCCATCTCCCGGTCTGCTTCCACATAGACAACAATGCCCAGAGACAACACCCCCCACACCGTCAACGACCCAAAGGCCGCATAGGCATCGGCTGTGCGACCCGTGAACGCAAAACGCAGCCCCCGCCAGCTGGTGTGGTGCAGGCGAAACCGCATGGACAGGTTGACCAACCATGGCCACAGCCCCCCCAGCAGCAAGGCCGCCACCATCTCCGCCAGTGGCGATGCGTTGCCCGCCATCAGGTAAGCCAGGAACAAGCCGGAGACGAGGACATGCCCCCGAAACATCTTGCGCGGGTCGCCATGAAAGTCGAGCGGTTCGCCATCGACCAGGGTGTTGCCGTACACATACCGCAGCTTGCGCACCCGCGCCCAGGGCAGGTACAGCCCCAGCGTCAGCGCCGCCAGCAGGGTGTTGACGATCCAGATGCGGAAATACTCGCTGCCGCTGCCGGTGAATTCCAAGGGAATGATTTGGGCTGCCTTGATGTCCGCAGACTCGGGTGGCAAGGTCGCCAGGTTGGTGATGGTCATGTGCTTTTCCTCCTGGGGTGGATTTTAGGAAGCTCGCCACCGCCCCCGGCGCACAGCGATACCATGCCAGCCATGAACGCCCCAGCCCTCCACCCCGCCGACACCCCCCAAGCCCTGTACGCCGAACGCCGCGCCCGGCTGGCCGCGCAGCTGGGCGAGGGCGGCGTGGCCCTCATCCCCACCGCGCCCGAGCGCAACCGCAACCGCGACAACGACCACCTGTACCGCCACGACAGCTACTTTTTCTACCTGTCTGGCTTTGCCGAGCCCAACGCCTGGCTGGTCATCACCAACACCGGGCACACCACCCTGTTCTGCCAGCCCAAGGACCTGGAGCGCGAAATCTGGGACGGCCTGCGCCTGGGCCCCGACGCCGCGCCCGCCGCCCTGGGCGTGGATGCCGCCCTGCCCGTGACCGAGCTGGACACCCAACTGCCCAAGCTGCTGGAAAACCGCCGCACCGTCTGGTACCCGTTTGCCACCCACCCGGGGCTGGAAGGCCGGGTGGACGGCTGGCTGCACAAGGTGCGCGCCCGGGTGCGCTACGGTGCCCTGTGCCCCGACACCCAGCGCGACCTGTGCGGCCCGCTGGACGACATGCGCCTGGTGAAAGACGCCCACGAACAGGACACCATGCGCCGCGCCGCCACCATCAGTGCCGGTGCCCATGTGCGCGCCATGCAGACCTGTGCCCGCATGGTGCGGGCCGGGCAGGACGTGCGTGAATACCACCTGGACGCCGAACTGCTGCATGAATTCCGCCGCCACGGCAGCCAGCACACCGCCTACGGCAGCATCGTGGCCGCCGGGGCCAACGCCTGCATCCTGCACTACCGGGCCGACGCCGCCCCCATCCGCCCTGGCGAACTGGTGCTGATCGACGCTGGGTGTGAGCTGGACGGCTACGCCAGCGACATCACCCGCACCTTCCCGGCCAATGGGCGCTTCACCGGCCCGCAGCGCGACCTGTACCAACTGGTGCTGGCCAGCCAGCACGCCGCGGTGGCCGCCACCCGCGCCGGGGCCCGCTTCAACGACCCGCACGACGCCACCGTGAAGGTGCTGGCCCAGGGCCTGCTGGACCTGGGGTTGCTGAACCGCGATCAGGTGGGCTCGGTGGACGACGTGATTGCCAACCGCAATTACTTCCAGTTCTACATGCACCGGACCGGCCACTGGCTGGGCATGGACGTGCACGACTGCGGGAGTTATGTGGAGCCCACCGAGGTGGGCCACACCAGCACCCGCACCGACCCGCTGAGCGGCGAAACCATCGTCAACCGCCCCAGCCGCATCCTGCACCCCGGCATGGTGCTGACCATCGAGCCCGGGCTGTACGTGCGCCCCGCCAACGGCGTGCCCGAAGCCTTCTGGAACACCGGCATCCGCATCGAGGACGACGCCATCGTCACCCCCGACGGCTGCGAACTCATCACCCGCGGCGTGCCGGTGGAGGCGGACGAGATTGAGGCCTTGATGCGGGCTTGAGCCCGCACATGCACGTGGAGGCACCAGAGCGACATCCCAACCTTCTTGCAGGTGCGGCTCGCGGCTTTCTGGGCTGGCGGACTTGCGGGCACCATGCCGCAAGGGCTAAAACTGAATACAAAATGAACAACAAAACAACCAGGGAGGGTTGGCCATGGCAACACATGGCATGGCTTCGCATACAGCGGGAACCGCACGGCCGTCCCGCTGCGCAGCCGGGGCAAAACCCCCACACCCCACACATGACCGTTCTCCGGCCAACCGCTGTCGGCGGTCAGGGACGTCACCTTTGGCTGGGACCCGGTACACCCTTGTGGTCAAACGTCACGAAACGGATGAATGCGGCACTCCACCGAGGCTTTTCTATGCCTGCGTCAAGGGATGCAGTCACAGTGCGCCCAAGTCAATGAACTTCATTCCGGTGGAGTGCGACTGACGCGTTCTCACCCCGCCCGCTCCAACATCGCCCGCAGCAGCACATTGCAACCCGCCGCCACATGCTCGGGCTTGGCGTCTTCAATCTCGTTGTGGCTGATGCCGTCCTTGCAGGGGATGAAGATCATGCCGCTGGGGGCTAGGCGGGCGGTGTACACCGCGTCGTGCCCCGCGCCTGACACCGCGGGCATGTGGCTGTAGCCCAGGGCCTGGGCGGCGCGTTCCACGGCGTTGATGCAGTCGGGGTGGAAGCCCTGGGCCGGGTAGCTGGACACCAAATCAATCTGGATGCCCAGGCCGGTTTCCGCCTCCAGCTTCTTGGCGTAGGCCTTCACCTCGTCCACCATGGTGTCCACCAGCGCGTCGGTGCTGTTGCGCAGGTCGATGCTGAACTTCACCCGGCCCGGGATCACGTTGCGGCTGTTGGGAAACACATGCACCATGCCCACGGTGCCGCGCCCGTGCGGCGGGTGGCGGTGGGCGGCGGCCACCACTTCTTGCATGAGGCGGGTGGCCACCTGCATGGCGTCTTTGCGCAGGTGCATGGGGGTGGGGCCGGCGTGGGCTTCCATGCCGGTCACGGTGCAGTCGAACCAGCGGATGCCCAGCACCCCTTGCACCACGCCGATGGTCACGTCGGCGTCTTCCAGCACCGGGCCTTGTTCGATGTGGGCTTCGAAGTAGGCGCCAATGGGGTGGTCGCCCGGCTCTTCGGTGCCGATGTAGCCAATGCGGGCCAGCTCGTCCTTCACCGTCTTGCCCTCGGTGTCCTGGGCGGCGTAGGCGTGCTCCAGCGTGAAGGCCTTGGCGAACACGCCGGAGCCCATCATCACCGGCACAAAGCGGCTGCCTTCCTCGTTGGTCCAGAACGCCACTTCAATGGGCGCTTCTGTCTCGATGTTGTGGTCGTTGAGCGTGCGCACCACTTCCATGCCCGCCAGCACGCCGTAGTTGCCGTCGAACTTGCCGCCCGTGGGCTGGGTGTCGATGTGGCTGCCGGTCATGATGGGCGGCAGGCTGTTGTTGCGCCCGGGGCGGCGCATGAAGACGTTGCCGATCTTGTCCACCGTGACGCTCATGCCCGCCTCGCGCGCCCAGCGCGTGACCAGGTCGCGGCCTTGTTTGTCCAGGTCGGTCAGCGTGAGTCGGCAGACGCCGCCCTTGGGCGTGGCGCCAATCTGGGCCAGCTCCATCAGGCTGGCCCACAGGCGGTCGCCGTTGATGCGCAGGGTGGAGAGGTCGAAGGCCGGGGCCGTGGTGCTCATGAAATGCTCCTGAATGAATTCAACGTGCCACCGGCGTGGGGGTGGCCAGCTTGGCCTTGCGGGCCAGCGACTCAAAGTGGCTGCCCTGGCCCGTGGCCCCGGTGAAGGCCGGGCGTTTGATGTAGCGGCCCGCGCCTCGCTCGGCCCGCAGGTCGCCGTTGGCAAACACCAGCTTGCCTTGGCTCAGGGTGTGGCTGGGCGCGCCGGTGACGGTGCGGCCTTCGAAGATGTTGAAGTCGCCCTTGCTGTGCTGGGTCTTGACCGACAGCGTGCGCGTGGCGGCGGGGTCCCACAGCACCAGGTCGGCGTCGGCCCCCACGGCCACGCAGCCTTTGCGCGGGTACAGGTTGAACAGCTTGGCGGCGTTGGCCGAGGTGATGGCCACGAACTCGCTGCGGGTGAAGCGCCCGGTGTTGACGCCCGCGTCCCACAGCACCTGCATGCGTTCTTCCACGCCGCCGGTGCCGTTGGGGATTTTGGAGAAGTCGAACCGTCCGGCGGCCTTTTGCTCGGCGCAGAAGGTGCAGTGGTCGGTGGCGGTGGTGTGCAGGCTGCCCGATTGCAGGCCGCGCCACAGCGCCTCCTGGTGGGTTTTTTCGCGGAAAGGCGGGCTCATGACGTGGGCGGCGGCGGTGGCAAAGTCGGCGTGGCGGTACACGCTGTCGTCCACCACCAGGTGCCCGGCCAGCACCTCGCCATACACGCGCTGCCCGGCGGCGCGGGCGCGGGCGATGGCACTGGCGGCCTCTTCACACGACACGTGCACCACGTAAATGGGCACGTTGAGCACGTTGGCAATGGCAATGGCGCGCTGGGCGGCTTCGCCCTCCACGGCGGGCGGTCGGCTCAGGGGGTGGCCCTCGGGGCCGAGCACGCCCAGGTTCTTCATTTCCTGTTGCAGCAGAAACACCAGTTCGCCGTTTTCGGCGTGCACGGTGGGCATGGCCCCCAGCTCCAGGCAGCGGCGGAAGCTGTTCACCAGCGTTTCGTCGTCGCACATGATGGCGTTCTTGTAGGCCATGAAGTGCTTGAAGCTGTTGACGCCTTCTTCCTGCACCAGGGTGCCCATGTCGCGCTTCACGCTCTCGTCCCACCAGGTGATGGCGACGTGGAAGGTGTAGTCGGATGCCGCCTTTTCAGCCCAGCCACGCCAGGTCTGGTAGGCCTCCATCAGCGGCTGCTGCGGGTTGGGAATGACGAAGTCGATGATGGTGGTGGTGCCGCCCGCCATGGCCGCCGCCGTGCCGCTGTAGAAGTCGTCCATGGTGACCGTGCCCATGAAGGGCAGCTGCATGTGCGTGTGCGGGTCAATGCCGCCGGGCAGCACGTACTGGCCGCTGGCGTCCAGCTTGGTGGCTCCAGAAGGCAGGGTCTGGGCGTCCAACCCGCTGCCCACGGCCACGATCTGGCCGTCCACACACAACACGTCGGCTTTGAATTCGCGGTCGGCATTGACCACGGTTCCGCCCTGAATCAGCACGGTGCTCATGAAGGTCTCCTGGAAAAGGGTGCGGGGATGGAGGGGATCACTTTAGCCCCGCATGGGGTTGTTGGGGTGTTGCGTCCAGTTCAGGGGCGTGGCGCTCACGGGCTGGCCGGTGCGTTGATCCACCTCGCCGGGCACCAGGTCGCGCATGGTGATGCACTCCGGCACGGGGCAGACGTTGACGCACAGGTTGCAGCCCACGCATTCCTCTTCCTTCACCTCGAAGTGGCGCACACCATCTTTCTCGAAAGTGATGGCCTGGTGACTGGTGTCCTCGCAGGCGATGTGACAGCGCCCGCACTCGATGCACTTGTCCTGGTCAATCACCGCCTTGCTGACGTGGTTCAGGTTGAGGTAGCGCCAGTCGCTCACGGTGGGCACGGCGCGGCCCACGATCTCGCTCACGCTCTTGAAGCCCACCTCGTCCATGTAGTCGGACAGGCCGCTGGCCATGTCCTGCACGATCTTGAAGCCGTAGACCATGGCGGCGGTGCACACCTGCACGTTGCCCGCGCCCAGGGCGATGAAGTCCAGCGCGTCGCGCCAGGTGCCCACGCCGCCAATGCCGCTGATGGGCAGCCCGGCGGTTTGCGGGTCGCGGGCGATTTCGGCCACCATGTTGAGCGCAATGGGTTTGACCGCCGGGCCGCAGTAGCCGCCGTGGCTGCCCTTGCCCCCGGTGCTGGGCACCATGGTCAGGCTGTAGGGGTCCACGCCCACGATGCTGTTGATGGTGTTGATGAGGCTGACCGCATCGGCCCCACCGGCCTTGGCGGCGCGGGCGGGGTAACGCACGTCGGTGATGTTGGGCGTGAGCTTCACGATGACCGGCAGCTTGCTGTACTGCTTGCACCAGGCCGTCACCATCTGGATGTACTCGGGCACCTGGCCCACGGCGGCGCCCATGCCGCGCTCGCTCATGCCGTGGGGGCAGCCGAAGTTGAGTTCGATGCCGTCGCAGCCGGTGTCTTCCACGCGGGGGAGGATGGCTTTCCAGGCGTCTTCGTTGCAGGGCACCATGAGGGAGACCACCAGCGCACGGTCGGGCCACAGGCGTTTGACCTCGGCAATTTCGCGCAAGTTGGTTTCCAGGTCGCGGTCGGTGATGAGCTCGATGTTGTTGAAGCCCAGCAGCCGCCGGTCGTTGGACAGCAGCGCGCCGTAGCGCGGGCCGTGCACGTTGACCACCGGCGGCCCGGCCTCGCCCAGGGTTTTCCAGACCACACCGCCCCAGCCCGCCTCGAAGGCGCGGTTGACGTTGTAGGCCTTGTCGGTGGGCGGCGCGCTGGCCAGCCAGAAGGGGTTGGGGCTGTGGATGCCCACGAAGTTGGTGCTCAGGTCAGCCATGGTGCTTGCTCCGAAATGTGTAGCTGCTTGCGCTTTCTAAATAAGCGCTGGGTGCCAAAAATGCTTGAAGTTTTCCGGGCCGCACGCTCAGGCGGTCAGCGCCTGGTGCATGGCCAGGGCGGCGCGTTTGCCGTGTTCCACGGCTTCCACCGTCAGGTCCAGCCCGCCAGCGCGGCAGTCGCCTCCGGCCCACACGCCCGGCAGGCTGGTGCGGCCATCGTCGTCGGTGGCCAGGCGGCCCTCGGTCAGGGCCAGGCCGGTGTCGGCCAGCCAGGCGTTGCCCAGGGTCTGGCCAATGGCCTTCAGCACCAGGTCGGCGGGCAGCTCCACCGTGTCGCCCGTGGGGGTCAGCTTGCCGCCGCTGATGTGCTGGCGGGCGAAGCGCACCCCGGTCACCGCGCCGTCGGCCCCGGTCAGCTCGGTCGGGGCCAGCCAGTGCTGGATGACCACGCCGTGTTTCAGCGCCCAGTCCTGCTCGTCCTTGGAGGCCGACATGCTGGCCTGCCCGCGCCGGTACACCAGCGTGACCGACTCGGCCCCCAGCAGCTTGCTTTGCACGGCGGCGTCCACGGCGGTCATGCCGCCACCAATCACCACCACCCGTTGGCCCACGCGCACGGTGGACTTGTCGGCGGCCTGGCGCAGGGTGGCGATGAAGTCCACCGCGTCCTGCACGCCCGCCAGCGTTTCGCCCGGAACGCCCAGTTGGTGGGTGCTGGCCAGGCCCACGCCCAGGAACAGGGCGTCAAAGCCCTGCTTCAGGGCGTGCAGTTCGGCGGCGCTGGTCACGGCGTGACCGGTTTGCAGGGTGATGCCGCCAATGTCCAGCAGCCACTTCAGCTCGCGCTGCGCGTAGTCGTCGGCCACCTTGTAACTGGCCAGACCGTATTCGTTCAGGCCGCCGCCCTTGGCGCGGGCGTCGAACACCGTCACCTCGTGCCCGTGGCGGGCCAGGGTGTGGGCGCAAGCCAACCCGGCAGGCCCGGCCCCCAGCACGGCCACGCGTTTGCCCGTGGGTGCGGCGCGGGTGAACAGCTGCGGGCGGCTGCTGGCCATCAGCGCGTCGGTGGCGTGGCGTTGCAGGCGGCCAATGGCCACGGGCACGCCAGTCTGGGTGTTGCGGACACAGACCTTTTCGCACAGGTCTTCGGTGGGGCACACGCGGGCGCACAGGCCGCCCAGGGGGTTGGCTTCCAGGATCTGGCGGGCCGCACCCCGTTCGTTGCCCTCGGCAATGCGGCGGATGAACGAGGGGATGTCGATGCCCGTGGGGCAGGCGTCGGCGCAAGGGGCGTCAAAGCAGTACAGGCAGCGCTCGGCTTCCAGCAGGGCTTCGGAGGCGGTAAGGGGGGGCGTGGCGGCCGCGGCAAAGCCCGCGGCACAGGCCTCGGGGCTGAGGGGGGCGCTCAGTCGGCCAGCGCGCACATCGGACGAGGAAGGGGTGGACACGGGTGGGGCTCCTGGAATGTTTGCATGTTGACCGTTTGGTCAACATGCAAACAGACTAGCAACACCTGTGCCAAAAGAAAAGGGGGCTGACCCGCAGGTCAGCCCCCAAAGCCCTGGTAGGCGCTGGAGGAAAAACTCAGCTCACTTGGAAATGGTGATGGGCAAAGACGCCTTGGCCGTCAGCCCCAGGTTGTCCACCACGGTGATGGCCAGGATGTACGAGCCGGCCACCGGCTTGGCCCAGGAGGCCGTGATGGTGGGGCCGTTGACCGAGAAGGTCATGCCCAGCGGAATGCCGGTGATGGAGATCTGGTAGGCCAGGGCCCCGGGGTCGGTGATGGTGATGGTGCCGCTGACCGCCTTGCCCGCCACGCCGGTGATGGGGGTGACCGCAATCACAGGCCCTGGGGTGGTGGCCGTCTGGATCTTGACGGTGTAGGTGGCGGTGCCGGTGAGCCCCGTTTTGGTGTCCTTTGCACTGATTTTGAGCGTGTGGGTGCCCACAACCGGGCTGGGCCAGCTGACCACGCCGGTGGTGCTGTGGATCGTCATGCCTTTGGGCGCGCCGGTCATGCTGAAGGTCATGGCGTTGGCCGACTTGAACGCGGCGGTGAAGTTCAAGCCCACGCCGGGCTTGCCGGAGACGGTGGTGTCGGCCCCCACCGGGGCGGCGGCGGGGTTGACCTTCACGGTGTACACGCCCTGCCCGCTCTGGCCGGTGACGGTGTCCTTGGCGGTGAGGGTCACGGCGTAGGTGCCCGCCACGGGGCTGGCCCAGCTGACCACACCCGTGGAGGCCACGCCCATGCCCGACGGTGCGCCGCTCAGGGTGTAGGTCACGGGGTTGGCGGCGGTGACCGATGCGGTGAAGGTGAGTGCCGTGCCAGCGGTGCCAGTCACGGTGGCAGCGGTGACCACGGGCGCAGGCACGGCCACCGTCACGCCCGACAACGTGGACACCAGGGCCGACACGTTGGGTGTGCCCAGGCCGGTGGGGGTGTCGTAGGCGGTTTTGCCCACGCAGGTGGCGCAGGCGCCGTTGCTGCCCTGGGTGATGTCCTTGAACGCAGCGGCGTAGGTGGTGGGGGCGGTGGAAATCTGGCCGTACAGCGGGCTGTGCGGTGCGCCCAACGCGGCCTTGCCTGCGGCGGCACGTTTGGCGTGGGTCACGGCCAGGATGCCGGCCCACTGTGGGGTGGACAGGCTGGTGCCCCCGGCGCTGACCCAGTTGACGGTGCTGCTGCCCGGCGTCATCACGGCCACGTACTGCCCTGTGGACGGGTTGGCGTTGAAGGCCACGTCGGCCACCGCCCGCTTGCTGAGGCTGCCCATGCCCGGCACGGCGCTGGTCTGGTACGACGGCACTGCCGTGTAGGCGGAAACGCCGCCGCCGGTGCCGCTCCACACCACCTCGCTGCGGGGTGTGCCGCTGCTGTAGGTGAGCGAGGTGCCGCTGACAGCCAGCACCTTGGGCGACACGGCGGGCCAGGACACGCCTGCGCCCGAATCGCCCGTGGCGGCCAGGTAAGTCATGTTGTTGCCCGTGAACACCGATTCCACAGAGGACGTCCAGCTGCCCTCATTGGCCCCCAGGCTCATGGACACGATGCCCGGCCCCATGGCGTTGGCCAGTTTGATGGCACCCAACAGCGCGTTGAGGCTGGGGTCGGCCGCCTCCACCACCACCAGCCGCGCCAGCGGGGCGGTGGCGTGGGCCCATTGCACGTCCAGCGCCATTTCGGTGGCCCAGCCCGAGTCGTAGGCCGGGGCCACGGTGGTCATGCCCCCGGTGGGGGTGCTGAACACCACCGACACCTCACACGCCTTGGCATTGGCTGCCGCCAAAGGCAGGGTGGCATTGGCGGCAATGGCCTTGGTGGTGCAGGTGGGCAGCCCGAACTTCTGGTTGAACGCCGCCAGCTCCGCGGCAATGTTGGGGTTGTGCTTCGCCCCGATGACGTAGATGGTCTGCCCCGCCCCCAGGTCGGCAGCCTGCGCTGCGGTCAGCCCGGTGGTGGACGCAGGCAGGGTCGGGAAGCCATAGGCCGCACGCACCTGGGCCGGGGTGTAGGTCACCACCGGGGTGCCGGCGGCCTGGGCGGTTTCACGCTCGGGGGTGTCCAGCCATTGCACACCGCCCAAGGGGTTCTGGGCCGCGTCGCGCAGGCGCTGGGGGGTGAGTTGCTCGGTGGACAGGTTGCGGTTGACCGCGGGGATGTGCTGGGCATGCGCCTGCTCGTGGGCCGACTGCCCGGGGTTGAGGGCATCCACATCACTGGGCTCGTCCAGCAGCACCGGTGCCAGGTGGAAGGTGGGCCGCGCCACGGTGTCGGACAGCTCGGCACCGTCGTGGCCCACGGTCAACGTGGTGGTGGCCGTGGCGATTTCCGCCGCCGGGGTCACGCTGGAGGGGGTGTCGCCACCACCGCCGCATGCCACCAGCAGGCAGGCCAGGGAGACCGTGGTCAGCCGCTGCAGGGCGGGGGTGCCGGGCCGACGGAAGGCGGGAGAGGGGACTGCGGTCATCAAGAGGCTCCAGGTGGGACATCGGGACCCGATGTGCGCCGGAAGGAGCCTCAAGACCACAGGGATTGCGTCAGGCCCTGGTGCCGTGGAGGCGGCAGGGCCTGGTGGGGCAACCCCGCTGCCATGCCCCAGGAGGGCGAAGGCCGGTGGCTTTGCGACCCCGCCTTTCGTGCGGGTGTGCCTTTGTCTGAATGTTGCCCGGGATTCTACCTATTTGATAAAAATGAAACAAGCGCAATTTTCAATTTATCAAATTACTCAGGTGCCGCATGCACCGTTGTCGGCCACCGTGATCTGCATGGTGGCGGTGGCCCCGGTGGCGTCGATCACCGTGACAAACACCTGCGTGGCCCCGTCCACACACGGGGTGACGGGCGGGGTGAGGGTGAGCACATCGCCGCTGACGGTGGCGGTGAGCAGGTTGGGGCGGCTGATGAACACCAGGTAAGGGGCCTTGCCCCCGATGATGCGCACCGGAATGGCCGTGCCCGCCGCCAGCCGCTCCGAAATGGTGAGGGCCGTGGGCGAGACCGACATGCGGGACAGCACCGCCGTCACCGCGACCGACACCGTGGCCGTGGCCCCTTCCGAGTCGCGCACCGACACCGAGGCGGGCCCGCCCACCTCCTGCAGGCTGATGCGCAGCACATCGCCACTGACCAGCACCCCACTGGCCACCGCCGCGGTGGCGTTGGTGGCCACCACGCTGTAAGGCGGCATGCCGCCGGTGATGCCGATGTCGGCGGTGGTGAACTGGGTGCCCGTCACGGCGGTCTGGGTCAGCGCCAGCGGGGCCGAGGTGGTCTGCACGTACACCCGTTGGGTGAGCGTGGCCCCGACCGCATCGGTGAGCGTGACGGTAGCGTTGCCCGCCAAGCCGGTGGCCAGGATGAGCGCCGCACCGCGCACCGTGGGGTTGACGATGGCCGTGTTGCTGGAGGCCACGCTGTACGGCGGCGTGCCTCCGCCCAGCGTGTAGGTCACGCTGTTGCGGGGGCGCAGCGCCAGGTTGGCGGGCATGTTGACGGTGAAGGCCAGCCCCGATGCCGACGGGATGGGCGCGGCCACGGTGACCAGCACCGATTGGGTCACGCCTTTGCTGTCGATCACGCGGATTTCGGCGTTGCTGCCTTCCGACACGCCGGTGATGGTCAGGCTGGTGCCGCTGACCGAGGCGGTGGCAATGCCGGGGCTGAGCGAGGTGGTGCTGAACGGGGCGGTGCCGCCGCTGAGGGTCAGCGTGCGGGTGGCGCCGGGTTGCAGGGCAATGTCGCGTGCGCTGATGCTGAAGCTGCCCTGCTGCGGGCTGTTGGTCACGGTGACGCTGACCGTGGCCTTGGCGCCCTTGGCGTCGGTCACGGTCACGTTGACCGGGGTGGTGTCCCCTCGCACCGCGGCAATGCTGAGGGTGCCGTCGGCCACCGAGGCCAGGGCCACCGCGCTGTTGCTGCTGGCGGCGCTGTAGGGGCGGGTGCCGCCGGTCACGTCCAGGCGGGACAGCTCGGAGGGCACCAGGGTGAGCGAGGCGGCGCCCGCCACCCGCAAGGCGCTGGCGCTGGTGTCGATGGGGTTGGGCGTGCCTTCGTAACCACCGCCGCAAGCGGTGAGCCCGGCGGTCAGGCAGGCACTCAGGCACAGCGCGGGAAAGAGTCGAAAGAAAGTCATGGTGAGAGGGGCTCGGACAAGAGCCGCCATCATGCATCAAGCCCCCCGCGGCATGAACACCCCGGGGGCGGCTGCCGTGACAGATTGGCCGCCCGCGTGGGTTTTGCGCCCGTGGCCCGCGGGTCAGCGGCTGCTGGGGAAGCTGAACACCGTGCCTTCGCGCACCCCGGCGCTGGGCCAGCGCTGGGTGATGGTCTTGCGCTTGGTGTAGAAGCGCACGGCGTCGGGGCCGTAGGCGTGCAGGTCGCCGAACAGGCTGCGCTTCCAGCCGCCGAACGAGTGGTAGGCCACGGGCACGGGCAGCGGCACGTTCACGCCCACCATGCCCACCTGGATGTGGTCGGTGAAGTAGCGGGCGGCCTCGCCGTCGCGGGTGAAGATGCAGGTGCCGTTGCCGTACTCGTGCGCGTCGATCATGGCCATGGCCTCTTGCAGGCTTTGCACACGCACCACGCCCAGCACGGGGCCGAAGATTTCTTCCTGGTACGTCACCATGCCGGGCTTGACGTGGTCGAACAGGCAGGGGCCCAGGTAGTAGCCGTCTTCATGGCCGGGCACCTTGAGGCCGCGGCCATCCACCACCAGGGTGGCACCTTCCTTCACGCCCTGGTCCACATAACCCTTCACCTTCTCGAAGTGGGGCTGGGTGACCAGCGGGCCCATGTCGCAGGCAGCGTCGGTGCCGGGGCCGACCTTCATCTTGGCGATTTCGACCTTCAGCGCCTCCACCACCTGGTTGGCGGTGTCGTCGCCCACACACACGGCCAGGGGCACGGCCATGCAGCGTTCACCACAGCTGCCAAAGGCGGCACCCATCAGCGCGTTGACGGCGTTGCCGATGTCGGCATCGGGCATCACCACGGCGTGGTTCTTGGCGCCGCCCAGGGCCTGCACACGCTTGCCGTGGGCGGTGCCGGTGGCGTAGATGTATTCGGCAATGGGGGTGGAGCCCACGAAGCTCACGGCCTTGACGCGCGGGTCGGTCAGCAGCGTGTCCACGGCTTCCTTGTCGCCGTTGACCACGTTGAGCACGCCGGGGGGCAGACCGGCGGCCAGGGCCAGTTCGGCAATCAGCATGGCGCTGGACGGGTCGCGCTCGGAGGGCTTGAGCACAAAGGTGTTGCCGCAGGCCACGGCCATGGGCCACATCCACAGCGGCACCATGGCGGGGAAGTTGAAGGGGGTGATGCCCGCCGTCACGCCCAGGGGCTGGAACTCGCTCCAGCTGTCGATGCCGGGGCCCACGTTGCGGCTGTGTTCACCCTTGAGCAGCTCGGGCGCGTAGCTGGCGTATTCCACGTTTTCGATGCCGCGTTGCAACTCGCCCAGGCTGTCGGCCAGCACCTTGCCGTGCTCGTCGGTGATGAGGGCGCAAATCTGCTGGGCATTGGCTTCCAGCAGTTCCTTGAGCTTGCTCATCACCCGGGCGCGCTTGAGCGGCGGGGTGTTGCGCCAGGCGGGGAAGGCGGCTTCGGCGTTGGCAATGGCCTGCTGCACCGTGGCCTTGTCGGCCAACTGCACCTGCTTGCTGCTGGCGCCGGTGGCGGGGTTGAACACGGGCTGGGTGCGGCTGCCGCCGGAAACGATCTGGCCGTTGATGAGGTGCTGAATGGTGGTCATGCGGTGAGTCTCTCTGTTTTTGATAGCTGCTTGCGCTTATGAATAAAGCGCCAGGGGCTAAAATGGTTAATGAATCAGGCGATATCAGGAACGGGGGTGGGCGTGGCCCGGGCGGGCAGCGTGGGCGTGATGTGACCCATGGCGCGGTCCACAAACAGGTCTTTCTCGCCCACGGGGGCAAAGTAGTGCAGCACCTCGCGGGCAGTGGCTTCGCCTTTCAGCCGGGCCAGCACCCAGGCGCTGAGGTACTGGGCCGACAGGCAGCCGCCTGCGGTGGCCACGTTGCCGTGGGCCACAAAGGGCTGTGCGCTGACGTTCACCCCCGCCGCCAGCACCCAGGGCTTGCTGGTGTTGTCGGTGCACGCGGGCAGGCTGCCCAGCAGGCCCAACTGGGCCAGCAAAAAGGTGCCCGAGCACTGCGCCCCCACCAGTTGCCGCGCCGGGTCCAGCCGGAGCTGGGCCATGAGGTCGGCGTTGGCGGCCACGTCGCGCGTCTTCATGCCACTGCCCACCAGCACGGCGTCGGCGGTGCAGGCTTCGGCCAGGCCGATGTGGGCGTCCAGCGTCAGCCCGTTCATGGAGGTGACGCGGGGCGTGGGGCTGGCAATGCTCACGCGCCAGTTGGCATCGCCCAGCAGGCGCACGCGGCCCAGCAGGCCGTAGGCGATGAGCGAATCCAGCTCGTTGAAGCCGTCGAACGTCAGGATGGCGATGTGCACAAATCAGTCCTGTTTTGATAGCTGCTTGCGCTTACAAATAAAGCGCTAGAGTCCAAAAAATCATGCAGTTTCTTGCAGCGTGTCGCCCAGGGCCGCCAGCAGGCTGTCGATTTGCGCCGGGGTGCTGATGAAGGGCGGGGCCAACTGGATGGTGTCGCCGCCGTAGCGCACGTAGTAGCCCTTGGCCAGCATGGCCATGGCCACTTCGTAGGGGCGCTTGGCGGGTTCGCCGGGTGCGGGGGCGATGGTGAAGCCCGCGGCCAGCCCGTAGTTGCGGATGTCCAGCACGTGTTTGGCCCCTTGCAGGCTGTGCACGGCTTTCTCGAAATGTGGGGCCAGCTCGGCCACGCGCTGCGGGGCGTTCTCGCGGGCCAGCAGGTCCATGGCGGCCACACCGGCGGCGCAGGCCACGGGGTGGGCGCTGTAGGTGTAGCCGTGGGCGAACTCCAGCATGTAGTCGGGGCCGCCGGTGGCCATGAAGGTGTCGTAAATCTCCTGGGTGGCCACCACGCCGCCCAGCGGCTGCGCGCCGTTGGTGACCTGCTTGGCAAAGTTCAGGATGTCGGGCGTCACGCCAAAGGCCTCGGCCCCGGTCCAGGCGCCCATGCGGCCAAAGCCGGTGATGACCTCGTCAAAAATCAGCAGGATGTTGTGGGCGGTGCAGATGTCGCGCAGGCGCTTCAGGTAGCCCTGGGGCGGGATGACCACCCCCGCCGAGCCGGACATGGGCTCCACGATCACGGCGGCGATGTTGCTGGCGTCGTGCAGGGCAATCAGGTCCAGCAGCTCGTCGGCCAGGGCCGCGCCCCGGTAGCCGCTGGCCTGCGCTTCGGCAGGGGGCATGCCCTTGAAGAAGCTGCCCATGGGCGGCTGGGTGTGGGGCAGGTGGTCGGCGTCGATGCCTTGGCCGTAGACCTTGCGGTTGCCCACGATGCCGCCCACCGAAATGCCGCCAAAGTTCACGCCGTGGTAGCCCTTGACGCGCCCGATCAGCCGCGTCTTGCTGGCCTGGCCCTTGGCACGCCAGTAGGCCCGGGCCAGCTTGAGCGAGGTGTCGGCCGATTCAGAACCCGAGCCGGTGAAGAACACGCGGTTGAGTCCCGCGGGCATGCGCTCCACGATCTTGTTGGCCAGCTCGAACGACAGCGGGTGCCCGAACTGGAAGGCGGGCGAATAGTCCAGTGTGGCCACCTGCTGCGCCACCGCGCGGCTGATGTCCTCGCGGCCATGGCCCAGGCCGCAGGTCCACAGGCCGGAGAGGCCGTCAAACACCTGCTTGCCGTCGGCGTCCGTCAGGTAGGCCCCCTTGGCGCCCACGATCATGCGGGGGTTGGCCTTGAAGTTGCGGTTGCCGGTGAAGGGCATCCAGTGCGCGGCCAGCCATTCGGCGTCGGTGCGGGGCTTGCCGTCGGGCGTCAGGGTGGCCAGGTGCTGGCGGTCGGTCATGTCCATGGAGGGGCTCCAAAAGCGGTGGGGGCGGAACAGGGAAAAGCCCGGGGCCCAGGCGTTACGCGCAGGGCGGGCATGCGTTGCATTGTGGGAAGGGCACTTGCATGCGGTAAAGTGAAATCAATACAGATTCACTTGCATGGATCTGCAAGTTTCAATGCCTGCCATGCCCCAGCCCGCCTCACCCCACCCTGCCGTAGCCCCCCGCTCGCCGCGTCGCGCCGTGCTGGGCCAGATCAGCGATGCCGATTTGCGCCTGCTGCGCGTGTTCCAGGCCGTGGCCGACTGTGGCGGCATGACCGCCGCCGAGCTGGAGCTGAACATCAGCACCTCCACCATCAGCCGCCACGTCAAAGACCTGGAAACCCGCCTGGGCCTCACGCTGTGCCGCCGGGGCCGGGGGGGCTTTGCCCTCACGCCCGAGGGCGAGCGCATCCACGCCGAAACCCGCCAGCTGCTGGCGGCCACGCAGAGTTTTCGGGCCAGCGTGGACGAGCTGCACCAGCGCCTGGGCGGGGCCATCCATGTGGCGGTGTTCGACAAGACGGCCAGCAACCCGCAGGCCCACATTGCGCAGGCGGTGGCGCTGTTTCGCCGCCAGGCCCCCGAGGTGGTGCTCAACCTGCATGTGGCGCCCATCCAGGCCATCGAGCGCGGGGTGATGGAGGGGCAGTTCCACCTGGGCATCATTCCCGAGCATCGCCGCAGCGATCGGCTGATGTACGACGACCTGTTTGGCGAAACCATGCTGCTGTACGCCGGCGCGGGCCATGCGCTGTTTGCGGTGGACGATGCGGCGCTGGGCTGGGCCGAGGTGCGCCAGCACGCCTTTGCCGGGCTGGGCTACCACTCCCCCAACATGGAGGTGAGCCACCGCGAGCGCCTGCAGCGCACCGCCACGGCCTATGACCAGGAATCGGTGGCCACCTTCGTGCTGTCGGGCGACTTCCTGGGCTTTTTGCCCGACCACTACGCACAGGGTTTTGTGGCTGCGGGCCAGATGCGGGCGGTGCGCCCCGACGAATTTCGCTACCCCTGCCGCTTTTCGGCCATTGCCCGCCGCTCGCCCGAGCCGGACCGCACCACGCGCCTCTTTCAGCAGTGCCTGGTTCAGGCCCACCGCGTCGGGTAAACTCCTGGGTTCGCGTGTGCAACACACCACGCGGCTGTAGCTCAGTGGATAGAGTATTGGCCTCCGAAGCCAAGGGTCGTGGGTTCGATCCCCGCCAGCCGCACCAAAATCAATGACTGACGTGGGTTTCACATGGCCCACGGTCTTCAAAGTCATGCCTTCAGAGAACAACCAGCTTTCACAGCTGGGTCAATGGCCCCAATTTCTCATTCCCCCGGCATCCACATTCCCGACGGCCCGGCCTCTGATGCATTGGGCTTGATCAGCGCCCCGCGTACAACCGCAAAATTTTGCGAACGTAGTCTTGCGTTTCGCGGTACGGGGGAATGCGGTTGCCGTGCCGTTTGACGGCCCCTTCTCCGGCGTTGTAGGCCGCCAGCACGAGTTCCACCTGGCCATCGAACTGCTGATGCAGGTCGCGCAGATAGCGTGTGCCCACCTCGATGTTGGTGGCGGGGTCCAGCAGATCCTGCGGTGTGTCCACCCCGTAACGCGCCCCGGTGGCGGGCATGATCTGCATCAGCCCCAAGGCCCCCTTGGGGGAGCGTGCATGCGGCTGCGCCGCCGACTCCACGTGCATGACCGCGCCCACCAGCCGAGGGTCCAGACCCTGGCGGACACTGGCCGCCGTCACCATGGGCCACCACTGCAAGTGGGCCAGCTCCACCGGGGCGGGGACGGGCAAGGGCGGGGTGAGGGGGAAGACGCGCGGCGCAGACCGCGGGGGCGAGGGAGGAGGCCTGTCTTCCATGCCGGGCAAGAGTCCATCGGGACGCAACACGGCGGGGGCCGCCTCGGGGTCGGGGGTTTCAAACGCGGTGCACTGGCGCACTGCGCCGCCAAACCGCACCGACAGGTCCAACTGGGCCACACGTTCACTGCCGTCGGGCATTTCGCAGCGGTAGCGCAGCGCGGCCTCGCTGGGGAACGTGTACAGCGCCGCCATGGCGGCGGCCCACAGCCATGGGCGACGCGGTATCACGGGGTGCGGTCAGTTGGCGGTGACGCGCAGCGGTGCCAGCTCTTGCTCGGCCGCGTCCAGCAGTTCCGTCACCTCGCGTGAGGTGCCCTGGCTGTTGGACAGCAGCGTGGAGAACTCGTTGATGGCGTTTTGCAGGTCCAGCTCCTCACCCGCAGGCGCGTTGGTGGCCGCAGCGGTCGGGGCGGACGGGATGGCCTGGGCACCGCCGTACAGCAGCGCATGGGCCCGGTGCAGCTTCAGCGCCACGTTGCCCACGGCGCGAGCACCCTCTTCGTCCGGGTGGGCGACGGCGATGACCTTGATGTCGGCCATCAGCTGTTGAAACCGTTCGATCTGCACCTGGACCGTGGCTTGCACCGATTGCAGCGAAGAAAAGAGGTCGACGTAACCGGCGATGGAGGGGGCTGCTTGCATGGAAATGCTCCTGTGAGTGGTGACCGCGTGGCGGCCGATCAAAGACCCTTTGCGCAAACCCCGTGATGGGCTGTCTGTTTGCGCATGGCAGGCATGTTGGCAAAGGCCCCTTCTTCCCACACGGCATGAAGCGAAGCCAGGCGCAGGCATGCGAAGCGCAAAACAGGAACGCCGTCGCTCGGGGCGAAAGCTTCGCAGTGACGCACGCCGCTTCGCCTTGGTGGACCGGCATTCGGGTGGGGCTTCCTACCCTTAGGCGGTCATCAACTCCTGGAGGACCTGACCATGTCCATGTCCGTCACCGGCGCGAGCCCCGTGGGCTTCACGCCATCCCCGCAACCGCAGAGCAGCGATGCAGACACGTTCTCGCAACTGCTCAATCAGTTGGCCAGCAGCTACGGCATGTCGCCGCAGCAGCTGTTTGACTTCATCACCTCGGCGATGAACCAACCCGGCGGAGGCAGCCTGTCCCCGTCGCAAACCCTGCCCTCATCCGGCGCGGGTGGCCTGGGCGACGTCGGCGGCAGCTCCGGCGCCGGCGGTGGCGATTTGAAGAAGGTGCTGGGGCAGTTTGCCGCCAACACCCTCCAAGCCGGGCAGGGCATGATGAAAGAGGCCATGGAGAACTTCTTCAAGGAAGAAGAGCCCGACGAGGACGATCCGGACGCGGAGCCGCTGTGATGCGCACGGCATTCACCCTTCGCCAGCGGACGCTGGTGGCCGCCTGTCTGGCTGTGGCCGCGTGCTGCCAGGCCGCGGAGCCGGTCCGGGCGTCACGCCAGGCCAACACACCCGACCGAGTGGCCGCCACCGCGCCGCGCGGTCTGGGGGCCAAGCGTTTTGTCTACCGTGCGGAAAGCAAGCGTCTGGCCGACGTGCTGCAAGACTTTGCGGCCAGCCAGGGCTTGCCCGTCGTGATCGGTGATGGGGTGGAAGGGGTGGTCAGCGCCAGCTTTGACACCACCGCCGAGGGCTTCCTCAACGCCATCTCCAAGGCCTACGGCGTGCTGTGGTACCACGACGGCACGGCCCTGTACTTCTATCCGCCCAGCGCCATCCAGAGCCGCCTGTTCCGCCTCAAGGGTTACAGCCGGGAAGAGGTGTTGGGTCTGCTGGAGTCGCTGGGCCTGGGGGACAAGCGGTTTGCGCTGCGGTTTGACGACGCGCAGCACACGCTGCTGGTCTACGGGCCGCCGCGCCATGTGGAACTGGTGGCGCAGGCGCTGGAATCGCTGGACCAGGGTGCCACCGAAGGCAACGAGCGCGTGGTGCGTGTGTTCCCGCTGCGTTTTGCGTCCGCGGGAGACCGCGGCCTGGGCGACGTGAACCTGCCCGGCATCGCGTCCATCCTGCGGGGGCTGTACGCCCGCACGGGGACCGAGGCGGGGGCCGGAGAGTCGCAGGGCTCCCGGCCCGTGAGCCAGAAGATCAAGTCCATGCAGTCGCTGTACGGCAGCGGCAAGATGATGCCGGACCTGCCTGCGGTGTCCCAGGAGGGCATGCCGACGCCCGACAAGTCGGGAACGCCGCCCAGCACACGCACCCTGCGCAGCCCGGTCAATTTCGAAGAAGACCAGCCGGCCTTCGAGGCTGATGAGGGCACCAACTCCGTCATCGTCCAGGGCCGAGCCCACCGCATGCGAGAGTACGAGGCGCTGATCCAGCGCCTTGACCAGAAACCCGTGCTGGTGGAGCTGGAGGCCATGATCATCGACGTGAGTGAGGACAACGCCCGCTCGCTCGGCATTGACTGGTCGTTGCAAGGCTCCAAGGGCTCGTTCTCCATGACCTCGCCGGGCGGTGCCGCACCGCAGTCGGGGGGCGGTTCCGGGCTCACCAGCACGGGCACCTACACCATCGGCACCGTGGTGGCCGATGCCGGGCGCCAACTGCTGATGCGCATCAACGCCTTGCAAGGCGAAGGCAAGGCCCGGGTGGTGTCCAAGCCGTCCGTGCTGGGCGTGGCCAACCGACCCGCCATGATGAAGGAAAAGCGGGTGGCCACGGTGCGTGTGGCGGGCAACCTCGACGCGCGCCTGTTTCAGATCGAAGCGGGCACGCTGATGCAGGTCACACCCCAGGTGATCGCCGATGAGGGGGGCAACCAGATCAAGCTGTCCCTCTACATCGAGGACGGCAACTTTGAGGCCAGCTCGGTGGACCAGGTGCCGGTGGTCAAGAAGACCGAAATCCGCACCGAGGCCCATGTGCGCGAGGGCGAGAGCCTGCTCATTGGCGGCCTGATGGTGGAGGCGCAGACCGAGCAGGAATCCGGTGTGCCGGGCCTGCGCAACGTGCCGTTGGTGGGGGG
The DNA here is from genome assembly GCF_054777695.1 of Hydrogenophaga soli. Taxonomy (NCBI): domain Bacteria; kingdom Pseudomonadati; phylum Pseudomonadota; class Betaproteobacteria; order Burkholderiales; family Comamonadaceae; genus Hydrogenophaga; species Hydrogenophaga soli. Next base: position 8,524 of record NZ_BAAHAK010000008.1, on the reverse strand, counting down.
GCTGTTCCGCTGGAATGGCAAGACCAGCATGCGCACCGAACGCATGTTCCTCATCACGCCCAAGGTGGTGGGCAGTCGCTCTGCGCCAGCCCCTGTCAACGTGGGTGCGGTCACCCCTGCGCCGGTGCTTGAGGCAGTGCCTGTGCCAGTGCCTGTTCCTGCCCCCGAATCTTCGCGTCTGAAGTGGTCCATGAACCTGATGTCCACCCGCATTTCTGCGGCGGATTTGCAGGGTGAAGGGGCTGCTGCAGACCAGGAACGTGGCGTGCAGTACGCAAACCGCCACTCCAACCCCTGAGAGGTTCGCAAATCATGAAACAGCTTCGTGTTTTGACCGGTCGCCACGCAGGTGTGCAAATAACCTTAAGTCCATCGAAGTACCGCATCGCAGCAGACGAACAGGCAGACATCCAACTCGTCGACTGGCAGGTGCAGCCCCTGGACATTGAACTACTGGAAGAGGACAACGTGTTGACCATCACCTCATCGCTGGCAGACATCGCAGAAGGCACGACCCCGTCGTTTGCCGACTTCGAACCCCGCCGCTTCGGCGACGTGGTGCTGTGCGTCGGCCCGGTGGGGACGGCATGGCCCACCGACGTGGAGCTGCTGGAGCGCCTGATGCGCCCCGCCGTGAAAGCCGTCCAAGTGGTGCAAGGTGCTGCCGCCTGGAGCTGGGCACGTGCCGCCTCGGTGCTGGCCGCTGCCGCAGCACTGGCCACTGGCGGTGCGTTTGCCGCGGTGGCCCTGCAGCAGAAGCTGACCCCCAAGGTGAATGTGGTTCCCGAACCCCTGCCCAGCCAAGTGACCCGTGCGGTGTCCGAAGTGGGCGTGGAGGATGTGTCGGTCCAGGCCGTGGGTGAGCGTGTGCGGGTGGAAGGCCTGCTTCGGGACAGCGCCGAGGCCCTGGTCCTGCGCCAACAACTGGCCCGCTTTCCGGCAGAGCTCATCGAACACAAATACGCCGCGGCATCGGAAATCGCCCAAAGCATTTCAGACGCCCTGGGCACCCCGGGCCTGGTGGTGACCTACCGCGGCCAGGGCGTGTTTGAGGTGAGTGGCCGCGCCATGCACCTGGACAAGGTGCGCAGCGCCGCCAGCCGCATCGCCACCGACCTGGCACCGCTGGTGCGGGCCATCGAAGTGGCCGCCGCCGAGTCACCCGCCCCCGACACCGTGCCCGTGGGCGCGATGTTGTCCACCGACGGGCTGAAGTATGTGCAAACCCGCGACGGGGCCAAACACCTCTCGCTGTCGGCCGATCCGCCCAGGGGCATCGGCGAAATGCGGACCGCTTTTTCCCGCTGAACCCCCAACCCACACGGAGCCCAACCATCATGAACGAACAACTTGAACAAACCGTCTTCGGCGACCTGACCGATCTGGAGAAGTCCCTGGCCGAAGACACCAGCGGCGAGCGCGCCCGTGCCCTGCTGGGCTACTTCACCGAAGTGGCCAAGTCCGCCGAAAACATGCTGCTCAGCGCAGCAGCCACCGAACGCCAATTGGTCACGCAACTGATCGAAGGCTTCCACGCATCACAACGCATCGTGCGCCATGTGTGGGAAACCCTGCACAGCACCACGCTGGTGGTCTGAACCTCACCGCACGAGCCCAGGAGATCCGACATGTACCACGCCTATGCCCATCAGGCCACCGACTTCACCCCGATGGGGGTGCCCGCCAGTGGCTACCCCGAGGTCTACCGCCGCTTGATGACGGTGGGACTCCTGGGGGCGGTCTACCGCTGCATGGACGACGCCGAGGTGGTCAACACCGCGGTGGAAGCCACCCTCGACGACCCCGCCTTCTACCGCATGTGCCGCGCCATTGCCGTGGGCATGGGGGGCGAAGTGGGCTACGCCCGCGAACAACTGGGCAGTTATGTGGAGCAAAACCCCCACGACGACAACGCGAAGGTGGCCATGGCCGTCTCGCTGATGTTTGCAGGCGACGCGGAGTGGAAGCACTGGCTGGACAACGTGATGGCCACCAGTTCCGAGCAAAGCGCACGCGAAGCCGCCAACGGCGTGCTGACCTTCCTGTCGGCATTGCAACAGGCGCACTGAGTTTTTTCTGGGGTGCCCGATGGGCGGGCATCCCAAACAACCCGCCACCAATCCCGGTGGCATGTCAACGCGGTCAACCGCACTTTTAGGAGATCACCATGTCTTTGTCTAACCTCACCTCTAGCAACGTCGGTTCGAGCTCCGGCGTCGGTATGTCTTCCGGCCTGAACATGCTGCAAAACGGCGGAGCCCAGCTCAGCGCCGCAGGCACCAAGGCTGCCGCCCAAGACGGCACCGACATGATGGGCCAGATCCAGCAAACGGCCGCCATGCAGATGAAGTTCCAGACCGAAATGGGCCTCATCCAGATGATCGTCAAGATGAATGAAGCCCTGGCCAAGATGTTCAAGGCCATCGGCGAAGCCATCAAGGGTCTGGCCTGATCGCAATCCCCTCGCGGCGGGCGTCAGCGCACCGCCAGAAGGGGCACCTTTCTTCACTTCACATCGTTTTTTCTTCTTTCTTCAAGGAATCATCATGTCCATCTCCGCTGTTTCCAACCAACCTCAAGTCCTCAACATTGGCAACCAATCTCCGGCGATGAACGCCATCTCCACGGGGCTGGATGTCGCATCGCAAATGACGCAGCTGATGAATGCGCTGCTGATGAACCTGCTGCGCTCGGCCCAGCAAGCCAACCAAGGCATGGGCGGCATGGGTGGTGCTCCTTCGCACAGCCCCGCAATGGGTGGTCTGGGTGGTGCTGGTGGCCTGGGTGGCGCTGGCGGTGCTGGCGGTGCTGGCGGTGCTGGCGGTGCTGGTGGCCTGGGCGGACTGCTGGCCAGCTTTGCCGAGCTGCTGCAATCCCTGACCCCGCTGCTGAAAGCCCTGAGCGGTGGCGGCATGGGCGCCAACGGCCCTGCCTCTTCGCTGGCCCACGGTTTGGGTGGTGGTCTGGGTGGCGGTCTGGGCGCCAACCCCCTGGGCAATGCCGGCAGCCAGATCGGTTCTGCCATCGGCGGGGCCATCGGTGGTGCACCGGGTGCGCAAGTGGGCGGAGCTGTCGGCGGTGCTGCGGGCACGCTGCTGGGCGCCGCCACCGGTGCAGGCACCCCGGCCACCGGCATGGTCACCAACGCCGTGAACACGTCGGCAACCCTGGGCAACATGACCCCCGAAGCCGCACGCCAATGGGCCCTGGCCAACGGTGGCGACAACATGACCAATAAAGACGTGCAGCAAGGCGTGCAGCTCTACAGCATCTTCAACACCGGCAGCAACAAAGTGTTTTGAACAACGCCTGTGGAAGGCATGCAGCGGATGCGCTGTATGCCTGTCCTCAGCGGAACGTGTTCCGTTGAGGACAGGTCATTTCCCTCCCAACTGGAGTCCCCACAATGGATCCGTTCTTCACCCGCAAGCCCTTCATTGCCGCGCTGATCGAAGTCATCAGCAGCGCCATCTCGCACAACCGCCTGGACGATGCCGAAGCCGTGCTGGCCGGGGTGCGTGTGCTGCGCCCCCGCCTGGCCGAGCTGGACACGTTCGAAGCCTGGATCGCCATCAAGCGCGGGCATTGGCAAGACGCGATCCGCACCCTGCACAAACTCGACGCCTCGGCGCAGAACTGGAGCCTGGGCAAGGCCCTGATGGCCTTCTGCCAGTTCGCGGTGGGGGATTCCGCCTGGAGCATCAGTGCCAACGAGGTGCTGGAAGGTGAATCCACCGCGGAAGCCCGCGGCCTGGTGAAGCTGCTGATGGGTCCTGGCGCCAACGACCTCAACGACGACGAAGACACCGCCGCGGCCATGGCCACGGGCTTTGCCGACTACGACCCGCGCGCCATGCATCACTCGGCGTTCCTGAGGGCCTGACCGGCTCCCTCGCGCCCCTTACCCAAGGAGTTGACCATGACCGTTTCCGCCGTTGGCGGGGTATCCGCCTCGCAGGTTCTGGACCAGGCCGCCACCCGCCCCGACACCCTGAACAACCTGGCAGACCAATTCAGTCGCATGGTGCAGCAGCAGCCGACTCCCCAGGTGCCCAACGAAACCGCGGTGGGTTCGCAGTCGGTGGTGTCGCACTTCATCCAGGCGCAGGAAGGCGTGATGCGCCAGACCTTCGACAAGGTGCGTGCGTTCTCGCTGCAAGCCCCGGCCATGAACCCCAGCGAACTGGCGTCGCACCAGATTGAGCTGACCTACCAGCTCTCCATGGTTCAGGTGCAATTCAACGCGGGCGTCTACATCTCGCAAAGCAGCAAGAGCGGCCTGCAAACGCTGATGAAAAACCAGTGATGGACGGCCCCAGCGTGGCCTTTGCGACACGTGTGCCCCGACCTGGAGAGACGACATGAACATTCGACCCCCCTTCCTGCGTTTGCTGCACGGCGCCCTGGCCCTGTGCATGGCCGTGGCCCTGACCGCCTGCAAGACCGACCTGTACACCAAACAGACCGAGGCCGATGCCAACAGCATGGTCTCGGCGCTGCTGGAAAACGGCACGCCCGCCACAAAGGAATCGCCCGACGGTGGCAAGACCTGGAGCGTCAAGGTCGAGCAGGACGATGTGGTCCGTGCCCTGGCCGTGCTGCGTGCCCAAGGGTTGCCACAGGACAAACACGTCAACCTGGGCGACATGTTCAAGAAGGAAGGCCTGATCTCCACCCCCACCGAAGAGCGTGTGCGCTTCATCCACGGCGTGTCACAGGAACTGTCGGCCACGCTGGCCCAAATTGACGGGGTGGTGACCGCCCGGGTGCACATCGTGCTGCCCAACAACGACCCGCTGGCACCCGAGGTCAAACCCTCCAGCGCCTCGGTGTTTGTGAAATACCGTCCCCAGGCCAACCTCACCGCGCTGACCCCCGCCATCAAGAACATGGTGGCCCGCAGCGTGGAAGGCCTGTCCTACGCCAACGTGTCCGTCACCCTGGTGCCCGGCGCCATGGTGGCGCAGGCGCCGCCGCCCGAGTCCACGTCGGTCTGGGTGTGGGTGGGTCTGGCCGTGCTGGTGCTGCTGTTGGGTGGTGTGGGCTGGGTGGCATGGCGTCGTCCGGCGTGGCTGCCCGCGGGCCTGGCGCGTCCGGTGCCCCCGCCCGTGGCCACCCCAACCCCTTCCGCCCTGACCGCCCCGTCAGCGGCCAGCGCCGCCACGGCGGCTTGAGGTGGCTGCATGAGCGCTCGTGACGCCTTCCTCCCCTCCCTGTCACCAGGGGCTCCGCCCGACCCCCTGCGCCTGGCGCAGCTGGCCCTGGCCTTTCAGCACCGGCTGGAGCAGTTGCCCCACAGCACGGATCCCAGCTGGACCTCGTGGGCGGACGTGCAGTCGGCGTTTGAGCCCCTGCAGCCCAGCGCGGCCCGCAGGTGCGCCGTGACCACGCTGTTTGCCCGCCGCTGCGGCCCGCTGCCCGAACTGCCCGAGCTGGCCACCCCGGGCGGGCGGCTGGCGCTGCTGGAGCGGCATGCCCTGTTGTCGCGCCTGTGTGCGCTGGCGCTGTTGAGTCGGCCCGGGGTAATGCGCTGCTGCATTGAACGCCGCACCCGCCTGGCCATTGAATCTGCCTTGGGCCCGGCCCTGGGGGCCTTGCGCGCCGTGGCCCACGAAGGCCCGGTGGTGCCCGCCCCCGTGGCGGCGTGGATGCCCATCCAATGGGCCTGCGTGGGCTACACCGACCTGTGGCGTGCGGGCGTGTGGTCGCACCGCAGCCTGCGCCGCATGGTGCGCCTGGTGTTGCCCGTGCGCTGGCCCCTGTCCTTGAGTGCCGTGCCCAGCCCCCACCTGCCCACGCCCGAGGCGCTCAGGCGTTTGCACCCGCTGTTTGAAGGAGAAACCTCATGGTGATCTGGTTGCACGGACGCACCGGCGACGTGGGCGTGGAAGACGGCATCGTGCCCGCCGCCCATGTGGGCGATCTGGCCGAATTCGACCGGCTGCGCCACGCCCTGGAAGAACGCCACGACCACATCGTGCAAACCGCACACGACGAGGCTCAGGCCTTGTTGGCCCAGGCCCGCCAGGAGGCCGAGCAGCTGCGGGCCCAGGCCCAGGCCGATGCCGAACGCCTGCGCCAGGAGGCGTACGAAGATGGCCTCCGAAAAGCCGCGCTCGAATGGCACGAACAGCAAACCGGGCGGGTGATCGACAAGGCGCAAATGGTGCGCGGCATGCACGAGAAGCTGGCCACCATCGTCACCGCGGCGGTGGAACGCATCGTGCACACCGAAGAACGTGGGGCGCTGTACCAACGGGCCTTGCGCAGTGTGCAGGGCCTGGCCCAGGGGGCCTCGGCCCTGGCGCTGCGGGTGAATGCCGGCGATTACGAACATGCACAGGCCGCCATCAACTCGCTCAAGGCCCTGCAGATGCATGGGCTGAACATCGAGGTGAAGGTGGACCCCGCCCTCAAACCCGGCGGCTGTGTGTTCGAGTCCGAGGTGGGCATCCTGGATGCCAGCCTGCAAACCCAGCTGGACGGCCTGCGCGCCGCCATGGACCGCGCCGTGCGCAAAGCCATCACCGAAGGCGAGGGCGACAGCCTGGGCCTGGGCATGCACGAAGACGCGCACACCCCGGCTTGACCCCCCAAACAAGAAACCCCTGACACACGCCATGAGCGACATGCACCAATTCACCGAGCTGATGGAAGCCGAGCTGGCCTCGGCCTCCATGGTGGGCCGCATCGGCAAGGTCACCGAAGTCATTGGCACGCTCATGCGGGTCAGTGGCCTGGACGCCCGCCTGGGCGAGCTGTGCGAAGTGCTGGACGAAGACGGCACCGTGCTGCAAACCGCCGAGGTGGTGGGCTTTTCCGGCGGGCGCAGCATCCTGTCGCCCTTTGGCTCCATCCTGGGGGTGCGCGGCGGCACCCGCGTGATGGGGCTGGGCCAGGTGCTGTCCGTGCCGGTGGGCGAGGCCTTGCTGGGCCGCGTCATCGACAGCCTGGGCCGCCCCATCGACGGCAAGGGCCCGGTCAACACCACCGAATCCCGCCCCGTGTTTGCGCTGCCGCCCACCCCCATGGAAAGGGAAATGATCGAACGCCCCTTGCCCACCGGGGTGAAGATCATCGACGGCCTCATCACCCTGGGCGAAGGCCAGCGCATGGGCATTTTTGCCCCGGCGGGTGTGGGCAAATCCACGCTCATGGGCATGCTGGCCCGGGGCACGCAGTGCGACATCAGCGTCATTGCGCTGATTGGCGAACGCGGGCGCGAGGTGCGCGAGTTCATCGAAATCATCATGGGTGAAGACGGCATGGCCCGCTCGGTGGTGGTGTGCGCCACGTCCGACCGTTCGTCCAGCGAACGCGCCAAGGCCGCCCACGTGGCCACCGCCGTGGCCGAGTACTACCGTGACCAGGGCCTGAAGGTGCTGCTGATGATGGACTCGCTCACCCGCTTTGCCCGTGCCCAGCGCGAGATTGGCCTGGCCGCCGGGGAACCCCCGGCACGGCGGGGTTTCCCGCCGTCGGTGTTTGCCGAAATCCCGCGCTTGCTGGAGCGGGCGGGCATGGGGGCCAAGGGCTCCATCACCGCGCTCTACACGGTGCTGTACGAGGACGAAAGCGGCAACGACCCCATTTCCGAAGAGGTGCGAGGCATCCTGGACGGGCACATGATCCTGTCGCGCAAGATCGCCGCCCGCAACCAGTACCCGGCCATCGACGTGCTGGGCAGCCTGTCGCGGGTGATGTCGCAGATCGTGCCCAAGCCCCACCAGGCGGCGGCGGGCAAGCTGCGAAAACTCATGGCCAAGTTCGACGAGATCGAACCGCTGATGCAAATGGGCGAATACAAGCCCGGCAACGACGCGCTGGCCGACGAGGCCGTGCAAAAGCAAGCCCTGATCCGCGACTTCCTCTGCCAATCCACCGACGACCTGTGGGACTTCAACCGCTCGGTGGGCACGCTGGCGCAGGTGGCCGAGGCCTGACGGCGACGAGTACGACCCGACTGAATCAATCTCAAGGTGGATCAGAAACGTTTCTTGCGTGGATAAAAGGAGAGCCAAATGGGAAATTGCCTTAAGCCAATGGATCGGTCGTATCCAACGCCAAGCTACTACGTCGGCGCAACCGCAAACTCCGCGAGGACCAGCAGCGCGTAAACAAGCAGTTCTGGTTCTACCCAAGGCATTGAAGGGCTGAGGTCACGTGCGGCGGCTGGCCTTGGCGATGCTTCACAAGTTGCGAGTTCCAGCGCACCCCGGACCGCGAGCCTCGGACTCTCCAGCGTGAGTCGGGCTTCCGCGGTGCACACCGGAAAGGAACAGACGGTGGCACAGCTCAACGCCTTGAGCCGCTCGATAGCGGATCGGACACAACTTTCAACCACCGGTTACCAGACGGCGATGGACCGTCTAAACAACCGCCACAGGACAGACGCCCTGAACCGCCCCGGGTTTCAAGGAGGCCGGTTGGTTTAAGTTGACACCTCTGGCGAGGTGTCGCTGGCGGCGAGTTGCCCCCAGTAGTTTGCCTCAGCTTCTGCCGGAGGGATGCCCCCAATCGGCGT
>NZ_BAAHAK010000007.1:0-251161 GCF_054777695.1 Hydrogenophaga soli | reverse complement strand
TCCAGGCTGGCTACCTCACCATTGACAGCGTGTGGCAAATCCCGGGGCGCATGGAGGTCACGCTGAAGTACCCCAACCTGGAAGTGCAGGCCAGCCTGAACGACAGCCTGCTGCAACACCTGGTGGGTAACGCATCCACACCGGGGCCGCACATTGGCCGCCTGTACCGCCTGCTGCAAGCGCAGGACTTTGAGGGCCTGAAGGCGCTGTTCCAGGCCTTTTTTGCCACCATCCCGCACGACTGGTACCGCAACAGCCCCATTGCGCAGTTCGAGGGTTACTGGGCCAGCATCTTCTACAGCCACTTTGCGGCGCTGGGGCTGGACATCCGGCTGGAGGACACCACCAACAAAGGCCGCATCGACATGGCGGTGCTGTTCAACGGGCAGGTGTTTGTGTTCGAGTTCAAGGTGGTGGAGCTGGTGCCCGAAGGCAGGGCGCTGGCGCAAATCCAGGCCAAGGGGTATGCCGACAAGTACCGCGCCCGGGGCGAACCCATTCACCTCATCGGGGTGGAGTTCAGCAAGGCCGAGCGCAACGTGGTGGGGTTTGAGGTGGCGGTGGGTTGAGGGGCTTTGGGGGCCCGGTCCGGGCCAGTCACCTCCGCGATAGTGGCTAGGGCAATCCCTGAGGGGGCGGCAACGTCCTCCCGCTAAGCTGGACGCCACTCACAACAGCAGGAGACAACGATGAAGTTCGGATTCAAGCAGCTGACCCTGGCCGCGCTGGTGGTGGCGTCCACCGCCGCCATGGCCCAGAAGGGTGAAACGGTCAAGATCGTCTGGATCGACCCGCTCTCGGGCCTGATGGGTCCGGTGGGCAGCAACCAGTTGAAGAGTTTCCAGTTTTTTGCCGAGAAGTTCAGCGGTGCGGGCAACCCGGCGGGGGTCAAGTTCGAGGTGGTGGGCATTGACAACAAGCTCAGCCCCGCCGAAAGCCTGAACGCGCTCAAGGCCGCCATCGACCAGGGCGCACGCTACGTGACCCAGGGCAATGGCTCGTCGGTGGCGGGGGCGTTGATCGACGCCATCAACAAACACAACGAGCGCAACCCCGGCAAGGAGGTGGTGTTCCTCAACCACTCGGCGGTGGACCCCGACTTCACCAACAGCAAGTGCAGCTACTGGCACTTCCGCTTCGACGCCGACACCTCCATGAAGATCGAGGCGCTGACCACCTTCATGAAGGACCAGCCCGACGTCAAGAAGGTCTACCTGCTCAACCAGAACTACTCGCACGGCCACCAGGTGGCCAAGTACGCCAAGGAAAACCTGGCCCGCAAACGCCCCGACGTGCAGATCGTGGGCGAGGACCTGCACCCCCTGGCCCAGGTGCGCGACTTTGCGCCCTACATCGCCAAGATCAAGGCCTCCGGGGCCGACACCGTCATCACCGGCAACTGGGGCTCTGACCTGGCGCTGCTGATCAAGGCCGCCAACGAGGGTGGCTACAACGGCAAGTTCTACACCTACTACACCGGCGTGACCGGCACGCCCACCGCGCTGGGTACGGGCGGCGAGGGCCGCGTGTTCCAGATCGCCTACAGCCACTACAACATGGGTGGCCAGGCGCAGAAGTGGGCTGAGGAATTCCGCACCCGCTTCAAGGACGACTTCTACACCTACTCGGTGGTGCAGATCTACACCACGCTGGGTGCGGCCATGGCCAAGGCCAAGTCCACCGACCCGGTGAAGGTGGCCACGGCGCTGGAAGGCCTGAAGGTGGACAGCTTCAGCGGCGAGGTGGAAATGCGCAAGACCGACCACCAGCTGCAGCAACCGCTGTACCTGAGCGTCTGGCAGAAGGCCGACAAGAAGTACGCTTACAGCCCCGAGAACACCGGCATGACGCTGGCACCGGTCAAGGAGTTCCCGGCCTACGTGGCCAGCACACCCACCAGCTGCCAGATGAAGCGCCCCTGATTCTTCGGCGCGTTCCACTGAACCCGACGGCGGGCTGACCTCGTCGGGTTTTCTTTTGTCCAAATTCCAGCCACGGGAGACCGACCGATGGAGTTTTTCATCATCTCCATGCTCAACGGCCTGAGCTATGGGTTGCTGCTGTTCATGCTCAGCTCGGGGCTCACCCTGATCTTCAGCATGATGGGCGTGCTGAACTTTGCCCATGCCAGCTTCTACATGGTGGGGGCCTACTTTGGCTACACGCTCAGCGGTGTGGTGGGCTTCTGGGGCGCGTTGGTGCTGGCCCCCCTCCTGGCCGGTGGTGTGGGGGCGCTGTTCGAGCGCACCGTGCTGCGCAAGGTGCACCCCTTCGGCCATGTGCCGGAGTTGCTGGTCACGTTTGGCCTGTCTTACGTGATTCTGGAGCTGGTGCAGCTGATCTGGGGCCGTGTGGCGGTGGAGTTTGCACCGCCCCCGCTGTTGCAGGGGCCGGTGTTCACGTTGGTGCAGCACTCGGTGAACGGCTTGGCAATGGTGTGGGGCAAGGCCGCGCCCGAGCTGTGTGTGGCTGCCGACGCCGCGGTGCGTGTGGTGTGCACGCCGTTCCCGGCCACCCGGGCGTTCATGATGCTGGTGGCGGTGCTGATGCTGGTGTCGCTGTGGCTGCTGCTCACCCGCACGCGGGTGGGGCTGGTGATCCAGGCGGCCCTCACCCACCCTGAGATGGTGGAGGCCCTGGGCCACAACGTGCCGCGGGTGTTCATGCTGGTGTTTGGTGTGGGCGCGGCGCTGGCCGGGCTGGGCGGCGTGATCGGTGGCAGCACCTACGTGACCGAACCGGCCATGGCGGCCACGGTGGGGTCGGTGATTTTTGTGGTGGTGGTGGTGGGCGGGCTGGGCTCGCTGTCGGGCGCGTTCCTGGCGTCCATCCTCATTGGGGTGGTGCAGACCTTTGCGGTGGCGGTGGACCAGTCGCTGGTGACGCTGGCGCAGCAGTTGGGCATTGAGCTGAGCGAGGCGGTGCGCAACAACTCGGTCGTCAAGCTCACGCTGTCGCAGGTGGCCCCCATCCTGCCGTACCTGTTCCTGGTGCTGATCCTGATTTTCCGGCCCAAGGGCCTGCTGGGCACCCGAGAGGAGTGAAGGGTTCATGTCTCGAACGCATTACGAATTCAAACCCTACAACGTCGGTCGCTGGATCGTCTGGGGGGTGTTTGCCTTGGTGCTGCTGGTGGCCCCCAAGCTGTTTGGCAGCAGCCTGGCGGTCAGCATGCTGTCGCAGATGGGCGTGGCCATCGTGGCCTGCCTGTCGTACAACATGCTGCTGGGGCAGGGCGGCATGCTCAGCTTCGGCCACGCGGTGTATTCGGGCCTGGGGGCGTACATGACCCTCCACGCCCTCAACCTGGTGGCCCAGGGCAGCCTGCCCCTGCCGGTGAGCCTGCTGCCCCTGGTGGGCGGGCTGGCGGGCATGGCGTTTGCCGTGCTGTTCGGCTACGTGACCACCCGCAAGTCGGGCACACCGTTTGCCATGATCACCCTGGGCCTGGCCGAGCTGGTGTTTGCCATGTCGCTGATGTTCTCGGAGTTCTTCGGGGGCGAGGCCGGGGTGTCCGGCAACCGCGTGGTGGGCCAGCCAGTGTGGGGCATCAGCTTCGGGCCAGGCATCCAGGTGTACTACCTCATTGCCGTCTACACCTTTGTGTGCACGGCGTTGATGTTTGCCTTCACCCGCACGCCGCTGGGGCGCATGCTCAACGCGGTGCGTGACAACCCGGAGCGCGTGGAGTTTGTGGGCTACAACACCCAGCGGGTGCGCTACCTGGCCTTCATCTTCGCGGGCTTTTTCGCGGGCATTGCCGGGGGCTTGAGCAGCATCCTGTTTGAAATCGTCACCGCCGAGGTGGTGGGGGCGGCGCGCTCCGGCGGCTACCTGCTGTTCACTTTCCTGGGCGGGGCCACGTTCTTCTTCGGGCCGGTCATTGGCGGGGTGCTGATGGTGCTGGCCGCGGTGATGTTGTCGGAGTTGACCAAGGCCTGGCTGCTGTACCTGGGGCTGGTGTTCCTGTTCATGGTGATGTATGCGCCCGGTGGGGTGGCCAGCCTGATCATGATGAACCTGCGGGTGGCCTCGTTCGGTTTCCTGCGGCGCATCTGGGCCAGTTACCTGGCGCTGGCGGGCACGGCCCTGGTGGTGCTGGCCGGGGCGGGGGCCATGATCGAAATGGTCTACCACCTGCAGCTGAACGCGGCGCTGGGCGACGAACTGAGTTACATGGGCGCCACGCTCAACGCCCGCGGCCTCAACAGCTGGTTTGGTGCGGGGTTTGTCATGCTGACCGGGCTGGTGCTGTTCGAGCTGACCCGCCGCCAGTTCCTGCACGACTGGGGTGAGGTGCAGGTGGACATCGAGAAAGAAATCAAGCGCCGGGAGATGCTATGAATTCGGTAGCTGCTCACGCTTTTTCTGAAAGCGCTACAGCCCAAAAAGGCTTAAAAAACATGGACGCCGCCCCTGTGGCCCTGGAGCTGCGCGACCTGCGCAAGAGCTTTGGCAAGACCGAAATCATCCGCGGGGTCAACCTCGCGGTGAAGGCGGGCGAGCGGGTGGCCATCATCGGCCCCAACGGCGCGGGCAAGTCCACGCTGTTCAACCTCATCAGCGGGCGGTTTGCGCCCACCAGCGGCGACGTGCTGCTCAACGGCCACCGCATCAATGGCAAGAAGCCGTTCGAGATCAACCGCCTGGGCCTGTCCCGCAGCTTCCAGATCACCAACATCTTCCCCAAGCTCAGCGTGTTCGAGAACCTGCGCTGCGGCGTGTTGTGGAGCCTGGGCTACAAGTACGCGTTCTGGAAGTTCCTGGCCGACCTGGATGACGCCAACGACCGCGCCGAGGAATTGATGGACCAGATCCACCTGCACAAGAAGCGCGACGTGCTGGCCATGAACCTCACCTACGCCGAGCAGCGGGCGCTGGAGATCGGCATCACCATTGCCGGTGGGGCCAACGTCATCCTGCTGGACGAGCCCACCGCGGGCATGAGCCGCAGCGAGACCCAACGCTTCATCGAGCTCATCCGCGAGGTCACCGTGGGCAAGACCCTGCTGACCGTGGAGCACGACATGGGCGTGGTCTTCGGCCTGGCCGACAAGATTGCCGTGGTGGTGTATGGCGAGGTCATTGCCTTTGACACCCCCGAGGCCGTGCGCGCCAACCCCCGCGTGCAGGAAGCCTACCTGGGCTCGGTGCTGGCCGAGGCGCAGGCCGCCGGCCACTGAACCCCACCGACGGCCACCGACACGAGAACCACCATGTTGGACATCACCAACCTCCATGCCTACTACGGCAAAAGCCACGTGCTCCACGGCGTCAACATGCGGGTGGGGCAGGGCGAAATCGTGGCCTTGCTGGGCCGCAATGGCTCGGGCCGCTCCACCACCGCCAAGGCCATCATGGGCCTGGTGGACTGCGAGGGCAGCATCCTGTGGAAGGGGCAGAACATCCAAGGCAAAAAGCCCTTCGAGGTGGCCCACCTGGGGCTGGGCTACGTGCCCGAAAACCGCGACATCTTCCCCAAGCTCACGGTGCGCCAGAACCTGCTGCTGGGCCAAAAACGCACCAAGGGGGGAAACGGCAAGGGCAGCCGCTGGTCGTTTGACGACATGTACGCCCTGTTTCCGCGCCTGAAGGAGCGCGAGCACACCGAGGCGGGCGTCATGTCTGGCGGCGAGCAGCAGATGCTGACCCTGTGCCGCACGCTGATGGGCGACCCCGACCTCATCATCATCGACGAGCCCACCGAGGGCCTGGCCCCCAAGATCGTGGAGCTGGTGGGCCAGTATCTGCAGACGCTCAAGGCCAAGGGCATTTCGGTGCTGCTGATCGAGCAGAAGCTGACCATCGCCATGGCCATTTCCGACCGGGTGCAGGTGATGGGGCACGGCAGCATCGTGTTCCAGGGCACGCCGGAGGAACTGAAGGCCGACACCTACACCCGCAAGGAGTGGCTGGAGGTGTGACGCCCGTGCGCCGCGGCCACCCGGGTCAAACGATTTGCTCCAACTGCGCGCCCACTTCGGTGTGCAGTTGCAGCAGGTCGTGTTCGCTCAGGTCCAGCACGTGGGCGCAAGCGCGGCCCAGCTTGTGCCATTCGGCGGTTTGCGAGGCGCCGGTGGCCTGTTGCAGCAGGTGTTCGGCCAGTTGGCTCACGGCAATCAGCTGGCGGCTGGTGCGGTGGCTGGCCAGGTCGGGGCCGCTGAGGTAGCCCAGGTTGTGGTGGTAACGAACGGCCTCGCACAGGCTGTCGGGCAGCCACCAGTTCTGCGTCATGAGCCGCCCCACGATGGTGTGGTCGGTGGGCAGGTGCTTGCGCTCCACCTCGGTGAACGAGGCCTCGCGCTCCTGGTTGGCGGTTTTCAGGGTGTCCTGGTAGCGGGGAAAACGCCGCATCAGGATGATCACGCCGCAGTCCCTGAACAGGCCATAGGTGTAGGCCTCGTCGGCCTTGAGCTTGAGCGAGCCCAGGCGTTTGGTCAGCCAGCCGGAGAGGGCGGCGATCTTGGCCGAGGCGTCCCAGAAGCGTTCAAAGTGCCCCGTGTCGGGGAAGGCCCGGCGCAGGCTGAAGGTGGCCACGGCCCGCGCGGTGGCGGCCAGGCCCAGCATCATCAGGGCGTCCTGCACGGTGGTGGCCCGCCGGTCCAGGCCAAAAAAAGGCGAGTTGACGGTTTTGATCAGCCCGGCGGCCAGGGCCACGTCGGCGCTGATCAGGGCCTCCAGGCGGCGGAAATCGGGCTCGTCGGCCCCCATTTCGGTTTGCACGGCGGCCAGGATGGCCGGGCGCGGCGGGATGTCAATGTCCTGGATGTGGCTTTCCAGAGACTGTTCGATGGGGTAGGGGGCGGGACCGGAGACGTCAGCATTCATGGTTGTGGGCTTCCATCCACGCCAGAAGCTGGTCTTCGGGCATGGGGAGGGCGTGATGGTAGCCCTGTGTGGAATCCAGTCCCGCGTCTTCGCAGGCGGCCAGTTGCTCGGGGGTTTCCACCCCTTCGGCCACCACCACCAGGCCCAGGTGGTGGGCCAGGTCGGTCATGGAGCGCACGATGGCCAGCGCCCGCGGGTCATCGGGCAGGGACTGGATGAAGGCGCGGTCGAACTTGAGCTTGGTGGCCGGCAGGTCCTTCAGGCTGGCCAGGCACGAGTAGCCGGTGCCAAAGTCGTCGATGGCCAGGCCCACACCGGTGTCGCGAATGCGGCGCAGGTTGTCCTGCACGATGGGGGTCTGCTCCATGAACAGCGATTCGGTCAGCTCCAGCTCGATCCACTGCGGGGCCACGTTGGCGCACACCAGGGCCCCTTGCAAGGCGTTGAGGAACCCCTCGGACAGCAGCTGGGCCCGCGACACGTTGATGGCCACCTTGGTGGGCCAGCCCCGGCGGTGCAGCCGGGCGGCGCACAGGGCACCTTCCATCAGGCACCATTCGCCCAGCTTGTCGATGAGTCCGATTTTTTCGGCCACCGGGATGAACTCGCCCGGCGACAGCGGTGGGTGGCCCATGCCACAGCTCATCAGGGCCTCCACCGCCTCCAGGCTGCCATCGGGCCGAAGGATGGGCTGGTAACGCAGCCAGAAGCCGCCGCGGTCCAGGGCCTCGTGCAGGTGGCTGGCCACGGCCAGCTCGCGGCGGGAATGTTCAATGCCCAGCGCCCCGGGCAGCGTCTCGTGCCCCGACCACACCCAGCGGTTGCCGCCGTGGCGCTTGGCGTCGATCATGGCCCGGTCGGCCTGTTCCAGCACCTCGCTGGCGGTTTCGCCGGCGTGCGCCCGGTGCAGGCCCAGGCTGACGGTGGGGCGGATGTCGATGCCTTGCAGGGCCAGGGGCTTGCTCACTTCGGCCAGGATGCTGCGGGCGAGTTGTTCGGCCCCGGTGTGGCTGAGGGCGGTGTGCAGCAGCACGAACTCGTCGCTGCCCATGCGCACGCAGGGGCAGGAGGGGGGCACGGCAGATTGGATGCGCTGGGCCAGGCTCTCGATGATCTGGTCGCCACAGGCGTGGCCGAAGGTGTCGTTGATCTGGCGGAAGCGGTCGATGTCGATCCACACCACGGTCAGGGTGCGGTGCTGCTGCCGCGCCTGTTGCAACAGCTGGTGGCAGAGGGCGCGACCGGTTTCCCGGCTCCAAGACCCTGTGCCAACACCCGCCCCTGTGGAGGAACTGCCACTGCCCCCGTTGGGGACGCTGGCACACCGGGGGGAGGGTGCAGGGGGGCTGGTCATGAACGGCAGCGGAGGTTGCGTTGGATGACAAAAGTCATGGCCCATTCTAGGCACGCCACCCATGCCGTTTACCGCTGGAAGGTCAATTTCCAACGATGTTGGTGTTTTCCCTGATTTGTCCCGGGTGGGACAAGCTTTTGCTTGGGCAAAACGGCAGTTTCGACTAAATTAGCACGGTCGTTCGTTTTTCTGTTTTCCCCTCCGACACAAAGGACCTCCGCATGAGCGCAGACTACGCCGTCCACGGTGACGTGGCCGTGATTTCGTTGAACAACCCGCCGGTCAACGGTTTGGGGCTGGCCACTCGCCAGGCCATCGTGGCCGGACTGGAAAAGGCCGAGGCCGACGCTGCGGTCAAGGCCATCGTGCTGACCGGGGCGGGCAAGGCCTTCTCGGGTGGGGCCGACATCAAGGAATTTGGCAGCCCCAAGGCCATCCAGGAGCCCAACCTGCTGTCCGTCATCCGCGCCGTGGAAAACACCAGCAAGCCCGTGGTGGCTGCGGTGCACACCGTGGCCATGGGCGGTGGCCTGGAGCTGGCGTTGGGTGCGCACTACCGCATGGCCGCCCCCGGCTGCAACGTGGCGCTGCCCGAGGTCAAGTTGGGTCTGATCCCCGGAGCCGGTGGCACCCAGCGTCTGCCCCGCGTGCTGGGGGTGGAGGCTGCGGTCAACCTCATCGTCAGCGGTGAGCCGGTCAAGAGCGAACTGCTGGCCCAACTGCCCGGCCAGAAGCTGTTCGACAAGATGGCTGCCTCCGCCGACAGCCTGGCCGAAGAGGCCCTGGCCTTTGCCCGCGAAGTGGCGGCCAAACACGCCGCCGATGGCTCGGCCTTCCCGCTGGTGCGCAACCTGCCTTGCAAGCACCCCCAGGGCGCGGCGTACTTCCAGTTCGCCCGCAACATGGTCAAAGGCATGGCCAAGAACTTCCCGGCGCCCGCCAAATGTGTGGACGCGGTGGAAGCCGCCACCCAAATGAAGTTCGAAGACGGCATGGCCCACGAGCGCGAGACCTTCATCAACCTGATGTGGACGCCCGAATGCCGTTCGCTGCGCCACCTGTTCGTGGCCGAGCGCGCCGCCAGCAAGATCCCCGACGTGCCCGAAGACACGCCCAAGCGTGACGTGAAACTGGTGGGCATCATCGGCGCGGGCACCATGGGCGGCGGCATTGCCATGAACTTCCTGAACGCCGGCATCCCCGTCAAGATGCTGGAAATGAAGCAGGAAGCCCTGGACCGCGGCCTGGGCACCATCCGCAAGAACTACGAAGCCCAGGTGAAAAAGGGCAAGCTCAAGCAGGACAAGTACGAGCAGCGCATGGGCTTGCTGTCCACCACCCTGAGCTACGACGACCTGAAGGATGTGGACCTGGTCATCGAGGCGGTGTTCGAGGACATCGGCGTCAAGGAGGCGGTGTTCAAGGAGCTGGACCGCGTGTGCAAGCCCGGAGCCATCCTGGCCAGCAACACCTCCACGCTGGACGTGAACAAGATCGCCCACTTCACCGCCCGTCCGCAGGACGTGGTGGGCATGCACTTCTTCAGCCCGGCCAACGTCATGAAGCTGCTGGAAGTGGTGCGTGGCGACCAAACGGCCCATGACGTGCTGGCCACGGTGATGGCCATCTCCAAGAAGATCAAGAAGACCGCCGTGGTCTCCGGCGTGTGCGACGGCTTCATCGGCAACCGCATGATCGAGCAGTACGGCCGCCAAGGTGGCTTCCTGCTGGACGAAGGCTGCACGCCTGCGCAGGTGGACAAGGCCATCGAGAAGTTCGGCTTTGCCATGGGCCCGTTCCGCATGGGCGACCTGGCCGGCAACGACATCGGCTGGGCCATCCGCAAGCGCCGCTACCAGGAAAAGCCCGACATGAAGTACAGCAAGACCGCCGACCTGCTGTGCGAAAAAGGCCGCTTCGGCCAGAAGACGGGTGCGGGCTGGTACGACTACGTGCCGGGCAAGCGCGACGCCATCCCCAACGCCGAGGTGGTGGCCATGATCGAAGAACACCGAAAGGCGCTGGGCATCACCCCGCGCAAGATTTCCGACGAGGAAATCGTGCAGCGCCTGGTGTTCAGCCTGGTGAACGAGGCCGCCCACATCCTGGAAGAAGGCATTGCCAACAAGGCCAGCGACGTGGACATCGTCTACATCTTTGGCTACGGCTTCCCGGTCTACCGCGGCGGCCCGCTGAACTACGCCAACGAGGTGGGGCTGTTCAACGTGGTGCAGGCCATGAAGCGCTTTGCCAAGAACCCGCTGGACGACGCCCAGTTCTGGCAGCCCGCGCCGCTGCTGGCCAAGCTGGCCGCCGAAGGCCAAACGTTTTAAGCATATTTTTGGCTGCTAGCGCTTTATATGTAAGCGCAAGCAGCTATCAAAACAGGATTTCACCATGACCCAAGCCGTCATCGTTTCCACCGCACGCACCCCGCTGGCCAAGAGCTGGAAGGGCGCTTTCAACATGACCCACGGCGCCACCCTGGGTGGCCACGCCGTGCAGCACGCCGTGCAGCGCGCCGGCATCGACCCCGAGCTGATCGAAGACGTGATCATGGGCTGCGCCAACCCCGAAGGGGCCACCGGCGCCAACATCGCCCGCCAGATCGCGCTCAAGGCCGGGCTGCCCATCAGCGTTTCGGGCATGACCATCAACCGTTTCTGCTCGTCGGGCCTGCAAACCATTGCCCTGGCCGCCCAACGCATCATCAGCGGCGAAGGCCAGGTCTATGTGGCCGGTGGGGTGGAAAGCATCTCCTGCGTGCAGCAGGAAATGAACCAGCACATGCTGACCGACCCGGCGCTGCTCAAGCAAAAGCCCGAGATCTACTGGAACATGCTGCAAACTGCCGAGCAGGTGGCCAAGCGCTACAATATCGGCCGCGAAGCCATGGACGAGTACGGTGCCGCCAGCCAGCAAAAGGCGGCGGCAGCGCTGGAGGCGGGCCTGTTCAAGGACGAAATCGCCCCCATCACCGTCACCGCCGGTGTGGCCGACAAGACCCTGGGTCTGATCACCCAACAAGTGACCGTGGAGCATGACGAGGGCATCCGCCCCGGCACCACCTACGACGCCATCAAGGGCCTGCGCTCCGCGCTGCCCGGCGGCCTGGTGAGCGCAGGCAACGCCAGCCAGTTCTCCGACGGTGCGGGTGCCTGCGTGGTCATGGACGAAAAGCTGGCCGAGCAAAAGGGCTTGAAGCCGCTGGGCCGCTTCCTGGGCTTTGCCGTGGCCGGTTGTGAACCCGACGAAATGGGCATTGGCCCCGTGTTTGCCGTGCCCAAGGTGCTGGGCCGCCTGGGCCTGACGGTCAACGACATCGACCTGTGGGAACTGAACGAAGCCTTTGCCGTGCAGGTGCTGTACTGCCGCGACAAGCTGGGCATTCCAGCCGACCGCCTCAACGTCAACGGTGGTGCCATCGCCGTGGGCCATCCCTACGGCGTGAGCGGACAGCGCCTGACCGGCCATGCCCTCATCGAAGGCAAGCGTCGCGGGGCCAAGCGCGTGGCCGTGACCATGTGCATTGGCGGTGGCATGGGCGCTTGCGGCATCTTCGAGGTGCTGTGAACGACGCGGTGGTCTCGCCCGAGGTGTTTCTGGACATGGGCCGCCAGGTGCTGGCGGCCCAGCCGTTCAGCCAGCTCATCGGGGCGGAGCTGGTGGCCTTGTCTCCGGGCCAGGTGGAGCTGGCGGTTCCCATCACCGACCAGATTCGCCAGCAGCACGGCTTTGTGCACGGCGGCGTGGTCAGCTACGCCGCCGACAACGCACTCACCTACGCCGGGGGCACGGCCCTGCGCGTGCCGGTGGTCACCTCGGAATTCAAGATCAACTACGTGCGCCCCGCCATGGGTGTGCGCCTGCTGGCCCGCGCCCATGCGGTGCATGCGGGCAAGACGCAGGCCGTGTGCCGCTGCGACGTGTTCGCGGTGCAGGCCGATGGCTCCGAAAAGCTCTGTGCCGTGGCCCAGGGCACCATCGCGGCGTTGTCGGGGGGCGGTGCTTCGGCTTGAACGGTTTGGTCTGAACGGCGGCAACGCCTCCCGCCAAAAAGAAACCGCCCTTTCGGGCGGTTTCTGCGTTTCAGACCCGTGGGGTGTGGGTCAGAACGTGTGCCGGATGCCCAGGGCGATGGAGGTGGAGTCGGTGCCCGCAGAGGCCGTCACCCCGCCCAGGTAGCCAGCACCGCCGGGGGCCGATTGCGCGTTGGTGGAGTTCACAAAGCGGGTGACCACCATGTTCAGGTTGGTGCGCTTGGACAACGGGTAGGTGTAGGCCATGCCGTAGGAGGTCACGTCGGCGTTGGTGCCGCGCTTGTCGTTGAGGCGGTTGACGGCCACCGACAGCTGACCGGCGGCACCCAAGTCGTAACGGACCCCCAGGTGCAGGAGCTGCGCGTCTTGCTTCAGGCGGTCGATCACGTTGGTCACCAGCGCGGTGGGCACGCCGGCGGCGGTCAGACCGGCGGTCAGCTCAGGGCCTGCCGTGGGGTTGGGCTCGCGGATTCGGCCCACAAAGCCCGACACCGTCCACGCCCCTTGGGTGGTGGATGCGCCGACCAGCGTGGATTGCAACGCCCGTTGACCGGCTGAGTTGCGCTTTTCGTTGTGCCCGAAGCCCACCTGGAAGCGGTCACCCTTGTAGATGACGTTCATGCCCAGCAAGCGGTTGCCGCTGCTGGTGGTGCGGGGGCCCAGGCTGGCCATCAGCGCCGCGTTCCAGGGGCCTTGGATCACGCGGTACTGGAAGGTGTTGTCGTAACGGATGTCAAAGCCCGCAGGAACCGAGGCCACTTGACCTGGCGACAGCGCGCTTTGGGTGCCCATGATGTCGAACTGAGCCGCCGTCTCGTAGGCCGGGGTGTATTGCCGACCGGCCAGGATGCCGCCGATCGGCGTCACCAGACCCAACCAGGCTTGCCGGTCAAACCCCTTGGGGTTGACGTGGTTCACGCCCAGAGAGGGGCCAATGGCGTTGGCCACGCCAGTGGCCACGGCCGAGGGCAGCCCGGCGGTCAGCCGGTCGGGGATCTGGTTGCCCGACGCGGGGCGGTTGCCCAGGCTGCCGTCGGTCAGTTCCAGGCGGCTTTCCAGGGTGAACAGGGCTTTGTAGCCGCCGCCCAGGTCTTCGGTGCCTTTGAGGCCCCAGCGCGAACCTTCCATGATGCCGCTGCTGACGGCCGTCTTGGTGCCGCCCGTGAGCCCGGTGACGTGGGTCACGCCGATGTCGGCCAGACCGTAGAGGGTGACTTGGGACCAAGCCGCGCCGGTGCAGGCCAAACAGGCCGCCGCAATGATGCTGTGTTTCATGTGTGCTGTCTCCAAAAGGGGGCGTGGGTCGGGTCGTCAGAACTGGGAGAAGTACCCGCGTGCCGCTGCGTTGCAGAACGGGGGCACCAGCGAGCCGTGGTAAGCCTGGACCACGGCCGAGCTGCCACCCGCTGCCGCGGTGCTGGCCTTGGCGGTGGCAAACCCCACCTTGGCGGCGGCAAAGGGATCGGCAGCGCTGGAGGGGGTGCTGTCCACGTCCAACACGGTGACCGCCTGCGCGGGCAGGCCCTTGCCCGCGAAGTAGGCTTGGGCACCTTGGGTGTTGACGGCGTAGAACACCGTGGGGTCGGCATTGCCGCCACACAGCAGCATGGGCTGGGCCGGGGTCCAGTTCTGGCTCAGCAGGTCGTTCTTGTAGGCGGCTTGACGCAGGGGGTGTTGCGGGTTGGTGAGGTTGGTGGCGGCATCGGCCAGCACAGCCTGGCGGTAGCTGGTCTTGATGAGGGCCGGGCTGCCGAAGAACGGTGCAAATTGGGCCGACGGTGCGGTGCCTTCAAACATGAAGGTGGCGGGCAGTTTGCCGGTGGTGAACAGTTCCGTGGTGGTCAACGTGCCGGGCAGCAGCGTCTCGATGCCGGTGGCAAACGTGTCGTTGTACATGTCCGACGGCGTGCTGTAGATGTTGCCGTAGGCTTTTTGGAACGCCGTGGTCAGCAGGGGAGAGAACACGGTGCCACCCAGGTTGACATTGCCCGCGTACACCGCGTCACCCATGCGGCCCAACGCATAGGGCCCTGACATGTGGGCGCCAGCGGTGACCGGAGACCCCGCCAGTTGCAAGGCCCGCTGCGTGGCCATGGACACGTAGCCGCCCTGGGAATAACCGCTCACGAACAGCTTGCTGTTGGCGCTAGCCCCGGTGGCGGCAAAGCCCTTGCGGGCAGCGGTCAGGGCGTCCACCATGTCGTTGGCTTGCTGGTCCATGACCAGGTAGGGGTGGTAGGGCAGGGGGGACGCGTCGTAACCCGCGTAGTTGGGGGCCACCACGATGTACCCCTGCGCCGCGTACATGGCGGCAATCAGGGCGGCTTCGCTGTCCTGGGGGCTGGCCATGTTCTTCTTCTTGTCCACGGTGGTGCCGTGGGCGTACAGCAACACCGGGCGGTTGCCCGTGCAGGCGGCGTCGGTGCCACTGGGCACCATCAGGCCGGCCGATGCCGTGGTGGCTTCACCCTTGGCACCCACCGTGCCGTACTGGAAGTAATTGAAGTTGACCGTGCACTTGGGGGTGCCCGTCACCGCAAACAGGCTGGCCGGTGCGGCGGCCTGGAATTGCTGAGGGGTGAGCGACGTCAGCAGCGCGGGAGTGGCCCGCAGGCTGCCGCGGTTGCCCGACAGGTCAACCGTCGGGCCATTGGACACGCTGTCACCGCCACCGCAAGCGGTCAGAACAGCCGCAGCCAAAGCGGTCAGTGCCAGTTGAAAGTGCTTCATTGAAATGCTCCTGATAAAAAACGAACGATCGTGCTATTTATGCGACAAGAATTTACGGGAAATGATGAGTCTTGTCGTTGGGGGTAAACACCAGTGGTCAAGGCGTGGTGCAGACCCTGTCCAATGGCGGTGGGATTTGGTCCACGGATGGCAAACTCCCATGCCAACATGGTTGACAATGACCGCTGTATGAAAATGGATCTGGGAATTTAATGTCGTGTTAACATTTTTGCTTCAGCATGCAGCGCCATGCCAATTCCGAGGCCAAGGACATGATGTATTCCCGAAGGCAAATGTGGTGCATCAATGCCCGGTGGCGTGGGTGCCGTCATCCATGAACAAACTCGCGGTTGCTTGGCGGGTGCATTGCATTCGCTGAAAGTCCTGCATGCGATTGCTGTCCATTCCGGGGTTGTGGCGTGCGGGTGCAGATCGTTTGCTGCACTGGGTGGACGCCATCCGGAATTCCTTCGTCACGCTGATTCCCTGGACCTTTCTGGGCTTGGTGGGAACCTTGCTGCAATTTGCCCCCTGGACGGGGCATCACGCGGTGCTGGAGTGGTTGCTGGGGCCAAACTGGTTTGCCCGCCTGGGCATCCTCCACACCGCCACGCATGGCATTTTCGGTCTGGTGCTGGCCACCCTGGTGGCGGTGCACCTGGTGCTCAAAAAACCGGTGTCCAACGGTCGTGCGTTCAGCGTTCCCACCTTGTTGGTGGGGCTGTCAGCGCTGTTCAACTTCATGGTGGTGGCCCTGTCGCTGGGGGTGCCTTGGGCTGAATTGGGACGCCAGTCCATCCTCATGGGCATTGCCGTGGGCATTTATTCGGTGGAAGTGCTGTATTGGTTGGTGCGCTCCCCGTTGATGCGGCTGGTGGACGACGCCTACGATGCCGAAGTCAGCTTCTATTACGCCATTCGGCTGGCCCCGGTCTTTTTTGTGGCGGGTCTGGTGGTGTTTGCCTTGGCGCAGTTGTTGCGCATGCTCCCGCCGGTGCCGCTGGATGTGCTGCAACCCCTGGTGGAGTGGGCGCAGTCGGGAGGCATTGACGGCATCTGGTGGTTGAGCAGCCTGGCGGTGGTGTTGTACCAGGCCACCTGGTTTCTGGGCATTTCGGGGGCCAGTGTCCTGGATGTGTATTTCCTGGGCCTGTTCACCCCCGACAACCAGCCGTACAGCAGCGCGTTGGCCTACCGCCCCTTGTTCAACTACTTTGTTCTGCTGGGCGGGACAGGTGCCACCGTGGGCTTGCTGCTGGCCTTGCTGTGGGGCACCCGCTCGGGTCGCCAGCGAAAAATTGCCTGGGTGTCGGTGCCCATGGCCGCGTTCAACATCAATGAATCGCTGCTGTATGGTTTGCCCGTGGTGTTGAACGCCCGTTATGTCGTTCCGTTTTTTGCGGTGCCCGTGGTGCTCAACCTGCTGGCGGTGGCTGCAGCGCAAAGTGGGTGGTTGACCATTGTGGACACACAGGCCACCTGGACGTTGCCGCCCTTGTGGTCGGGCTGGATCCTCACGCAGTCCTGGCATGGTCTGGCATTGCAGGCGTTGTTCCTGTGCATTTCAACATTGATGTACCTGCCGTTTGTGCGCAGGGCAGAAGCCAAACGCCTGGATGATGAGCGGTTGGCCTTTGCGGCCGCCATGAAGGAAGTCGCGCATGCCGCACAGCCCTCCAAGGCCTTGTACATGCGGCAGGACCACCTGGGCATTTTTGCCCGCAGCCTCATGCGCGACCTTCGGCAGGAGTTGTCCGCCCCACAAGGCCCTTTGTATCTGGTCTATCAGCCCAAGCACGACGAGCACGGGCGTGTGGTGGGGGTTGAGGCGCTCATCCGATGGCACCACGAGGTTCATGGGGCCATTTCACCCATGGTGCTCATCTTGTTGGCCGAAGACAGCCGCGACATCCTGCCCTTGGGTGAATGGGTGCTGAACGAAGCCTGCGCGTGCAAGGCGCGCTGGAACCGGCAGGGTTTGGGCGGCGTGAAGATGTCGGTGAACATTTCTCCCCTGCAGCTGACCGATCCGCAACTGGTGCACAAGGTGTCCAGAACCTTGGCGTTGCACGGTCTTCAACCTGGCGAGATCGAGCTGGAAGTGACCGAATCGGCCGAACTGCCCGACGTGCCCATGGTCAATGACAGCCTGAATGCCCTGGTGCAGATGGGGGTGAATTTGTCCATGGACGATTTCGGCATGGGCTACACGTCACTGCTGTACATGCGGCGGTTTGCCATGTCGGCCATCAAGATCGACGGGTCCCTGACCCGCGACGTGATGCTGGAAAAAACCAACGCCGAAATCATCCGCACCATTGCCAACCTGGGGCGCGCACAGCACGTGGCGGTGGTGGCGGAGTACGTGGAGACGGTGGCGCAACGCGATTGTTTGCGGGCGCTGGGGTGCAACGTGTTCCAGGGCTACCTGTACAGCCCGCCGCTGACCGAGGTTGCCTGCATCGGCTACATCGAGCGAAACCTCAACGGTTGAGCGTGTGCCACTGCGTGCGGCCGTTCAACCTCGACCGGGCTGTTCCAACAGCTTCACCAAGGTCCACAGGGCCTGGTTGACCGGCGTGGCCACACCCAGGGCCTGGCCTCGGCGGCTCACATGGCCGTTGAGGTGGTCGATTTCGGTGGGTTTGCCGCGCATCAGGTCCTGGGCGGTGGATGAGAACTGGCTGGGCATGGTTTCGGCAATGCGGCGAACGGCGGCGGGCACATCGCCGGGCAGGGTCACCCCATCGGCGCTGGCCACGGCCAGGCATTCCGCCACCACCTGCTCCATGAGGTCTTTCACCCCGGGCGAGGCCACCAACGGCCCATAGGGCTTGCGCGAAATGGCCGACAAGGCGTTGTAGGCGCAGTTCAGCACCAGCTTGGCCCACAGCGCACCGCGCACGTTGTCGGACACTTCCGCAGGCACGCCTGCCCGGGCCAGGGCCTGGGTCACCGTGGGGCTGCTGGAAAAGGCTTCCATCACCAACTCACCCCGGCCATGGTGCCTGAGGTGGCCGGGACCGGCCATTTCGGTGGCCACATACACCACCGCAGCCGCCACTTCGTGCAATGGCAGCACTTGGCGCAGCCGCTCGGCGTTGTCCACGCCGTTTTGCAGGCACAGCACCACCGCCCCGGGTTTGAGGTGCAGGCGCATCTGCTCGCCCGCACGCTCGGTGTCGGGCGACTTGACGCCAAACAGCACCAGATCGGCCCCCGCCACCGCGCTGGCCTCGGTGCTGGCGGCCAGGTGCACGTGTTCGTCAAAGGTCTGGGTTTGCAGGCGCAGCCCGTGGGCCTGCACCGCGTCCACATGCACAGGCCGCCCGATCAGCACCACCGGGTGCCCGGCGCGTGCCAGCAGGCCGCCGTAGTAACAGCCCACGGCACCGGCCCCCATCACGGCAACCTGAAACAGCGGGGGCAGGGGGGCTTGAGGCATGGCAGGGGTTGGGTGTGCAGGGGTCAGGCCAACTCAATCAGGTGCCTGAGGTCCCACTGGGTGCGTGGGTCGGGCAGGGCATTGCGTTCGGCATGTTCCTGGCGCTTGAGGGCGGTGTACAAATCCAGCAAGGGGCTGCCCAGCCACTCGCGCAACACCTGGCTGTGCGCCAGGGCGTCCAGCGCCGTGGGCAGGGTTTGCGGCAAGGGGGGTGCGGGTTCACCGGGGGCGGAAGGCGCCACCGCGGTCTCCAGCCCCACCAGACCCAAGGCCAGGGTGGCGGCCACGGTCAAATAGGGATTGGCGTCGCCACCGGGCAGGCGGTTTTCCACGCGCCGCGCCGCGGGGCCGGAGGTGGGGATGCGAAGCGCGGCATGCCGATCCTCGTGGCCCCAACTGGCGTGGGTGGGCGAGGCATCGCTCAGGCGGATGCGGTCAAACGCCATGTCGTAGGGGGCAAACAGCGCCATGGCGGCGGCGGCTTCGCGCTGCACCCCGGCAATGAAGTGGGTGAGCGCCGGGGTGGAGCTGCCATCGGCCTCGGCAAACACCGCAGGCCACGCCGCTTGCGGGCGCTGCACGCTGAAGTGCCAGTGCATGCCGGTGCCGGGCTGGTCCAGGAAGGGTTTGGCGGCAAAACTGGCCAGGAAGCCGTGCTGCACGGCCAGTTCACGCGCCAGCCGCTTGAAGCGGAACACCGCGTCGGCCATGGCCAGGGGCTCGCCGGGGAAGAAGTTGATTTCGTACTGGGATAACGCGGCCTCGTGCAAATGGCCCGACAGCGGGATGCCCAGCGCCTGGGCCCCGGCGTACAGCGCGTCAAAGTAGGCCTGAAAGTGGGTGGTCCGCTCCAGTGAATACTGCTCGCAGGCCGATTCGCGGGCCGAACTGCCGGGCTGGGCCACGGCGCTGCCCACCTGGTGTTCACCGGTGGTGGCCTGGCGTTGCAGCAGAAACAGCTCCAACTCCGGGGCCACGCGGGCTTGCAAACCCCGTTGCGCGTAGGCGGCCAGCACATGGCGCAGCGCGGCACGGGGCGAGAACTCGGAGGCCTCCACCTCGCGGTCCAGCGCGGGGGACCACCAGCGCCCCACGGGTTCACAAATCACCGTGGCTTCGTGGGGGCGGCCTGGCCGCAGGGCCAGGGTGTGCAGGTCGGGCACCAGCTGCATGTCGCCATAGGCCTGGGGCAGCAGGGCGCCGAACACGTCGGTTGGAGCCCCCCCGGTGACCCCCATGCCCAGCAGCACCGTGGGCAGCTTGCAGCCCTGGGCGGCGATGAAGTCAGCGCTGCTGACCGTTTTGCCCCGCGCCAGCGAACTGAAGTCGCCCATGGCGCACTCCACACGCTGCACGCCAGGTGCCGACGCCGCGGCCAGGGTGCTCCAGGCTGCCTGAAAAGCCTCGGCGGAGACCGCCGCCAGCGGGGCCAGCATGGGGGATCAGCCTGCCGAGGCTTCCGCCACCGGCTCGGGCAGCTTGATGCGGTCGTTGGTGCTGTACTGGTAGTCCTCGAACACGTGCTGGGCCGACAGCAGCTGGTAGTGGCCATCCTCGTGGCGCACGGTGGTGTCCTTCAGCTTCCAGGTGAGCTGGCCGCAGGTCCAGATCTCGAAGTTGCGCATGTGGGTGCACAAGCAGGTCTTGTCCATCACCGAAATGCGTTTTTCCCCGGGATGCGCCAACACCTCGCGGTTGTAGGACGTGACGTAGGCGCACTTGCCGTTGGCGTCCAGCAGGTAGCCGTAGGCCTCGCAGTTGGGGCGAATGCCGTCCCCGATGCCGGGGCTGGACTTGATCATGCGCATGGGGTAGCCGGTGGGCGAAATCTGGTTGACTTCGATGTCGTCCTCGTTGGCCTTGAAGTACTCCTGCTTCACGTCGTCGGGCAGGCCACATTCCTGGGTGACGGTGAAGCGCGTGGCCACCTGCACCCCGGACGCGCCCATTTCCATGAAACGCACCGCATCGCTGCCGGTGAAGATGCCCCCAGCCGGGAGGACGGGAATGTTGAGCTGCTCGTCGCGCAGGTACTGCAGCACCTCGGCCACGATGGTGGCCAGGTCGTACTGCGCCCAGTCCATGCCAAAGCCCAGGTGGCCCCCGGCCAGCGGGCCTTCCACCACCACGTAGTCGGGCAGGCGGTTGAGGCGGGCGTTTTTCTTCAAAAACAATTGCAAGGCCCGCACCGAGCTCACGATGATGCCCAGCTTGGCATCCCGAAAGCGTGGGTGGTCTTCAATCAGCGCAAAGCTGCCCAGGTGCAGACCGGCGGCCAGGGTGATGCCGTCAATGCCCGCGTCCAACGCCGCCGCCATGCGGACCTGCAGCGTTTCCTTGGGGGCGTTCATCGTCAGCTTTTCCATGCAGTTGATGAACACCATGCCGCTGCCGCGCTTGCGGCCCATGGTGTGCTCCACGTGCAGGCGGGTGGCCTCGGCCAGGTCGCCCAGGTTGAACTTGACGGCGGATTTGTCTTCCGAGTCAACGTTGTACTTGTACAGCGCCTGTTTGGCCTTGACGAACTTGGTCTTGTAGCGGCGGTCGGTGACCGTCTTGATCATGGCGTCGGAAATGTGGCCCACGCCGCCCAGCCGCGCGGCCTCCAGCGCCAAGTCGGACGAGGAAATGTCCACGCCCATGCCCCCGATCATGATGGGCACCAGTTCCTGGCGGCCAAAATTCAGGCGGAAATCGTTCAGTTGCTTCATTGTGTTTGTGGGGTGCGCGGCGCGGTGGGCCTGTCTCCAACAACGGGGCTCTGACCCGTTGCGCAGGATCGAAAGTAGGGGCAGAAGTCTACCCGCTGGGCTTGACGCGGGGCTGAATTTCTGGGTTCCCGCCGGGGCGATTGCAGCCGTTTTGCGTCAGATCAAGGCCCCGTGTGGCGCCGCTGTCACCGTCGGGACGCAAACCCCCGCGCCCTGCGGGTGGGGCCTCTTGTGTCGGGCGCCAAGGCATGGACACTTGCCGCACCTGCTGTTTTTGCACCTTCCCCCACACCATGTCCCTGCGCCCCACCATCGACTTTCTGCTGCACGACTGGCTTCGCGTCGAACAACTCAACCAGCGCCCCCGCTTTGCCGACCACAGCCGCGAAACCTTTGACGCCGTGCTGGACACCTGCGAGCGCATTGCCCGCGACAAATTCGCACCCTTCAACCGCCTGGTGGACACCCAGGAGCCCACCACCGTCACCGACCCCGACGGCTGCCTGCGCGTGGTGCTGCCCCAGGCCACCCACGATGCGCAAAAAGCCTACGCCGACAGCGGCATGCTCAGCGCCGCCCAGGACTACGAATGGGGTGGCATGCAGCTGCCCTACACCGTGGAAGCCGCGGCCAACGCCTTTTTTGGCCATGCGTCGGTCAGCATCGGCTCGGGCATGCTGACCAGTGGCAACGCCAACCTGCTGATGGCCCACGGCACCGAAGCGCAAAAACGCGTGTTTGCCGCCAAGGAGTTCGCGGGCGAGTGGTCGGGCACCATGTGCCTGAGCGAGCCCCAGGCCGGCTCCTCCCTGAGCGACGTGGCCACCCGCGCCACCCCTGACGAAAGCCCCGCAGAGGCTGCCGACGGCTCGGTGCCCTGGGATCAAGACCCCCTGGGCCCGCGCTACCGCCTGCGCGGCAACAAGATGTGGATTTCGGCGGGCGAACACGAGCTGACCGACAACATCGTGCACCTGGTGCTGGCCAAGATCCCCGACGACCAGGGCCGCCTGCCGCCGGGGGTGAAGGGCATTTCGCTCTTCATCGTCCCCAAGAAGCTGGTCAACGCCCACGGTGAACTGACGGGCCGCCGGAACGACGTGGCCTTGGCTGGCCTCAACCACAAATGCGGCTGGCGCGGCACCACCAACACCCTGCTCAACTTTGGCGAAGGCCAGTTCCGCAACCTGCCGGGGCAGGGCGTGGACTGCGGGCCCGGGTTGGACGGACAGGGCGCAGGGGCCATCGGCTACCGTGTGGGTGCGCCGGGCGAGGGCCTGAAATGCATGTTCCACATGATGAACGAAGCCCGCATTGGCGTGGGCATGGCCGCCACCATGTTGGGCATGGCGGGCTACCACGCCAGCCTGGACTATGCCAAGAACCGCCCGCAGGGGCGGCCCATGGGCGCTTCCGGAAAAGACGCGAGCGCGCCTCAGGTCCGCATCATCGAACACGCCGATGTCAAGCGCATGCTGCTGGCCCAGAAGAGCTACGCCGAGGGCGCACTGGCCCTGGAGCTGTACTGCGCTCGGTTGGTTGACGAGCAGCACACCGGCACGCCTGAGGCTGCTGACGAAGCCCGTCTGCTGCTGGAGGTGCTGACCCCCATTGCCAAGAGCTGGCCCAGCGAGTGGTGCCTGGAGGCAAACAGCCTGGCCATCCAGGTGCACGGTGGCTACGGCTACACCCGTGACTTCCCGGTGGAGCAGTACTGGCGCGACAACCGCCTGAACATGATCCACGAGGGCACCCACGGCATCCAGGCCATGGACCTGCTGGGCCGCAAGGTGCTGATGGAGCAAGGCCGCGGCCTGCAACTGCTGGCCGCCCGCATGCAAGACACCGCTGCCCGGGCCCAAGCCTGGGCGGCAGCGCATGCCGACGCCCAAGACCCCGCAGCCCCCCATGCGGCAGAACTGGGCCGCCAGGCCCGGGCGTTGCTGGGGGCTTTGCAGCGGGTGGGCGAAGCCACGCGTGCCGCCTGGTCCACCGGCAACCCCAACGAGGCCCTGGCCAACGCCGTGCCCTACCTGCAAGCCTTCGGGCACACGGTGCTGGCCTGGATCTGGTTGGACGTGGTGCTGGCCGTGGCCCAGAAGGATGCAGCGTTTTCTGTAGCTGTCAATTCAGGCAGAAAAAGCGCTGGAGCCTTTTTCTACCATTACGAATTGCCCAAGATCGATGCGTGGTTGCAGGTGGTGTCCACCCGCGACCCGCTGTGCGCCGACATGCCGGAGGCCGCCTTCTGAGCGTCGCCTCACACCCGGGGCGCGGGTTCGGCCAAAATTCGGTGCAAACCCGAAAGCCCCTGTCATGAACCTGTCTGTTCGCTCTCCTGTCTTTGCCTTGTGTGCGGTCGCGGCCTTGGGAGGCTGTTCGGCACCGACCGTGAGCCTGAAGGAGGGCATGCGCGCTCCCGACCTCGCCCGCGCCACCCTGCAGTACGAAAAGGCCGATCCTCGGCTGGGGCAGTTGCCCACCGTGTACTCCTGTGGAGGGCGTGAGGTGGGCGTGGGGTATGCGGGCACGTTGGCCCGTGTGACCCTGGGGGCCGAGCAAGCCCACCTGACCCCTGCGCCATCGGCCTCGGGCACCCGCTATCAGTTGCCCGGAGACCCCGGGACGTGGTTGTGGTTCAAAGGGACGGACCCTGTGCTGAGCTGGCGCGGCCAGGCTTTGGGGGAATGCCGGGTGGTCAAGCCCCTGGTGTCGCCGTTCATGGCCAATGGCCATGAACCGTCGTGGCGTTTGGTGGCCGACGCGGGTGCCATCACCTTGCACTGGTCTCAGCCCGGTGGCCGTGCCGACGAACTCGAGGGCGTGAAGGTGTCGCCCCAGCGGCCTTTGGCGGTGGGCCAACCCGTGGTGATGGGTGTGGGTTCCGGCGCCACCGAAGTGACGGTGTTTCACCGCGTGTGCAAAGACCGCATCAATGGCCTGCCCAAACCCTTCACCGCCGTCGTGCGCAAGGACGGGCAAACCTTCACCGGTTGTGGGGGAGACACCCTGAGCATGCTTCAGCACCGCACGTGGCGGTTGACGGACAGCCCGGCCACGGTGCAGTTCGAGCCCGACGGCCGGCTGACCGGCTCCACCGGCTGCAATGTGTTCCATGGCCGCTACCGGATGCAGGGCGAATTCTTGAAGCTCGATGCCCTGGTCACCACCCGCAAGGCTTGCCTGGGCGACGCCATGGCTGTGGAACAGGCGTTTTTGCGCTGGCTGCCCAAGGTGTCGCGCCACGACCTGGCCGACGATGGCAGCCTGACCTTGCTGACCGCAGACGGCGACGCCCACACCGCACACTGAACCAGACACCCACGAGACATGGCGCGGCGCAGGCGGACACCACAATCCGCGTCCTTCGCCGATGGATTCCAAAACACCCACAGGAGACACACCTTGACCCGCACCACCCAACAACTGTTTGACCTGACTGGCAAGACCGCCCTGGTGACCGGCGGCTCCCGCGGCCTGGGGCTGCAAATGGCCCATGCGCTGGGCGAGGGCGGTGCCCGCATCGTGCTGTCGTCGCGCAAGGCGGCTGACCTGGAAGAGGCCGCCGCCGACCTGCAGGCCGCGGGCATTGACGCCCGCTGGGTGGCCGCCGATTGCGCCGACGAGGCCAGCATCACCCACCTGGTGGACGAAACCCTGCAACGCGTGGGCGACATCGACATCCTGGTCAACAACGCCGGGGCCACCTGGGGCGCGCCCGCCGAAGAACACCCCGTGGCCGCCTGGGACAAGGTCATGAACCTGAACGTGCGCGGCTACTTCCTGCTGAGCCAGCTGGTGGCCAAGCGCAGCATGCTCACCGTGCCCGCGGGCAGCGACAAGGCGCGGGGCGGACGCATCATCAACGTGGCCAGCATCGCCGGCCTGGGCGGCAACCCACCGGGCATGCAGACCATTGCCTACAACACCTCCAAGGCCGCGGTCATCAACTTCACCCGGGCGCTGGCCTGCGAGTGGGGGCCGCGGGGCATCAACGTCAACGCCGTGTGCCCGGGTTTCTTCCCCAGCAAGATGACGGCGGGCCTGCTCCAGACCCTGGGGGCCGACAACATGGCCGCCCAAGCGCCGCTGCGCCGCCTGGGCGACGAAGAAGACCTGAAGGGCATCACCCTGCTGTTTGCGTCCGACGCGGGC
This sequence comes from Hydrogenophaga soli, assembly GCF_054777695.1. NCBI lineage: Bacteria > Pseudomonadati > Pseudomonadota > Betaproteobacteria > Burkholderiales > Comamonadaceae > Hydrogenophaga > Hydrogenophaga soli. Next base: position 225,898 of record NZ_BAAHAK010000007.1, on the reverse strand, counting down.
AAACACATCACTGGCCAGTACCTGGCGGTGGACGGGGGCGTCAGCGCCCTGATCGGGGGTTGAGGCATGGAGTTTGCCGTCCACATCCCGTTCGTGGAGCTGCTGGGCTTTGAGCTGGTGCGCATGGCCGACGGCGAGGCCGAAATCCACTTTGCCGCCCGGCCCGAGCACCTCAACTCGTTCAACGTGGTGCACGGCGGGGCCAGCATGACCCTGCTCGACGTGGTCATGGCCCACGCGGCCCGCAGCGCCCTGCCCGAGACCGAAGCCCACATGGGCTGCGTCACCATCGAGATGAAGACCAGCTTCATGTCCGCCGCCAAGGCCGAGCGGGGCCCATTGGTGGCCGTGGGCAAGGTGCTGCAGCGCACCACCACCCTGGCCTTCACCGAAGGGCGGGTGCTGGACGGCAAGGGCCGCCTGTGCGCCCACGCCACCGGCACCTTCAAGTACGTGGCCCGTTTGCCCGCAGGTGGGCGCGACGTGCACGGCCTCAACCGTTCCGGCGGCGGCATTGCCACCGATTGATTTTTAAAAGCTTTTTTGTGCCTCACCGCATGTTTGACGGTGAATCATTGCTACATTTTCAGGAATAAATCATGCCCCAGAACCGCCAAATCCTGCTCGACAACCGTCCCCAGGGCGAAGCCACCGTCAGCAACTTCAAGCTGGTCACCACCGACACACCCGCCCTGGCCGAGGGCCAGGTGCTGGTGCGCCACCACTTCCTCAGCCTGGACCCCTACATGCGCGGGCGCATGAACGCCAGCCGCAGCTACGCCGAACCCCAGCCCCTGGGCGAGGTGATGATCGGTGGCACCGTGGGCGAGGTGGTGGAGAGCCGTCACCCCAAATTCGCCGCCGGTGACAAGGTGGTGGGCATGGGTGGCTGGCAGGAGTACAGCGTGGTGGACGCCTCCGTGCCCGGGGCCTTGCGCCGGGTGGACACCACCCACGTGCCCCTCAGCCACTACCTGGGCGCGGTGGGCATGCCCGGCGTGACCGCCTGGTACGGTCTGGTCAAGATCATTGCGCCCAAGGCGGGCGAAACCGTCACCGTCAGCGCCGCCAGCGGGGCGGTGGGCAGCGCCTACGGCGCACTGGCCAAGGCCCGCGGCTGCCGCGTGGTGGGCATTGCGGGCGGCCCCGACAAGTGCCGCTACGTGGTGGAAGAACTGGGCTTTGACGCCTGCATCGACTACCGCGAGCACAGCGACATGCTCTCGCTGGCCAAGGCCCTCAAGGTGGCCTGCCCCAACGGCATCGACGGCCATTTCGAAAACGTGGGCGGCATGGTGCTGGACGCGGTGATGCTGCGCGCCAACGCGTTTTCGCGCATTGCGGTGTGCGGCATGATCGCTGGCTACGACGGCGCCCCGCTGCCCATGACCAACCCGGCGCTGATCCTGGTCAACCGCATGAAGATCGAAGGCTTCATCGTCAGCGAACACATGGAAGTGTGGCCCGAAGCCCTCACCGAACTCGGCGGCCTGGTGGGCAGCGGCAAGCTGCGCCCGCGCGAAAGCGTGGCCCAGGGCCTTGACGCCGCGCCCGAAGCCTTTCTGGGCCTGCTCAAGGGCAAGAACTTCGGCAAGCAACTGGTCAAGCTCATCTGAGTTGACGAACATCAAACGCTGCCAGTGAAGGCGGGCTCCAGAATGTGAGGCCCTCGGCATCAGCCGGGTGCCTCACACTTCCTTGGGGAGAGCCCTTCGCATGACAGCTGTGCCTGCCTTCGCTCAGGTGCTGGAGCCCATTCTCCAGCGACACCATGGTTCGCCTTACCGGCTGGTGCAAATCCTTCGGGAGACGCAGGCCGCGCTGGGCTGGTTGCCCCCCGAGGTGCTTGACAAGATCGCCTCGGCCCTGACCCTGAGCGTGGCCCAGGTGCGCGGGGTGGTGGGGTTCTACCGCTTCTTCCACACCCGCCCGGTGGGCCAGTACCGGGTGCTGTTTTCCGACAACATCACCGACCGCATGCTGGGCAGCGTGGCCCTGCGCGACCAGTTGTGCCAGCGCCTGGGCGTGCAGCCCGGGCAGGTGCGGGCCGACGGGCGGGTGAGTGTGGACTTCACCTCCTGCACCGGCTTGTGCGACCAGGGACCGGCGCTGCTCATCAACCACCACCAGGTGGTCACGCGCATGAACCCGTCGCGGGTGGACCACATGGCTGCCCTGATCGAGGCCCAGGTGCCCGTGGCCGACTGGCCCGCCGAGTGGTTTCGCATCGACGACCAGATCCGCCGCACCGAGGTCAAGCTGGCCGACCCGCAGCCCGAGCCCGGTGCCGCCTTGCGTGCCGCCCTGGCGCGTGGCCCGCTGGGCGTGCTGGACGAGGTCAAACGCTCGCGCCTGCGGGGGCGAGGTGGGGCTGGGTTTGCCACCGGGGCCAAATGGCAGCTGTGCCGCAACGCCCCGGGCGACCGCCACTACGTGGTGTGCAACGCCGACGAGGGCGAGCCCGGCACCTTCAAGGACCGCGTGCTGCTCACCCGCTGCGCCGACACGGTGATCGAGGGCATGACCCTGGCCGCCCACGTGGTGGGGGCCAACCAAGGCTTCATCTACCTGCGGGGCGAGTACCGCTACCTGCTGGACCACCTGAAGGCCGTGCTGGCCCGCCGCCGCGAGCAGCACCTGCTGGGCCACAGCATCCTGGGCCAGCCGGGTTGGGACTTTGACATCGACATCCACCTGGGTGCCGGGGCCTATGTGTGTGGGGAAGAGTCGGCGCTGATCGAATCGCTGGAAGGCAAGCGCGGCACCCCGCGCATCCGCCCGCCGTTTCCGGTGGAGCGCGGCTACCTCGACCAGCCCACCACCGTCAACAACGTGGAAACCTTCTGCTCGGTGCCGCACATCCTGCTGAACGGCGCGGAATGGTGGACGGGCTACGGCACCCACGAATCCACCGGCACCAAGATCCACTCGGTCAGTGGCGACTGCGAGCGCCCCGGCATTTACGAATACCCCATGGGCGTGCGCATCGGCCGCATTCTGGAAGACTGCGGTGCCCGCGACCCGCAGGCCGTGCAGGTGGGCGGGCCCTCGGGCACCTGCCTGTCGGCGTCGGACTTCGGGCGGCGCATCGGCTTTGAAGACGTGCCCACCGCCGGGGCCTTCATGGTGTTCAGCCGCGAGCGCGACATGTTCGAGGTGGCCCGCAACTTTGCCCACTTCTTCGCCCACGAAAGCTGCGGCTTCTGCACCCCTTGCCGCGTGGGCACCGACTTGGTGGTGCGGCGGCTGGACAAGCTCAGCCGCGGCCACGGTTCGGGCGATGACATGGCCATCTTGGGCGAACTGGACAAGCTCATGCACGCCACCACCCACTGCGGCCTGGGCGCAGCGGCCTGCAACAACCTGCGCGACACGCTCGTCAAGTTCCGCCCCGCCTACGAAGTCCACCTGCGCTCCATGCACTTTGTGCCCGGTTTTGACATGGACGCCGAACTGTCCCGCGCCCGCCTGGCCACCGGCCGCGACGACGAGGGCGCACACCTGGAGACCATCGCGTGAGCACCGACCGTTTCGACGCCCCCGCCTCGGGGCGCTTCACCCTGGACGGCCAGACCGTCGAGTTCCACCCCGGCGACAGCCTGCTGGACGCGGCGCTGCGCGGCGGCCACTACATCCCCCACCTGTGTGCCGACCGCGACCTCACGCCCCATGGCTCGTGCCGCCTGTGCACCGTGCGCATCAACGGGCGGGTGGGCGCGGCCTGCACCGTCAAGGCCAGCGACGGCCTCAAGGTGGAGAGCAACACCCCTGAGCTGAACGCCCAGCGGCGCACGCTGCTGCAAATGCTGTTTGTGGAGGGCAACCACTTCTGCCCCTCGTGCGAGCGCAGCGGGGCCTGCGAGTTGCAGGCCACGGCCTACCAGTTGGGCATGGACAACCCGCATTTCGAAGCCCTCAGCCCCTCGCGCGAGGTGGACGCCACCCACCCCGACGTGCTGCTGGACCACAACCGCTGCATCCTGTGCGAGCGCTGCGCCCGCGCCAGCCGCGAGGTGGATGGCAAGAACGTGTTTGCCATGGGCCACCACGGCATCCGTTCGGTGCTGCTGGTCAACAGCCCCAGCGGCAAGCTGGGCGACAGCGCCCTGGCCGTGACCGACGCCGCCGTGGCCGCCTGCCCCGTGGGGGCCTTGCTGCCCAAGCGCCAGGGCTTTGCCGTGCCCATCGGCCAGCGGCGCTACGACCGCGCCCCCATTGCCGAGCAACTGAAACAGGAGGCTGAATGACCCCTCAGACCCCATCGCCCGGCGCACGCACGCCGCACAAGGGCCGCAAGCTCAAGCTCGCCACCGTGTCGCTGGCCGGTTGTTTTGGCTGCCACATGTCGTTCCTGGACATTGACGAGCGGCTGCTGGAGCTGGTGGAGCACATCGAGTTCGACCGCACCCCGCTCACCGACATCAAGCACATCGGCAAGTGCGACATCGGCCTGGTGGAAGGCGGCCTGTGCAACGCCGAGAACGTGCACGTGCTGCGCGAATTCCGCGCCAACTGCCGCGTGCTGGTGGCGGTGGGGGCCTGCGCCGTCAATGGCGGTCTGCCGGCCCAGCGCAACCACATGGACGTGGGGCAGATCATGCGCGACGTCTACACCGACCAGACCGGCGTGGCCCCGGGCAGCCGCATCCCCAACGACCCCGAGCTGCCGCTGCCCCTCAACCAGGTGCACCCCATCCACGAGGTGGTGCACATCGACCACTTCCTGCCCGGCTGCCCGCCCAGCGGCGACGCCATCTGGGCCTTCCTGACCGACTGGCTGGCGGGCCGTGTCCCCCACCTGGGCCACGCCCTGTTGCACTACGACTGAGCACACACCATGAGCGCCAATCTGGAAACCGCCGCACAGCCCCAGGGGCTGCGCCGTGTCGCCATCGATCCCGTCAGCCGCGTGGAAGGCCACGGCAAGGTCACGCTGCTGCTGGACGAACACAACCGCGTGCAACAGGCGCGGCTGCACATCGTCGAGTTCCGCGGCTTCGAGAAATTCATCGAAGGCCGCCCGTACTGGGAAGTGCCCGTCATGGTGCAGCGCCTGTGCGGCATCTGCCCCGTGTCGCACCAGCTGGCTGCAGCCAAGGCCATGGACCAGGTGCTGGGCGCACGCCCCGTCACCCCCAGCGCCGACGCCATGCGCCGACTCATGCACCACGGGCAGATGTTGCAGTCGCATGCGCTGCACTTCTTCCACCTGTCGTCGCCCGACCTGTTGTTCGGCTTCGAGTCCGAGGTGGCCCAGCGCAACATCGTGGGCGTGGCCGCCGCCCACCCCGACATTGCCCGCATGGGCATTGGCCTGCGCAAGTTCGGGCAGGAGGTCATCCGCCTCACCTCGGGCAAACGCATCCACGGCACGGGGGCCGTGCCCGGTGGCGTCAACAAGCTGCTGTCGGGAGAAGAACACGACGCCCTGGTGCGCGCCTGGCCCGAAATGCTGGACTGGGCGCAAAAAGCCGTGGACGTGATCGAAGCCATGCACCAGGGCGACCCGGGGCTGTACGCGCGGTTTGGCTCCACCCCCTCGGCCCTGATGTCGCTGGTGCGGCCCGACGGTGCCATGGACCTGTACGACGGCGTGCTGCGCGTGCGCGACGCCCAGGGCCAGATCGCCCACGACCAGGTGGCCACCGACGACTACCTGAGCCTCATCGAAGAACAGGTGCGCCCCTGGAGCTACATGAAGTTTCCGGTGCTGCGCCAGCACAGCTTTGAAGACGGCTGGTACCGCGTGGGGCCGCTGGCCCGGGTGCAGAACTGCGACTTCATCCCCACCCCCCGCGCCGAAGCCGCCCGCCAGCGCCTGCTGGAATGGGGTGGGCACCAGCCCATCCACGGGGCGCTGGCCTACCACTGGGCCCGCATGATCGAGGCGCTGCACGCCACCGAAGTCATTGGCGAGCTGCTGGCCCGCCCCGAAGTGACCGCGGGCGACACCCTGCGCCAGGGCATCCGGCAGACGCGGGGCGTGGGCATCATCGAAGCGCCGCGCGGCACCCTCATCCACGACTACGACGTGGGCGCCGACGACCTCGTCACCCGCTGCAACCTCATCGTCTCCACCACCCACAACAACCAGGCCATGAACGTGGCCGTGCGCGACGTGGCCGCCCAGTACTTCGACGGGCGCGAGGTGACCGAGGGCCTGCTCAACCACATCGAGGTGGCCATCCGCGCCTACGACCCCTGCCTGTCGTGCGCCACCCACGCGCTGGGCCGCATGCCCCTGCAAGTGCAGGTGCTGGCCGCCGACGGCAGTGTGTGCGACCAGGTGCAGCGCGGCTCGGAAGGCGAGTTCGAGCACGTCCAAACGCCCTTTGCCACCGCCGCATGGCGTTGAGCGTGGCCCCCACGCTGGTGCTGGCCTGGGGCAACCCCAGCCGGGGCGACGACGCGCTGGGCCCCGCCTGCCTGGCGCAGCTTGAGCAGCGGCTTCTTCAGCGGCTGCAAGCCGGGCAGGGCGGGGACGCATGCCCGCCCTTGGCGGATGTGGAGTTTCTGGAAGACTTTCAGCTGCAGGTGGAGCATGTGTGCGACCTGCTGCACCGCCAGCGCGTGCTGTTCATCGACGCCTCCGCCAGTGCCCAGCCCCCGTTTGAGGTGCAGCGCCCCCAGCCGCGGCCCGACCACAGCGTCAGCTCCCACGCCCTGAGCCCGCAGGCCCTGCTGCACGTCATGCACACCGTGCACGGCCCTGACGCCGTGCCCCCCGTCTGGGTGCTGGGCATCGCCGGGCAATCGTTCGAACTGGGCGACAACCTCAGCCCTCAGGCGCAGCTGAACCTGGATGCCGCGGTGGAATGGGCTTGGGGGTGGGTGGTGCAGAAAGAAAGTCAAAATTCATAGCTGCTCACGCTTTCAAATAAAGCGCTATGGCCTATTTTTGTTCATGAAATCAGCGCCATTTCCGTCTCGGCGTTGACGCCATTGCCATCCCCCTGTGCTCCCGGTGGCACCCCACGCCATCGCCCCTCCCCAGCCCCTGTCTCTTGCGACACAGCGCCGCCGCGCCCAAGCCCTTTACAGTGCGGCTTTTCGTCTTTTCGGAGCTTGGCATGTCGCCTCTGTACCTGCACCACTACCCCATGTCGCCCTTTGCCGAGAAGGCTCGGTTGATGCTGGGGTACAAGCGCTTGCCGTGGAAGTCGGTGATTGTGCCGGCCATCATGCCCAAGCCCGATGTGGTGGCGCTGACCGGCGGCTACCGCAAGACCCCGTTTTTGCAGATGGGCAACGACGTGTTCTGCGACACCGCCCTGATGGCCGACGTGCTGGAGCACCTGGCCCCCGAGCCCACGTTCTACCCCCACGGCCAGCGGGGCCTCAACCGCACCGTGGCGCAGTGGGCCGACCACCAGCTGTTCTGGGCGGCCATGGGCTACAACTTCCAGCCCCAGGGCATGGCGCAGCTGTTTGAAGGGGCGTCGCCCGAGGCCATCAAGGCCTTTGGGGCTGACCGTGGGGCCATGGCCGGTGCGCCACGCGTGCGCCCGGCCGATGGTGCATCGGCCTACCGCAGCTACCTGCGCCGCCTGTCCGACATGCTGCACGACAGTGCCCAAGACGGCCAACTGGCCTACCTGCTGGGGGCCACCGCTCCCAGCCTGGCCGACTTTGCGGTGTACCACTCGGTGTGGTTCACCCAGCACAAGGTGCCCGCGCTGGCGGGCATCCTGGCCGACACCCCCGCGGTGCAAGACTGGCTGGCCCGCATGACGGCCATTGGCCACGGCAACCCGACCAAAAGCACTGCTGCAGAAGCCATAGCAGACAGCGCAGCAGCATCAAGCGCAGGCCTCCGAAACGACCTGAAGATTTTTGGCGAGGCCGACACCTTCCAGGACGACCATGGCCTGCCCTTGGGCAGCCAGGTCACCGTGGCCGCCGAAAGCTTTGGCACCGAAACCACCCAGGGCACGCTGCTGGCCGCCACCCGCACCCGCTACACGCTGCAACACACCGACGAACGCGCAGGCACCGTGCGTGTGCACTTCCCCCGCGTGGGTTACGTGCTGAAGGCCGCATGAGCGCCATGACCGCCGTGGCCGACGCAACCCCCACGCCCCAGCCCGAGCACCAGTCCCTGCGCTGGGACTGCCTGCCGTTTGACGCCCTGGACGTGCACACCCTCTACGCCCTGCTGCAACTGCGCTCGGCGGTGTTTGTGGTGGAGCAGCGGTGTGCCTTTCTGGAGCCCGACGGGGCCGATGCCCCGTGCCACCACCTGTTGGCCCGCACACCGTCGGGCGACCTCTGGGCCTGTGCCCGCCTGGTGCCCGCAGGCCTGAAGTACCCCGAAGCCAGCATTGGCCGCGTGGTGACCGCCCCGGCGGCACGCGGGCTGAAGCTGGGCCACGAGCTCATGGCCCGGGCCTGTGCCGAACTGGCGCGGCTGTGGGGCGAGCAGCCCATCCGCATCGGGGCGCAGGCGCGGCTGCAAGGCTTTTACCAAGGCCACGGTTTTGTGACGGTGAGTGAACCCTACGACGAAGACGGCATTGCCCACGTGGAAATGCTGTACCAACCCGGAGACAAAGCATGATTTCAAACTTTGCGGGCAAAACCGCGGTGCTCACGGGCGCTGGCTCGGGCTTTGGGCTGGAGCTGGCCCGCCTGGCCGCCGACCGGGGCATGAACCTGGTGCTGGTGGACGTGCAGGCCGACGCCCTGGCCCGCGCCGAGGCCGAACTGGCCCCGGTGTGCGCCGCCCATGGCCGCACCGTGATGGCCCGCCGCGTGGACGTGTCCAGCGCCACCGCCATGGACGCCCTGGCCGCCGAGGTGGTGCAACACCTGGGGGCCCCGCATGTGGTGTTCAACAACGCCGGGGTGGGCAGCGGTGGCCTGGTGTGGGAGAACACCGTGGCCGACTGGGAATGGGTGCTGGGCGTCAACCTGTGGGGTGTGATCCACGGCGTGCGCTGCTTCACGCCGCACATGCTGGCCGCCGCCCAGGCCGACGCTCACTGGCAAGGCCACATCGTCAACACCGCCAGCATGGCCGGGCTGCTGAACGCGCCGCTGATGGGGGTGTACAACGTCAGCAAACACGCGGTGGTGTCCCTCACCGAAACCCTGTACCAGGACCTGGCGCTGGTCACCTCGCAGATCGGGGCCAGCGTGTTGTGCCCCTTCTTTGTGGCCACCGGCATTGCCGACAGCCACCGCAACAAGCCCGGCACCATGGCCGACGAAACGCCCACACCCAGCCAGTTGGTCAACCAGGCCATGACCTCCAAGGCCGTCAGCAGCGGCAAGGTCACCGCCGCCGAGGTGGCCGCCCGGGTGATGGAGGCCATGGAGACCGACCGCTTCTACATCTACAGCCACCCGGGCGCCGTGGCCGACAACGTGGGCCACCGCACCAGCGCCATCTTGCAGGGCCACAACCCGCCCGACCCGTTTGCCGAGCGCCCCGACGTGGGTGCCAAGCTGCGCGCCGCCCTGGCCCAGGGCTGAGGGCGGGGGGGCGCGGGGCTTGGGGCCGCTGTGGCACACTGCGCGCCCTTTGGTCCTGTACGTATCTCCCGACCTCATGACACCCATCGTTTCCCAGATTGCCCAGGAACTGAATGTCCAAGCCCGGCAGGTGCAAGCCGCCGTTGACCTGCTGGACGGCGGGGCCACCGTGCCCTTCATCGCCCGCTACCGCAAAGAGGTGACCGGCGGGCTGGACGACATCCAGCTGCGTGAGCTGGAAGCCCGCCTGGCCTACCTGCGCGAGCTGGAAGACCGCCGTGCCGCCGTGCTCAAAAGCATTGAAGAGCAGGGCAAGCTCACACCCGAGCTGCGCGCTGCCATCCTCACCGCGCCCACCAAGCAGGAGCTGGAAGACCTGTACCTGCCCTACAAGCCCAAGCGCCGCACCAAGGGCATGATGGCCCGCGAAGCCGGGCTGGAGCCCCTGGCCGACAAGCTCATGGCCAACCCCAGCCTGGACCCCATGGCCGAGGCCCAGGCCTTTGTGCGCCCCCAGGGCGACCCCGAGGGCACCGATTTCTCCAACCCCCTGGCCGTTCTGGACGGCGTGCGCGACCTGCTCTCCGAACGCTGGGCCGAAGACGCCACCCTGGTGCAAACCCTGCGCGAATGGCTGTGGGACCAGGGCGTGCTGCGCAGCCAGCTGCTCGAATCCAAGGCCGGGCAGGAGGCCACGCCCGACGTGGCCAAGTTCCGCGACTACTTCGACTACGACGAACCCATCGCCCGCGTGCCCTCGCACCGGGCGCTGGCCGTGTTCCGGGGCCGGGCGCAAGACATCCTGGACGTGAAGCTGCTCACCCCCGATGCGCTGGAAGATTTGAAGGAAAAACAGGCTCTGGCGCTTTCAGAACAAGCGCAACCAGCTACAAAAAAAGCAGCAACCACCAAAAGCACCACGCCCACACTGGCCGAGGGCCGCATTGCCCACCACCTGGGGTGGCGGCACCAGGCCCGCGCCGCGGACGACCTGATCCGCAAATGCGTGGCCTGGACCTGGCGCGTCAAGCTCAGCCTGTCCACCGAGCGCGACCTGTTCGCCCGCCTGCGCGACGAGGCCGAGAAAGTGGCCATCAAGGTGTTTGCCGACAACCTGCGCGACCTGCTGCTGGCCGCCCCCGCAGGCCCCCGCGTGGTGATGGGGCTGGACCCCGGCATCCGCACCGGCGTGAAGGTGGCCGTGGTCGATGCCACCGGCAAGCTGGTGGACACCGCCACCGTCTACCCCCACGAACCCCGCCGCGACTGGGACGGCAGCCTGCACACCCTGGTGCGGCTGTGTGACAAACACGGCGTCAACCTCATTGCCATTGGCAACGGCACCGCCAGCCGCGAGACCGACAAGCTGGCCGCCGACCTCATCAAGCTGATTGAAAAAGGCATGGCCGCCAGCGGCGACAGCAACCACCCCTGCAAAGGCATCCAGAAGGTGGTGGTGAGCGAAGCGGGCGCGTCGGTTTACAGCGCCAGTGAATACGCCAGCCAGGAGATGCCCGACGTGGACGTGAGCCTGCGCGGTGCGGCCAGCATCGCCCGCCGCCTGCAAGACCCGCTGGCCGAGCTGGTGAAGATCGACCCCAAAAGCATCGGCGTGGGCCAGTACCAGCACGACGTGAACCAGGGCGAACTGGCCCGCACCCTCGACGCCGTGGTGGAAGACTGTGTGAACGGTGTGGGCGTGGACCTCAACACCGCCAGCGTGCCGCTGCTCACCCGCGTTTCGGGCCTGTCGGGCAGCGTGGCCAAGGCCGTGGTGCGCTGGCGCGAGGGCAACGGTGCCTTCCGCACCCGGCAAGACCTGCTCAAGGTCACCGGCCTGGGCGCCAAGACCTTTGAACAGTGCGCCGGCTTTTTGCGCATCCGTGGCGGCGACAACCCGCTGGACATGACCGGCGTGCACCCCGAAACCTACCCGGTGGTGGAGCAGATTTTGGTGAAAACCGGCAAACCCATCACCGACGTGATGGGGCGCGCCGAGGTGCTCAAGGCCCTGCGCCCGCAGGAGCTGGCGCAACAACTGGGCTCGGAGCGCTTCGGGGCCATCACCATCCAGGACATTCTGGGCGAGCTGGAAAAACCCGGCCGCGACCCCCGCCCCGACTTCCAGGTGGCCCGCTTCAACGAAGGCGTGGACGACATCGCCGACCTGAAGGAAGGCATGATTCTGGAGGGCACCGTCAGCAACGTGGCCCAGTTCGGGGCGTTTGTGGACCTGGGGGTGCACCAGGACGGCCTGGTGCACGTCAGCCAGCTCAGCCACAAGTTTGTGAACGACGCCCGCGAGGTGGTCAAGACCGGCGACATCGTCAAGGTCAAGGTCATGGAGGTGGACGTGGCGCGCAAGCGCATCGGCCTGTCCATGAAGCTCGACGCCCAACCCGGTGGCCGCGGTGACCGTGGGGGGCGGGACGGCCAGGGTGCAGGTGGGGCAGGGCGGGGTGACAACCGCTACGAACCAGCCAGCCGACAGCAGCGTTCCAGCGGCGGTCGGGGCGAAGCGGCCCAGGCCCCGTCGGCCATGGCCAGCGCCTTCGCCAAACTGCAAGGCCTCAAGCGCTGAAAACCCGGTGGCGCGCCGTGCGCCACCCTCTGCACCGCCTTTGATCCAACCGCCTTGAGTGGCGGGTGTTTTTTCGGTTAAGGTCAAGGATTCAACGACCCTTTGCAAGCCTGACAGAGCCCCCTTCGATGGACCTCCAAACCCTGTTGAACCAGCCCCGGGCGCTGCCCAGCATTCCCGAGGCCGTCTCCCACCTCATGACCGAGCTGGACAAGGACGATCCCGACCTGCGCCGCATCGGCACCTTGCTGGCGTCCGACCCCGCGCTCACCACCCGGGCGTTGCGCCTGGCCAACTCCAGCTTCTTCAACCTCCAGCGCCAGGTGGGCAGCGTGCAGGAGGCCGCGGCCATCATGGGCCTCAACCACATCCGCACCATGGTGATGGCCGCCGCGCTGGGCGGCGCGTTCCGGCAGGTGGAGGGCGTCAACCTGGAGCAGTTCTGGCGCTACAGCCTCAACGTGGCCAAGATCGCCAAGGCCCTGGCCCAGACCATGAAGCAAGACGCCGGGGCCGCCTTCACCGCCGGGCTGGTGCACGCGCTGGGCGATCTGGTCATGCACATGGGCATGCCCGACGACATGCGGCGGCTCGATTTCTCCGTGCCGCCCCTGGGGCTGGACCGCCCGCAGGCCGAGCTGTCGGCGCTGGGCTACACCTACGCCGACGTGAGCGCCGGTTTTGCGGTCAAGTGGAACTTCCCCGAACCCATCGTCAACGCCTTGAAGTTCCTGCACCGGCCTTTCGAGGGCGAGGTGTACGAAATGCTGGCCGGTGTGCTGCACATGGCCGTGTGGCGGGCACGGGCCCAGGAGGTGGGGCTGGACGCCGCCGGCATGGCCGCCACCTTCCCCGACATGGTGGCCCTGGTCATGGGGCTGGACCTGGACACCCTGCTCGACAAAGACCCCGAAGACTGGACCAGCCAAGGCGAGCTGGGCGCCTTCATCGACTGATCGCCTGCGCATGAAACTCGACGCCCTCCTGGCCCAGCCCAAGACCCTGCCCCCGGCGCCCAAGATCGCCGGGCGGCTGATCGACACCCTGGACGACCCCGAAGCCGACCTGCAAACCCTGGCCGAGCTGATCGAGACCGACCCGGTGCTCACGGCCAAGATCATCCGGCAGGCCAATTCGGCGTTCTTCGGGCTGCTGCGCCCGGTGAGCCACCCGCGCGAGGCCATTGCCATGCTGGGCCTGGTCAAGGTGCGTGCCATGGCGCTGGCCGCGCTGCTGCAGGACGGGTTCGACCACGCCCCCGGCATCGACCTGGAGGTGTTCTGGCGTTACAGCCTCACCACCGCCAACCTGGCCCGTTACGTGGCCGCGCCGCTGGGGGTGGAAGACAACGCGGTCTACACCGCCGGGCTCATCCATGCCATTGGTGAACTCATCATGCACGTGGGCATGCCCGAGGCCATGGCCGAGGTGAACGACACACTGTCACCGTTCGACCTGCGCCGTGCCGATTTGGAGGGCAAGGTGTTCGGCTACGACTATGCCGCGGTGGGCGCGGCCCTGGCGCGTGAGTGGCGTTTCCCCAAACGCATGGTGGCCGGTCTGGAGAACCACCTGCACCCCTTCGAGAACGACAACATCGAGCCCATTGCCGCCGTGGTGCACCTGGCCGCCTGGCGGGCGCGGTGTGCCTTCACGGCCGTGAAGGAAAGCGATTTCATCGGTTCCTACCCCGACGCCGTGGGCATTGCCCTGGGGGTGGACCCCGACGCCATCATGAGCGACAGCATTCCCGCCTTGCAACTGGCCCAGGAAGGTTTTGCCTGACGGCGGGCATGGCCTTGAACGCACTGCACCTGTACGCCGGGCCGGTGGCCCGTGCCCACCTGGCCCGCGAGGGGCTCCAGCCCGCCGACGTGGCCTGCATCCCCGCCGCCGCGGGCGGGCCCAAGGGCTTGATCCTGGGGCGCATGGACCGTTTCCTGTTTGGCGAGTGGTTGCCGCGCAGCACGCAGCCCATCGACCTGGTGGGCGCCTCCATCGGGGCTTGGCGCATGGCCACCGCCTGCCTGGACGATGCCCCGGCCGCCTTGGCCCGCCTGGAGCATGACTACATTGCCCAGCACTACCCGCTGGCCCCGGGGCAAAAGCGTCCGCCCGCGCGTGCGGTCAGTGAGCGGTTCCGCCAGAGCCTGGAGGCCTTTTATGGTGGCCGGGTGGATCAGGTGCTCCAGCACCCGCGCTACCGGTTGCACCTGGTCACCTCGCGGGGGCGGCACATCCTGCGGCGCGACAACGCCTGGCGCACCCCGTTGGGTTACCTGGGCGCTTTCGCCAGCAACGCCGTGTCCCGCAAGGCCCTGGGCGCGTGGCTGGAGCGGGTGGTGTTTTCCACCACGCAGCGCCTGCCGTTCGATGGCCACGACCTGGCCACCCGCCAGGTGCGGCTGGACGGCACCAACTTCATGGATGCGCTGCAGGCCAGCTGCTCCATCCCGTTTGCGCTGCGGCCCGTGTCCGACATTGCCGGGGCCCCGCGTGGTTGTTACTGGGATGGCGGCATCACCGACTACCACCTGCACCTGGACTACCAGCCCGAACCCGCCCAAGGCGCGGGGCTGGTGCTGTACCCGCACTTTCAGCAGGCCGTGGTGCCCGGTTGGCTGGACAAGGGGCTGACCTGGCGGCACCGCAGCACCCGCAAGCTCGACCGCATGGTGGTGCTGGCCCCCAACCCCGCGTGGGTGTCCACCTTGCCGCAGGGCAAGCTGCCCGATCGCACCGATTTCACCCGCTTTGCCCGCGATTTCGACACCCGCCACCGGCTGTGGACCCAGGCGGTGGGGGCCAGCCAGCAACTGGCCGACGAGCTGGCGGCCTGGCTGGAACGGCCCGATCCCTCGGTCATCCGGCCCCTCTGAGGACGGTTCGGCGGCTGGGGGCCGGGCGACCCGGGGGCTCAGCGGTCGGCCACCTGGGTTTCGCTGAACAGGAACGACGACAGCGAGGGCAGCTCCACCCCCAGTTCGCGCGCCAGTTTCTTGGCCGAGCCGTGTTTCACCTTGGCCACCCGGTAGCCGTGGGCCACCAGCCAGTTGATGTAGTAACGGTTGACCTTGAACGACAAAAACACGTTGCTCAGGTGCAGGGTGAACACCGTCAGCAGCAGCATCACGGCAAACCACACCCACTCGCGCCGGGCCAGAAAGGGCAGGGGGCCGAAGAACAGCACGGTCCACGCATAACCCACCGGTGCACGGCGTGCTTGGTGCGTCATCTGATGTTCGAAGTGAATCGTGTTGTACGCCATGTCGGGCGCAGTGTACCCCCCGTGGGTGTCCGTCAAAGGCTGGCTTCCAGCATGGCGCGGTAATCGTCGGCGCTGGCCAGTCGCGGGTTGGTTTTGTGGCAGTGGTCGGCCAGGGCACCGGCAATCACGCGGTCGAACACATCGGGCGTCACGCCCAGCGCGGCCAAGCCCTTGGGCAGGCCCAGGCGGGTGTTCATGTCGCGGATGGCGGTGCCCAACTCGGCTGCGGGGTTTGAGGTGTTTTTAAGCCCCATCGCTTGCACCATGCGCTCCAGCCGCTTCTCTTTTTGCACCGTTTCGGCGCAGGCATTGAACGCGATGACGGCGGGCAGAAACAGCGCGTTCAGCGTGCCGTGGTGCAGCCGGGGGTTGAGGCCGCCCAGGCTGTGGCTCAGGCTGTGCACACAGCCCAGGCCTTTCTGGAACGCCATGGCCCCCTGCATGCTGGCACTCATCATGTTCAGGCGGGCCTCGCGGTCCTGGCCATTGACGGTGGCGCGCTCAATGTGGGCCCAGCCCCGCGTCAGGCCGTCCAGCGCAATGCCGTCGGCTGGCGGGTTGAAGGGCGCGGCCATGAAGGTTTCCATGCAGTGCGCGATGGCGTCCATGCCGGTGGCGGCGGTCAGCAGCGGCGGCAGCCCCAGGGTGAGTTCGGGGTCGCAAATGGCGGCCTTGGGCAGCAGGTGCCAGTTGTGAAACCCCAGCTTGCGCCCATCGTCCACGATGACGATGGCCCCCCGCGCCACCTCGCTGCCCGTGCCTGCGGTGGTGGGCACGGCAATCAGCGGGGCCACGCGGTCGGTGATCTTGGGGCTGCCGCCTTCAATGGTGGCGTAGGTCTTCAGCGGCCCCTCGTGCGTGGCGGCAATGGCCACGCCCTTGGCGCAGTCGATGGCACTGCCACCGCCCAGCGCCACAATGCCATCGCACCCATGCGCCGTGTACAGCGCGGCGGCGGCACGCACGGCAGCCTCGGTGGGGTTGGCGGGTGTCTGGTCGAACACGGCCCCTGGGGGCTGCTTCAACACCCCCAGCAGGCGGTCCAGCAAACCCGCGGCCTTCACGCCCGGATCGGTGACCACCAGCGGGCGCTGCATGCCCACCCGGTCACACTCGGCGGGCAGGGTTTGCAGGGCGCCAAAGTCGATCTGGATCTGCGTGAGGTAAAGGATTTGTGCCATGCCAAACACTCTATACACTGCCCGCCCTACGAGCCATTCGGCCTGACCCTCGGCCTGTCACCTGCTTGTCTTGCATGAACCACCACCACAACCCCCGCAGCCTGCTCACGCCCCAGATGCGCGGCGTCATCGACCGCATGGAGCGTGCCCGCCGCGTGCCGCTGCATGCCCTGCCACCCGATCAGGCCCGGGCGTTCTACGAGCTGGGTTCCGGCGTGCTGGACCTGCCACCCCACAAAATGGCCCGGGACGAAACCCTGGCCCTGCCCACCCGCGACGGCCACAGCCTGCACGCCCGCCTGTGGGTGTCTCACCCGGGCCATGAAGGCGCACCCGCCACCGGCTGGCCGGTGCTGGTGTACTACCACGGCGGGGGTTTCACCGTGGGCAGCAGCGCCACCCACGAAAGCCTGTGCCGCCACCTGGCCCACCTGGCGCACTGCGCGGTGGTGTCGGTGGACTACCGGCTGGCACCCGAACACCGCTTCCCCACCGCCGTGCACGACGCTTTCGACGCCCTGCAGGCCGTGCGCCAGCAGGCGGCCACCTTGGGGCTGGACGCCCAGCGCGTGGCCGTGGGCGGCGACAGCGCCGGGGGAACGCTCACCGCCGTCACCGCCATCCAGGCGCGGGACGCGGGCATTCCCCTGGCGCTGCAACTGCTGTTCTACCCCGGCACCACCGCCCACCAGGACACGCCCTCGCACCAGACCTTTGCCCACGGCTTTGTGCTGGACGCGGCATCCGTCGACTACTTCTTTGAGCAATACATTGCCAAGGCCGACCGCGACCACTGGTGGTTTGCCCCCCTCAACGCGCCCGAGCTGGAAGGCGTGGCCCCGGCCTGGCTGGGCCTGGCCGAGTGCGACCCGCTGGTGGACGAAGGCCTGGCCTACGCCGACCGCCTGCGCATGGCCGGGGTGCCGGTGGACCTGGACATCTACAAAGGCGTGACCCACGAATTCATCAAAATGGGCCGCGCCATCCCCGAAGCCCTCAAGGCCCACCAGGACGCGGCACGGGCGCTGCGCCACGCCTTTGGGGTGTCGATGCCCTCAGCCCCATCGGAACCGGCATGAACCGCGAGGCCCTGGTCAGCACGCTGCAAACGCGCCTGCCCCAGCTGCTGGCGGTGTATGCCTTTGGCAGCCGGGTGCAGGGCACTGCCGGGCCCAACAGCGACCTGGACCTGGCCGTTCTGGTGGCGGGCCAAGCCGATCCCCTGGCCCTGTTCGGGCTTGCGGGCGACTTGGCCGATGTGGCGGGTTGTCCGGTGGACTTGCTGGACTTGCGCACTGCATCCACCGTCATGCAGTACCAAATCATCACCACCGGCGAGCGTTGGTGGACCCTGGATGCCCAGGCCGCGTTGTTCGAAGCCGCGGTGCTGAGCGAAAAATGCGAACTGGATACAGCACGCGCCGGGCTTTTGGCCGACATTCAACAACGAGGAACGGTGTATGGCAGATGACGTCCTGATCAACAAAGCCGCCACCATCGAGCGTTGTGTGGCCCGGGCCCGTGAGGAATACGCGGCAAATCCCGATGGTTTTGCGTTTGACCACACGCGGCAGGATGCCGCCATCCTCAACATCCAACGGGCCTGCGAAGCGGCTTTGGACATGGGCCAGCACCTCATCCGGCGACAGCGCCTGGGGGTGCCGCAAAGCGCCCGCGACGTGTTTGCGCTGTTGGCGCAGGCGGGCTGGATTCCCGCCGACTTGGCCGACGGCCTCAAACGCATGGTGGGCTTTCGCAACATCGCCGTGCACGACTACCAAGCCTTGCACCTGCCCATCACCGTCAGCATCATCCAACACCATCTGGATGATTTCTTGCACTACAGCGCTGCCTTGTTGCGGCGTGACGCCGACCAGGAGACCCCATGACCGTTCTGCCCACCCGTTCCGACTTCCGCCTGTTGCACCGCCTGCGCGTGCGCTGGGCCGAGGTGGACATGCAGGCCATCGTGTTCAACGCGCACTACCTCATGTACCTGGACACCGCCATCACCGAGTACTGGCGCGCCTCGTCCCTGCCGTACCACGAGACCTTTCTGGCCCTGGGCGGCGACATCGTGGTGCGCAAGGCCTCGGTGGAGTTCGTCAGCAGCGCCCGCATGGACGACGTGCTCGACATCGGCATGCGCTTTGTCGAAGCCGGGCGCAGCTCCATGCGGTTTCAGGGCGGCATTTTCCGGGGCGACGAGCTGCTGGCCACCGGCGAGCTGTCCTACGTGTACATCGACCCCCAGGCCCCCAAGGGCTCCAAAGCCTCGCGCGAGGTGCCCCAGGCCCTGCGCGACGCCCTGGCCGCTTTTGAGAGCGGCCAGGCCATGACGCAGCTGCACGTGGGCGACTGGGCCAGCGTCCAGGCCCAGGCCATGCCGCTGCGCCACACCGTGTTTGCCGTGGAAAAAGGCATTCCGCCCGAATTCATGTCCGACGCAGCCGATGCCACCGCCCACCACGCCCTCATCACCAACCGCCTGGGCGTGACCCTGGCCACCGGGCGGCTGGTGCCGCTGGATGGCGGCCAGCGCGGGCAGATTGGCCGCATGGCCGTGCTGGCCCCCCAGCGCAGCCAGGACCTGGGCGGCCAGCTGCTGCGCGCCCTGCTGCAACGCGCCCGCGAACGCGGCATGACCGAGGTGATGCTGCACGCCCAGGCCGGTGCCGTGCGCTTCTACGCCCGCCACGGCTTCAAGGCCCATGGCGAACCGTTTGAAGAAGCCGGGCTGCCGCACCAGACCATGGTGCTGCCCCTGACCCCGTTGGCCTGAGCGGCACGCCCCCATGGCCACCGAAATCGAACGCAAATTCCTCGTGGCGGGCGAGGGCTGGCGCAACCACCCCCAATCCGACGGCGGCGTGCGCTACACCCAGGGCTACCTCAACCGCGACAAGGCCCGCACCGTGCGCGTGCGGGTGGCCGGGGCGCAGGGCTGGCTCACCATCAAGGGCCAGAACCAGGGTGCCACCCGGGCCGAGTTTGAATACCCCATTCCCCTGCCTGACGCGCAAAGCCTGCTGACCCTGTGCGACGGCCCGCTGATCGACAAGACCCGCCACACCCTCACCGAGGGCAGTACCGTGTGGGAGGTGGACGAATTCCATGGCGACAACGCCGGGCTGGTGGTGGCCGAGGTGGAACTGGCCGCTGAAGACCAGCCCTTTGCCCGCCCCGACTGGCTGGGCGCGGAAGTCACCCACGACCCCCGCTACTTCAACTCGGCGTTGATTGCCCATCCGTATGGCAGGTGGTGTTTCAACGCAGGGCCATCGGTCAGTGACGACTTCATGGTGGAGCGGTCCGATCAACACCAGCCCGACCGGGAGCCGCTTTGACGTTGCGTGACCTGCTGGCCATCCACTTCGTCATCTGCGTTCTGAAGCGCAGCCAATAGAGCGTAGCGTGGGGCGGTCAAAAACTCAGAACGAGGTGACCACCGTCGCCCCGATGCCCTGGAACTGGTCCATGTTCATCAGCGCGTCGATCGACTGCTCCAGGCTGATGGTTTGCCCCACCAGCTGCTGCGGGGCCAGCTTGCCCGACTGCATCATGTCCAGCATGGCCCCGTAGCGGTGCGCCTGCATGCCGTGGCTGCCCAGAATCTCCAGCTCGTGCCCGATCACCCGGGCCATGGGCACGGCGGGCGTGGTGTGTTCACCCAGCATCAGCCCCACCTGCACATGCTTGCCGCGCTTGCGCAGGTTGCTGATGGAGTTGAAGCAGGTGGTGGGGTGACCCAGCGCGTCCAGCGACACATGCACACCGCCCTTGCTGATCTCGCGCACCGCCTGCGCCACGTCGGCCACCTGCGTGGCGTTGACCGTGGCCACCGCGCCCACGGCGCGGGCCAGGGCCAGCTTGTCGTCGGCAATGTCAATGGCAATCACGTTGGCACCCACGGCGTTGGCAATCATGATGGCCGACAGCCCCACGCCCCCGCAGCCGTGCACCGCCACCCACTGGCCGGCGGAGGTCTTGCCCTGGTCCACCACCGCACGGAACGAGGTGGCAAACCGGCAGCCCAGGCTGGCGGCGGTGGCAAAGTCCAGCGAGTCGGGCAGGGCCACCAGGTTCAGGTCGGCTTGGGCAATGGCCACGTACTCGGCAAACGAACCCCAGTGCGTGAAACCCGGCTGCGACTGGTGGTCGCACACCTGCTGGTGCCCGGCATGGCACTCGGGGCAGTTGCCGCAAGCTGCCACAAACGGCACGGTGACGCGGTCGCCCACCTTCCACTTCTTCACGTCCACGCCCACGGCGTGGACCACGCCCGCGAACTCGTGGCCCGGCACATGGGGCAGTTGAATGTCCCCGTCGTGCCCCACCCAGCCGTGCCAGTCGCTGCGGCACACGCCCGTGGCCTTCACCTGAATCACCACCCCGTGGCTCTGGGGCGTGGGATCGGGCACCTCCTTGAGTTGCGGGGGCGCACCAAAGCGTTCATACACAACAGCTTTCATGAAAATCTCCAATGTTGAATGTGTTTGTCAGTATAAAAATATGATGTGAAAAGTTCTTTCTGTTTGGGTGGTGTTTGCGCCTGGGGTTTGATGGTTTTTTTCGCCACCCCCAAGGCCGTTGAAGAAAGGTTTCGGCATGGACACGCTGGACAAAATCGACCTGGCCATGCTGGCCAAACTGCAACAGGACGGGCGCACGCCCAACGCCAAGTTGGCCGAAGCCTTCGCCCTCAGCGAAGCCTCGTGCTGGCGGCGTCAGAAGCGGCTGGAGGAAGCGGGCGTCATCGAGGGTTACCAGGCCATCCTCAACCGCCGCAAGCTGGGCATTGGCGTCATGGCGTTTGTGCAAATCGTGTGCACCCAGCACACCGAGGAAGTGACCGCCAGCTTCGAGCGACAGATCAGGGCCTGCCCCAACGTGGTGGAGTGCCACAACATCACCGGCGAGGCCGACTTCTTGCTGAAGGTGGTGGCGCAGGACCTGGACGACTACAGCCGCTTTGTGGAGCGCGTGCTGCGCCAACTGCCCGGGGTGCAGGGCATCCGCTCCAGCATTTCGCTGCGCGAGCTGAAGGCGGCCACGGGGCTGCCGGTGCTGGATGTTTTGGGAGGGTGAGGGGAAGCCCTGCGCCCATGTCGCACGAATGCCGCATTTCGCCGTTGCGGCCATGCCACCGAACAAAAAAGCGCACCCAGTGGAGGGAAAACTTCTTGGTGCCGAGGCTATAGTGAAGGTGTCGAATCCGCTCCCGCAGCTGGTCCAGAAGCCGTTCGGAGCGCAAAACAGGCGTGCCGGGTTTCGTGTCACCGAAAACCCAGGGTGCAAGCCACTTTCAGGAGGAAGCCGTGACCAGAATATCCCGCACCGTCCGTTTTATTCCGCAGGTTCTGCGGGATACATTACGTTATGTTTTATCCACTCATTTGGAAGGAATGAAGAATGTCAGAAAATAAATTTAGTAAAGAGTATTCCGATGACGGCTTCTGGGAGAAGGTAAAGAAATACGCTAAAGCCGCAGGTGAAAGCGTATTGGAACCCGCTCTCAAGATGTACTACTCGGCTACAGATTCTGATACCCCTGCATGGGCAAAGACTACGATATATGCGGCCTTGGGTTACTTTATTTCGCCAATTGATGCAATTCCCGATATAACACCTGTGATCGGATATACCGATGATCTAGGCGTCTTGTGCGCAGCGCTAGCCGCCACCGCAGCTCATATCAAAGACGAGCATGCAGAAAAAGCCAAAAAAACCCTTGCCCAGTGGCTCTCCTAAAACATAACAATCCGGTCCAGCGGACAGCCCGCCAGCTGTGCTGTCGGGCTGTCCGCTGACCTCCAACGTTAGAGCCATCTATCCCACATGGAACGCGAGGCATACGACAGAAACTTTTTCCCGCTGCTCGTCGATAGCATTGTTTTGCTTGAATCCGCAGAGCTTGAACGGAATCCAGATCTTTCAAACACTCTTGCAAGAAGCTCCATTATCAACTCGATGCTGATACCGGAAGTTGTGGCGAACATATGCGTGGAAACGCTTGATCTTGAGCGATCCATTTTCCAAGAAATCGACAAGCTGTCTGTTCTTGGAAAATTCGACTTCTTCCTGCGAACCAAATTTCGCAATAGAAAGATCGATCGAGGAATATCTGTGATCCAGGGGCTGCAAGAAATCAAGAAACTGAGAGATGGTTATGTCCACCCCAAGAAGCAGAAGGTTATCTGGGTTCATTCTTCCGAAGACGAAGCAACTGCCGAGAGAGAAGAAAGCGTACTGTTAAAAATTGCCATCAACCCGAATTTCTGGCACACAGCTGATGCGGTCGCTGTCATGAGGGGTACTCACGATTTCTTGTATTACTTCTTTCACGACTGTTGTCGCTACAGCAAGAAGAAGGTGGCTAGCCTTCTGTTCTCCGAAGAGGTTGTTCCAGATGAGGAGAGTCTAACTATCCCGTATCTACATAAAGCAACCCGAGATCTTTTGAATGAATGGAATGTAAATGTTTCCTACGTCAAACTCGGATGGCTCTAACCCCTAATTCCACCGGACCTTGCGCATAAAGCCGCGCAAGGCCGGTGAATTCAGACGTTGAGCGACTGCTTTTCAATTGGCCCCTGACTGACTTTTCTTGCTGAGAACCGAATTTTTCCCTCACCCAGAACTCCCCCAAACCTCCACCCGCCGACCCCGCTCCCCCTCAGGCCGCCAGGTGTGCTCCTGAAACGTCCATTCCCAGGCTTGGGCCGGGTCTGAGGTTTTCACCACCGACAGCAGCGCACTCGTGCGGGTGCCGTAGCCCTGGGGGTGGTCCACCCAGATGGCGCTGAGCGCCCGTTCCCATTCCAGCGGCACGCCGGTGTGGGGCAGGGCGTTGTCGGGCCAGGTGTGGCGGTTGGCCAGGGTGGTCCACAGGGCTTGTTCGGCCTGGGGGCGGTGGGGCGTGGTCCACTGTGGCAGTGCCTGTTGCAGGGCGGTGCGCAGCGCCAGGGTCTTGGGCCAGGGCGTGTCCAGTCCGGCGTTGGACAGGCCGTACACCCCCGGCGTCAAGGCTTGGCAGTGCAGGCCCGTGCCGCCATGGGCTTGGGGTGGGCGGTTGGTCAGCCAGTGCCATTGGCCGGTGGCCAGGTCGCCCACCACCAGGTTGAAGGCCCCGTAGGCGGTGGGGTCCAGTTGCTGGGTGAGGGTGTCCAGCGGGGTGCCGTCCAGCCAGCGCAGGGGCAGCTCGCCCCGGCTGCGGGGCCTGCGGGTGGTGTCGCGGCCTTGGCGCACGTTGGTCAGCATGGCCACGCGGGCACCATGAGGGTGGTGGGTGTGGGGGCCTGTGGTGCCCAGCCAGGTGCCGCCGTCGCGCTCGTCACGCCCGGCCACCACGGGGGTGCCGTTGGGGGTGGTCCAGCGGTGCAGGGGCAGGGTGGGGCGGTCCAGCGCTTCGTCGCGGTTGGCGGCCAGCAGCAGGGGCAGGCCGGGGGCGGCCTGGATGGCAAAGGCCATCAGGCACATGCAAAGTTCTCAGTCAAAAATGCCTCTGGCGCTTTTTCTGATTGCATGGTTTGCTATGCATTCAGATGTCTTCGGCCAGGGTGTAGGGCAGGCTTTGCAGGTGCAGGATGGGGCCGTTGGCGCTGCCCGCGTGCAGCGTGCCTTCGGTGGTGGCGCTGATTTGCAGCGAGGCCAGCCCCTCCCAGCCCACCCCCCCAGGCGCGGGGGCCACGCTGAAGAGGGTGCCGCAGGGTTGCTCGGCATCGCTGCTGTGGAACACCTCTTGCCCCACGCTCAGGGGCCCGGTTTCGCTGTGCAGGCGGTAGGCGCGGCGCTTGAGGGTGCCGCGGTACTGGCTGCGGGCCACCACTTCCTGGCCGGGGTAGCAGCCTTTTTTGAAGTTGACGCCGCCCACGCTTTCCAGGTTGATCATTTGGGGCACAAAGGCGTCGGTCACCGGCTGGCTGACCATGCCCACGCCGCTGGCCACTTCCAGCCAGGCCCAGGTGGCGGCGTCCAGCGCCGGGGCGCTGGTGAGGGCGGCAGGCGCTTGGCCCGCGGGCACCACGGCCAGCACGCGTGGGATGGGCTCGGCACCAGGGGCGGCCACGGCCTGCGGCAGGCGCACCCAGGTGGTGGGGCCGTCGGTCTGTTTGGCCCAGGGGGTGGCGGGCAGTTGGGTGGCAGTGGCCGTGGCACCGGCCAGGCCCCACAGCTCAAAGTCGGCACTGGCGTCGGACAGTTTGCACTGGGCGCGCATCACAAACATTTGCAGGCGTTTGAGCGTGGGGGCCAGCAGGTCGGCGCTGCAGGCCAGCAGCAGGTCGTCCGCCGCCAGCTTGAAGCCCACAAAGGTGGCCAGCAGCCGCCCTTTGGCCGAGCAGTACCCGGCCAGCCGCGCCTCGCCCAGGCCCAGCAGGGCGAAGTCTTGGGTGAGCTGGCCGTGCAGGAACTTGGCGGCATCGGCCCCTTGGGCGCGGATGACGCCCCAGCCGCTCAGGCGCAGGGCACCGTTGGGGGCGGTGCTGAGGTGGGGGGCAGAGGGTGCAGTGGCGGTGGCAGACATGGCTGTGGGGTGGGCGGCAGGTCGCGCGTGTGGGGAAGATGGCGGGAATTATGATCAGCCGAATGCCCCCTTGCTTGCCGTCAGCCTCTCGCCCTTGTTCCCAACCTGCCGTGGCCGCGTCGGCTGCCGTGCGTGCCCGCACCGCGGGCCGTGGGCACCAACTAGGCCGGGTGCGCCTGGGGGTGCTGCTGCGCTGGGTGGCCGCGGCGCTGATGGGGCTGCTGGCCGCTGGCGTGTGGTGGTGGCCGCAAGCCCCCTTGCATTTGCGCATGGCCCCCGGCCAGACGGTGGTGGATTTGCGCGTGCCCCCCGGCACCGCAGGCCAGCGGGTGGCGGCAGATGCCGTGGCCGCGGGCGTGGACGAGCCGCTGTGGCTGCTGCAACTGGCCCTGCGCCTGTCGGGGCAGGGGCCGCTGATCAAGGCGGGCAGTTACGAGCTGGAGCCGGGCATCACCCCCCGGCAGCTGCTGGACAAGCTGGTGCGCGGCGAGCAGGCCACCCGCAGCGTGACGCTGGTGGAGGGCTGGACGTTTGCCCAATTCCGCCAAGCGCTTCAAAAAGCAGAGCATCTTGCGCCCGACAGTCAAGCGCTGGAGCCTGCTGAGTTGATGAAGGCCGTGGGCAAGGCGGGCGTGGCCCCCGAGGGGCGGTTTTTCCCCGACACCTACGTCTACCCCAAGAACAGCAGCGACCTGGACGTGTGGCGCCAAGCCGCCACCGCCATGGACAAGGCCCTGGCCGACGCCTGGGCCCAGCGCGCCCCGGCGCTGCCGCTGCGCAGCCCGGACGAGGCGCTGATTCTGGCCAGCCTGGTGGAAAAGGAAACCGGCAAGGCCGCCGACCGTCCGCAGGTGGCGGGGGTGTTCATCAACCGGCTGCGCATTGGCATGCGCCTGCAGACCGACCCCAGCGTGGCCTACGGCGTGCTGCAAGCCCCGCCGGGCCTGTTTGCCCAGCCGTTTGATGGCCGCCTGCGCCGCGTGCACCTGGACACCGACACCCCCTACAACACCTACACCCGCGCCGGGCTGCCGCCCACACCCATTGCCATGCCCGGTGCGGCCTCGCTCAAGGCGGCGCTGCACCCTGCCAGCACCAAGGCGCTGTACTTTGTGGCCCGCGGCGATGGCTCCAGCCAGTTCAGCGACAACCTGAACCAGCACAACGCCGCCGTGCGCCAACACATCCTGAAAAAGCCATGACGTTCATCACCTTCGAAGGCATCGACGGGGCGGGCAAGTCGTCGCACATCGACACGCTGGCCCAGGCCCTGCGCGCCCAGGGCCGCACCGTGGTGCTGACCCGTGAGCCCGGGGGCACGCCGCTGTCGGAAAAGCTGCGCGAACTGCTGCTGGCCCAGGCCATGGACCCGCTGACCGAGGCCCTGCTGATGTTTGCCGCCCGGCGCGAGCACCTGGTGCAGGTGATCGAGCCCGCGCTGGCCCGGAGCGAGGTGGTCATTTCCGACCGTTTCACCGACGCCACCTTTGCCTACCAGGGCGGGGGGCGCGGTTTCGACTGGGCCACACTGCAAACGCTGGAGGCCATGGTGCAGTCGCACCCCGGCGGGCTGCGCCAGCCCGACCTGACGCTGTGGTTCGACCTGCCGCCCGAGGTGGCCGCCGCCCGGCTGGCCGGGGCGCGGGAGCCCGACAAGTTCGAGCGTGAATCGGCCCGCTTTTTTGCCCAGGTGTCGGCCGGTTACGCCCGCCGCGCCACCGAGCAGCCGCAGCGCTTTGCCCGCATTGCCGCCGACCAGCCCCGCGAGGCCGTGGCCCGCGACGTGCTGGCCGCCGTGGCCCAGCGCGGCTGGCTGCCGTCCGGGGGCCATGCATGAGCGCCCCCGCCCTGGCCCCCTGGCTGCAACGGCAGTTGCGCACCCTGCTGGCCCAGCGCGGCCATGCCTTGCTGCTGGCCGGGCCGTCGGGTCTGGGCCAGTACGACCTGGCCCTGGCCCTGGCCCGCGCCTGGCTGTGCGACCACCCCGGCCCCGACGGGGCCTGCGGCCAGTGCGACAGCTGCCACGCCATCGACGTGCGCACCCATGCCGAGCTGATGGTGTTGATGCCCGAGCTGCTGGCTTTGGAGCGTGACTGGCCGCTGGACGAAAAAACCCGCGACCGCATCGAGAAGAAGGAAATCAAGCCCAGCAAGTGGATTCGGGTGGAAGCCGCCCGCGCCGTGGTGGGCTTTGCGCAAACCACCCGGTCGCGCGGCAGCACCAAGGTGGTGATGGTCTACCCGGCAGACCGGCTGAACGTGGAATCGGCCAACACCCTGCTGAAAACCCTGGAAGAACCCGCGGGCGACCTGCGTTTTGTGCTGGCCGCCGACGCCGCCCACCTGCTGCCCGCCACCATCCGCAGCCGCTGCCAGACCCATGTGTTGCAGTGGCCCACCGCCGACGAGGCCCAGCACTGGCTGCTGGCCCAGGTGCCCGGCACCCCTGCCGCCCAGGCCGCGGTGTGGCTGCAAGCCGCCGGGGGCCGCCCCGACGACGCGCTGGACTGGGCCCGCCTGGGCCTGCAACCCGCGCAGTGGGCGGCCTTGCCCCAGGCCCTGGCCCGGGGCGACGGCAGCGGCGTGGCCGATTGGGCCCCGGCCCGCCTGCTGGACGTGTTGCAAAAGCTCTGCCACGACGGGCTGGCCGTGGCCGCAGGCGGTGCCCCGCGCTACTTTGCGCTGGCCGACCTGCCCAAACCCCCCAGCCCCATGGCCCTGCAAGCCTGGGCGCAGGAGCTGCTGGCCGCCGCCCGCACGGTGGAGCACCCGTTCCAGGCCGCGCTGCTGCACGAGGCCTGGCTGGCCAAGGCGCAGCAGGTGTGGTCGCCGGCCACCCGCCCGACAGGGCGTGGGGCGGCGGTGCCCCGTGGGGCCGATGTCGCACTACACTCGCGCCATGGCTGACATCCCTTCCGCCCCCACACCGCTGACCGCCAAGGTGGCTGGCAATCGGCCCGCCGTCATTCAGTTGTCCATCAAGGAAAAAGCGGCGCTGTACGCCGCCTACATCCCGCTGTTCACCGATGGGGGCATTTTTGTGCCCTCCACCCGCGAACACCGCCTGGGCGACGACCTGTACCTGCTCATCACGCTGCCCGACGACCCGCAGCGCTACCCGATTGCGGGCAAGGTGGCGTGGATCACCCCGGCGCGGGCGGCGGGCAACCGCACCCAGGGCGTGGGTGTGCGCTTCCCCAGCGACGATGTGTCCCAGCAGCTCAAGATGCGCATCGAGCAGATCCTGGGCGACCGTCTGATGTCCGACCGGCCCACCCAGACCGTCTGACGCTGTTTAACGCCATTCAGCGTTGTTGGGTTACTCCTGTTTTTGTAGCTGCTTGCGCTTTTATATAAAGCGGTAGGTGCTGTTTTGATTGAGTATTTTTGATGTTCACGGACTCCCATTGCCACCTCAACTTTCCCGAGCTGGTTGACCGCCTGGACACGGTGCTGGCCGACATGGCCGCCGCGCAGGTGACGCGGGCGCTGTGCATCGCCACCACGCTGGAAGAATTCGACGCCGTGCACGGCCTGGCGCTCCACCACGCCCACCTGTGGGCCACGGTGGGTGTGCACCCCGACAACGAAGGTGTGCAAGAACCCACGCTGGCCGACTTGCTCACCCGCGCGGCGCTGCCCAAGGTGGTGGCCATCGGGGAAACCGGGCTGGACTACTACCGCCTGAACGGGCGCAGCGTGGCCGACATGGCCTGGCAGCGCGAGCGGTTTCGCACCCACATTGCGGCGGCGCGGCAAACGGGCCTGCCCCTGGTGATCCACACCCGCAGCGCCTCGGACGACACCCTGGCCATCCTGCGCGAAAGCGGCGGCCTGGGCAGCGGGGCCGACGCGGGGCAGGGCGCGGCGGCCACTGGGGTGTTCCATTGCTTCACCGAAAGCATGGACGTGGCCCGCGCCGCGCTGGACATGGGGTTTTACGTGTCGTTTTCGGGCATCCTGACCTTCAAGAGCGCGGCAGACCTGCGCGAGGTGGCCGCCTTTGTGCCGCTGGACCGGCTGCTGATCGAGACCGACAGCCCCTACCTGGCCCCGGTGCCCTACCGCGGCAAGACCAACACCCCGGCCTACGTGCCACATGTGGCCGCGCAGGTGGCGCAGATCAAAGGGCTGAGTGTCGAGGCCGTGGCCCAGGCCACCTCCGACAACGTGGACCGGCTGTTCCCCCGGGTGCTGGCATGACGCGCCGCACGCTGGTTCGTGCGCTGGCTGCCCTGGGCTTCACGGGGCTGATGGGGGTGACCGGGCTGGTGGGAGGGGCGCACGCCGGGTCGTTTGACGACTTTTTCACCGCCATCAAGCGCAACGACGTGGCGGCTTTGCAGGAACTGGCGGCCCAGGGCTTTGACCTGAACACCACCGACGCCTCGGGCCAGAACGCGCTGTACCTGGCGCTGCGGGACCAGATGTTTCTGGTGGCCGACTTTCTGGCCCGCCACCCCAAGTTCAACGTGGACCAGCGCAACCCCAAGGACGAAACCCCGCTGATGTACGCCGTGCTCAAGGGCCACACCGACGTGGCCCGCACCTTGGTGGAGCGGGGGGCGGACGTCAACAAGCCCGGTTGGGCCCCGTTGCATTACGCCGCCACCTACGCGGGCAAGGGGGCGGTGGAGCAGGTGCAGTGGCTGCTGGACAACCACGCCTACATCGATGCCGAATCGCCCAACGGCACCACCCCGCTGATGATGGCCGCCCAGTACGGCAGTGAAGACGTGGTGACCCTGTTGCTGGAAGAGGGGGCCGACTCGGCCTTGCGCAACAGCCTGGGCCTCACCGCCATCGATTTCGCCCTGCGGGCCCAACGTCCCGCCGTGGCCGAAGCCATTGCCGCCCGCACCCGCAAGGCCCTGCCCGCAGGCAAGTGGTGAGGCGGTTTGGGGCCTGGCTGGGTTGCGGGCTATAATCGCAGGCTTTCCGCCTTGCTGCATCCGTCAGACGCCGGGGCAGCTATCAACCACAAGGAGTGTGTATGCGTCATTACGAAATCGTCTTGCTGATCCACCCGGATCAAAGCGAGCAGGTTCCGGCCATGCTGGAGCGTTACAAGGGCATGATCACCACCGGCGGTGGCAAGGTCCATCGCGTGGAAGACTGGGGTCGCCGTCAGCTGGTCTATCAGATCAACAAGCTGAACAAGGCCCACTACCTGTGTGTGAACATCGAGGCCGATCAGGCCGTGATGGGCGAGTTGGAGCATGCCTTCAAGTTCAACGACGCCGTGCTGCGTCACTTGGTCGTGAAGAAGAAGAAAGCCGAAACCGGTCCTTCCGCCATGATGAAATCCGTCGAGCGCGAAGAAGCCCGCAAGGCTGCACAGCAGGAGAACGCTGCCTGAGTCATCCGTTGATCGGGCACCCACTCACCTGACACCACCCTGTTGAACGAGCTGCAACTTTCGGCGCGCATCGCCCAAGTCCTCCCCTTGCGTTACACCCCCGCGGGCCTGCCCGCCCTGGATGTGATGCTGGAGCACGAAGCCGACGTGACCGATGCAGGCGTTTCCCGCCGCGTCAAATTGTCCCTTCGGGGTTTGGCGTTCGGCACCCAGGCCGAAACCTTGGTCCGGGCCGATCTGGCGGCACAGTGGTTGTTCAAGGGGTTTGTGGCACAAGCCCGCAATGGCAAAGGCGTCGTTTTTCACATTCAGGACATCCAACGCATTTAAGGAAGCCCATCATGGCTGCACCGAAACGTTTCAACAAAGACAAGCGCCCCAAGCGCAACACCCAGTCGCTGCTGTTCAAGCGCAAGCGCTACTGCCGCTTCACCGTGGCCGGCGTGGAAGAAGTCGACTACAAGGACATCGACACCCTGCGCGATTTCATCGCTGAAAACGGCAAGATCATTCCTGCCCGTCTGACCGGCACCCGCGCCATCTACCAGCGCCAAGTCAACACCGCCATCAAGCGCGCCCGCTTCCTGGCCCTGTTGCCTTACTCTGACCAGCACCGCGTCTGAGGCTAGGAGTACACAACATGCAAATCATCCTGCTCGAAAAAGTGGTCAACCTGGGTGCCCTGGGTGACGTGGTCAAGGTGAAAGACGGCTACGCCCGCAACTTCCTGATCCCCTCTGGCAAGGCTCGCCGCGCCACGCAAGCCAACATCGCCGAATTCGAAGCCCGCCGCGCCGAGCTCGAAAAGGCTGCTGCTGCCAAGCTGGCCGAAGCCCAAGCCCTGGGCGAGAAGCTGGCCGGCATCATCGTCAAGGTCAGCCAGAAGGCTGGCGTGGACGGTCGCCTGTTCGGTTCCGTCACCAACCACGACATCGCCGACGAACTGGTCAAGATGGGTCACCCCGTGGTCAAGGCCCAGGTGCGCATGCCCAACGGCCCTCTGAAGGCTGTGGGCGACTACACCGTCAGCCTGTCTCTGCACACCGACGTGGCTGTCGAAGTCACCGTCACCGTGCTGGGCGAAACCGCCTGATCGGCCTGTCCGTGGCCGGGGGCTGATGCCCTCAGCCAACGGGCTGCAAAAGCCGCCCCCAAAAAAAGCCGCCTCTTGTGGGGCGGCTTTTTTGTTTTTGGGAATGTCCGTTTGGCGGGCGTTCTGCCCGGTTATCCCGGGTTGCCCCCTGCTTGTCCCCGGGTTATCCACAGAGTTGTGCAATGACGCCGCGGCGTCAAATCCGTACCATGCACGGCTTGCCCTCCGAATGCCATGAACACCGTTGCCTCCCGCACCTTCGATCCGCTTGACCTGAGCGACCTGCCCGCCGACCCGCAGGTGGCGCAACTGCGCATCCCACCGCATTCGCTGGAGGCCGAGTCCAGCGTGCTGGGCGGGCTGCTGCTGGACAACAGCGCCTGGGACCGCGTCGGCGACCTCATCAAAGACGACGACTTCTACCGCCGCGAACACAAGCTGGTGTTTGCGGCCATTGCCCACCTGATCAACGGCTCCAAACCTGCCGACGTGATCACCGTGTTCGAGCACCTGCAAAGCCAGGGCCGCACCGAAGAGGTGGGCGGGTTGGCCTACCTCAACTCGCTGGCCCAGTACGTTCCCAGCGCGGCCAACATCCGCCGGTATGCCGAAATCGTGCGGGAGCGCGGCATCCTGCGCAAGCTGCTGACGGCCAGCGACGAAATTGCCACCGCAGCCTTCAACCCGCAGGGGCGGGCGGTGGACAAGATCCTGGACGAGGCGGAGCAGAAGATCTTCCACATCGGGGAAGAAGGCTCGCGCATGAAGCAGGGTTTCCAGAGCATGGACACCCTGGTGGTGGACCTGCTGGACCGTGTGCAGGAGATGGCCGACAACCCCAACGACATCACCGGGGTGCCCACGGGCTTTTACGACCTGGACCGCATGACCTCGGGCCTGCAGGCCGGCGACCTGGTGGTGCTGGCGGCGCGGCCTTCCATGGGCAAGACGGCGTTTGCCATCAACATCGCCGAACACGTGGCGCTGAACGAGGGCCTGCCAGTGGCCGTGTTCTCCATGGAAATGGGCGCCGCCCAGCTGGCGGTGCGTATCGTGGGCTCCATTGGTCGCATCCACCAGGGGCATTTGCGCACCGGCAAGCTCACCGACGAGGAATGGCCACGGCTGACCGAGGCCATCGAGCGCCTGCGCACCATCTCGCTGCACATCGACGAAACCCCGGGCCTGACCCCCAGCGAGCTGCGGGCCAACTCGCGCCGCCTGGCACGCCAGTGCGGCAAGCTGGGCCTGATCGTGGTCGACTACCTGCAGCTGATGAGCGGCAGCAGCGGCTCCAACGGCGAGAACCGCGCCACCGAGCTGGGTGAAATCTCCCGGGGCCTGAAGATGCTGGCCAAGGAGCTGCAATGCCCCGTGATTGCGCTGTCGCAGCTCAACCGAAGCGTGGAACAACGCACCGACAAACGCCCCATGATGAGTGACTTGCGCGAATCCGGTGCCATCGAGCAGGATGCGGACATCATCATGTTCATCTACCGCGACGAGTACTACAACAAGGACAGCAAGGACCCGGGCGTGGCCGAAATCATCATCGGCAAGCAGCGTAACGGCCCCACCGGCACGGTACGGCTGGCCTTCCTGAACTCGCTCACCCGCTTCGAAAGCCTGGCCTCGGGCAGCGACGATTTCTGAGCGGTACCCAGGCCGTGTCGCATTTTTCCAAGACGTTGGCGGGTGGCCTCCCTACAGTGGGGGTTTTCCAACCACGAGGAATGTGATGAAGCTGGGTTACACCATTTTGTACGTGCCCGACGTGCGGGCCAGCCTGCGGTTTTACGAGCAGGCCTTTGGGCTGGCCACCAAGTTCCTGCACGAGGGTGGGGACTTTGGCGAGCTGGACACGGGCGGCACGTCGCTGGCGTTCTGTTCCCTGAATTTGTTGCAGCAAATGGGCAAAACCCCTGGGCGGGCGGACGTGGCGCGTCCGGTGTCGGAGGTGGCCATGGTCACGGCTGACGTGCCTGCGGCGTTTGCCCGGGCGGTGGCGGCAGGGGCCACGCCCTTGCAAGCTCCCGAAGACATGCCTTGGGGCCAGACGGTGGCCTATGTCGCCGACCCCGATGGCTTCTGGGTGGAGCTGTGCACCCCGGTGGGGTGATGCGAAGGAGTCAGCCTCGGGCGCCTCAACCGTGGCCTGTGGCGTGCAGCAGGGCCAACCGATCAGGGCTTGCCCGCAACTGCGTGGGCGTACAGCCCAACCAATGCCGAAAGGCCAGGTTCATATGGGCTTGGTCGGAAAAACCGTGGTCCACCGCCAGTTCGGCCAACGGGCAGGGGGTGGTCAGCGCCCGCGCGGCCTGGCGCACCCGGGCCAAGCCCCGCCAGAACCCGGGGGTTTGCTGGGTGTGGCGGTGGGTCAGGCGCTCCAGCGTGCGCAGGCTCACGCCCAGGGAGTGGGCTGCGGCGGCCACGGAGGGCGCATGGGCCAACGCGTGCAAGGCTTCCTGCACGTTGGGGTTCAACCGGCTGGTGTGGGCCAGGGCGGTGCGAACCTCGGCATCGGCCTCAAAGGGCTGGTGGCGGGTCAGTGCCAGCAGGGTCGCGTCATCCACCTGGCTGCCGGGGTGCAGGCGGTAGCCCCGCACGCTCACGCCAGGGGGCAGGCACACCGTTTCGGCCCGCTGGGCCAGGGCAAACACATGCCAGGTGGTGACGCCGTCGGGCGTCTGGACGCCAATCAGGTCCTGACACCCGTCAGGCGGGATCCACGCGGGTTCATCCGCCCCCGGTTGGGCCGAGGCGGTGTGAACCCAGGCGGTCAGCAGCGGGAAGTCCATGGCCGTCCACGCGGCGGCGGTGTTGCCGATGGGTCAGAGCACTTCGCTGGCAAAGTCGGCCAGGCGTGAGCGTTCGCCCCGCGCCAGGGTGATGTGGCCGCCGTGCGGCCAGCCCTTGAAGCGGTCCACCGCGTAGGTCATGCCCGACGAGCCTTCGGTGAGGTAGGGCGTGTCGATCTGCGCCAGGTTGCCCATGCAGATGATTTTGGTGCCTGGGCCCGCGCGGGTGATGAGGGTCTTCATCTGCTTGGGCGTGAGGTTTTGCGCCTCGTCGATGATGACGTACTTGTTCAGGAAGGTGCGCCCGCGCATGAAGTTCATGCTTTTCACCTTGATGCGGCTGCGGATCAGCTCGTTGGTGGCGGCGCGGCCCCATTCGCCAGCGTTGCCGCCGTCGCCCTTGGCCAGGAACTCAAGGTTGTCGTCCAGGGCGCCCATCCACGGGCCCATTTTTTCCTCTTCCGAGCCAGGCAGGAAACCGATGTCCTCGCCCACGCTGACGGTGGCACGGGTCATGATGATTTCGGTGTAACGCCGCTCGTCCAGCACCTGCACCAGGCCGGCAGCCAGGGCCATCAGCGTCTTGCCGGTGCCCGCGGTGCCGGTGAGGGTGACAAAGTCGATTTCCGGGTCCATCAGCAGGTTGAGGGCGAAGTTCTGCTCGCGGTTGCGTGCGGTCACGCCCCAGATGGAGTTTTTGAGGTGGGTGAAGTCGCGCAGGGTTTTGAGCACCGCGGTTTTTTCACGGATTTCCACCACCCGTGCGTACAGCGCGGGTTCGCCGGGAGCCTCGAAGTACACAAACTGGTTGATGTGGAAGCTGGGCACCAAGGGGCCACCCACACGGTAGAAGGTGTGCTGGCCTTGCTGCCAGCTTTCCACGGTTTTGCTCTGGCGGGTCCAGAAGTCGGCGGGCAGGGCCAGCAGGCCGCTGTAGAGCAGCTCGCCGTCGTCCAGGGTCTTGTCGTTTTCGTAGTCTTGCGCGTCCAGGCCCAGGGCGCGGGCCTTGATGCGCATGTTGATGTCCTTGGACACCATGGCCACCACGCGCTCGGGGTGGCGGTCGCTCAGGGCCTGCACCACGCCCAGGATCTGGTTGTCGGCCTTGCCCTGGGGCAGGCTGGCGGGCAGGGTGTGGTCCAGCGGCTCGGTCTGGAAGAACAGGCGGCCACGGGCTTCGGTGTGCCCGGTGCCGTTCAGCGGCAGGCCACGGCCAATGTTGTCCTCGCCCGCCAGGGCGGCCAGGGCATCCAGCGTGCGGCTGGCTTGGCGGCCGTTGCGGGCGACTTCGGTCATGCCCTTCTTGTGGCCATCCAGTTCTTCCAGCACCACCATGGGCAGGTAGACGTCGTGTTCCTCGAAGCGGAACAGGCTCATGGGGTCGTGCAGCAGCACGTTGGTGTCCAGCACAAACAGCTTGGTGGGGCCGGAAGGTGCTTTGGCCTTGGCGCGACCCTGGGCGGCTTTGCCTTTGCGGGCCGAGCCCGTGTCGTTGGCGGTACGGGTGGCCACCACGGCAACCGGGGTTGCGGGAGGCGTTGGCACCACGGCCACGGTGGGGGCTGCCGCGACCACGGTGGGTGTGGTTTCCACCGGGCGGGTTTTGGCGGTGCCGCGCTTGCGGGCCGTGGCGCTGACTGGGGCCGACGCCGTGACCGCGGGGGTCACGGGGGTGTCGGCCACGGCGGGCGCGGAGCGGGCAGGCGTACGCCGAACTGGCTCGGACAGCGGGTTGGTGATGCCGTGTTTGTCCAGGGCCAGTCGGGCGGCTTTTTTGGCGGGAGGTGGGGGCAAAGGCATGGCTGAAAAAACAAAAAGCCGTCAGCTTTCGCTGGCGGCTTGCATGTGAGAGGGATTGGCGTGTGCGTGGGACCCGAAGGACATGAGCCCATTATGTCGCACGCCCGGCGGGAAGTTCATCAGGCGGTGGTGACCGGGGCTTCCTTGGCCGCTGCGGGTTTTTTGGCGGCCACTTTCTTGGCGGGGGCGGTCTTGGCGGCGGCTTTGGGGGTTGCGGCTTCCGCGGCTGGGGCGGCAGCAGGCGCAGCCTCAGGCTCTTTGCTGGCGGCGGCTTCCTTGGCGGCTGCGGCACCGGCCTTCTTCAGGGCCTTGACGGCCTTGAGCACTTCTTCCACGTGGCCGGGGACCTTCAGGCCGCGCCATTCCTGCTTCAGCAGGCCGTCGGCCCCGATGAGGAAGGTGCTGCGCTCGATGCCCTTGACCTTTTTGCCGTACATGATCTTGTTCTTGACCACGCCGAACATGTGGCACATTTTTTCTTCGGTGTCGGCGATCAGCTCGAAGGGGAGTTCGAGCTTGGCCTTGAACTCGTCGTGCGACTTCATGTTGTCGCGAGAGACACCGAACACGGCAGCACCCGCCTTGGCAAAGTCTTTGTATTTGTCACGGAACTGCATGGCTTCCGTGGTGCAGCCCGGGGTGTTGTCCTTGGGGTAGAAATACAGGATGACGTCTTGACCGAGGTGGGACTGGTGGGTGACCTTGACTTGGTTGGTGGCGAGGGCTTCGAACTCGGGGATAGGTTTGTTGACGACGACTGCCATGTTGTGTGAACCCTGACCTAGGTGAATTTGTGTGTGGCACCATGGCTGGGAGTCCAGCCAAGATCAACATGCAATTTTACCCTGAAGCTGTGTCGGATCCTGGAAGGTGGGGGTGCCAATTCCAAGCTTCTTCAGGGAAATGGGGTTGGGGTTAACCCTTGGATGAAAGTTTATTGAACAGGAAGGGGTCCATCACCGCTGATCAGCAGTGCGGCCACCACCTGTCGCCCCTCTTGCGCCAGGATGTTGTAGGTGCGGCAGGCGGCCCCGGTGCCCATGGTTTCCAGGCCCACACGGGCCTGCATCAGGGCTTGCAGGGTGGCGGGTGGGGGAAACCGCATCCGTTCGCCGCAGCCGAACACGATGACCTCGGGCTGGTCAGCCAGCAGGCTGGCGAACAGCTCGGCGCTCAGGTCTTCAAAGCGCTGGCACGGCCAGGGGCGCACCCCCTGGGTGCTGCTGACCACCACGCTGTGGGTGTACCGCTGGCCATTGACTTGCACCCAGCCCTCGCCGTAGGACTGGATGGACGAGGCAACCGCGGCGTCGGCGTGGAGTTTCATGGTTCAAAGGCGGTGGAGGAGGGGTGGGGCCACAAGGGCGCAGGTTGTCAGGGTTGACACGTGGAATTGTGGTGAAATTGTAAGTTTCCGCCCACCTCGTGCCTGCCGTTCCTGGCAAGGCCCCATGCCCTGTACGCCATGACCTCGCGAATCATCCACAAGTCCGCCAAGCTCAACAACGTGCTCTATGACGTGCGAGGCCCCATCGTGGACGTGGCGCACCAGATGGAGGAAGAGGGCCAGAAGATCATCAAGCTCAACATCGGCAACCTGGCACCGTTTGGGTTTGATGCCCCCGAAGAGATTCAGCAGGACATGATCCGCAACCTGCCCAACTCGGCGGGGTACTCGGACAGCAAGGGCATTTTCTCGGCGCGCAAGGCCGTCATGCACTACACCCAGCAGCAGGGCGTGCAGGGCGTGACGCTGGACGACATCTACCTGGGCAACGGGGCCAGCGAACTCATCACCATGGCCACCAACGCGCTGCTGGACAACGGCGACGAACTGCTGGTGCCCATGCCCGACTACCCGCTGTGGACGGCGGCGGTCAGCCTGTCGGGTGCCAAGCCGGTGCACTACCGCTGCAACGAAGAAAACGGCTGGATGCCCGACCTCGACGACATCCGCGCCAAGATCACCCCGGCCACCAAGGGCCTGGTGGTCATCAACCCCAACAACCCCACCGGTGCGCTGTACTCCGACGAGCTGCTGAAGGAGCTGGTGCAGATCGCCCGTGAGCACAACCTGGTGCTGATGGCCGACGAGGTGTACGACAAGGTGCTGTACGACGGCGTCAAGCACACCGCCATGGCCAGCCTGAGCACCGATGTGCTGACGCTCACCTTCAACTCGCTGTCCAAGTCGTACCGGGCCTGCGGCTACCGGGCGGGCTGGATGGTCATTTCCGGCGACAAGGCCGTGGCCAAGGACTACATCGAGGGCCTGAACATGCTGGCCAACATGAAGCTGGGCTCTAACGTGCCGGGCCAATACGCGGTGCAGACCGCGCTGGGCGGCTACCAGAGCATCAACGACCTGGTGAAAGAAGGTGGCCGCCTGCGCCGCCAGCGCGACCTGGCCTACGAGCTGATCACCGCCATCCCGGGCGTGACCTGCGTCAAACCCCATGCGGCGCTGTACATGTTTCCGCGGCTGGACCCCAAGGTGTACCCCATTGAGGACGACCGCCAGTTCTTCATGGAAGTGCTGCGCGCCACCCGGGTGATGCTGGTGCAGGGCACCGGCTTCAACTGGCCCGAGCCGGACCACTTCCGCATCGTGTTCCTGCCCCACGAAGACGACCTGCGCGAAGCCATTGGCCGCCTGGCCAAGTTCCTGGCGCTGTACCGTCGGCGCATGGGCACCGACATCCGCGCGGCCTGAGGGTCGATCACTCCTGTTTTTGTAGCTGCTTGCGCTTTTAAATAAAGCGGTACAAGCCTTTTTTATCCTGAAAAATTGACCATGAAACCCATCCAAGTTGGCCTGCTGGGC
The DNA here is from genome assembly GCF_054777695.1 of Hydrogenophaga soli. Classification (NCBI taxonomy): domain Bacteria; kingdom Pseudomonadati; phylum Pseudomonadota; class Betaproteobacteria; order Burkholderiales; family Comamonadaceae; genus Hydrogenophaga; species Hydrogenophaga soli. Next base: position 186,996 of record NZ_BAAHAK010000007.1, on the reverse strand, counting down.
ATCGGCACCGTTGGCAGCGGCACGTTCAACGTGCTCAAACGCAACCAGGAGGAAATCACCCGCCGGGCTGGCCGTGGCATTGAGATCACCATGGTGGCCGACCTGGACGTGGCCCGTGCCAAGGCCGTGGTGGGCGAGGGCGTGACCGTGGTCAACGACGCCCGTCAAGTCATTGCCAACCCGGACATCGACATCGTCATCGAGCTGATCGGCGGCTACGGCATCGCCAAGGCCCTGGTGCTGGAAGCCATTGCCGCGGGCAAACACGTGGTGACCGCCAACAAGGCGCTGCTGGCCGTGCACGGCACCGAGATTTTTGCCGCCGCCAGCGCCAAGGGCGTGATGGTGGCCTTCGAGGCCGCGGTGGCCGGGGGCATCCCCATCATCAAGGCGCTGCGCGAGGGCCTCACCGCCAACCGCATCCAGTGGCTGGCCGGCATCATCAACGGCACCACCAACTTCATCCTGTCCGAAATGCGCGACAAGGGCCTGGATTTCGACGTGGTGCTGAAGGAAGCCCAGCGCCTGGGTTATGCCGAGGCCGACCCCACCTTCGACATCGAAGGCGTGGACGCCGCCCACAAGGCCACGCTGATGAGCGCCATTGCCTACGGCATCCCGGTGCAGTTCGACAAGGCCTACGTGGAAGGCATCACCAAGCTGGGTGCCGCTGACATCCGTTATGCCGAGCAACTGGGTTACCGCATCAAGCTGCTGGGCATTGCCAAGCGCCGGGATGCCAACGCGGCCACACAGCAGACGGCGGGCATCGAGCTGCGCGTGCACCCCACCCTGATCCCCGCCAAGCGCCTGATCGCCAACGTGGAAGGCGCCATGAACGCCGTGGTGGTCAACGGCGATGCCGTGGGCAACACGCTGTACTACGGCAAGGGCGCGGGCAGCGAACCCACCGCCAGCGCCGTGATTGCCGACCTGGTGGACATCACCCGCCTGCACACCGCCGACCCGCAAAACCGCGTGCCCCACCTGGCCTTCCAGCCGGGCGAGCTGAGCGACCTGCCCGTGCTGCCCATGAGCGAGGTGGTGACCAGCTACTACCTGCGCCTGCGCGTGGCCGACCAGGCCGGCGTGCTGGCCAAGGTGACCGGCCTGCTGGCCGAAGCCGGCATCAGCATCGACGCCGTGCTGCAACGCGAAGCCGACGAAGTGGGCGGCGAGGGCAGCACCCAGACCGATGTCATCATCCTCACGCACGACACTAAGGAAGGCACCATGAACGCCGCCATCGCCCAGATGCAGGCGCTGCCCACGGTGCTGGCCCCCATCGTGCGCATCCGCAAGGAAGAGCTGGCCTGATCGGCCCGGAGACCGCCATGCACTACATCAGCACCCGCGGCGACCGCACGCCCAAACGTTTTTGCGACATCCTGCTGGAGGGTCTGGCGCCCGATGGCGGCCTGTACCTGCCCGAGCACTACCCCCAGGTGAGCGACGCCACGCTGACGCGCTGGCGCGAGGTCTACCACCGCCAGGGGTATGCCGAGCTGGCGTTCGAAATCCTGTCGCTCTACATCGACGACATTCCCGCCGACGACCTGCGCGCCCTGTGCCGCAAGACCTACACCGCCGAGGTGTTTGGCACCGGCGAAATCGTGCCCCTGCGCCATGTGGAAGACGGCCTGTGGCTGGAAGCCCTGTCCAACGGCCCCACGCTGGCCTTCAAGGACATGGCCATGCAGCTGCTGGGCAACCTGTTCGAGTACGAACTGGGCCGCCGTGGTGCCGAGCTGAACATTCTGGGTGCCACCAGCGGTGACACCGGCAGCGCCGCCGAGCACGCCATGCGCGGCAAGAAGGGCGTGCGCGTGTTCATGACCAGCCCGCACGGCCGCATGAGCCCCTTCCAGCAGGCCCAGATGTTCAGCCTGATGGACGACAACATCTTCAACATCGCCATCGAAGGCGTGTTCGACGACTGCCAGGACATCGTCAAGGCCGTCTCCAACGACCTGGCCTTCAAGCGCCAGTTCAAGATCGGCACCGTCAACTCCATCAACTGGGCGCGTCTGCTGGCCCAGGTGGTGTACTACTTTGCGGGGTACATCCAGGCCACGGAAAGCAACAGCCAGCAGGTGTCGTTCACCGTGCCCAGCGGCAACTTCGGCAACGTGTGTGCGGGCCATGTGGCCAAGCAGATGGGCCTGCCCATCGCCCGGCTGGTGGTGGCCACCAACGAAAACGACGTGCTCGACGAGTTCTTCCGCACCGGCGTCTACCGCGTGCGCGGCAGCGCCGACACGCACGAAACCTCCAGCCCCAGCATGGACATTTCCAAGGCCAGCAACTTCGAGCGCTTTGTGTTCGACCTGCTGGGCCGCGATGCCGGTCGCACCGCGAACCTGTTCGGCACGCAGCTCAACCAGACGGGCCGTTTCGACCTGAGCGCCGACCCGCTGTTTGCCCAGGCCGCGGCCAAATACGGCTTTGCCAGCGGCAAGAGCACCCACGCCGACCGGCTGGCCACCATCCGCGACGTGGCCGAGCGCCACGGCATGGTCATCGACACCCACACCGCCGACGGCGTCAAGGTCGCCCGCGAGCACCTGCAAGCCGACGTGCCCATGGTGGTGCTGGAAACCGCGCTGCCCATCAAGTTTGCCGAAACCATCCAGGAAGCCCTGGGCCGCCTGCCCGAGCGTCCGGCCAAGTTCAACGGCATTGAAGACCTGCCCAAACGCGTGGTCGTCATGCCCGCCGATGCCGCCCAGGTCAAGGCCTTCATCACTGAAAAATGTGCATGAAATTGGCCTCTTGCGCTTTTATATAAAGCGCAAGCAGCTATTTAATTTGTAGCAACCAGGGGCTGGGTGTGAACGTTGTGGTGTTGGCCGGGTACTCCGGCTCTGGCAAGACCAGCTTGCTGGAAAAGCTGCTGCCCGCGCTCAAGGCGCGGGGGCAGCGGGTGTCGGTGGTCAAACACGCCCACCACCGCTTTGAAGTGGACCACCCCGGCAAGGACACCTGGCGCCACCGCGAGGCCGGGGCCTTCGAGGTGGTGGCCGCGGCACCGCACCAACTGGTGCTGCAACGCCAGTTCGAACAGACCATGGAACTGTCGGTGCACCACGCCATTGCCGAGCTGTATGCCGGTGTGGACTGGGTGCTGGTGGAGGGTTTCCGCGAGTGCGACCTGCCCAAGCTGGAAGTCTGGCGCCCCGCCATGGGCAAACCGGTTCGTTACCCCGACGATCCCTTTGTGGTGGCCGTCTGCACCGACGCCCAACCCTGCACCGCCGCTGGCCTGCCCAACCCCACCGACCTGCCGGTGCTCAACCTCAACGACGGTGGGGCCGTGGCCGACTGGCTGCTGGCCCAGGGCACACGCTTTGCCTACGATGCCGAGCGCCACGCCGTTTGAACCCTGAACCCATGACCGCACCCGCCGCCCCCACACCCCCTGCCGCGGCCACGCCCCGCGCCCCATTGATGTCGCTGGACGATGCCTTGCAGCGCCTGCTGGCCAGTGTGCAGCCCTTGCCCACCCAAGCCGGGGGCACCGAGGTGGTGGACACCCTGCTGGCCGATGGCCGGGTGCTGGCCCAGACCCTGGTGTCGGCCCTGCACGTGCCGCCACAGGACAACTCCAGCATGGACGGATATGCCGTGCGCTGTGCCGACCTGGCCGCCGCCACGCCGCAGCAGCCGGTGCGCCTGCTGGTGTCGCAACGCACTCCCGCTGGCCACCCGGCGCAGCCGCTGCAAGCGGGCACGGTGGCCCGCGTGTTCACCGGGGCCTCAGTCCCCGAGGGGGCCGATGCCATCGTCATGCAGGAAGACGTGACCGCGGTGGAGCAGGACGGCCAGACCTGGGCCCGCTTTGCCGCCAGCCCCCGTGCGGGGGCCTGGATTCGCCGCGCCGGGGAAGACGTGAGCCGCGGTACCGAGGTGCTGAGCCCCGGCACCCGCCTGAGCCCCGCCGAGCTGGGCCTGGCCGCCAGCCTGGGCGCGGCGCAGCTGACGGTGTGCCGCCGCCCGCGCGTGGCCTTGCTGTCCACGGGTGATGAATTGGTGATGCCCGGCACGCTGCCGCCCGAGGCCATGCCGCCCGGGGCCATCTACAACAGCAACCGTTTCTTTTTGCGGGCGCTGCTGGTGCGCATGGGCTGCGACGTGACCGACCTGGGCCAGGTGCCTGACCGGCGCGAGGCCACGCTGGCCGCGCTGGAGCAGGCCGCCCAAGGCCATGACTTGATCTTGACCAGCGGTGGCGTGTCGGTGGGCGAGGAAGACCACATCAAACCCGCGGTGCAGCAGCTGGGCAGCCTGGACCTGTGGCAAATTGCCATGAAGCCCGGCAAACCCTTTGCCCACGGGCGGGTGCGGCAGGCCCACTTCATTGGGCTGCCGGGCAACCCGGTCTCCAGCTTCGTCACCTTCTTGCTGTTGGTGCGGCCCTTCCTGCTGCGCCTGCAAGGTGTGCAGGACGTGGCCCACCCGGTGCAGGTGCTGCCCGCCCATTTCGACCTGCCCCGGCCCGACAAACGCCGCGAGTTCCTGCGCGTGCGCCGCAATGCCCAGGGGGGGCTGGACCTGTTCCCCAACCAAAGCTCGGCGGTGCTCACCTCCGCCGCGTGGGCCGACGGGCTGGTGGACCACCCCGCAGGCAGCACCATCGCCCAGGGCGACGCGGTGCGCTTCATCGCCCTGTCCGATCTGCTCCGTTGACCGCCATGCACGTTCAAGTCAAATACTTTGCCTCCATCCGCGAAACCCTGGGCATGGGCAGCGAATCGGTGACCACCCAGGCCACCACCCTGGGAGGCTTGCGCGACGCGCTGCTGGCCCGCGGCGGTGCGCACGCCGAGGCGCTGGCCCGCAGCCGCGCCGTGCGCATGGCCCTGAACCAGGTGATGAGCGACGAAACCGCCCCGCTGCACGACGGGGCCGAGGTGGCGTTTTTCCCGCCCGTCACGGGCGGTTGAGGGGCGGTTAAGGGGCGTTGCAGGCGGGCTCAAGCCGCCAGGGCGCGGCGCAGGGCGTCCACGGTGCTGGCCGACGGGGCCGCCAGCGGTGGGCGCAGGTGGGCCAACCCTTCGCCCTGCAAGGCCAGGGCGGCCTTCAGCGGGCCGGGGTTGGGCTCGCTGAACAGGGCTTCCATCAGCGGCAGCAAACGTCGCCACGCGTTGCGGGCCTGGGCCAGTTGCCCCTGACGCAAGGCGCTGTACCAGGCCACGAAGTGGGGGGTGTGCAGGTGCAGGCTGGCGGCAATGGCCCCGGCGCCGCCCAGGGCCACGGTGGAGAACGCGGCCAGGTCTTCCCCGGCCAGCACCTGCAGCCGCCCGTCGGCAATCAGCGCCTGCGTTTTGCCCAGGTCACCCCCACAGTCCTTGATGCCCTGGATGCGCGGGTGCGCCGCCAGCGCCAGCAGCGTGTCGCGCGACAGCACGGCCCCGGTGCGGTAGGGGATGTCGTAAATCAGCACCGGCAGGGTGCTGGCATCGGCCAGTGACTCGAACCACTGCCGCAAGCCCGCTTGCGAGGGGCGGATGTAGTGCGGGGCGGTCAGCAGCAGGCCGCTGAGCAGCGGGGCCACGTCCGAGTGGGGTCCGGTCAGGCGCACCACCCAGTCGCGGGTGGCCTGCCATTGTTCGCCGCCCACGCCCATCACCAGTGGTTTGCCGCTTGCGTGCTGCGCCACGGTGCGCAGGCAGGCCAATTGCTCGTCGTGCGACAGGGCCGCGGCCTCGCCGGTGGTGCCGCACACCACAAAGCCGTGCACGCCGTCGCGGCACAGGCGCTGGGTGAGCGCGGCCAGGGCGGCGTGGTCAACGGCCAGGCCGTCGGGCGTGGGCGTGAAAGGCGTGACGAGGGGAACCCACAGGCCCGAAAAATCGGTGGGCGTGGAGGGCAGGGGGGACGCAGACATGGCACAGGCTCCGAGAAAGGTGGAAACGACCGATGGAATCAACCGTCGTGGTGTGCGCGAAGAAACGGGGGGGCGAACGCGGTGAGGGGTGCTGCCGGGGTTCCGTCGCTCATCCGACGACGGAACCGCAGCCCCGGTCAGATGAGCGGCGGTTTTTTGGATTTGGGGGCGCTGGCTGCACCACCGCCAGCCGCGGTGGCGGCTTGGACGAGGGCGGGGGTGGCGAGCAGGCGCATCGGACCAGTCTAGCAGAGCGAACCAGCCACCCTGGCGGGCTGCCCACCGCCCGCAAAAAACGGTGCAAAAATGGCTGCATGAACGCCGCCAGTGTCTCCCCCGCCCATCCCCGCGTCAGCATCCAAACCCACGACTTTGACCTCAGCGCCGAAGTGGCCGCCCTCCGTGCGGGCCAGCCCGGCGTGGGGGCCGTGTGCAGTTTTGTGGGCACGGTGCGCGACCGCAACGAGGGTGCGAGCGTGTCGGCCATGGAGCTGGAGCACTACCCGGGCATGACCGAAAAAGCCATCGAGGCCATGATCGACGAGGCCCAACGCCGTTTCGACATCCTGGGTGCCCGCGTCATCCACCGCGTGGGGCCGCTGTTGCCGCAAGACCAGATCGTGCTGGTGGCCGTGACCTCGGCCCACCGGGGCCAGAGCTTCCTGGCCTGCGAGTTCCTCATGGACTACCTGAAGAGCCACGCGCCGTTCTGGAAAAAGGAACAAACCCCCGAGGGTGCCCGCTGGGTGGACGCCCGCGTGAGCGACGATGCCGCCGCCGCCCGCTGGGGCCTGCCCGCACAGCAATGAACGATCTCGGATGAACGCCATGCCGAGTTCCGAGCCCACGCCCGTGCAAACCCCCACCGCCGTGGTGGAGGCCATGGAGCGGGCCACCCTGGCCGCCGTGGCCCCCGACGCCCTGCACTCCGTGCCCGGCTGGTTGCTGCCCATGGACCCCGGCACCATTGGCCGCGCCCACAGCGCCGTGCCCCTCAGCCATGACCCGGCCCACCAGGCCGCCCTGGCCGCTTGGGTGCCCGAGGTGGCGGCGTTGTACCGGGCGCATGGCCTCAAACCCGTGTTTCGGCTGCCGGATTCGTCGGTGGTGTTGCACCAGGCGGTGGCGGCCCTGGGGGCGGCCCCGCACGAACCCACCTGGGTCATGCGCGGGGCGGTGGCCCGCCTGGGGCAGGCGGTGCGCAGCCCGCACGGCGAGCCGCCCGCAGGTTTGCACCTGCGTGTGGACGACACCCCGGGCGCGGGCTGGCAGGCCTTGTACCTGGGCGAGGGGTTCGACCCGGTGGACGGGGCCTGCCGCGTGCGCAACCTGTCCCGGGCGGCGTGCAACCGCTACGTGACGGCGGAACTGCATGGCGAGCCGGTGGCCTGTGGTGCCGCGTCGTTGAGCCACGGCTGGCTGGGGGTGCACGGCATGCGCACCGCTTTGGCGCACCGGGGCCAGGGCTGGGCCGCGTGGGTGTTGCGGGCCATGGCCGAGCTGGCGCACGCCCAAGGGGTGGACCAGGTGTTTTTGCAGGTGGGGGCCGCCAACGCTTCGGCCCAGCGGCTGTACCAGCGGGCGGGCCTGGTGCGGGCCTGGGACTACGCCTATTGGCGTTTTGCGGCCTGAATTCGGCCTGAACCTGCCGTGCGTGCCCCCAGGTTTTGGGGCTTCTGTGCGGAATGTCAAGAATCCTGTCAAATTCCGCGGTTAGAGTGGTCCGCTTTGACAGGGCGTTGGGAGTGGGCATGTTCAGTTTGGCCGGAAAAAAAGCACTGGTGGTGGGCATTGCCAACGACCAGTCCATTGCCTGGGGCGTGGCCCAGGCGCTGCACCGTGGGGGTGCGCAGGTGGCGGTGACTTACCTCAACGCCAAGGCGGAGCCGCATGTGCGCCCGCTGGCCGAGCAGATCGGCTCGCCGCTCATTTGCCCGCTGGACGTGTCGGTTCCGGGGCAGGACGAGGTGCTGTTCCAGCAGATCCAACAGCAGTGGGGGGCGCTGGACATCCTGGTGCACTCCATCGCCTTTGCGCCGCGGCAGGACTTGCATGGTCGCGTGGTCGATGCCTCGCTGCAAGGTTTTGTGGCCGCCATGGACGTGTCGGTGCATTCGTTCATCCGCCTCACCCGATTGGCCGAACCGCTGATGAAGCAAGGTGGGGCCTGCATGGCCATGAGCTACTACGGCGCCGAGAAGGTGGTGGAGGGTTACAACCTCATGGGGCCGGTCAAGGCCGCGCTGGAGGCCACGGTGCGCGAGCTGGCGGCCGAGCTGGGCGACAAGAACATTTCGGTCAACGCCTTGTCCCCCGGCCCCATGCTGACCCGCGCCGCGGGCGGCATTGCCCAGTTCGACGCGCTGATGGACCGCGCGGTGCAGCAAGCGCCCATGCACCGCCTGGCCACCCCTGAAGACGTGGGCGCACTGGCCGCTTTCCTGGCGTGCGAGCAGGCACGCAACATCACGGGCAACGTCATCCACGTGGATGCCGGTGCCCACATCATGGGCTGAGCCCTGTCATTCACCCCTCAAGGTTTTGCCATGTACGCACCCAAGCCCCTGTTCAGCCCGGTCCACCTGGGTGAACGTGTCCACAACGAAAAAGAAGTGCTGGACCACCAAGCCCAGCGCCTGAAGGACAGCGCGGCCCAGCACAGCCAGCGCATGCAGCAGGCCCAGGCCGAGTTCAACCGCAAGGTGGTGGCGCAGGGCGGCGAGGTGGCCGACGGCGTGCGCAAGGCCCTGGCCAGCGGCACGCTGCTGTCGGCGGCCAGCGCCTACTGGATCGACGCCCTGCAACGCGCCGTGCTGACGGTGGACACGCTGCGCGAGCGCGGCAACATCGACTTGGCGCACGAGGCCGCGGGCACCCCGCCCGTGCTGGTGTACGACCACGAGTTGGTGGTGGACGGCGAAACCCTGCCGCGCCCCGTCAACTACCAGCTGCTGCACATCCTGCCGCCCAAGGGCGTGAAGGTGCATGCCTGGAAGCGCCCCTACATGATCATCGACCCCCGGGCCGGGCACGGTGCCGGCATTGGCGGCTTCAAGCAGGACAGCCAGGTGGGCGTGGCGCTGCGTGCGGGGCACCCGGTGTACTTCGTGGTGTTCCGCCAGCGCCCGGTGTACGGCCAGACCCTGGCCGACGTGATGCGGGCCGAGGCCGAGTTTGTGCGCGAAATCACCCGCCGCCACCCCGATGCACCGGCCCCCATCATCGTGGGCAACTGCCAGGGCGGCTGGGCCACCATGGTGTTGGCCGCGGCCAACCCGGACATCTCTGGCCCGCTGGTCATCAACGGGGCGCCCATGGCCTACTGGTCGGGCCATGCGGGTGACAGCACCATGCGCTACAACGGCGGCCTGCTGGGTGGGGCCATGCCCGCGCTGCTCATGTCCGACCTGGGCCATGGCCAGTTTGACGGTGCGCACCTGGTCAGCAACTTCGAGATGCTCAACCCCGGGCGCAACTTCTTTGGCAAGTACTACGACCTGTTTGCCAACGTGGACAAGGACCGCGAGTCCTTCCTGGAGTTCGAAAAGTGGTGGGGGGGCTTCCACTTCACCAACGAGGCGGAAATCCGCTGGATCGTCGAGCAGCTGTTCGTGGGCAACAAGCTGGCGCGTGGCGAGGCGTCGCTGGAGCATGGCCGCCCGCTGGACCTCAAGGCCATCCGCTCGCCCATCATCGTGTTTGCCAGCAAGGGCGACAACATCACCCCGCCGCAGCAGGCCCTGAACTGGATTGCCGACACCTACACCGACGAACGCGAAATCGTCGTGCGCGGCAACCGCATCATCTACATGGTGCACGAGAAGGTGGGGCACCTGGGCATCTTCGTGTCGTCGTCGGTGGCCAAGAAGGAGCACGCCGAAATGGCGTCCACCCTCAAGACCATCGAATCGCTGGCCCCCGGGCTGTACGAGATGGTCATTGAGGACATCAGCGAGGACGACGGCGAGGAGCACTTTGTCGTCAGCTTCCAGAACCGCACCATGGCCGACCTGCTGGGCATCATCAGCCCCGATCGGTCCGACGAGCGCGACTTTGCCGCCGTGGCCCGCCTGTCCGAGATGGGCGTGCACACCTACGAAACCCTGGTGCGCCCGGCGGTGCAGGCCCTGGTCACGCCCCAGGTGGCCAAGGCCATCGAGAACGCCCACCCCTCGCGGGTGAGTCGGCGCTCGTTTGCCAACGCCTTCAACCCGCTCATGCCCTTGGTGGAGCAGGCCGCGGACAAGGTGCGCCACGAGCGTGCCCCGGCGCAAGCCGACAACCCCTTCCTGGCGGCTGAAAAGCTCGTGGCGACCAGCATCACCCACGGCATGGACCTGTGGCGCGACACCCGCGATGCCGCCTACGAACTGGCCTTCATCGGCCTGTACGGCAACCCCTTCATGCAATGGGTGGGGGCCACCCATGCCCACGCCCGCACGCAAAAAGACCCCGCCGAACTGCGTTACCTGCCCGAAGTGCAGGCCATGCTGCTGGGCATTGGGCAGGGTGGGCTGGAAGAGGCGGTCATCCGCATGCTGATTTTGCTGGCCGACTCCCGCGGTTCGGTGCGGCGCGACCGGCTGGAGCGCTCGTCCAAGCTGCTGACCGAGGAGGAGCCTTTCGCCTCGCTGAGCAAGGAAGACCGGTCGGCGTTGATCCGCCAGCAGTCCATCATCACCGAGTTCGAGCGCGAAAAGGCCATTGCCGCCTTGCCCAAGCTGCTGCCCACCCGCGAGCTGCGCGAATGGGCCCTGGAGGCGGTCCACCACGTGCTGGGTCCGGTGGACGAAATGGCCCCCGAAACCCAGGCGCTGGTGCAGCGGTTTGAAACCCTGCTGTCGTCCGAACCTTCGGCCCTGCCGTCGCGGCTTGCACGGCACCCGGGGCAGGCCGTGGCAGAGGCGGGCGCTGCGCCCAAGGCCAAGCCAGACGCCCCCGCGACCCCTGCAGCGAAAGCCGCGGGTGCAGCCGCCAAAGCGCCGAGGCGCAGTGTGCGCAAAAGCTCCTGATTTGATAGCTTCTTACGCTTTATTTAAAAGCGCTATAGGCCAAAAAGTCATGTAATTCATGGCCATCCACGGGTGCAAACCCTTGAAACCACCCGGGATGGCCTCACGTCGGTGGCAGTTGAATCTTCAAGAGGACTGCCACCATGCGCGTCGACAAACTCACCACCAAGTTCCAGGAAGCCCTGGCCGAGGCCCAGTCGCTGGCCAACGTGGGCGACAACCCCTACATCGAGCCCGCCCACCTGCTGCTGGCCATGCTGCGCCAGGACGATGGCCCCAAGTCGCTGTTGCAGCGCGCCGGGGTCAACGTGGGCGGGCTGCAACGTGCTGCGGAAGACGCCGTCAAGCGCCTGCCGCAGGTGCAGGGCGGTGAGCAGGTGCAGGTCAGCCGCGACCTGCAAACCCTGCTGCAAGCCACCGAAAAAGAGGCCGCCAAACGCGGCGACGCCTTCATGGCCAGCGAGCTGTTCCTGCTGGCCGTGGCCGATGCCAAGGGTGACGTGGGCCGCATGGCCAAAGACAACGGCCTGACCCGCAAGAGCCTGGAAGCCGCCATCGACGCCGTGCGCGGAGGCCAGAACGTCAACAGCCCCGAGGCCGAAGGCCAGCGCGAGGCCCTGAAAAAATACTGCCTGGACCTGACCGAGCGCGCCCGCCAGGGCAAGCTGGACCCGGTGATTGGCCGCGACGACGAAATCCGCCGCGCCATCCAGGTGCTGCAACGCCGAACCAAAAACAACCCGGTGCTGATTGGCGAACCCGGCGTGGGCAAGACGGCCATCGTCGAGGGGCTGGCCCAGCGCATCGTGGCCGGTGAGGTGCCCGACAGCCTCAAGGGCAAGCGTGTGCTCAGCCTGGACATGGCCGCCTTGCTGGCCGGGGCCAAGTTCCGCGGCGAGTTCGAGGAGCGCCTGAAGAACGTGCTCAACGAGCTGGCCAAGGAGGAGGGGCAGGTCATCGTCTTCATCGACGAGCTGCACACCATGGTGGGCGCGGGCAAGGCCGAAGGCGCCATGGACGCGGGCAACATGCTCAAGCCCGCGCTGGCCCGTGGCGAGCTGCACTGCGTGGGCGCCACCACGCTGGACGAGTACCGCAAGTACATCGAAAAAGACGCTGCGCTGGAGCGCCGCTTCCAGAAGATTCTGGTGGGCGAGCCCACGGTGGAGGCCACCATCGCCATCCTGCGCGGCCTGAAGGAACGCTACGAGGTGCACCACGGCGTGGACATCACCGACCCCGCCATCGTCGCCGCCGCCGAGCTGAGCCACCGCTACATCACCGACCGCTTCTTGCCCGACAAGGCCATTGACCTGATCGACGAGGCCGCCAGCAAGATCAAGATCGAGCTGGACTCCAAGCCCGAGGTCATGGACAAGCTGGACCGCCGCCTGATCCAGCTGCAAATCGAGCGCGAAGCCGTCAAGCGCGAAAAGGACGAAGCCTCGCAAAAGCGCCTGGAGCTGATCGAGGCCGAAATTGAGGACCTGCAACTCGAAATTGCCGACCTGGACGAGGTGTGGAAGCGCGAAAAAGCCCAGGCCCAGGGCAGCGCCCAGGTGAAAGAGGCCATCGACAAGCTGCGCTTCCAGATTGAAGAGCTGACCCGCAAGGGCGACTTCAACAAGGTGGCCGAGCTGCAATACGGCAAGCTGCCCGAGCTGGAGCGCCAGCTGAAGGAAGCCCAGGCCAAGGAGGCCGGCAGCGGTGGTGGCAAGGGCAACCAGCTGCTGCGCACGCAGGTGGGCGCGGAAGAAATTGCCGAGGTGGTCAGCCGCGCCACCGGCATTCCCGTGGCCAAGATGATGCAGGGCGAAAAAGACAAGCTGCTGCAAATGGAAACCAAGCTGCACGAGCGCGTGGTGGGCCAGGACGAGGCCATTGCCGCGGTGGCCAACGCCATCCGCCGCTCACGCTCGGGCCTGAGCGACCCCAACCGCCCCACGGGCAGCTTTTTGTTCCTGGGCCCGACTGGCGTGGGCAAGACCGAGCTGTGCAAGGCGCTGGCCGGGTTCTTGTTCGACAGCGAGGAACACCTGGTCCGCATCGACATGAGCGAGTTCATGGAAAAACATTCCGTGGCCCGCCTCATCGGTGCGCCCCCCGGCTATGTGGGCTACGAGGAGGGCGGCTACCTCACCGAGGCCGTGCGCCGCAAGCCCTACAGCGTGCTGCTGCTGGACGAGGTGGAAAAAGCCCACCCCGACGTGTTCAACGTGCTGCTGCAAGTGCTGGATGATGGCCGCTTGACCGACGGCCAGGGCCGCACCGTGGATTTCAAGAACACCGTGATCGTGATGACCAGCAACATCGGCAGCCACCTCATCCAGGGCATGGTGGGCATGGACGTGCAGGACATCAAGGACGCGGTGTGGGGCGAGCTGAAGAACCATTTCCGTCCCGAGTTCCTCAACCGCATCGACGAAACGGTGGTGTTCCACGGCCTGGATGCCGAGCACATTGCCCGCATCGCGGCCATCCAGCTCAAGGTGCTGCAAGCCCGCTTGCAGGCCATGGACCTGCGGCTGGAGGTGTCGGACGCCGCCCTGGCCGAACTGGCCAAGGTGGGCTTTGACCCGGTGTTTGGTGCCCGCCCGCTCAAGCGCGCCATTCAACAGCGGATCGAAAACCCGCTGTCCAAGCTGCTGCTGGAAGGGCATTACCCGCCCAAGTCGGTGATTGCCGTCAGCGTGGACCCGGTGCGCAACCCGGGGCAGTTCGAGTTTGGCGCTGCGGGGACTGTAGGCGCGTAACGGAACTTCGAAACTGAAAAAGCCCCCTCAACCGATGGTTGAGGGGGCTCCGTACTGCAACGGCGGTGTTCAGTGGGAGACGGCTTTGCGTCCCCACACCACATAGCCGTTCAGAGGGTTTCCAGCCTCCATGCGCAGCAGCACATCTTGCACCACCACGTCAACAAATCCTGCTTGTTCAAACACGCTTTGCACATGCGAGCGTTTGTGGGCGTACCGACCTGAAGGACGAAGTTCCATGTTGGGACCGTCGACCGCTGCTTCTTCGAATGACGCCACAAACTGACCGCCTGGGGTCAGGATGCGGTGGGCATTGGGGATGGCCTTGTCCACGGTGCCCGCATAGACGAACACATCCAGTGCTGCGATGATTTCGTAAAGCGAGTCGGGAGTGGCTTCCAACGCGTCATGCAAGTTGACGGTGTGAAATTTGTCATACACACCATGCTTGGCGGCCTGTTCAATCATTTTGGAGGACAGCTCCACGCCAACCAAAGCGCCTTGCAGCCTGCCAAGGCAGGCACCGAGCAGGCCGGTCCCACAGCCCAGGTCCAGCACGTTGAACTTCTTGTCAGCACGCTCCGCGAGAATTCGATCGGCGACAAGTTTTGGAAGCCTGTAGGCCAAGCTCCCCACCAGCTGGGCGTCAAAGGTTTCTGCGTACCAGTCAAACAACCCCATGGTCAGTGCAGCAGGTTGTGAGTCGGGCACTTTGCCGTTGGCCACTGCTTGGTAGTACTGAAATGTTTCGTTGGCAGGTTCTTTTTCCACAAGCCAGTCCGCATCCGCTTTGGCTCCTGCGGGATCGTTTTTGGCAAGGGCAATTTGCACCCGGGCAAGTCGGGGCTCAACGGTTTCTGGGAATTCGGTTGCAAGACTGTTCCAGACCTGCAATGACTCGTCGTGTTGCCGGTGTCGTTGCAAATCGGTGGCAATCATCAAACGCAATTGAGGGTCATTGGGGACGATGGTCAATGCATGGCGCAACAGCCTGACGGACCGTTCCAAGTCCCCTGCCTTGCGGGATATTTCAACCGAACCCATGAGCACGCTCATGTTGTCTGGCTCCAGCTTCAACGCCGTGTCCGACGCCGCCAACGCTTCGACAAACCGACGGTGCTTGACAAGCAACAACCCCAGACCCAGCTGGCCGGGCGTCCAGTTGGGGGCCAGGGTGACTGCACGTTGCATCCTGTCCAAAGCCCCGTTGAGATTGCCAGATACTTCCGCCAACCATGACCCAACCAGGTGAACGCGAGGGTCGTTGGGGTTCTGTCGGTTGGCTTTGTTCAGCGTTTCTGCCGCTTTCTGTAGCGCTCCATCCTGGATGGCCTGCCGTGCGGCATTGAGTAGGGGCAAATTGAGGTCTGCAACGGGAGAGGTCATGCGAACGGGCAATGTAAGAGTGAGGTCAATCCCGCGATTATCAGGTGTTCCTTGAGGTTGCCTCTGCTGGATGCCCTGCACCATGCTGAAGGAGCGGGCGTTCAGAACTCGTTCTTGACGGACGTCAGGCCCAGGGCGTCCCAGTCCAGCATGCCGCCGCGGTAGTAGTAGATCTTGTCCGCGGGGAAGCCCTCGCGGGTCATGGCGCGGATGGCTGTGGGGCTTTGCGGGCAGGTGGGGCCGTTGCAGAAGGCGTACACCTTCTTGGCGGCGCTGCAGTTCCAGGTGCTGCCTGCTTTGGTGCAACCCAGCTCGGCCATGCGGTCCACCACCTCGGTGTAAGGAATGCCCAGCGAGCCGGGGATGGTGCCCTTCACCCGGTCGTTGGTGTCGCGCATGTCCACCACCAGCGATTCACGGTCGCTCAGGGCCTGGATGATTTCGGTCTCGCCAATGGGGTGCACACCCGCCACCGGCACCAGCGGCTGGATGGTGCCGCCGTTCTTGCCGCAGGGTGTCATGGTGCGGGTGATCTCGATGGGGCCTTTGGCCGTCTGCACCACCACCACTTTCTGGTTTTCGAAAATGGTCAGCGGCGTGCCCACGGCGATGGTGGCGGCCTGGCCAAAGGCCAGCGAGGTGGCGCACAGGCCCAGGGCGAGGGTGAGGATGGGTTTCATGGTGTGTCTCCGTTCTAAAAATTGTAAAATAAGAATATAAGCAGTTAACTTATTTCATCCTGACATTGGACACGGTGCATTGGGCCTGCGCACCCCAGGGAAACCCTGAGGGTGTCAAACCCGAGTCAAACCTACCCCTTAACATGGGGCGCATGACCGCCGCCGCCCTCCATCCCTCGTCGCCCACCCCTGTGCCCCTCAAGAAGGACGCCACCGTCATCGGCCTGGTGGGGTTGGCGCATGCCACGTCCCACTTCTCGCACCTGTTGCTGGCCCCGCTGTTTCCCATGTTCATGAAGGACTTCGGGCTGAGTTATGGCGACGTGGGTTTCCTGATGAGCATCTTTTTTGTCGTCTCGGGTTCAGGTCAGGCGATGGCGGGGTTTGTGGTGGACCGCATCGGGGCGCGTCCGGTGCTGTTCGGGGCCATCGGCCTGTTTCTGGCGGCATCGCTGGTCGCCTCCATCACCACCAGTTACACGGGCTTGATGGTGGTGGCCTTGCTGGCGGGCGCGGGCAATGCGCCGTTCCACCCCGCGGACTTCACCATCCTCAACCAGCGCGTGTCGGTGGGGCGTCTGGGCCACGCGTTCAGCGCCCACGGGCTCACGGGCAACCTGGGGTGGGCGTTGGCGCCGGTGTTTCTGGTGGGCATCACCGCCTTGGCCGACTGGCGCACCGCCTACCACGCCGCCGCGCTGATGTACGCCGGTGTGCTGCTGTTGCTGTTCTGGAAGCGTGAGCACCTGCGCACCGAGGTGGTGGTGCGCCATGTGGACGCGCCCAAGGGCACAGACTTGGCCTTCATGAAGCTGCCCGTGGTGTGGTGGTGTTTTGCGTTTTTTTTCCTCTCCACCATGACGCTGGCGGTGGTTCAGAGCTTCGGCCCGTCCATCCTGAAGGCGGCCCACGGGGCCAGCCTGGAGCTGGCCACGCTCACCATCACCGCCTACATGCTGTGCGGTGCGCTGGGCATGCTGGTGGGCGGTTTCGTGGCGGCGCAGACCGTCCATTCGGACCGTGTGGTGGCCTGGGCCATGGCGGCGGGCACCGTGCTGCTGTTGCTGTGCGCCACGGGCTGGCTGGGGGCCATGGGCACCATGGCGGGGCTGGCGGCCACCGGGTTTGCGGTGGGTGTGGGCGGCCCCAGCCGCGACATGATGATCAAGAAGGCCACCCCCAAAGGGGCCACCGGGCGGGTGTACGGCCTGGTGTATTCGGGCCTGGACGCCGGGTTTGCGGTGTCGCCCGTGGTGTTTGGCGTGTTCATGGACCGGGGCTGGTATGCCGCCACCCTCACCGGGGCCGCGTTCACCCTGGCGCTGGCGGTGGTGGCCGCCACCGGCGTGGGGCGGCGCACGGTGGTGGCATCGGCCCCCGTGAAGGTGGTTTGACCCGGTTCCAGACGGGGCTGTTTCGTGCTTAACTGAGCCCATGAAAGAAGCCGTTGGTGTCCCTGGGGGGGCCCTGAACCCCCACGCCTTGGAGGTCGTGTGACCGCCGATGCCCCCCGCTTTGGCCTGGTGGCCCGCACCCGCCTCTGGACGGTGGCGCTGGTGGGGCTGGCCTTGTCGGCGGCAGTGCTCACGCACCAGGCCCTGGGGCGCTTGCAGAACGGCCTGCAGCAGGTGGTGGCCAACGAGCTGGACCATCTGATGGACTCGGTGCGCCTGGTCCAGCAGTCTGAGGCGCTCATCAGCCAGAGCCTGTCGCTGGCGCAATCCCAGTCGCAGGAGGAACGCCGACGCCAATGGGTGGACTTGGTCGACAGCTTGGAGTGGGTGCGCAAAATGACCCGGCAGGTGGCCTCTCATGGCCACACCGATCCCGACCTGCTCACGCGCCTGGAAGGCACCCAAGGGCGACTGGCAGCAGGCGTGGAAGAGGTGGACACCCTGGTTCGGCAACGCTTGCGCCTGCGCGAGCAAGGCTTGGCCCGGGGCACCGCCGCCATGGCCCAGCTGGAAGAGCGCATCGCCCAGACGGCCATGCGCAACCGCGGAACAGGGGCCGAGCTGTCGGTGTTGATGGGCTACTTCTCGGCGGACACCCGCTCGCGCATGCGCGACCGCGTGGACCAGCTCAGTGCCGAAGTGGGTCGCCAGCAAAACCTGCTGTGGGGCTTGACGGGCCTCATGGTGGTGCTCATGTTGGTGTTGGTCACCTACTTGCACCGCACCGTGGTCCGCCGGGTGGTGGATTTGCAGCGTGCGGTCAGCCAGGACCCGGTGGACGAGCAAGGCCTGGCCGTCCCTGGGCACGACGAAATCGCCCGGTTGGCCCACACCGTGCGCAACTACGTGGAGCGCATCCAGGCCAACGAACGCCAGCTTCAGCGGGCCAACCAAGACCTCACCTACCTGGCCGAACACGACCCCCTGACCCGCCTGGCCAACCGGCGGCATTTCGACGCCGCCAGCCGCCGCATGCTGGTGGCCGTCAAAAGCCCCTTGGCGGTGGCGGTGCTGGACATCGACCTGTTCAAGCAGGTCAACGACCGCTTTGGCCATGACTTTGGCGACCAGGCCCTGGTGCATGTGGCCCAAAGCCTGGGCGCAGCCCTGCGCGACCGCGACGTGCTCGCCCGCTTTGGCGGCGAGGAATTTGTGGTGCTGATGCCCGTGTCGGGCCTGGAGGCCGCGTTGGAGGTGTGCGAGCGCATGCGCCAGAACGTGGCACAGCAACCCATCTTCCACAGCCCGCAGGAGCCCGTGCCGCTCACCGTCAGCGTGGGGGTGGCGTTGATCACCGGGCTGCCCTTGGCGGCGGACGATGTCCGTGCCGCCTCCCTCATGCAACAAGCCTTTCAAGCGGCCGATGTGGCGCTGTACAAGGCCAAGGCGGCTGGGCGCAACCGCGTGTGTGCCACCGACGAGCCGGTGCAGGTGCCGGACCTTCCCCTTCCCTGAGGTGCAACCATGAGCTTCACCCATGCCCCGGAGCCGGTGCCCCGGCACCCCACCCAGGCCCGCGTCAGCACCTGGTTCCTGAAGCTGGTGGCGCTGTGGCTCAGTGCCCTGGTGTGGACCAGCGCCTGGGCCGCCCGTGAAGACCTGCGCCTGGGCCTGACGCTGGAGCCTCCGTCGCTCGACCCCACCACCGTGGCCGCCGCCTCCATTGGCGAAATGCTCTACGCCAACGTGTTCGAAGGCTTGACCGTGCTGGACGCCGAAGGGCACATTGCCCCCCGGTTGGCCACCAGTTGGGTGCTGTCAGCCGACCGCTTGCAACTGGACCTGTACCTGCGTGCCAACGTGCGGTTCCACGACGGGCGGCCCTTCAACGCCGAGGTGGCCGCTTGGTCCATCCAACGCATCCTGGCGGCGGACTCCAAGAACCCGCAAAAAAAGTGGTTTGAACGTGTGCAGACCGCCCAGGCCGTGGGCGCCAACCGCCTGCGCCTGAGCCTGCGTGCCCCCGACCCCTTCCTGCCCTTTGCGCTGGCCCTGCCTGCTGCGGTCATGGTGCACCCGGACCATGTCGCCACTGTGGACCAGCAGCCGGTGGGCACCGGTCCGTTCCGCTTCAGCCGCTGGGACAAAGGCGCCAAGCTGGTGCTGGACCACAACCCCCTGTACTGGGGCCGACAACCCGCGCTCACCCATGTGGAGTTTGTGTTTGTGGGGGGACGCACCGAGGGCGAGTCGCTGCTGCTCGAAGGCGCACTCGACGGCCTCATCAGCGTGACCGACCGGGTGCAGAACTTCCAGGGCCGCCCCGACATCCAGGTGCTGCGCCGCCAGGTGGAGCAGAAAGTGCTGCTGGCCATCAACAACGAACGCCCCCCGTTCAACGACCTGCGCGTGCGCCGCGCCTTGTCACACGGCATCCGGCGCGACCCGTTCAAGGTGTTCTACGGGGAAGACCTGCAACCCGCTTACATCGGCAGCCACTTTGCCCCCACCCATCCCGCCTACGTGGACCTGGTGCAGCGCTACCCCCACGACGCCGCATTGGCCCGCAGCCTGCTGAAGGCCGCCGGGGTCAAACCCGGCACCAAGGTGGCGCTGGTGGCCCCGCCCACCCGCTATGGCCGCATCGGCAGCGTCAGCATCACCGAAGACCTGGAAAACCTTGGCTTCCAGGTGGAGGTGCAAAACCTGGGCTGGAAAGACTGGCTGGCCCAGGTGTTCAACAAGAAGGACTATGCGCTGTCCATCATTGCCCACGTGGAGCCCATGGACCTCAACATCTACGCCCGCGACGGTTACTACTTCAACTACGACAACGCCGCCTTCAAAAAGCTGTGGGACCAGACCATGGACGCCCCCAACGAGGCCGAGCTGAACCGCCTGCTGGGCCAGGCCCAACGCCGCATTGCCGACGACGCGGTCAACGTGTTCCTGTTCATGGTGCCGCAGACCTTTGTGCTCAACCGCAAGCTGCAAGGCTTCTGGGTCAACACCCCCTTGCCCACCACCGTGCTGGAAGACGTGCGCTGGGCCAACTGACGCTGCGGCCCTCACCGGTCCTTACCGGCCTTCACCGGGCCTCAACGCTCCATGAAGCGCGCCTGCCGCTTGCGCCGCGTCTGGCGGCCCAGGTGGCCCAGCGGCAGCTCGGTGGTGGTTTTCACGCAGTTCAGCACGATGTTGGAGCGGATGCTGGCCACCCCGGGCAGGTGGGTCAGCTGCTTCAGCACCGAGTCGGCCAGCTCGGTCAGGTCGGCGGCCACCAGCTTCAGGATGTAGTCCGACTCGCCCGTGACGGCAAAACACTCCAGCACCGCCGGGATGGAGGCCACATCCTTCTCGAACTGGTTGCCCTCGGTGGTGCCGTGGCGCGTCATGGTCACGTAGCTGATGGCCGTGACCCCCAGCCCCAGCAACGCCGGGTTCAGCAGGGCCACATGCCGCTGGATCAAGCCCGTGGCCTCCAGCCGCTGGATGCGCCGACTCACCTGCGACGCCGACAGGTGAATGGCCTCGCCCAGCGCCTGGTGGGTGGCGTGCGCGTTGGTCTGCAGCGCGGCCAGCAGGCTCAGATCGTAGCGGTCAAGCAGTAAATCGTCGTTGGATGGCGTGTTCATGCATGGATTGTGCATTGTTTGACGAAAGTCAAACCCCAATTGCGCACACCTTGCAGGGCTTGTTTCGCACAATTTCGGCACTTTCCCAACCAACACTGGAGACAACCATGCCTGACCTGTTCGACAACCCCATGGGCCTGTGCGGCTTTGAATTTGTGGAGTTCGCATCGCCCACCCCCGGCGTCATCGAACCGCTGATGGAAAAGCTGGGCTTCAGCCTGGTGGCCAAGCACCGCAGCAAAGACGTGCTGCTGTACCGCCAGGGCAGCATCAACTTCATCGTCAACCGCGAGGCCAAGAGCCAGGCCGGTTACTTCGCCGCCGAACACGGCCCCAGCGCCTGCGGCCTGGCCTTCCGGGTGCGTGACGCCCACAAGGCGTACCACCGCGCCCTGGAACTGGGCGCACAGCCCATCGACATCCCCACCGGTCCCATGGAGCTGCGCCTGCCTGCCGTCAAAGGCATTGGTGGCGCGCCGCTGTACCTCATTGACCGTTTTGAAGACGGCAAGAGCATTTATGACATCGACTTCGAGTTCATCGATGGTGTGGACCGCCACCCCGTGGGCCACGGCTTCCAGATGATCGACCACCTCACCCACAACGTGTACAAGGGCCGCATGGCCTTCTGGGGCGGGTTCTACGAGCGCATCTTCGGCTTCCGCGAAATCCGCTACTTCGACATCAAGGGCGAATACACCGGTCTCACCAGCCGCGCCATGACCGCGCCCGACGGCCTCATCCGCATCCCGCTGAACGAAGAGCGCGGCGGCAACGGCGGGCAGATTGAAGAATTCCTGATGCAGTTCAACGGCGAAGGCATCCAGCACATCGCCCTGTCGTGCAACAACCTGCTGGACGCCGTGGACAAGCTGCAAATGGCCGGCATCCCCCTCATGACCGCGCCCAACGACGTGTACTACGACATGCTGGCCGAGCGCCTGCCCGGCCACGGCGAACCCGTGGGTGAACTGCAAGCCCGCGGCATCCTGCTGGACGGCAGCACCGCCAACGGCGACAAGCGCCTGCTGCTGCAAATCTTCTCGCAATGCCTGCTGGGCCCGGTGTTCTTCGAGTTCATCGAACGCAAGAACGACGAAGGCTTTGGCGAAGGCAACTTCAAAGCCCTGTTCGATTCCATGGAGCGCGACCAGCTGCGCCGCGGTGCCATCCAAGGCGTGGCCGCACCTGAAGCAAGCAAAGAAGCCGCTGAGGCCTGAGCCATGCAGGCCCTCTCCCAAAACGAGGCGCAGCAACGCCTGCGCCAACTGCCCGGCTGGGCGCTGAGCGACGATGGCCAAGCCATCACCCGCAGCTACCGCTTTGCCGACTTCTGCAACGCCTTCGCGTTCATGACCCGCGTGGCCCTGGCCGCCGAAAAAGCCGACCACCACCCCGAGTGGTTCAATGTCTACAACCGGGTGGACGTGCGCCTCACCACCCACGACGCCAGCGGCCTGACCGAACGCGACTTTGCCCTGGCCACCGTGGCCGACGCCGCCGCCCAGGCCCTGGGGGCTGCCCTGGCAGGGGAGGCTGCATGAGCGCCGCCGCCATCCCCCTGCACGGCCTGGCCGCGGGCGACGCTGGTCGCCCCGCCAGCGCCGACTGGACCATTCCCCAGCGCTGGGACGACTACACCGCCGAAGAACACGCCGTCTGGCAAACCCTGTTCCAGCGCCAGACCGCGCTGCTGCCCGGGCGCGCCTGCGACGACTTTGTGGCCGGCATGCGCGACCTGCCCATCCGCCCCGACCGCATCCCCCACTTTGGCGAGCTGAACGAGGTGCTCAAACCCCGCACCGGCTGGGAAATCGTGGCCGTGCCCGGCCTGGTGCCCGACGACGTGTTCTTCGACCACCTGGCCCACCGCCGCTTTCCGTCCGGCCAGTTCATCCGCCAGGCCAGCCAGCTGGATTACCTGCAAGAGCCCGACGTGTTCCACGACGTGTTCGGCCACGCCCCCATGCTGATGAACCCGGTCATGGCCGACTTCATCCAGGCCTACGGCGAAGGCGGCCTGCGCGCCCAGAAGCTGGGCACCTTGCCCCTGCTGGCCCGGGTGTACTGGTACACGGTGGAATTCGGCCTGGTGCAACAGGCCGACGGCCTGCGCATCTACGGCGCGGGCATTGCCTCCAGCCGCACCGAAAGCGTGTTCTGCCTGGATGACCCCAGCCCCAACCGCGTGGCCTTTGAGGTGGAGCGCGTCATGCGCACGCACTACCGCATCGACGACTTTCAGGAGGTGTATTTCGTGCTCAACCACCTGGACGACCTGTTGCAACTCGCCCGCGTGGACTTTGCCCCCCTGTACCAGCGCGTGGCCCAGCAAGCCAGCCTGCAACCCGGCGACCTGACCGCCACCGACCGCGTGCTGCACCACGGCACCGGTCGCTACCACGCCGCAAAGCAGCAGATGACCAATGAGGAAGCCGCATGAGCGCCACCGCTGCCACCGCCACCCCACCCGTGGTGTGGATCACCGGGGCCAGCGGAGCCCTGGGCCAGGCCGTGTGCGCCCACTTCGCCCGCCAGGGCGCACGCCTGGCCCTGCTGGCCCGCCAACCCGCGGGCTTGCAGGCCCTGGCCCAAAGCCTGGTTGCCACTGGCGCGGCCACCGCGCCCGAACAGCTGCTGCCCCTGCCCACCGACCTGCTCAACCCCCAGGCCGTGGCCACCGCCCGCGACGCGGTGCTGGCCCGCTGGGGCCGCATCGACGTGGCCGTGCACCTGGCCGGTGGCTTCACCATGGGCCAGACCGTGGCCAGCGACGGGTTTGAAGCCGCCCTGAACCAGATGCTGGACCTCAACCTGCGAACCGTGCTGCACAGCGTGGCCGCGGTGCTGCCCGTCATGCAACGCCAAGGCAGTGGTGCGGTGGTGAACGTGGGCGCGGCATCCGCCGCCCAAGGGCTGGCCCACATGGGCGCCTACGCGGCATCCAAGGCCGCCCTGGCAAGGGTGACCGAATCGCTGGCCGCCGAGGTGAAGGGGCAGGGCGAGAACGGACAAGGCATTCGGGTCAATGCCGTGCTGCCCTCCATCATCGACACCCCCGACAACCGCGCCGCCATGCCCAGCGCCAACCCCAGCCACTGGGTGGCCCCGGACGCCCTGGCCGAAGTGATTGGTTTTCTGGCATCGCCCGCTGCGCGGGCGGTGCAGGGGGCTTGTGTGCCGGTGGTGGGGTAGCCCACCGGACCCGCCTCGTACTTTCCGTCCATCGAAAAGAAATACGGCCAGCCCATCGCGCACTGGATGACGGTGTTGGCCAGCGCGGGCGACCTCAAGCACATGGAGCTGGTGGCCCTGCTGAAAACCACCCATGGAATGGGCCACGGCCACGCCAACGCGCTGGTGGCGTGGTTCAAGGCACAGCAGGGGCTTTGAAGCATGACGAGTGAATGGCTGCATGCGTGGGCAGTGCAGGGTTCTGGTCCTAAATGGCCTCTGCCGCTTTATTCATAAGGCTTGTTTGCTATTGAATTTGGTGTATTTTTAGAGGGGCGACCACCGTTTTCAAGAAGAAGCACCTTGCTTCCTTTGTTTTTCTTTAAGCCCAACAGGCCGCTCCGTCATCAGGGCAAGTCCTAGCCATGGGATGGGTCGTTCCGGTATCAAATTTCCCCAACAAGCGGACAAAGAGCCGCACCAATCGCAAGTTCGCGCAGCAGTGGGGAGGATGCCGTGACCAATGTCGCCTTTCGCTCAGGTCCTTTGGTTCGGGTTGTGCCCGAGGTGTTGCTGTCTGAGCAAGCACCGGTACGCGCTTTCATGCAAATGAGACATGGCGGGGTGCGATGCAATCAGTTCAAGCAGTTTGGCCCGGATCACATTGGGCTTGGTTGTGGGTGGATGCGGAATTGGCCAGCATGTTCAGAAACGCCTCAACCTCTGCCGCGCCCATGTCGCGCGGATGCCGCATTTCGCCATGGCGACCATGCCACCGAAAAAAAAGCCACCCATTGGAAGTAAGCCTTCTCGGTGCTGAGGCTGTAGTGAATGTATCGAATCCGCTCCCGCAGTTGGTCCAGAGACCGTGTGAAGCGCATAACAGGCGTGCCGGGTTTCACGGCTTGTTTACACCTGTGTTTTTGCCCAGCACATCGACACCAAACCAAGGCTGCAAGCCACTTTCAGGAGGAAACTGTGACCAGAATATCCCGCACCGTCCGTTTTATCCCGCAGGTTCTGCGGGATACATTACGTTGGGCATCAGCAATCCCCGTTTTCTTCGTAGGCGAAGGTATCAAGATGTAATTGACTAGGCGTTTTTTAACTCAGGAGAGTTCAAATGAAGAAGTTATTGTTTTTCGCTTTCCTACTAATACAAAGCATCTCGGCCCCTGTTTTTGCCTGTCCTGACGGGCAATATGAGCAATGCGCGCAAGCATGCGCGCTTGGCGGCTGCATCAAGGCGGGATGTATCTGCGTGCCGGACAGTGGAACCGTATTCAAGTCAGCCGCTAAAGCTGCTGGATCCGCCGCAAACCCTTTGCCTGACATCCTGAACATTGCCGGTACGGTTGTACACGGGAACGTTAACGAACTATCCAATGCAATAGGCGGCGCCATCGTCAATAGCTGCATCGCGTGTGGGACCGCAGCAAATATCTATGTTTCACCTGAAGACCGGCCCTTCATTGAACAAGTAATTGGCCGCGGCTTTATTATCTTCGTCACAACGGAAGATCCATATCTTGTTGTCGCTGACGCAGCGACCAGCATCGCGATGAGGGTTGCGCTAAAGCAACCCCCTCCACCAATCCCGTTGCCTATCCCTACTCCTGACTCGGCTGCCCAGCTCGTAGTATGGGATGTCAGCACCGCAGACTGCATCTTTTCAAACAAGGACGCCTATGTCGCTGGGTGGATTAATCCGCCGGTACTTACAAACAAGAAGACAAACGAGAAATTCACGTTTCCCAACGTCGGCATCAGCGAAAAGGATACGGTTACTGTAACCTCCACAAATGCTGGTTGCCCTCAGCCAAAACAAGGACTCGTCCCCAATCAGAACTATGTGACAAAGGCCGAGTTCTCTGGCATCAAGAGCGCAACTCACACTGGTAAACCATCAGAGATGCACTATTTCCTCTTTACGAAGTAGCGCGGTGTCGGCAGTCACTTCCATCACCGTGACGCCCAACCCGGCAGTCGAGTGGACCTGCGCGAAAAGCCGCGCAGGCCGCTCACTTCTACGTTAGAGTTTCCTTATCACCTGCTGTCGGAATGGAAGGAAAATGAAATGAACAGAACTGGCCTATTGATTGTGCTTGCTGTTTTCACTGCTTTTCAAACAGCTAGAGCAGACGAACTTGAAGACTTGCAGGCGAAGAAAAAATTAGACGATGCGCGCACTGAAGCGTACACCGCTGAAGCAAAGAGAATTAAGGCTGAATCTGATCTTAAGAAGGCGGTTGCTGATGCGTCCGTTTCGCAACTCGCAAGTGATGCTAGCTTGGCAACACAAGAAGCAAATACTGAATATGCCAAGTTTCAGGCGTTAAAAGCGGTCTTTGGGACTCTTCCGGAGATAGGAAAAACAGGAAATTTAACCATCGGAAGCACGGATCCAGTTCTATTGGCGACAAGATCTTCATCTGCCTCATCCACAATTGAAGCCGCAGAACAAATATGCGCGAACCTAAAAGCAGCAAAAGTGACTAAAGCCGTAGTCGTACCAGATGATTTGCAGAGCAAGCTGATTGAAGCTCGCTGGCTAAAATCTGTCGTTGCCGCCAATCTCAAGTCAACTAATGACTCTATTAATTCTCAACCGAAAACCGCATTTGTCGCAGAAGTCGCAACGGTCGCAGTAGCAGCAAAGTATCTTATTGGTGTTGCTCAGGATTTCTCCAAGCTTGTTCGCGCAGATCGTGCTCTAACCACAAAAGACGATTTTGTCTTAACCCGGCGGCAGCTATTCGAATGGGTACTTCCTACGTCGTGCGGCAATGAGGTGTTTGCCACTGCCAACACCAATATGGATCGAATAAACCGAGGTTGGGATGAAGTAAAATCTATTGCTGATGACATCGGCAAGATCGACAAAAACGTTTACGATCTTACCGTAAGGAAGAATGATTCACTGCGTGTTGTTGCGGCTACTCAAAGGCTCATGAGCGACAAGACGGCACTGCTTAGCAAGTACACCACTTGTGCCGAGGATGAAAAGAAATCGGAAGCAGAGAGAAAGTCATGCGCCGCAAAAGCCGATCCGTTAAGGTCTGAGATTGACGATGCAAACAAGCAAAAAGATCAATATCAGAAAATGGCCGATGATGATTCCCAACTAATTTTAAAGGTAAGCCCTTGGCTGGCTTCAATCGCCGCGAATCCAAAAACAATTGCCGATGCTGGATACTGGATTGCATTTGGGGATTCCGTTAAAGATTCAGACTGGATTAGCTATGTACTAGAAGGACAGGATGTACAGCAAGTTCAGGACGGGGCTTTTACGGGAAAAAGGCTTTATGGGACTGGAACGATTGAGGTGCGGTTCAAAGCTATGTCACCTACCGGCATATCAAAAACAACCGGCTTCGTAAGTATCACCCAAGCCCCACGAAGGATTGATTTGGATAAAGGTGAGTACAACTTAGTAAAGGGTTTTGTTACGGCACCTTGAAACTCTAAAAATTCATTCCACCGGCCTGCGCGAAAAGCCGCGCAGATCGGTTAACTCGAACTACAAGGGCTTCCCCTCCAAAGTCAAACAAATTCCCGCCGCCATGAATCGCATGGCGATTGATGGCGGAATTCTGTTTCCCTGACCCACTTGCCTTCCACTTCGTGCCAAATCCAGCGCCGAACCCCATGCAAAGAATGCGGACAGAGAAACTACAAACGGTCATGAATGCAGACGGTTGTTTGTCTGCGGACCCTGATGAAAGACGCACGCGGGCAACCCATTCGTTAGCCGAGGACGCAGCCATGCGCCTCCTTGAATTAAACGGTCACCGCCCGCGCAGGTCCCAACCTTTGCTCATCAACGCTGGCTTTCACACGGTGGAAGTTGATCTTTCCCGGTCTCTTTCCCTTTGCCGCTCAGGCAGGCAGACGAAACGCCTCACCTTTGTTCAGGATGGTGCTCTTCAGCGCACTGGCCGTGGTGGGGCCCATGCCGGGCAATTCCTCCAGATGCTGCAAGGCTTCACGGCGCACCACGGCGGCTTTCAACGGCAAGACTACACCGAACTCGGCCAGCAGACCGCGGATGCGGTTGAGGGTGGCGGTGCGCTGCTCCACAAACCCCTGGCGGGCACGGTGCACCGCCAACTGACCTTGTTGCTCCAGGGGCTTGACGGGAACAAAGCGCATGTGGGGCCGGGTGACGGCTTCACAGATGGCGGCGGCATCGGCGGCGTCGTTCTTGCCGTGCTTGCCAGAGAGGCGGTAGGGCACGACGAACTTCGGTGCCATCAGGCGCACGGTGTGGCCGAACTTCGCGAACTCACGCGCCCAGTGGTGGGCACCGGAACACGCCTCCATGCCGATGAGGCAGGCGGGGATAGCTGCAATCAGTTCAAGCAGTTTGGCCCGGGCCACGCTGGGCCGAACCAACACGGCTTTGCCTGTGGCGTCCACGCCATGCACGGCGAAGACGTTCTTGGCGAGATCGATACCGATGGTGACAATGGCCATGGACTTCCCCTTTCCACACAAACGAGTGAGTTGATGAGATTTCGCACTTCCCATCGTGGCACTTGGATGCCGATTGCCGCAACTGCGCGGCGCACTCGGGACGGGGAAGTCCCTTTCATTCGTTGTGCCTCATGAAACAGCCTCGCACCGTTTCGAAGCCAGAGATCAGTCGATACATGTTCGCCATGTTCGATGTGCTTGGCTTCTCCAATTGGCTGAAGACCGCGGGGCTTCCGGCCGTGCTTGACGCATACCACCAACTGATCGAGAAAGTGGTAGTGCCGACCAGCGAAAATGGAGGGCTCAGCGCGGTACAGACTTCAGAAGGTGCCATCTTTGCGGTGACAGGCCCGCCTGGATACGCGTACTTCTCGGACACGATCCTGCTTTGGCATCCCCTTGTTCCGCCGTTCGTTGATGACTTCATTGGCAGATGTGGAGATCTGGTTTGTGAAGCACTTGCCATGAACATTCCGCTCCGTGGCGCTCTCACGCTTGGCGATGCCGTCTTAAGCTCCGATGCCGACTTTTACCTCGGCGAACCCATCGTTGAGGCAACGAAGTTGGAGAAGGCCCAGAACTGGATGGGGCTCACTTTCGGAAATACGGCGGTGTGGTCGTCGTTCCTGGTCCAGATGCATGGCACCTCCATCATTGAATACGATCCACCTACAAAGGAGCACTTGCGCGAATTCGCGTCACCGATCGTTCTCGATTGGCCAAGGAAATGGCGTGACAAGTTTGGTCAATGCCCGACAGCGAAACTGCGCGAACTGAACACGGACCCTCGGTTTTCCCTTTATTGGGAGAACACAATCGCATTCGCTGAGTATTCGTTAAAGAAGCACGATTGGCACCTCCGTCCAGACGAGATTCCCCCGAATGCTCTCTTGCGCCTCGTGTCCAGGAAGGACGCGGGTTTGTGAGCGCCTCGACATGCGGCCCAACCCAATCCACCGAACTTAAGCTGTTAAAATACACAAGCTGTTGATTTGATTGAATATTTTCGAGAGGCTGGCATGAATTCCGCCTCAAAACTGTGTTTCCATCCAGTCTGTTCTGACTCGGTTTGCCCAGCACATCCAAAGCCCTGCTTTCCTGGCTGAGGCACGTCACCCCGATTTCCCCACGGCGTTCACCCGTACGCGCAAGTTGCCCTTGCCCACTCTGGTGGCCGCGCTGTGCGGCTTTCGGGGTGGCAGTGTGCAAAGTGAACTCGATTCCTTCTTTGCCCACCAGCACGGTGAATGTGTTGGCGCCGGTCTGTTGCGCCATGTCACCGACCGGGCATTGGCCAAGGCCCGCTCCAAGCTGCATGTACCGGCCCTGTGGGCATTGAATGCGCGCTTGATTCAGGACATGCATGAGCAGGGTCTGCTGTCGTTGTGGAAAGGCCGCCGCCTGGTCTGTGCTGATGCCACCGTGCTGGCTCCGGCCCAACGGGCGTGTCATCGCACGCGTTCGCTGGCGGCTCCTGTGCAGCGGGCCTTGGGCTTGTACCTGCCGGGCAATGAGGTGATGCTGCATGTGGCCGTGGGGCCCGAGAGCGAGGGTGAACGTCAGATGCTGTTTGACCAGCTCGATGTGTTGCGCCCTGGTGATGTGCTGGTGCTGGATCGGGGGTACCCGGCCACTTGGCTGGTGCAGCTGCTGCACACCAAGGGCATTGCGTTCGTGATCCGCTGTGACAGCACGCACAGCTGGAGGGCTGCACGTGATTTGCTGCGCAGCGCGGCACAGCACCCGTCGGACGATGAATGCTGGGCTTGTCTGGCCACGACCGCGGCGGACAAGGTGGCCTGCTGGGAGTTGGATGGAGCCGCGCAGATGCGTCTTCGCCTGGTGCGCCACGTCAGCAGCTCGGGGCGGGTGCGGGTGCTGATCACGTCGCTGGACGAGGCTCAGGCCACAGCCGCTGAGTTGGGTGATCTTTACCACGGGCGTTGGCGCATCGAGGAGGCCTTCAAACGCCTCAAGCACCGTTTGGGGCTGGAGAGTGTCAGCGGCTTGAGTCAGCATGCCTTGCTGGTGGATGTGGCCATGAAGGTGTTGGCCGACAACCTGGCTTCGCTGCTCAACCGTTCGGTGAACGTGGATGCCCGGGGCAGCGATGCCTCGCCCGTGATCCGAAAGGTCAACCGCGCCACGGCGTCCAAGGCGCTGTCGCGCTGTGTGCGTGTGTTGCTGCTGCACGTTCATGAGTTGCCTGCGCTCATCCGTGACTGGGCGGCCATGATGGGCCGTTCGCTCGTGCGCCATTTGCCGGGCCGAAGTCAGCCTCGACAGAACATCCGCCACAAGCCTCATCCCTCACAGGCTTACAAGCGGGCGGCTTAAGTTCGGTGGATTGCGGCCCAACCCATCATTCGACCGGACCTGCGCGAAAAGCCGCGCAGGCCGGTGAATTCAGACGTTATCCCAAAATACTCACCCCAACACCTACACAGATTTAAACGGATTGAAAACATCCAATCCCAGTGCATTGAAATCCGCCACATTCCGCGTCACCACCGTCAGCCCGTGCACTTTGGCGGTGGCGGCGATCATGGCGTCTTCATACAGCGTGTTGGACTTTCTGTGCATCAACCGGGCCCAGGCGCGAAAGGTCTTTGCATCCATGGGCAGCAGGTTGTAGGTGGTTGAAACCAATTCCAGCCACGTTTCAATTTCTTCTGCCCTTTTGGGGTCTTGCTCTCGCGTCAATTCAATGCCTGCCTGAATTTCACCCACGGTCACGGCGGACAGGTGCAATTGGGTGTCGTCCACAGATTCCAGCCACGCCACCACGCCGCCGTGGGGGCGGGGTTTTCTGAGTTCGGACACCACATTCGTGTCCAGCAGGTAGGCGCGGGTCACAGCAGGGGCTCAACGTTGCGGCGGTTGGCTTGTCCACGCTCGGGCACCAGCATGTCGGCTCGGGCTTGGTCTGCCAACAGCAGTTGCTTCAACGAGGGGCGCGCAGCCGATTGCAAGCGGTGCCATTCCTGCACGGGCACCAGCACGGCGGCTTCGGTGCCGCGCCGGGTCACCATCTGCGGGCCCTCTGTCAGGCAGGCTTCCAAAAACTCGCTGAACCGCGCTTTGGCGTCTTGTACGGGCCATGTCTGCATCGTTACCTCCTGTTTTTAAACTGGTCAGATAACTAGTCTGTCAGGGTTGGTGGTGTGCGTCAAACCGCCTGTGTCACACGCCTGTCCCCCGCCTGCCACCCATCAACACCACCCCCAGCAGGTGCAGCTACCATCTTTGGCATGACGCACCCCTCTGCCACCTCCACCGAAACCGCTTCCCCCCAACTCGCCGGCCACCTGCTGGTGGAATGCCTCATCGCCCAGGGCGTTACCCACGCCTTTGGGGTGCCGGGCGAAAGTTATTTGGCGGTGCTGGACGGTTTTCACCGCCATGCCGACCGCATCCGCTTCATCCACACGCGGCAGGAGGGTGGGGCGGCCTTCATGGCCGAGGCGCATGGCAAGCTGACCGGGCGGCCCGGTGTGTGTTTTGTCACCCGCGGGCCGGGGGCCACCAACGCCAGCATTGGCGTGCACACCGCGTTTCAAGATTCCACGCCCATGGTGCTGCTGGTGGGCGACGTGGCCAGCGATTGCCGCGACCGCGAGGCTTTTCAGGAGGTGGACTTCTTCAGCTACTTCGGCCCGCTGGCCAAGCGGGTGGAGCGCATTGACGACGCCAGCCGCATCCCCGAGTACATTGCCCGCGCCTTTGCCACGGCCATGAACGGCCGCCCCGGCCCGGTGGTGCTGGTGCTGCCCGAAGACATGCTGACCCACACCGTGTCCACCCGCCCGCTGCCGCGCGTGGAGGCGGTGCAGGCCTGGAGCGACCCCGGTGCCCTGCGCGACCTGCGCCAACTGCTGCTGGAGGCCCAGCGCCCGCTGGTGATTGCCGGTGGGGGCGGGTGGACGCCGCAGGCCGCCCAGGCGCTGCAACGCTTTGCCGAAAACTGGCAACTGCCGGTGGCCAACGCCTTCCGCTTTCAGGACACGTTTGACAACCACCACCCGCTCTACGCGGGCGACGTGGGGCTGGGCATCAACCCCAAGCTGGCCGCCCGCATCCGCGAGGCCGACCTGCTGCTGGTGCTGGGCGCCCGCCTGGGCGAGGCCACCACGGGCAGCTACACGCTGATCGACGCGCCGCTGCCCAAACAAAAGCTGGTGCACATCCACGCCAGCGCCGAAGAGCTGGGCCGCGTCTACCACCCCACGCTGGCCATTTGCGCCACCATGAACGCTGCGGCCCGCAGCCTGGAGGTGCTGACCGCACCGCCCCAAGTGGCCTGGACGGCCTGGGCCGCCGCCGCGCAGGCCGACTACCGCGCCAACATCGACGCGGCCAACGGCGGCGTGGTGCTGCCCGGCCCGGTGGACATGCCCCGGGTGATGGACGTGGTGCGCCGCCTGCTGCCCGCCGACGCCGTGCTGACCAACGGCGCGGGCAACTTTGCCAGCTGGCTGCACCGTTTCCACCCCTACCACGGGCTGGCCAAGGGCCACAAGACGCAGCTGGCCCCCACCAACGGGGCCATGGGCTACGGCGTGCCCGCGGGCATTGGCGCGGCCATCGTCCAGCCGGGGCGCACGGTGTTCACCATCGCAGGCGATGGCGACTTCTTGATGAACGGGCAAGAGCTGGCCACCGCCGCGCAGTTCGGGGCCAAGACCATCATCGTGCTGGTGAACAACGGCACCTACGGCACCATCCGCATGCACCAGGAGCGCGAGTACCCGCAGCACGTCAGCGGCTCCACCCTGGTCAACCCCGACTTCTGCGCCCTGGCCCGCGCCTACGGCTACGCGGCGGAGAAGGTGACCACCACCGACGAGTTCGAGCCCGCCTTCCAGCGCGCCCTGGCCGCGCCGCAGGGCACGGTGATCGAGCTGATGCTCAGCCCCGACGTCATCACCACCCGAGGTACGCTCGCGGCCATCACCGCGGCGGCGCTGGCCAAGCGCTGACGCTTGCTCAACGTACTTCTGTTTTGATAGCTGCTTGCGCTTTTGAATAAAGCGCTAGAGGCCAATTTTTCTTACAAAATGAACCTTCAAGCCACCCCAAACCTGTCGTCCCTGTCCATCCCCAGCATCGCCAACCCCACGTTGGCGGCTGAACTCCAGCGCCTGCTGGACCACAAGACCAAGCCGCTGGGCTCGCTGGGGCGGTTGGAGTCACTGGCCCTGCAGCTGGGGCTCATCCAGAACAGCACCGCACCCCAACTGGTGCAGCCGCAAATGCTGGTGTGCGCGGGCGACCACGGGCTGGCGGCCCGCGGTGTGTCGGCCTACCCCAGCGACGTGACGTGGCAGATGGTCGAAAACTTCCTGGCCGGTGGGGCGGCGGTCAGCGTGCTGTCGCGCCAGCACGGCGTGGGCCTGACGGTGGCCGATTGCGGCGTGCGCCACGACTTTGCGCCCCGGCCCGGCCTGGTGCAGTGCAAGGTGGCCCCCGGCACGGCAGACACGCTGGAAGGCCCGGCCATGACCGCGGCCCAGGCCCAGCAGGCCGTGGCCAACGGCATGGACATCGTGCGCCAGTTGCCGGGCAACGCGCTGCTGATCGGTGAAATGGGCATTGGCAACACGTCTGCCGCCTCGCTCATCCTGGCCCGCTTGGCGGGGCTGGACGTGGCCGAGTGCACCGGCGCGGGCACGGGGCTGGACGATGCCGGCATTCGCCGCAAGACCGAGGTGTTGCAGGCCGTGCTGGCCCGCCATGCCGACGCCACCACGCCCTGGCAGGTGCTGCAAGCCTTTGGCGGCTTCGAAATCGCCACCCTGGTGGGCGCGGTGCTGCAAGCCGCGCAAGAGCGGCGTGTGGTGGTGGTGGACGGCTTCATTGCCAGCGCCGCGGTGCTGGTGGCCAGCCGCCTGCACCCCACCGTGCTGGAGCGCTGCGTGTTTGCCCACCGCTCCAACGAGCGCGGCCACCGCCTGATGCTGGAGGCCCTGAAGGCCGACGCGCTGCTGGATCTGGGCCTGCGCCTGGGCGAGGGCTCGGGCGCGGTGCTGGCCTGGCCGCTGCTGGTGTCGGCCTGCGCCATCCTGAACGAGATGGCCAGCTTCGACTCGGCGGGCGTGTCGCAAAAGTCCGCCTGAACGCGGCTGGAACACCCATGCAAGGCTTGCGCAACCTGCTGCTGGCGGTGCAGTTTTTCACCCGCATTCCGGTCACCGGGCGGCTGGCGGCGTGGGTGGGCTACAGCCCGGCCATGCTGCGCGCCAGCGCGGCGCATTTTCCCGGCGTGGGCTGGCTGGTGGGGGCGCTGCTGTGCGCCCTGGTGGCGGTCATCGCCTGGGCTTTGCCGGGTGGGGCGGGCGGGGCGGGTGTTGCAGGGAGCGGCGTTGCGCCCTGGGTGGCCGCGTGGGCCGTGGCGCTGGGCGGGGTGTGGATCACCGGCGGCTTCCACGAAGACGGGCTGGCCGACCTGGCCGATGGCCTGGGCGGCAGCTTCGACCGCCAGCGGGCGCTGGAGATCATGAAGGACTCACGCATCGGAGCCTACGGGGCCATGGCCCTGGTGCTGGCCCTGGGCGGGAGGGTGGTGTTGTGGGCCGCGCTGTTCGGTCTGATGGGCCTGCATGCCGCCTTGCCGCTGCTGTGGCTGGCCCAGGTGGCCTCGCGCACCTGGCCGCTGTTCATCATCCGCACGCTGGCGCATGTGGGTGATGCGGCGGGCTCCAAATCCAAACCGCTGGCCGACCAGATCAGCGTGGGTGCACTGGCCGTGGGCCTGGTCTGGCTGGTGGCGGCGGTGGGGGTGGCCGCGGGGTGGCGTGTGTGGGGCACGTGGGATGTGGGCGCTGTGGCCGATGGAGCGTTGGGCTCTGGCGATGTGGGCGTGACGGGTGGCGCGTGGCCTGCGTTGGCCGTACAACTGACCGCCCAACTTCCCGCCCAACTGCCCGCGCTTGGACTGCCCCTGCTGGCCTCGGCCCTGGCGGCGGCGTGGATGCGCCGCCTGCTGCGCCGCCGCCTGCAAGGCTTCACCGGCGACGGCCTGGGGGCCGCGCAACAGGTGGCCGAACTGGCGTTTGTGTTGGGCGCTTTGTTGACCTGGCGCTGGGTGGCCGCATGAAGGTGTGGCTGCTGCGCCATGGCCGCCCGCTGGTGGCCCCGGGCCTTTGTTACGGCAAGGCCGATGTGGCCGCCGACCCCGAACACACCGCCCAGGCCGCGCAAACGCTGTGGGACCACTGGCGCAGCAACGGCCAGCCCGTGCCGCAGGTGGTGTGGTGCTCACCCCGCCAGCGCACCCGCCAGTTGGCCAGCGCCTTGCAGGCGGTGGGCCTGAGCGCCCCGGTGCAGCTGGACGAGCGCCTGGCTGAAATGGACTTTGGCGCTTGGGAAGGCCAGCCGTGGGCCGACATCGCCGAAACTGAGCTGACCGCCTGGAGCGCCGATTTCACCCACCACCGTGCCGGGGGGGGCGAGTGTGTGCGCGAACTGCTGCACCGTGTGGCCGACGCCTGGGCCGCCCTGGGCAGCGAAACGGCTGACGTGTTGTGGGTCACCCACGGCGGGGTGATCCGCGCCGTGCAACTGGTGATGGCGCTGGGCGGCAGCGCCACGGTTCGGGCCGACCAGTGGCCGCGCCAAGGCCCCGAGCCGGGCGAGTGGATCAGCCTGGACTGGCAGCCCCCGCGCCCGTAGCGGGGGCCGGTGTGGCCGCGGGCTCTTCGGCCAGTTCCACCCGGTTGCGGCCCCCGGCCTTGGCGGCGTACAGCGCGGAGTCGGCACGCATCACCAGCCGGTCGAACGAGCGGTCGGAGGCGTTCAGCAGCGCCGCGCCAATGGACACGGTGATGGGGAGGTGCAGCCCCTCGCCCTGGTAGGGGGTGGCGGCCACGGCCTGGCGCAGGCGCTCTCCCGCGGCCAGGGCTTCGGCAGGTGTTTGCACGTCCAGCACCACCAGGAATTCTTCCCCGCCTTGGCGGCCCGGCAGTTCGGTGGCGCGGCAGGCACCGGCCAAGGCGCTGGCCACGTGTTTGAGCGCCTGGTCGCCCACGTCGTGGCCGTGGGTGTCGTTGATGGCCTTGAAATGGTCGATGTCCGCCACCGCCACGGCCAGCGCCATGGTGCCTTGCTGGGCACGGCGAAAGCGCTGCTCGCCCGCCTGGGCCAGGGTGCGGCGGTTGGCCAGGCCGGTCAGGTGGTCGGTGCTGGCGGCATGTTCCCACTGTCGGCGCACCCGTTCCGAGCACATCAGCAAAAAGGCGGTGGTGCCCACCACCGGCAACACGCCCAGCAGCATGGGGGTGGCCAGGTTGACCCAGCTGGTGTCGGTCATGACGGTGGGAATGGTCTGCCCACCCAGGGCCACAAACACCACCCCGCGCACGGCCACAAACGCCGCTGCTACCCCGAAGATGGCGGCCAGCACGCGGCGGCTGATGGCCTGCTCATGCCGGGCCTTCAGCAGCGTGAGGCAGCACGCGGCAAACAGGAACAACCAGCACAGGGTGATGGCCACCACCCGCACCCCAATGATGGGTTGCACCAGTGTGAACCACAGCACCACCCCAAGCCCCAGGCCAAAGGGCAGCAGCATCCACCAGCGGTCGGGCAGGCCGTCAAACTGCCGCAGCGAACGCCAGTAGCCGGTGAAGCCCAGCAGCGTGAGCCCGTTGGCCACGGGCAGCACAAACCCGTCGGGCAACTGGCCCAGGGTGAGGAGGGTGAGGGCGCTGCCCGCAATCAGCAGGGAGCTGATGCGCCAGGTCTTGGCGCTGGGTTGCAGGGCGGGGAGGATGTCGCTGTGCATCAGGCCCAGCACCCCGCCATTGGCGAGGACCATGAGTGCCCCCAGGGCAAACGCGGTTTCAGGGCTCATCGCAGTGCAGAGGAGGTTTCAGGTTGAAAAAAAAGGACCCACCGGGGTCCTTCTTTGGTTGCATGGGAACACAAGGGGTCCCAGGCGGCAGGTCACTTCAGGTGGCTGCTGATCATCTTGGTCATTTCGAACATGGAGGCCTGGGCCTTGCCGAAGATTTCCTTCAGCTTGGCGTCGGCGTTGATCATGCGCTTGTTGACCGCGTCTTGCAGCTTGTTCTTCTTGATGTATTCCCACACCTTCTTGGTGACTTCGGTGCGGGGCAGGGCGTCCTTGCCGATGATGGCGGCCAGCTTGGCGCTGGGGGTCAGCGGCTTCATGAAGGCGGCGTTGGGGGTGCGCTTGGCGGCGGGGGCTGCGGCCTTCTTGGCAGGAGCAGCGGCCTTCTTGGCGGGGGCTGCGGCCTTCTTGGCTGCGGGTGCAGCGGCTTTCTTTGCTGCGGGTGCTGCAGCCTTCGTGGCCGGAGCGGCCGCTTTCTTCACTGCAGGAGCTGCCGCTTTTTTGGCGGGTGCAGCCGCCTTTTTGGCGGGTGCAGCGGCGGTCTTTGCAGGGGCCTTTTTAGCAGTTGCCATGGTCGTCGATCCTCGTTAAGTGTTGGTGTTCAACCAGTGCCTCGCACGTCTGGTGTCACTGGCTGCCGGCCATGCTAATTCAGAACAAAGGCCATTCCAAGCCGAATGCGTCAGGCGGAGCCTCATTTTTCCCTCTGTGCGCCCTTGCTGTGCAGGTGAAAACAACACTTTGCACGCCATGCCCTGCCCAGGTGCGTGGGGGTGCAGGGGAAAATGTTCTTCCTCATCACCTTTTCATCTGCATTTGCACAGGGGTTTCTCGGCATGTCCACAGCCACTTCTCCACTGAACACGGCGTTTTCCACCTGCGATATCTGTGATGCCCACAAGGCCGATGTGTCGGGGCGTTTTCGCGTGTTGCCACCGGTGTTCCACAGCTACGGCGCGTTGTCGCGCTTCTGCGGTCCGGTGGTCACCGTCAAGTGCCATGAAGACAACACGCCCGTCAAGGCCGCGGTGGAAAGCGAAGGCCAGGGCCGCGTGCTGGTGGTCGATGGCGGCGGTTCATTGCGCCGTGCACTGCTGGGCGGTAACCTGGCCGCTGCTGCAGCCCGCAACGGCTGGGCGGGCGTGGTGGTGGACGGTTGTGTGCGTGACCTGGCCGAGCTGCGTGCGGCGAACACCGGCATCCGTGCCCTGGCCCTCAACCCCATGCCCACCGACCGCAAGCAACCGGGGCTGAGCAACGTGGGGGTGCAAATCCAAGGCGTGTGGGTGCACCCAGGCGACTGGCTGTATGCCGACGAGGACGGCATGGTGGTGTCCGACCACAACCTGTTGGCGGACTGAAACCCCTGCGGGGGAGGCGCCGCAGGGGGGCTGGGCGGCTGCGCGGCTCAGCCCGTGAGGCCGCGCCAGCACATGTACGCGGCCAGCAGGTACAGCACGCTGGCAAACACCCGCTTGAGCTGCTTCACCGGCAGCGCGTGGGCAGCCTTGACGCCCAGCGGGGCCATCAGCACGCTGGCACTGGCAATGACCACCAGCGCGGGCAGGTAAACGTAGCCCAGCGAGCCCTCGGGCAGCCCTTGCACCGACTGACCCGACACCACGTAACCCACGGCATTGGCCAGCGCAATCGGAAAGCCCAGCGCGGCGCTGGTGGCCACGGCGTTGTGCATGGCCACGTTGCACCAGGTCATGAAGGGCACGCTGACAAAACCGCCACCGGCCCCCACCAGGCCGGACAGGAAACCAATGGCCCCACCGGCCCCCAGCAGGCCGCCGGTGCCGGGCAGGGTGCGCGAGGCGGCGGGTTTTTTGTCGATCAGCATCTGCGTGGCGGAAAAGCTCACAAAAGCTGCAAAGAACAGGGCCAGCCACGAGCCTTTGAGCACGGCAAACACCCCCATGCTGGCCAGCATGGCGCCCAGCACGATGCCGGGGGCCAGGCCCTTGACGATGTCCCAGCGCACGGCGCCGCGCTTGTGGTGCGCCCGCACGCTGGAGATGGAGGTGAACACGATGGTGGCCATGGAGGTGGCGATGGCCATCTTGACGGCCAGATCGGCCCCCACGCCGCGCGAACCCAAAATGAAGGTGATGAACGGCACCATCAGCATGCCGCCCCCAATGCCCAGCAGGCCCGCCAGAAAGCCGGTGCACAGGCCCAGTGCCACCAGTTCGAGGACCAGCATGGGTTCGATCATCATGGGGGAAAAGAGGAGGGGGAGGGTGTCTGCAGGGGCCGGGTCGCAGCCTGAACCGGGGGTTCAGGTGGGCGAGGTCAGAGGGGCTTCGGGTTCATCTGACGCGAGATGATCACACCAGCCCGACGATGTTCCAAGCCCGTGCTCTAAGAGCATTGGTTCAAGGACATTAAAACCCGACAGCCTGCAGACGGTTCGCATTGTAGCGATGCAAACCGTGTTCTGCCGGTGCGTCAGAGCAGCCGTCCGTCGGCATCCATGGCGCGGTCGATGCGGCCGATGAGTTCGGTCATGACCTTTTCCGCGGTGTCACCCAGGTCCACCTGGGGCACGGGCGAGGTGGGGCTTGGGGCCACAACGCGCTGGGCACTGGCCTCGGCCTGGGTCCGAACCTGCTGTTGCAGATCGCTCAACTCGAACGCGAGGTTGAGCGAGGCCAGCACGGCAATGCGGTCGCGGGCCTTGACCTTGCCCGCGTCGCGGATCTTGCACATGGCCGCGTCCACCTTGCTGACGGCCTGCATCATCAGGGCCTCGCCCCCTTCGGGGCAGGACAGCAGGTAGCCCTGGCCCATGATCTGGACTTCGATTTGCTTCATGAAGAGGACGGATCGGATGACGAGGGGCTCACCCCGGTCTCAGAGGCCGCGGTGAGGCGCTCCAGCAGGGTGACGATGCGGGCACGGGCGGCGGCCAGTTTGGAGCGCAGCAGGTCGCGTTCGGCCTGCAGGGAATCGACCTCGGTCCTGAGCAGCTCGTTGGTGCGTTGAAGCTCCTCATGCCGCAGCAGCAACCGGTCGATGCGGTCGGCCAGTTGGGCAAAAGTGTGGGTGTCGGACATGGTGCCGCGATTGTAGGTGCGTCCGCCTAGAATGCCGGGTGTTGGTGCTCGCGGCCTCGTTCAGGGGCGGCAGTTCAACGGGAAGCTGGGGGGCCGAAGGCCGTGCATCACGCACGCGCTGCTCAGGCCTAACCAGCGCTGCCCCCGCAACGGTAAGTGGACGGACCGTGTGCTGGCCTGATGGCTGGCCCCGCTCCCGCTTTCATCCACCGGCCACTGGGTGGGTGTTGTGCCTGACACAGCACCCCCTGGGAAGGCGATGAAGGTTGTTCCACCAGCCCGGATACCGGCCAACAAGGCGGTGGTGCGCCCCAGGCGTGCCGCCATGAAGCCCAAGTACCGTCGGGGAAGGCGGGAAGGGTGTCTTGTGTTGGATTCTTTTCCATGTTGTCTGTCTTGTCGGGGGTGCGCCGCACCCCTTCTTCCGTGGCTGTGCTCAGCCTGTTGACCCGCTGCACCGTGTGCGCGGCTGTGGCCGGGGGCTTGTCCCCGTTGGCGCTGGCTCAATCAGGGGTGTTGGCCCCGGTGGTGGTGACCGCCGCCCGCACCGCCCAGCCGCTGACCGATGTGGTGTCCGACGTCAGCCTGATCGACCGCGACACGCTGGACCGCTTTGCCAACGCCAGCCTGGGCGATGTGCTGTCCACCCTGCCGGGCGTGGAGCTCAGCCGCAACGGCGGCCCCACGGCCACCACCAGCCTGTTTGTGCGCGGGGCCGACACCCGCCACACCGTGCTGCTGATCGACGGTGTGCGGGTGGATTCCCAGTCCACCGGCGGCGCGGCCTGGCAGGCCCTGGCGCTGGAGCACATCGACCACATCGAGGTGCTGCGCGGCCCCGCGGCGGCCATTTATGGCTCTGACGCCATTGGTGGCGTGGTGCAGGTGTTCACCCGCAAGGGGGAGGCGGGCTTCCACCCCAACGTCAGCGTGGGTGTGGGCAGCCACGGCACGCGCAACGCCAGTGCCCAGTTGTCGGGGGCGCAAGGGGCCTGGGACTACGCCCTGGGCCTCACGCGTGAAACCAGCGACGGCTTCAACATCCAGCCCAGCGGCAACCCCGACCGCGATGGCTACCGCAAGACCAACGGCCTGGCCCGCCTGGGCCTGCAAGCCAATGCCGACCACCGCTTCGAAGCCCTGTGGACCAGCAGCGAAGCCAACACCGGCTACGACGCCTATGCCTCCAAGGTGGACGACCGCGCCCTGCAAGACCTGCGCACCCTGGCGCTGTCGTGGCAGGCCCGCTGGTCCGACGTGTGGACCAGCCGGGTCGGTTTCACCCGCGGGCTGGACCGCTACGAAACCACCCCTTCGGCCTATGTGACCGACACCCAGGTGGACACCTGGTTGTGGCACAACCAATGGCAGCAGGGGGGCCACCAGCTCACGGCGGCGCTGGAGCGGCGGCAAGACCGGCTGCTCAACGGCTCCACCACCCCGCAGCTCAACGACCGCAGCCAGAACGCGCTGGCCCTGGGCTATGGCTTCAAGCAGGGTGACCACGCCGTGCAGGCCAACCTGCGCCACGACGACGACAGCGAGTTTGGGCGCCACACCACCGGCAGCCTGGCCTATGCCCTGGCGCTGGCCCCGCACTGGCGGGTGACCGCGTCGGCAGGCACCGCTTTCCGGGCGCCCACGCTGTTCCACCGTTTCAGCATCTACGGCATGCCCAGCCTGCGTCCCGAAGAGTCGCGCAACCTGGAGCTGGCCCTGAAGTACGCCGCGCAGGGCAGCA
Organism: Hydrogenophaga soli; assembly: GCF_054777695.1. Lineage (NCBI taxonomy): Bacteria > Pseudomonadati > Pseudomonadota > Betaproteobacteria > Burkholderiales > Comamonadaceae > Hydrogenophaga > Hydrogenophaga soli. Next base: position 144,945 of record NZ_BAAHAK010000007.1, on the reverse strand, counting down.
GCGTGTCGGTCACCGCCTACCGCAACCGGCTGACCAACCTCATCAACTACGTGTCTGGCCCTGGCAGCTGTGCCAACGGCGTGGGGGCCTTCCCCGGCTGTTATGGCAACGTGGGCAAGGCCACGCTGCAAGGCGTGACGCTGGCCGCCGCCACCCGCGTGGCCGCTGGGGTGCCGGGTGGGGTGGGGCTGAACGCTTCGATCGACCTGCAAAACCCGCGCGACGACACCACGGGCCGCACCCTGGCCCGCCGCTCCAAACGTGTGGCCAAGTTGGGGGCCGACCTGCGCGTGGCCGGTTGGACCCTGGGGGCCGAAACCCAATGGCACAGCAGCCGCTTCGACCAGCCCAGCGGCACCGCCCGCCTGGCCGGGTACGGCGTGGTCAACCTGTCGGCCAGCACCCGCCTTGCGCCGCAGTGGACGCTGGTGGCCCGGGTGGACAACCTGGGCGACAAGGCCTACCAGACCGCCCGTGGCTATGCCACCCCGGGCCGGACCGCCTACCTGGGCGTGAGCTGGACGGGCCTGTGATGCGCAGCGCCGCCGTGCTCATGGTCGCCGCCCCGGCGTCGGGTCAGGGCAAGACCACCGTCACCGCGGCGTTGGCGCGGCTGCACGCCCGCGCCGGGCGACGGGTGCGGGTGTTCAAGTGTGGCCCCGACTTTTTGGACCCCTACTGGCACCGCCTGGCCAGCGGGGCTCCGGTGCACCAGATCGACCTGTGGATGACCGGCGAAGCCGACATCCGCCAGCGCCTGCACGCCGCCACACAAGAGGCCGACCTGGTGCTGCTGGAGGGCGTCATGGGCCTGTACGACGGCGACCCCAGTGCCGCCGAACTGGCCCGCCGCTTTGGCGTGCCCGTGCTGGCGGTGGTGGACGCCTCGTCCATGGCGCAGACCTTCGGGGCCCTGGCCCACGGCCTGCGCCACTACCAGGCGGCCAGCCACGGCCCGCTGCCCTGGGCCGGGGTGCTGGCCAACCGCGTGGGCAGCGAGCGCCATGCCGACATGCTGCAACAGGCGGTGGCCCCCGAAGACTGGCTGGGCGCCCTCATGCGCAGCACCGAACTGGCCTTGCCCGAACGCCACCTGGGCCTGGTGGCCGCCCACGAACTGCCCGACGCCCTGGCCCGCCTGGACGCCGCCGCCGACCGCCTGCTGTCCACCCCGCTGGGGCGCATGAGCCCGGCGGAACTGGCCCAGCGTTTTCCCCATGGGGTGGGTATCAAAACAGGAGCTGCTTGCGCTTTTTCTGAAAGCGCTGGAGGCCAATTTGATGCAGAAAACCAGCCCCTGGCCGGGCGCACCGTGGCCGTGGCCCGCGACGCGGCGCTGTGCTTCATCTACGACGCCAACCTGGACACCCTGCGCCAGCTGGGGGCCGAGTTGGCCTTCTTCTCGCCGCTGGCCGACGCCGCGCTGCCCCCGTGCGACGCGGTGTGGCTGCCCGGCGGCTACCCCGAGTTGCACGCCGCCACCCTGTCGGCCAACCACGCGCTGCGCGACGCCCTGCGGACCCATGCGGCGCAGGGCAAACCCGTGTGGGCCGAGTGCGGCGGCATGATGCTGCTGTTCGATACCCTGGTGGACAAAGCCGGCGTCAGCCATGCCATGTGGGGCCTGCTGCCCGGCACCGTGCGCCTGCAGGCCCGGTTGGCCGCCTTGGGGCCGCAGCAACTGGCCCTGGGCGCTGGCAGCCTGCGCGGCCACACCTTCCACTGGTCGCTGGCCGACACGCCACTGCCCGCCGTCACCCGCACCCAGCCGCCGGGCCGCACACCCCAGCCCGTGGCCGATGGCGGCACCGGCGAGGCCCTGTACGTGCATGGCGCGGTGCGTGCCAGCTACTTCCACGCCTGGATGCCGTCGGCCACCGCCGCCGCCGCCGCGCTGCTGAGCCCCCAACCCCTGGAGCTGCCCGCATGAACGCCGCCGCCATGCCCAGCGCCCCGCAGCCCGGCAGCCGCGGCCCGCAACGCATCGTCTGCCTCACCGAGGAAACCACCGAATGGCTCTACCGCCTGGGGCGGCAGGACCGCATCGTGGGCATCAGCGGCTACACCGTGCGCCCCCGTCAGGCGCGGGAGGAAAAGCCCAAGGTCAGCGCCTTCCTGAGCGCCAAGATCGACAAGATCCTGGCGCTGGAGCCCGACTGCGTGCTGGGCTTCTCTGACCTGCAGGCCGACGTGGCCGCCCAGCTCATCCGTGCCGGGGTGCAGGTCACGGTGTACAACCAGCGCAGCGTGGCGCAGATCCTGGACATGCTGTTTCAGGTGGCCTCGCTGGTGGACGCGCAGGACGAAGGCCAGCGCCAGATCGACGCCATCCGCGCCGACCTGCACCGCATCCAGCAGGCCGCCGCGGCACGTGAGGCGGCAGGCCATCGCCGCCCGCGTGTGTACTTCGAGGAGTGGGACGACCCCGCCATCAGCGGCATCCGCTGGGTGTCCGAGCTGATCGGGCTGGCCGGGGGCGACGACATCTTCCCCGAGCTGGCCACGCAGCCGCTGGGCAAACACCGCATCGTGGCCGACTCGCTGGAGATCGTGCGTCGCCAGCCCGACATGGTGGTGGGCAGTTGGTGCGGCAAGAAGTTCCGCCCCGAAAAAGTGGCCGCCCGGCCCGGCTGGGCCGACGTGCCCGCCGTGCGCCATGGCGAGCTGCACGAAATCAAGTCCGCCGACATCCTGCAACCCGGCCCCGCCGCGCTGACCGACGGCGTGGCCCAACTGGCGGCCTTCATCCAGGCGTGGAGCGAACGTTGGGGAGGGGGCCATGGCTGAGGTCGAACTGATCCTGGGCGGCCAGAAAAGCGGCAAGTCCCGCCGCGCCGAGGCGCTGGCCGCCCGCTGGCTGGCCGCGGGCACGCCCGCCGCGCCCCGCCAGGCCACGCTGCTGGCCACCGCCGAAGCCTGGGACGACGAGATGCGCCAGCGCATTGCCCGCCACCAGGCCGACCGCCGCGAGCGCGTGCCCGGCCTGGTCACGCAAGAATTTGCCCCCGGCACCGTGCCCGACCTGGGCGAGGCCATTGCCCGCCTGTCGGCACCGAACCACCTGCTGGTGGTGGACTGCCTCACGCTGTGGTTGACCCGGGCGCTGATGCCCATGGAGGTGCCCATGGAGGCTGAAAATTCAATGCAAAAAATGCCTCTGGCGCTTGATGTAAAAGCGCAAACAGCTCACTTTTTGGAAGCATTGCGCCAGGCCCCCGGCCCGGTGGTGCTGGTGGGCAACGAAATCGGGCTGGGCGTGATCCCGCTGGGGCGCGAGGTGCGGGCCTTTGTGGACGCGCTGGGCCTGCTCAACCAACAGGTGGCCGAGGTGGCGCAGCGCGTGGTGCTGATGGTGGCGGGCCAGCCGCTGGTGGTGAAACCTGCGGGAGGTCGGCCATGAGCCCGCGCTTGAGCACGGCCTTGCTGGGCGTGGCGTTGGCGTGGAGCGGGGTGTCCGCGCCGGCCCATGCGGCGTCGGCCCCCGCCGCATCGTCTGCGCCCGTTCAGGTCACCGACGACCGTGGCCACACCCTGACGCTGCCCGCGCCGCCGCAGCGCGTGGTCAGCCTGTTGCCTTCGCTCACCGAAACCGTGTGTGAACTGGGCCAATGTGCCCGGTTGGTGGGGGTGGACCGGTATTCCAACTTTCCCGCCGCGGTGCAGCGCCTGCCGCAACTGGGCGGCGGGCTGGACCCCAACATCGAAGCCGTGGTGGCGCGTCGGCCCGACCTGGTGCTGGTGTCCGCCTCGTCCCGCGCCGCCGACCGGCTGGAGGCCCTGGGCCTGAAGGTGGTGGTGCTGGAGCCCAAAAGCCATGCCGACGTGCAGCGCGTGCTGCTGAAGGTGGCGCAGGCGCTGGGCCTGCCCCAGCCCGAGGCCGAGGCGCAGCGCATCTGGCGCTACATCGACGCCGGGGTGCAGGCCGCCACCCAGTCCATCCGCCCCGAGCGGCGGGGGCAGCGGGTGTACTTCGAGGTCAACCGCGCACCCTATGCCGCCGGGCCCACGTCGTTCATCGGCGAGACGCTGGCGCGGCTGGGCGCACGCAACATCATCCCGGCGGCGCAGGGGCCGTTTCCCAAGATCAACCCCGAGTTTGTGGTGCGCGCCAACCCCGACGTCATCATGGTGGGTGCCCGCAATTTCGACGGCATGACCGAGCGCCCGGGCTGGGGCCAGATCAAGGCCCTGCGCACCACGCAGCGGCGCGAGCAGGGCGGTCTGTGCGTGTTTTCGCTGGACGAGTCCGACGTGCTGGTGCGCCCCGGCCCGCGCATGCCCGAGGCGGCCCGGCTGATGGCCGATTGCCTCAACGGCCAACGCCCCGTGGTGCCGCCCGGTGTGGACACCGTGGGTCCCTTCCCCCGGGGGGGCATGTGAGCCACGCCAGCTTGCACACCGCCGCCGTGCCCCACGACTGGCAGCGCCAGCGCCGCCGCGCCTGGGTGCTGGGCGCGGGCCTGCTGCTGCTGTGCGCCGTGCTGGCCGTGGTGGGCCTGAGCGTGGGCAGCACTGGCTGGACGCCGGTGTGGTCGCTGCTGGCGGGTGCCGAGGAGGGCACCGACTTGGCCGACGCCGCGCTGAACGCCCAAATCGTGTGGGACATCCGCGCCCCGCGCACCCTGGGGGCGTTTGCCGCCGGGGCCTTGCTGGGGCTGGCCGGGGCGGTGGCCCAGGGCCTGTTCCGCAACCCGCTGGCCGATCCGTTCTTGCTGGGCAGCGCCTCAGGCGCCACGCTGGGCGTGGCAACGGCCTTGGCGGTCATGGGCGGGCTCACCCCCGGCCTGCACGCCGCCAGCAGCCTGGGCGCGGGTGGCTGGGCCGTGCGCCTGGGGCTCACCGGCGCGGCGTTTGCCGGGTCGGTGGGGGCGGTGCTGCTCACGCTGGCGCTGGCGCGTGGGGTGCAGCACACCCTGCGCCTGCTGCTGGCCGGGGTGGTGGTGGGCGTGGTGCTGGGGGCCATCAGCTCGCTGGTCACGCTGCTGGCCCCGGACATCCTGCAGGCCATGCAGGGCTTCATGCTGGGCAGCACGGGGTTTGTGGGCTGGACCTCGGTGGGCGTCATGGCCGCCGTGGGCCTGCCGTGCCTGGGTGCGGCGCTGACGCTGTCGCGCCTGCTCGACGGCCTCAGCCTGGGCGAAACCACCGCCGCCAGCCTGGGCCTGCCGCTGGCCCCGCTGCGGGCCGCGCTGGTGGCCGTGCTGGCCCTGGCCACCGGCACCGCCGTGGCCCAGACGGGGCTGATTGCCTTTGTGGGCCTGGCCGCGCCGCACCTGGTGCGCTCGGCGGTGCGCTGCACCCACGGGGCCTTGCTGCTGCTGGCCAGCCTGATGGGTGGCACCCTGCTGCTGCTGGCCGACACGCTGGCCCGCTGGGTGCTGGCCCCGCAGGAACTGCCGGTGGGCGTGCTGACCGCCGTGCTGGGCGGTGGCTACCTGCTGTGGCTGATGCACAGGCGGGTGGGGTGATGGCGATGGCGATGAACACCTTGGCGCTGAAAGCCCGCAACCTGCACGCCCACCTGGGCCATGGCCGCCATGCCCAGCCCGTGCTGCACGGCGTGAGCGTGGACGTGCCCGCCGGGCAGTGGCTGTCCATCGTGGGCCCCAACGGCGCGGGCAAGTCCACCCTGCTGCGCTGCCTGGGCGGCCTGTTGCCGTGCAGCGGCAGCATCGAACTGCTGGGCCGCCCCTTGGCCCAATGGCCTGCCCGCGACCGGGCCCGCACCCTGGCCTGGCTGGGGCAGGGCGGGGCGGCGGCCAGTGCCGGGGGCGGGCTGGACGCGGGGGCCGACGACCTCACCGCCTACGACATTGCCCTGCTGGGCCGCCTGCCGCACCACGGCTGGTGGAGCCCGCCCGGCCCCGCCGACCATGCCGCCGTGGAGCGGGCCTTGAAGCGCACCCAGGCCTGGGACTGGGCCTGCAAACCGCTGGGCCAGCTGTCGGGCGGCGAGCGCCAGCGCGTGCTGCTGGCGCGTGCCCTGGCGGTCGAGGCCCAGGTGCTGCTGATGGACGAACCCCTCACCAACCTCGACCCGCCGCACCAGGCCGACTGGCTGCGCCTGGTGCGCGAGCTGGTGGCCCAGGGCCACACGGTGGTGAGCGTGCTGCACGAGCTGACGCAGGCCCTGGCCGCCGACCAGGTGCTGGTGTTGCAGGCGGGCCGGGCGGTGGCCCAAGGCGCACCCGGCAGCCCGGTGGTGCACGACGCACTGCACCAGGTTTTTGAGCATCAAATTGGCATCCACCGCTTTCAGGACCAGTGGGTTGCGCTACCCAAATTGAAGTAACCCCTTGCCCCCACCCACCCACCATGCAGATTGAAACCCCACCCACCGCCAAACCCTACGACAAGCCCGAGGGCGAGCGCCGCGGCATCGTCATCGTCAACACCGGCGACGGCAAGGGCAAAAGCACCGCCGCCTTCGGGCTGGCGCTGCGCGCCCATGGCCGGGGCAAGGCGGTGCAGGTCTACCAGTTCATGAAGGTGCCCAGCGCCCGCTTTGGCGAGCACCGCATGTTCGAACAACTGGGCATCCCCATCGTGGGGCTGGGCGACGGCTTCAGCTGGAAAAGCCAGGACCTGGAGCATTCCGCGCAACTCGCCCGCGACGGCTGGGAAACCGCCAAGGCCAGCATCCTGAGCGGCGAGCAGTTTCTGGTGGTGCTGGACGAAATCACCTACCCGCTGATCTACGGCTGGCTGCCGCTGGACGACGTGCTGCACACCCTGCGCACCCGCCCCAGCCACGTGCACGTGTGCCTGACCGGGCGGCGCTGCCCGCCCGAAATCATCTCCCTGGCCGACACCGTGACCGAGATGACGCTGGTGAAACACGCCTTCCAGGCCGGGGTGCCGGCGCAGCGGGGCATTGAAGATTGAGCGCCACGGCCATGGACGCCCCGGCCTCCGACCCCACTTTCGCCCACGCCGAGCAACGCGGGGTGTACCGCGCCATTTTCGAGCGGCGCGACATGCGCCATTTCAGCGGTGGGCAGGTGGCACCCGAGGTGCTGCGCCGCCTGCTGGACGCCGCCCACCACGCGCCCAGCGTGGGCTTCATGCAGCCCTGGCGCTTCATCCGCGTGACCGATCCCGCCCTGCGCCAGCGCCTGCACGGCCTGGTGGACGAGGAGCGCAGCCGCACCGCCCACGCGCTGGGCGAGCGCGGCCAGGCCTTCATGCGCCTGAAGGTGGAAGGGCTGCTGGACGCCGCCGAACTGCTGGTGGTGGCCTTGGCCGATGGCCGCGAGCAGCATGTGTTCGGGCGTCGCACCTTGCCGCAGATGGACCTGGCGTCCGCCGCCTGCGCCATCCAGAACCTGTGGCTGGCCGCCCGGGCCGAGGGCCTGGGCATGGGCTGGGTGTCGCTGTTCGACCCCCAGGCCGTGGCCGCCGAACTGAACCTGCCCCCGGGTGCCGAGCCCATCGCCCTGCTGTGCCTGGGGCCCGTGCACCGTTTTTATGATCAGCCCATGCTGCAAGCCGAACGTTGGGCACAGCGTCAGCCGCTGGCTGAGCTGGTGTTCGACAACCGCTGGCACCAGCCCAGCGACCTGTTTGCCCCGCAGCATCCCGACAATGAAGGAGACCTTTGAATGACGACCCTGGCCACCCCAGACCACACCACCACCGAGCAACCCGTGCGCCTGCACCGGCCGCTGTCCACCACGGACACTGCTGCCCCTCGCGGGGTTGGCACTGCGGCCCCCGCCGACGGCCCCTGGTCGGTGCAAGCCGTGGCCGAGCTGTTCGAACTTCCTTTTTCTGAGCTGCTGTTCCGCGCCCAGACCGTGCACCGCCAGCACTTCGACCCCACCGAGGTGGAGCTGGCCACGCTGCTGTCGGTCAAGACCGGCGGCTGCCCCGAAGACTGTGGCTACTGCCCGCAGTCGGCCCACCACCCCACGGGCGTGGCGGCCACCAAGATGATGACGCCCGAGGCTGTGCGCGAAGCCGTGCTGGGCGCCAAGGCCGCGGGGGCCACCCGTTTCTGCATGGGCGCGGCCTGGCGTGCGCCCAAAGACCGCGACATCGACGCCGTGGCCGAGCTGGTGCGCGTGGTCAAGCAAGAAGGCCTGGAAGCCTGCGCCACGCTGGGCATGCTGGAGCCCCACCACGCCCAGGCCCTGCAACAGGCGGGGCTGGACTACTACAACCACAACCTGGACACCGCGCCCGATTTCTACGGCGACGTGATCACCACCCGCGACTACCAAGACCGCCTGGACACCCTGGCCCACGTGCGCCAGGTGGGCGTGAAGGTGTGCAGCGGCGGCATCGTGGGCATGGGCGAAAGCCGCCTGCAGCGTGCTGGGCTGATCGCGCAGCTGGCCAACCTCAGCCCGCACCCCGAGTCGGTGCCCATCAACCACCTGGTGAAGGTACCCGGCACCCCCCTGGCCGACCAGCCTGACCTGGACCCGCTGGAGTTCGTGCGCACCATCGCCGTGGCCCGCATCACCATGCCCACGGCGCGGGTGCGCCTGTCGGCCGGTCGGCGGCAGATGAGCGACGAAACCCAGGCCCTGTGTTTCGCCGCCGGGGCCAACTCCATCTTCTACGGCGACAAGCTGCTCATCACCGGCAACCCCGACGTGGACGCCGACCGCGCCCTGCTGGCTCGTCTGGGGATGAAGGCCGTGGGTTTGCAAGGGCGGGGGTGAGGTACTTAAAATAGTGGTTATACCCGTGAAACCATGAAGATTGTTCTGGACACCTCCGTGCTGGTGGCTGCGGCGCGTTCCCGCTTGGGGGCCAGCTTTGCCTTGGTGGCGTCGGTGCCCAGTCCGTTGTTTCAGCTGTGCGTGTCGGTCGGCATTTACACCGAGTGGCAATCGGTGATGACGCGCACCGAGCACCTGCCGCCTGGTGCCAGCCCGGAGCTGGCGCTGGGTTTTGTGCGCTACCTGGCCAGTCAGGCGCATTTGCAGGACATCCACTACCTGTGGCGGCCCTTTCTGCGTGATCCCGATGACGACATGGTGTTGGAGTGTGCGGTGGCCGGGGGCTGCCCGTACATCGTGACGCACAACGTCAAAGACTTCAAAGGTTCCGAACAGCTGGGCGTGAGCGCCATCACCCCCAGTCGGTTTTTGCACATCCTCAAGGAGTTGAAACCATGACGGCCCTGACCATCAGGCTTCCCAATTCGGTGCACGAGAGCATCAAGCAACTGGCCCGCAAGGACGGCATTTCCGTCAACCAGTTCATCGCCAGCGCGGCGGCAGAAAAGATGGCCGCATTTCAAACCGTGGAGCACCTGCGGCGTGAAGCCGCGTTGGCCAAACGCGAAGACTTTGAGCGCTATCTGTCCCTGGTTCCGAACCTTCCCCCTGCCGAGGGCGACCAGTAACCGTGGATTTCCACGCCGTTGTTCTGCCCGCCGCGGTGATGGTGGCGCTGGCCGTGGATCGCCTGTGGGGCGAACCCCCGGCCCGCCTCCACCCGGTGGTGTGGATGGGCCGGGCGCTGGGCTGGGCGGGCGAGCGCATCGCTCCGCGGCCCGCGGTGGCCCCGGCGGGTTTTGACGCTCGGGCCTGGGGCCTGGGCCTGTGCGCCTGGTGGGGCCTGGCCTTGTTGTGCGTGGCCGTGGCCTGGGCCTTGCAAGAGGCGAGTGGGGCGGGCGGGGCGCTGGTGGCGCGGGTGGCCGAGGGCTTGGGCCTGGCCCCCCACCATGGGGCCTGGGTGTCGGCCCTGCTGCAGGCCCTGGCACTGGGGGTGCTGCTCAAACCGCTGCTGGCCCACCGCATGTTGGTGGACGAGGTGAGGGCGGTGGAGGCCGCCTTGCAGCGCAGCCTGCCCGAAGGGCGCGCCCGCCTGGCCTGGCTGGTCAGCCGCGACGTGAGCGCCCTCACGCCCGAGCAGGTGCGCGAAAGCGCCATCGAAAGCCTGGCTGAAAACCTCAACGACTCGGTGGTGGCCCCGCTGTTCTGGTTTGTGCTGGGCGGCTTGCCCGCCGCCGCCGTGTTTCGTCTGGCCAACACCGCCGACGCCATGTGGGGCTACCCCGGCGAACGCGGGGGCCGGGTGTGGACCTGGGCCGGCCAGTGGGCCGCCCGGGCCGACGACGTGCTGGGCTGGGTGCCCGCCCGGCTGACCGCGCTGTTGCTGTGGCCCGTGGTGTTGAACCCCGGCGGGGGCTTTGCCCATGCCCGCCGCCTGTGGGCCGAGGCGCGGCGCACCCCGTCACCCAACAGCGGCTGGCCCATGGCCGCCATGGCCTTGCGCCTGGGTGTGCGCCTGGGCAAACCCGGCGTGTACACCCTGAACGCACCCGCCGCCGCACCCATGGCCAGCCAGGTGCAACAGGCGGTGGATGTTGCAAAAAAAATGACTCTAGCGCTTTTTATGTTTGCGTTGGCAGCTATGTTTTTGGGAGTGATGGTTGTTGACTGAAGTGTCTCTTGGCCCGGTGGGGCCGGTTCCCGAACACGGCGGCCCCGATGCGCAGGGCGTGCCGTTGCACGACTTTTCCACCAACAGCAACGCCGCAGGTCCGTGCCCGCAGGCGCTGGCCGCGGTTCAGCAGGCCGATGCCTCCACCTACCCCGACCCCGCCTACACCATGCTGCGCCAGCAATTGGCCGCACTGCATGGCGTGGCCCCCGATCGCGTGGTGCTGGCCACCAGCGCCAGCGAGGCAATGTTCCGCCTGGCGGCCACGGCCCGCCGATGCCACCCGGACCCAAGCGGCGAGTTGCTCACCTGGATGCCCGACGCCCACTACGCCGATGTGGCCCGGGCTTGCACCGCCTGGGGCCTGGTGCGCACCCCGCAGCCCGAGCAGGCCGCCGTGTTGTGGGCCTGCGAACCCGCCACGCCCAGCGGGGCGGCCCACGCCAGGCTGGCCGAGCAGGTGCAAGGGCTCAAGCCCACACAAACCCTGGTGCTGGACTGCGCCTACACCCCCTTGCGGCTCAGTGGCCAAGCGTCGCTGGACCCGCAGGCCCTGGCGCGGGTGTGGCAGCTATGGTCTCCCAACAAGGCCCTGGGCCTGACGGGCGTGCGCGGTGCCTACCTGCTGGCCCCGGCGCAGGCCACGCCACAGCGCCAAACCTGGTTGGCGGCGCTGGCGGCGCTGGCCCCGTCCTGGCCCCTGGGCGCACACGCCGTGGCCCTGCTGGACGCCTGGTGCCGCCCCGAGGTGCAGGCCTGGGTCCACACCAGCCTGGGCCAGCTCACCGAATGGAAGCGCACGCAGCTGGCCGCCCTGCATGCCCGCGGCTGGATCACGGTGCCCAGCGACGCCAACTTCCTGCTGGCCCGCCCGCCCGAAGCCTGGTTGCAGCGCCACCCCCTGGCCAACCTGCTGGCCCACTGGCGCACGGCCCACGGCGTCAAGCTGCGTGACGCCACCTCCTTCGGCCACCCCGGTTGGGTGCGCGTGGGCGTGCGCCCGCCCACCACGCCCTGCATTTGGGAAACCCTGTCATGCCCCTGAACCCACCCGCCACGTCCCCTTCCTCCCCCGCCTTGGCGCGTTGCGTCATGGTGCTGGGCACCACCAGCGGGGCAGGCAAAAGCTGGCTCACCACCGCGCTGTGCCGGTGGTATGCCAACCAGGGCTTCAAGGTCGCGCCCTTCAAGGCCCAGAACATGAGCAACAACGCCCGCGTGGTGCCCGCCCCCGGTGGCCGCATGGGCGAAATCGGCAGTGCGCAGTACTTTCAGGCCCTGGCCGCCCGGGCCGAGCCCGAGGTGCGCATGAACCCGCTGCTGCTCAAGCCCGAGGCCGACACCCGCAGCCAGGTGGTGCTGATGGGCGAGGTGGACCGTGAGCTGACCGAAGCCCCCTGGCGGGGCCGCAGCGAACGGGTGTGGCCCCACATTGCCGCCGCGCTGGACGCCCTGCGTGCCGAAAACGATGTGGTGGTGATCGAAGGCGCGGGTTCGCCCGCCGAAATCAACCTGTACGACAGCGACGTGGTCAACATGCGCGTGGCACGCCACTGCGGCGCGGCCTGCCTGCTGGTGACCGACATCGACCGCGGCGGTGCCTTTGCCCACCTGTACGGCACCTGGGCGCTGCTGCCCGAGGCCGACCGGGCGCTGTTCAAAGGCTTTGTGCTCAACCGCTTCCGCGGCGATGCCAGCCTGCTGGCCCCGGCCCCGCAGATGCTGCAAGACCTGACCGGCGTGCCCACGGTGGCCACCATCCCCATGCTGCGCCACCACGGCCTGCCAGAGGAAGACGGTGTTTTTGATGACCGCACCTCAGCCGCAGGGGCTGTTCGCCTGACGGTGGCGGTGGTGGCCTACCCGCGCATCAGCAACTTGGACGAGTTCCAGCCGCTGAAGAACGCCCCCGGCGTGCGCCTGGTGTGGGCCCGCACCCCGGCGGAGCTGGCGGGGGCCGACTGGGTCATCCTGCCCGGCAGCAAAGCCACGCTGGCCGACCTGGCCTGGCTGCGCCAGCAGGGGCTGGACGCGGCGGTGGCCGACCATGCCCGCCGGGGTGGGGCGGTGCTGGGCATTTGCGGCGGGCTGCAAATGCTGGGTGAAGCCGTGGTGGACCCCGAAGGTGTGGAAGGCCTGGGCGGTGACGCCCCCGGCCTGGGCCTGCTGCCCCTGGTCACCGCCTTTGGCCCGCACAAGACGGTGTGTCGCAGCCAGGGCCGTTTCAGCGGGGTGCAGCCCGGTCCCTGGCAGGCCCTGAACGGGGTGGGTGTGGGCGGTTACGAAATCCACCACGGCCAGACGTTGGAACACCCGGCCATGGCCGCCAAAGGCGACCGGTTGCACACGGTGTTGACCGCCGCCGACGGCCAGGCCCTGGGCTGGCAATCCACCGCCGCCGGGCATGGTGGTCGGGTGCTGGGGGTGTACGTGCACGGGCTGCTGGAAGACCCGGCGGTGCTGCACGCGCTGCTGGGCGTGCCGCAGGCCGGGCTGGAGCCGGTGTTCGAGCGGCTGGCCGAGGTGGTGACGCAGCACTTTGACACCGCCTGGCTGCGCCAGTGGGCCCGCTGAACGGGTTGACAATGGCAGCATGCTGCACGACTTTCAACACGCCAACGACTTCCTGAAGGCCACGACCTTCGACGTGATCATTGTGGGCAGTGGCATGGCCGGGTTGGCCCTGGCCACCGCCCTGGACGGATCGGGTTTGCAGGTGTTGTTGGTGGACGGCGGCGGCTGGGACGAACAGCCCGCGCTGCAGGGCCTGTACGAGGGCTCGGTGCAGGGGCAACACCCCCAGGCCTGGGAGTTCCGGCGCCAGCGTTTTGGTGGTACCAGTCATTTGTGGGGCGGGCGTTGTGTGCCCATGGACCCGCTGGACCTGGACGTGCGCCCGCAGGTGCCGCACAGCGGCTGGCCCATGCCCTGGTCGGCGTTGGAGCCGTTTTACGAGCCCGCATGCCAGTGGCTGGACGCGGGCACGGCGGATTTTTCCGTGCAGTCCCTGCGCCAGCCGCGCCCCTTGCTGCAAGGCCTGGCGGCGGCGGACGGGGTGCTGATGGAACGCATCGAACGCTACAGCCTGCCCACGGACGTGGGCCGCGCCCACCGGCAACGGGTGCTGGAGTCCCGCACGCTGCATGTGCTGCTGCATGCGCGGGCCACCCACCTGGTGCTGGAAGGCGACGCCCCGCACGAGCGGGTGGCGGGGGTGGAGGTGACCCATGTGAAGGACCGGGCCAAGCTCACGCTGAGCGGGCGGCAGGTGGTGCTGGCCGGTGGCGGCATTGAAGCCACGCGCCTGCTGTTGGCGGTGCAGCGGCGTCGAGCCTCGTGGCAGCGGTTTGATGGCGGGCTGGGCAAGTTCTACACCTGCCATTTCGACGCCATCGTGGGCGAATTGCGCACCGGCAAGGTCAGGCCCCCATTTGCCTTCGAACGCACCACCGACGGGGTGTACGCCCGGCGCAAGTTGCAGTTCACCGCGGCGCACCAGGCGCGGCACGGCTTGCTGAACGGCACCTTCCGGCTGCACTTTCCCGCCTATGCCGACGCCCGCCACGGCAGCGGGGTGCTGTCCACCATCTTTTTCCTCAAAAGCATCCTGCCGGGTGAACACCAGCGCCTGCTCAACCACGGGCGGCAGGTGGCGTCGCCACAGACCGACTGGTTCGGCCACGCCCGCAACGTGCTGCTGGGCCTGCCTGACATCGCCCGCTTTGGCTTTGATTGGACGGTTCGCAACAAGCTGGCGCACCGCAAGCTGCCCTACACCCTGGTGCCCAACCGCAACGGGAGCTACCCCATCGAGTTCAATGGCGAGCAGATTCCCGACGCGGGCAATGCCATTGGGTTGCTGGAGCAGGTGGATGCGCTGGGCATGCCGCGGGTGGACATCCGCTGGCGGATCACGCCGCAGGACGTGGACTCGGCCCTGGAAGGGTTTCGCAGCCTGGCAGCGGTGCTGAAGACGCACACCCAGGCCGAGCTGGTGCTGGACCTGGCCCACCTGCGCGAGGCGCTGCAAGCCTCGCCTGCGGTGGGCGGGCACCACATGGGCACCACACGCATGGGACACGACACCGACCCCACCAGCGTGGTGGATGCCCACCTCAAGGTGCACGGCGTGGCCAACCTGAGCGTGTGCGCCGCGTCGTGCATGCCCACCAGTGGGCACGCCAACCCCACGTTGACGGTGGTGGCGCTGGCCTTTCGCCTGGCCCAGCACCTCAAAAGCACTCAGTTCGCGGCGTATTCCTGATACCGAACGCCCCGAAAGGCGCTGAGCTTGCCCTGGTTGGCCTTGGCGCGGATCAGCCAATGGGCTGCGCGGTGGCGGCCCATGGGCAGGGTCAGCAGGGCCAGCACCAGGGCCGACACCAGCTTGGCGCAGGCGTTGGCGGCCAGCTTCAGGCGTTGGCGGCGGTCCATGGGGCCATAGGCGCCGGTGAGGGCCTTGCGCGCATATTCCTGGCCCCCGCTGTAGGCGCGTTGCAGCAGCCAGTCAAACCGCAGGCGGGCGGGTTCCACGGGTTCGGTCACGCAGGCGTTGTCGTCCCAGATCACCGTGCACCCCTGGCGGATGAAGCGCAGCAGCATGTCGGCGTCTTCACCCGTGGACAGTTGGAACGCCGGGTCGAACGGGCCGGGCAGGGTGCGCACGGGCTCGGCGCGCAACAGCGCGTTGCCAAAGCGCAGCTGGTTGAGGGGCACGGTCTGCCCCGTGGCCAGGCGCGGGAAGCTGTAGAAGTCGCCCTTGCGGATCCACTCGGGTGCGTGTTCGGGCACCTGCGGCACCACGGGGGCCAGCACCGCTTCGGCCTGGAACTGCCGGGCGGTGTCGTACAGGCGTTGCAGCCAGTCGGCGGGGGCGCGTTCGTCGTCGTCGATGAAGGCCAGCCAGTCGCCGTCGGCCAGGGCCACGGTGCGGTTGCGGGTGAGGCTGATGTTGCGTTCGAACTGGGTGTCGTACACCACGTCGAGGGGGGCGCCCACGGCGTCGAGTTCGGCCTTGAAGGCGTGCACGGCGGGTTCGCCGCTGCGATCGGCGTCGTTGTCCACCACCACGATCTGGGTGGGTCTGAGGGTCTGTCGGGCCAGGTCACGCAGCACCAGCCCCAGGCGCTGGGGACGGCGGTAGGTGGCAAGGCAGACGCTGATGCGGGGAAAGTTCATGGATTCCAAGGGTGAAGGGGTTGCCAGCCCAGCCCCTCCAGGGCCAGGCGGCTGTCGTAGTGGACCTGGGTGAAACGGGCGCACAGCCAGCGCGGGCGCAGCAGCCCGGGCAGTGGCAGGCGGTGTCCGCTCAGGTGGTCCAGGCCCTGGGCCAGTTGGGCCAGCGTCTGGTGCAACGCCCACGGCAAGCGCACACAGGTGGGCGCATCGGGGCGTTGTTGCAGCCAGGCCAGCAGCTCTGTGGCCCTGGGGGCCGGGGGGGGGACGATGTTGAACACCTGCAAGGCAGGTGTTGGGGGTTGTTGCAGCCGGTTCAAGGCGCACACGATGGACAAGGCCACGTCGGCCACATGCACCAGGGGGACTTCCGCGTGTGGGCTCAAGGGGCCCATCAGCAGCCAGCGCCCGCCGGGCAGGGCCCGCCCCAGGCTGAAGGGCCAAGGGCAGGGGGTGGCGTGGAAGATGCCGGGGCGCAGCACCACCACAGGCGAACCGGTGTGGGCAAACTGCCGGAACAGGCCATCCTGGGCCAGTTTGCAGCGGGTGTACACGTCGCGTTCCTGGGGCCGGGCTTCCAAGGGCGATTGTTCGTTGAGGCTGCTGCCGGGGGGCAGGGCGGCGTAGTCGTACACCGACAGCGAGCTGATGCCCACCAGCCGGGACACGCCCGCGTTTCGCATGGCCAGCAGCACCACCTCGGTGCCGGTGACCGTGGCCTGGTGCTGGGTTGCTTCGTCGCCGGTCAGCGCCGCCGCGGCGTGCACCACGGCCTGGGCCCCGCGCAGGGCCTGCGAGACCGAGGCCACGTCCAGCGGGTTGATCGCGTGGTGGGTGACGCCCGGTGGGGCTGGGGGCAGCGTGCGGCCCGGCAAGTGGCGGTGCAGCAGCCGTACCCGGTGCCCGGCCTGCAGCAGCGCGGGGACCAGGGCGTGTCCCAATTGCCCGGTGGCTCCGGTGAGTGCGATGTCCATGGGGGCGATGTGAAGGGCGGGCCGGGGTTCAAACGGTGGGCTGTGGAGTGGGGGACACAAGTCACGGCAAAGTGTGACCAAACCCGCGGGATTGGCCACGCCGTGCAGCGCCAATCACGGGGCGTCAGCATAAACTACCCCGTCCATGAGCCAGCCCATCCCCTCCACCGCCAAAGTGCCATTGTTCAATGGGGTGTTCGACGCCGTCACCCTGTCGCAATGTGTCGATCAGTTGTTTTCGGACATGGATCACGGTCGGCGTGGCTGGTTGGCCACGGTGAACGTCGCCATCCTGATGATGATGCGCGAAAGCCCCCGGCTCCAATCCTTTGTGGACCGTGCCACCTGGACGGTGGCCGATGGGCAACCCCTGGTGTGGGCCAGTCGCTGGTTCCGTCGCCCGTTGCCCGAGCGGGTCACGGGGGTCGATCTGGTCGAATGCCTGTGTGAACGGGCTGTGCAGCGGCACGAAACCATTTATTGCCTGGGGGCCACCCAGGACGTGGTGCAGGGCATGATGGCGCGCCTGCGCGAGCGCCACCCGGGGTTGAGCATCACCGGGGCCGACGGCTATTTCAAGTCCGACGAGGCAGCGGCCCGTGCCCAGGCGGTGGCGGCCAGCGGCGCCAAGATGTTGCTGGTGGGCATGGGGGTGCCGCGCCAGGAGCAATTCATCGAAGAACAATGGCCTGTGCTGAACGTCAACCTGGCGGTGGGCGTGGGTGGCAGCTTTGACGTGCTGGCGGGTTTGCGCCAGCGGGCGCCGCTGTGGATGCAGAAGGTGGGGCTGGAATGGGTGTTCCGGCTCATCCAGGAGCCCGGGCGGCTGTGGAAACGCTACATGGTGACCGGCATGCAGTTTGGTGCGCTGGTGTTGCGGGCGCTGCTGCTGCCTTCGTACAGGAACCGTTGAATGAACACAACACAACCCGGGGGCCAGCCCCTGCGTCTGGCCGTGGTGCTGGGCACGCGCCCCGAGGCGGTCAAACTTGCTCCCCTGGTGCTGGCCGCCCAGGCCCGCCCCGACCTGTTCGAGGTGGATGTGATCAGCACCGGTCAGCACCGCGAAATGCTGGCCAGCATGCTGGCGTGGTTTGGCATCGAGCCTGCAGTGTCGCTCAACATCATGCGTGAGAACCAGGACCTGGCCCACATCACCATGGCCAGCCTGGACGGCATCAACCAGCGGCTCAAGACCCACCGCCCCGACTGGGTGGTGGTGCAAGGCGACACCACCACCACGTTTGTGGGCGCGTTGGCGGCCTTCTACCACCAGATTCCGGTGGCCCACGTCGAGGCGGGGCTGCGCACCCACGACCTGTACAGCCCCTTCCCCGAAGAGGCCAATCGAGTGATGACGGGGCACCTGTCGTCCATGCACTTTCCCCCCACCGAAGGGGCCCGCGCCAACCTGCTGCGTGAAGGCATTGCAGACGGCCGCATCCTGGTCACCGGCAACACCGGCATCGACGCCCTGCTGTGGACCCGTCACAAGCTGATGGCGACCCAGGCGCACGAGCGTCCCCGAGGGCGGCAAATCCTGGTCACGGCCCACCGACGCGAGAACCACGGCGACCCCATGCGCCAGCTGTGTGCCGCCATCCTGGGCATCCTGGAGCGGTTCGACGACGTGACCGTGCATTTCCCCGTGCACCTCAGCCCCAAGGTGCGTGAGGTGGTCATGCCCGCGCTGTCGGGCCATCCACGGGTGAAGCTGACCGAGCCGCTGGACTACCCGGACTTTGTGGCCGCCATGATGGACTCGCACCTGATCCTGACCGATTCAGGCGGTGTGCAGGAAGAGGCCCCCTCGCTCGGCATGCCCGTGCTGGTCATGCGCGAAAGCACCGAGCGCCCCGAAGCCGTGCAGGCCGGCACGGCCAAGCTGGTGGGCGCATCGCAAGAGCGCATCCTGCACGAGGCGTCGCTGCTGCTGTCCGATTCCGCCGAATACGCCCGCATGGCCCAGGCCATCAACCCCTATGGGGATGGCCAGGCAGCCCCCCGGGTGCTGGATGCCCTGCGGCGCGCCTCCGGTCGCTGATGATCAAACGCTCGCTCATCTCCGCGGTGGATCAGGGCATGCTCAGTGCCTTGAACTTTGCGGTGGGCCTGACGCTGATGGGCACGGTCAGCAAGCAGGAGTACGGGCTGTATGTGCAGCTGTTTGCCGCGGGGGTGCTGCTGTGCGGTGGCATCGACGCGTTGGTGACCAATGCCGTGGCCAACACCATGTCCCGGGGCCATGGCGAGCGGGTGGCGGTGTTGCTGGGGCAAGCCCAGTCGGTGGCGCGGCGCTTGGCCCTGGTGTTGGGTCTGGTGGCTTCGTTGGTGGTGGCCGCGCTGTTGGTTCTGACCGACCACCCCTTGGGGCATTCCATGGGGCTGTCGGCGGCCTTTGCCGCCTATGTGTTCAGCCTGATGGTGCGGGACTTCAAACGCTCCAGCTTTCACCTGCAGCAACGACCTGAACGGGTGTTTCAGCTGGATGGGCTGTTTGGCCTGTTGACCCTGGCGGGAGGGGCAGCCCTGCGGTGGTGGGGGGCGCTGGATGTGGTCACGGCGCTGGGGGTGCTGGCTGGAGCCAATGCCTTGGCCGTGTGGGTCACCCCGCGCGCGGTGGATGACGCCGGTCCCACCACGGGGCAACGGCTGTGGTCTTGGCTGGAGGGGTATTGGGCCATCACCCGATGGGCGTTGCCGGGACTGGCCACGGGCTGGGTGGGAAACAACGCGTTCCTGTACATCACGGGTTTGGCCCTGGGGTTGGCGGCCACCGCCGAACTGAATGCCTCGCGGCTGTTGTTGATGCCGGTGACGCTGGTGACCGTGGCCTGGCAGCAAATGAGCCGTGCGGACATTGCCCACCTGGTTCAGGCCGGGGAACCCCGGGCCTTGCGGTGGTACTTGAACAAGTCGCTGGGCCTGATGGCCGTGGTCATCACCGTGTACGTCTCGGTGCTGGCCGTTTCCATCGATGGGGTGTTGGCCTTGGGCCCCTTCCAAAAATACCACTTGGCGCGTGAGCTGCTGGTCTGGTGGACGTGTTATGCGGCCATGTACGCGGTGAAGTTCGTGGGCACCTGTGCCCTGGTGGGCATGGAGGCTTACAAGCCGTTGCTGACCATGAGCGTGGCGTCCATGTCGTTGCAGCTGATGCTGCTGGCCTGGGTTCCGGCCCAGCATGGTGCGGCGTCGGTGGTGTGGTGCATGATGGCCTCGGAGCTGCTGGAACTGACCACCGTGTGGGGCTTTCTCCTGCCCAAGGTGCTCAAGGCCCGCATGGGCCGTCGTCAGCCTTGAGGCGTCCATGCCTGCCCAACACCAGACGCCCCAAGCCGTGACCCCGGCACTCCGCATGGACCAGCGGCTGGCCCTGTGGCTGTTCCTGGTGGCCGCCGGTTTTGCCGTGCTGCCCACCGGCTTGTCGTGGAACTTCGAGCCCAACCCCGAGATGCTCGAAGGTTCGTGGGTGCGCAAGCTGCAATGGAGCGGCCTGTTTGGGGTGGCGGCCCTGTTGGCCTGGCGCACGGGCTTCAAGGACCTGTTTCGTTACGTCTGGGTCAACCCCTTTCTGTGGTTGCTGATGCTGTATGCCGCCGCGTCGGCGTTCTGGAGCCCGTTCCCGGCCCTGGTCGTTCGGCAGATGGTGCAGTACGGCGGTGTGCTGCTGATCGGCTTTGTGCTGGCGCACGCGTTGGGCGACCGCCTGCTTTCCTTGGTTCAGGGCCTTTTTGCGGTGCTGATGGCGGTGTTGCTGGTGTCCGCCCTCATGGTGCTCATCAACCCGACGGTGGCCCTGGAAACCGAGGTGGGCATTGAAGGGGCCTGGCGCGGCATCCTGGAGCAGAAGAACATCCTGGGCATTGCCTGTGGCATCAGCATGTTGTTGTGGGTGTATGTCCAGACGCAGCGGCCCATGGGGTGGTGGCGGGCGGGAGCCACCTTGGGGCTGATTTTTTTGTGCCTGCTGAAATCACGCAGCTCGTCCAGCCTGTTCTTCGGAATCCTGGCGTGCACTCTCTACCTGGCGCTGTTTCGGCAGCACGTGCGGGCCCCGGCCTTCCTGGTGCGCGTGGTGGTGATGATGGGGCTGTTGCTGGTGTCGACCTTGGTGGGGTTCTTCCTCGTCAACGACCGCTTTCCGGGGGCCGCGGACATCCTTGGTCCGTTCTCGGCGTTGTTTGGCAAATCGGCCGACCTGACCGGACGGGGCGACATCTGGGTGTACATGTGGCAGTCCATCGAAAGCCACTGGTGGCTGGGTTCGGGCTATGCGTCGTTCTGGCTGGGGCCGGGTGGGCCTTCCCAGTTCATTGCGGATGCGCTTCGCTGGAATGTGCCCTCTGCTCACAATGGGTACCTGGACGTTCTGAATGAACTGGGGCTGTTGGGCCTGGCGCTGTTTGCCTTGCAGCTGTTGTTCCATTTGCGCAACCTGGTGGTGTTGGCGTCGCTGCGGCGGCAGGAGTTTGCGTTTCACAGCGGCTTGTTCATCATTTTCCTGGTGTCCAACCTGTCTGAAAGCACGGCGTTGCGGGTGACATCGTTCCTGCAGTTTCTGTTTTTCATGTCCATGTTGATGGTGCACCACGCGGTCTACCGGCATTGGCATCCCGCGGTGGCAGGACAGGGGACACGTTCATGGGCTTGAGTTGGGTGGAGTGGTTGGGCAGTGCCTGGCTGGCGGTGTTGAGCGTGCCGGTGGCGGTGTTTGTGGCTGAAATCCTGATGGCATTGCTGCCCCGCCGCCAGTCCCCAGTGTCCGGCCCCCAGGTGCCGTTGCAGGCCTACGCCGTGCTGGTGCCCGCCCACAACGAAGGGACCCACCTGCGCCACACCCTCCAGTTTCTGCTGGCCACCCCCGATCCCATGCGGCGGGTGCTGGTGGTGGCCGACAACTGCACCGACGACACCGCGGTGGTGGCACGCTCCCTGGGTGTGGAGGTGGTGGAGCGCCACGACCCGGATCGGCGGGGCAAAGGGTATGCCTTGCAGTTTGGCGTGGACCACCTGAAAGCCCTTGCCCCCGCCACGGTGGTGGTGATCGACGCCGATTGCACGGTGTCTGGCACCGACGTGCAGCGGCTGGCCCACGAATCGCAACACAGTGCCACCCCGGTGCAGGGGCGCTACCTGATGCATGCCCGCCCGGGGTCCCCGGTGGGGGCCAAGATTTCGGAATTCGCCTGGCTGGTGAAAACCAGCGTGCGTCAATCGGGGCTGGCGCGCATGGTGGGGTGCTGTCAGTTGTTGGGATCGGGGATGGCCTTTCCGTGGGCAGTGTTGTCGCAGCGGTCCTTGGCCACCGGGCACATCGTGGAAGACTTGAAGCTCACCACCGAGTTGGCGCACGACGGTGTGTTTGTGCGCTTCATGCCCAGTGCCCGGGTGGACAGCGAGTTCCCCACGTCCGACGCGTCCCGTGCACAGCAAAGCCGCCGCTGGGAACATGGCCACTTGTCCATGATCCTGAGTGCGTGCCCCCGGTTGTTGGTGCAGGCCCTGAAAACGGGGGACTGGCGACGGGCTGGTCTGGCCTTGGACATGCTGGTGCCCCCGTTGTCCTTGCTGGTGGTGCTGGTGATGGCACTGGGCGGGGTCATCACCGCGCTGGCTTGGTGGTTCGAACCCGCCCGGTGGCTGGCACCATGGGCGCTGGGGCTGGGGGTGTTGATGGGCGGTGCCGTGCTGTCGGCCTGGGCGAGTGCCGGGCGGCAAATTCTGACGGTGCGCGAGCTGTGGCAGATTCCGCGTTTCATCTGGGCCAAGCTCGACATCTACCGCCGTTTTGTGCGGCAGCGCGAGCAAGACTGGAAACGGGCGGACCGAGAGTAAGACCTCGGCCCCCACCACCCCCTTCGGTCACTGGAACGGCCAGGCGGGTCGGGCGTTGCGGGTCGTGGCCCCGCTGAGGTTTTCGTAGGTGTAGTCCACCCCCAGCCGGAACACCGACTGGTGCGCCTTGTCATCCACGCGCCGCGTGCGCTGTTCGCGGGCGGCCTCGGCAAACAGGTTCAAACCCGAGTCCAGCTGGTACTGCACCCGCAGCAGGCTGCGCTGGCTCCGGGCATTGAGCGGGCTGCCCACCCCAGCGCCGGGCAGGAGCCGGTCGGACTGCCGATCCCGCTGGAGTTGCAGCGCCGCGGTCAGCTTGTGGCTGGGCGTCCACGTCACCCCGATGGAGCTGCCTTGCAGGCTGGACGAGGCCACCGTGGGGTCGGTCACGTCAATGGGCTGGTGCCACCATTGGCCATCGGCCCGCCACATGGGGGACAGGGCGTACCCGGCCCACAGACGGTACAGGGTGGTTCGCCCGGCGTCCGGGGTGCCCAGGTTGTCTCGGCGCTGGCGTGATGCGACGCGCCCTCCCACCTGGGTGAGCGGGCTGATGACCCAGACCGCATCGGCAAACCAGTCGGTGTTCCGCTCGGTGAATGCGTTCGGGCCCGAAGGGCTGGCCAGCCGTTCGGGGTAGGTGTTCCGGGTGCGGGCCACGCCCACCTGCAGGGCACTTCCGGTGGGTGACTTGTACAAGACCCCCGCAGAGCCGTGCACCCGGTCCACATCCAGGCGACCATGGGTGAGCTGATCCTGGTGTTGGGTGTTTTCACCGCCAATCAGCAAGGGGACCGACAGTTCCGGGGTGATGTGCAGCGTCACCCCGCCCATGTGCCACTGGCGGGTGATGGGGTCCAGCTTGGGGTAGGTGTCGTCAAACGGGTAGGGGGTTCGCGACTGTCCGACGGCCCACTCGCCCCGCACCAGGTCCGAGTAACGCCACGTCAGGCGGGCTTGGGTGTCGTGGGTCTGGTGGCTGACATCCCCCGCACCGCCAAAGTGAACCGATGCCAGGCGGGTGCTCAGCACCAGCTTGGTGTCATCGGACACCAATGGAATGCCCACGCCCAGGTCCACGGCATGCGTCCGGGTGGAGGTGCCCAGGGGCGCATGCAGGGGCGGGGTCGAGCCTTCGGTGTCATCCTTGAACAGGTTGCTGTTGTGCCCCAGGCTGGTTTCCAGCTTGAGGCTCAAATCCACGGTGGCGTGGGTGGCGCCGCTGCCCAACAGGGCCAGCAGTGCACACGCCACGCGAATGGGGTGGCTGGTGGTCTGGTGGGCATGCCTTGAACAAGGGGTGGGGCGGGGTGAGTCGGTCATGGTGCGGTCAATTCAAACCAAAGGGCCGTCTGGGCCGGTGTGGCGTTCAGCCGGATGTGATGCTGCCCAGCGGCGGACGACACCATTTCGGGCGGCAGCGGCGCACGGCGGCTGCCATTGGGCTGGAGGGGGTACACCACCAGTTGCGCTGCCGGGTGGCTCAGGTGCAGTTGCCGCACGTCGCGCCGCAACCACAAGGGGCCTTGGGCCGTGCGGGAGCCGGAGGGCACATTGCCGCTGCCCACGGCGGGCTCCAGCGTGCTCCAGTCCGTCGCGTGCCGGTAGGGCACCAGCGCCACGGGCCGGGCCGGTCGGGCTCCGGGCAGGCTGCCCACCACCGGGGTCGGCAGGGCCAGCAGCAGGTGTTTGGATTCGGGCACGGGCAAACCGTCGAGTGACATCAGCCACAACGCCAGGGGCTCGTCCGGTTGCGGGGTGTCGAGGGTCACGCTGCCAACCGTGGTGTGCGCCGCTCCCGATGACTGCCCCAGGATGAGCTGGTGTGTGGGTGTGTTCAACGTGGTGAGTCGGTCCGCGGGCGCGTAGGTGAGGGGGCTGCCCCCGCCCGCCCCGGACGTCACCGACGGCCCCTTGGGTTGCAGCCCCACCCGCTGCCGCACCGCGGTCTCCAAGGGCACATGCAGCCGCTGCTGCACATGACGCACCCAGGTGTCGGGCCGCCGATCGGTGGCGGCACTGAACCACAGCGCCGCGTCGGGGGCTGGAAGTGCCAAGTTGGGTGTCAGCGGGGCCAATCGGCCATCGCGAAACAGGTGGGCGGCCATGCCCACCGTGCTGAGTTTGGGCCAGTCGCCCTGGAGGTTGAAGTTGTGCGGGGTCACCCGGGCGTCGTGGCGCAGGGTGTAGTCGAAAAAGTACAAGCCATCCCAGTCTTGCAACGCCGCCACCGCCGCGGTGAGGGCCAGCACTTCGTGCCCCCAGGTGGACGGGTAGGGTTGATTGAACTCGCTGACCACAAAGGGCCGTTGCGGATCCCGATGGGTGGCCAGCGCCAGCAGGTTCTCCAGTTCACCGCCGGACATGGGGCGATTGCGGATGCGCCAATCGGTGTCGGACCACGTGCCGCCCGGGAACTCCGGGTGGTCCACGTAAAAGTGGGCGTCCACATAGTCCATGCCCGCATGGGACACAAAGGTCAGCGGTGCCCCAAAGTTGACTTGTGTGCCGGTCACCGGCAGGGTGGGGCGGGTGGCGTCGTGCACGGTTTGGCGCAGGGTCTGCACAAAACGGCGGTCCACCTCGGCCACAAACTGCAAGGTGTCCAGCACCTTGGGGTGGATGGCGGTCAGGTCAGGGAGGGCGGCCGACGCGTCTGCACGCGACGCAGGCCAGGTTTTGGCCAGCCACTCCCGCCCCTTTTGGGTGAGTTTGCGCCACAGCCCAGGAGTGGCTCCGCCTTGCAGCTTGTCCGCTTCTTCCGGTGTGAGCAGCGCCAGGTCGGTCACGTCACAGGTGCGGGTCTGCCAGTGCTGACAGGCCACCGCGAGGGAGCCATGCCGCTGTTTCAACCATTGCTGCCATTGCCGTTCCAGTTCCACCGCATAGGGGCCGCGGATCTGGCGCGTCCAGGTGTTTCGGTCCCAATCCAGCCAGGTGCCCGCCAGAGAGGATTCGTTGATGATTTCAACCTGCGCCAGCGCAGGGTTGTCCTTGAGCCCCAACGCCGCCAGGAGCTTGCGTGCGTGCTCGATTTGCCGCGCCACCAGCACGGGGTGAAACACATGCACCGCCGAGCCCAGGCCAGGCGAGGTGCCAGCGTCGTCCAGCGCCGGGACGCCGTCGATCTGGGGCCGGAAGGCGTAACCCACCATCAGGTTGAGGTTGATGTACAGGCCTTGCTGCTTCAGTTCGTCGATGAAGGTCTTCAGCCGGGCCACGGCTCCGGCGTGCAGGCTGGGGTAGGCCGCTTCGGTGAGGGTGGAGCGGAACACCGCCGGGTCGGACGTCGGCAGGGTGTCCAAATGGTGAAGCCGCACCGCATTGAACCCCATGCTGCGCAGGGTCTGGGCCACTTCCCGGGCCTGTTCAGGGGCGGGAAAGGCGGCTTCGTGGGTGAGGTTCACGCCAAAGAGGCGCACCCGGGTGTCGTCCGCGGTGCCCGGGCGCAGGTCCCGCCCCACGCGCTTGAACTGTGCGCCCACCACACTGAGGGCATCGGCGGCCTCCAGGGGTTTGTTCAGTGCACTGGCGTCGGCGGCCTGCACCATGGGGCCCCAGCTTGGGGTGAACGGAACCCAGGTTTGGGCCTGAACGGACGGCAGGACCCAGCCCATGCAGACCAGCCACCATGCCACGGCCCGTTTCATTCGGAGTCCGTGCTGCGTCCCATGCGCCCCAGCCACCGCCGCAACAGGCCCACCGACATGCCCGCAGGGGCGGGAACGGTGTTGAAGAACGAGCCCAGGATGCGAACGGATGTGGTTTCCATGTCGCGGTAGGCCTTTTGCAGGGCCGTGATGCTGGTCGAGTCCTTGCGGCACACCATGATGACGTTGCCGGCCTGTGGCGCAATGATCTGGGCATCCGGCCCCACCCGGGTGGGCGGGGTGTCGATGATGATGACTTTCACGTCGGGCCTGAACTTGTCCAGCAGTTCGGACAGCGCGGGCTGGCTGAGGATTTCGCTGGGGTTGGGGGGTTTGGGCCCCGCGGTGATGACGTTCAGGTGGTCGGTGACGGTGTGCGACAGGTCCAGCGTGGGCAGGGTGCGCCCCACCAGCATGGTGGACAGGCCGGTCTTGTTGCTCAGGTCGAAGAACTGGTGCTGCGCGGGTTTGCGCAGGTTGGCGTCGATCAGCAGCGTTTTCAGGTTGAGCTGGGCAAAGGCAATGGCCAGGCTGGCGGCCAGGTGGCTCTTGCCTTCACGCGAGTTGGGGCTGACCAGCGTGATCACCAAGCAGTCTTGCTCGCCCGTGCGCAGCAGGATTTCGGAGCGGAAGCGCCGAATGGCCTCGGCCTCCGCGCTGTAGGGGCTGTGGGAAATCAGCAGGCGGCTGCTGATCTTGCGTTGCGAGCCACCACTGTGCCTGGCAATGGTCTGGTAGTTGAACTGCCGGGCCAGCACCTCGTGCACGTCTTCTTCGGTGAGCAGGCCCATGCGGATGGCGGCCTCGCCAAACCGGATGCGCTTGCGCCGTTGCAAGCGCACGATGCGGACCACTTCGTCCTGGGTGAGCTTCTTGGCGTTGACAAACGCCTGGCCCATGCGTCCGGCCAGGTCGTCGGGCGAGACATCGCCAGAGCCTTCTCCGATCATGGACACCAGCTCGCTGTCGCGGAACTGGCTGGTCTGGATGGACTCGTCGGATTCCGAGTGTCGGAACAAGGGCGAAACCCCCTCGGGCGCATGGCCAGGTTTGTCGCGCTCGGTCATGACGCCCCCAACACAGGCACGGGCAGGCCGCCCTGCAGGTCTTCCGCGCAGCGGACCCGGCGGTAGCTCAGCTCCAGCAGCAGAGCACACAGCAAGCCCAGGATCAGCCCGCCCGGGACGCTGACGATGATGTTGTTGACGATGTTGGGCTTGGAGTGGCGCACCGGCCGCTCAGCCCACTGCAGCACGGCAATGGTGGGGGTGTTGACGTTGCTTTGAATCAGGATTTCGTCGTAACGGGCCACGGCGGCGTTGTACACCTGCTGGGCACTGGCCAGTTGGCGCTGGTACGAGGCGATGACGTCGCGGTGCTTCTTCATCTCCAGCATTTGCTGCTGCCGCGCCGCAATGTCCCTTTGCAACTGCCCGGCCTGATCGGCAAAACGGCGCTCTTCTTGCTCGATGGACTGCAGCGCGCTGCTGGCGGCCCGCTCCAGCTGGGACACCAGGGCGTCGCGGTCGGCGAGCAGGGCCTTGTACTTGGGGTGGTTGGGTCCCAGCACCCCCGAGGCTTCACTGAGGCGACTGTCCACGTCGATGAGCCGCAACCGAATGTCCCTCACCCCTTCCAGGCGGGAGATTTCGGGCACGTCCGACACCTTGGTGCCGCCCGCCACCAGGCTTTGCACGGCCCGCTTGCGGGTGCCGGCCTCGGCCATGGAGGCCTGGATGCCCAGCAAGCGGCCATTGAGGTCGGCGAACTGGCGGGCGCCGGTGTCCAGCCGCTCGTCGGCGTCCAGAATGCCTTCGCGCTGTTGGTAGGCGGTGATTTCACCCTGGATGCGGTCCACCTCGGTTTGCAGGGCCAGCAGCTGGGCGCTGTACTGCTCCTGCCGGGTCTTGGCCGGGGCCGTGTGGATCTTGCTGGTGATGTCCATGTAACCCTTGATGGCGGCGTTCAGGGCGTCGCGGGCAAACGCAGGGTCTTTGGCCGAAAACTGCAACTCCAGCACACGGCTGTTGCGCCGGGGCACCACTTCCAGGTCGGCGGAAATGGCCTTGAGCAGGGTGTTGCGCACCACGGCTTCGTCCTTGCCGTTGGCCAGCTCACGCATGGCCGGTTGTTCCATGGCCCGGGTGCTGTCGATGATGTGGCGCACCACGTCGTCGCTGCGGATGATGTCCACCTGCGTGGCCATGTAGCTTTCGTCCTGCATGGCCGAAAACTGGCGCCCCAGGATGGGGTCGGCCCCGCGGTATTCGATGTAGATCTCCGCTTTGGCGGTGTAGGTCTTGGGCAGCGCCAGCGAAATGCCGATGGCGGCCACCACCGTGACCATCGACACCACGCCCATGAGCGTTTTGCGGGCAGCCAGCATCGCGCCGATCTGTGTCAGCGAGATGCCTGGGTCATGAAGGGTGTTCTGCATGCGCGGCGTGGGGCGTTGGGTTTCAGAACAGGCGTTCGTCCACGTGGATGACGTCGTCGGGTTCCACGGGGGTGGTCAGGGTGGCGGGCTGTTCGTGCGACACCTTTTGCTCATCGGTCCGGTGGATCTTGATGCGTCGGCTGGAGCCGCGTTCGGTGATGCCACCGCCAATGGACAGGGCCTTCATCACGTTCATGCCCGGCTCCATGGGGTAGGCCCCCGGACGCCGGACTTCGCCCAGCACATAAAACTGTTTCTGGACGCCCACAAACACCACGTCGTCGTTCTTGAGCGTGGCGTCGAGCTGACCCCGCAAACCGCCGCCCGTGGTGTCGAGCTGGATGCGGATTTCCTCACGCACGCCCAGATCACCCGACGCCGGGGTGTCCGGTTTGCGCAGCAGCATCACCTGGCGGTCGGCCCGCTGGGTCAGGCCCCCCGCGGTGGCCAGGGCCTCCAGCACCGTCATGCGGCCTTGCAGGGGGTAGCGCCCGGGGCGTTGCACCTCGCCCATGACCGAAACCTGCTGGCTGCGCAGCTGCCGAATCTGCACCGACACGCCCGGGTTCTTGAGGTAGCCACCTTCCTTCAGCCGACGGGCCACCAGCGTTTCCAACTGGGCCGCCGACAGGTTGAGCACGTTGAGCGTGCCAATGAGCGGCACCATGATGAAGCCGGTTTCGCCCACGGTGACTTCGGCCGACAAATCGGGTTGGCCGAAGACGGTGATGGCGATCTGGTCGCCCACGCCCAAGGGCGCTTCCTGTTCGCGGTTGGGGCGTGCAGCGGGGGCGGCGGTGGGGGTGAGCACAGCGTCAGCCACAGGCGCGGGAGCAGGAGCAGCCACCGGGGCTGGCGCTGGCACCTCGGCGGCCGGTTGCAGTCGAACCTGGGGCTGGTCCAGGGCCAGGATGAAGTCGTTCAGGGGGTCTTCCCACACCGGGGCTGGACCGCGGGGTACCGCGCCCGGCGCCGGGGGATTTTCCAGCGCGTAGGCCAGTTTCAGGTCCCAGGCCCAGACCGACAGCGACTGCACCATCCAGAACGACGTCAACACCAGCGACCACAGCAGGCGCTTGAAGACGGAGGAGGCGTTGCTGGACGTCATGAACAAAAGGGCGGTGGGGGTGGGGGCGTGGAGCAGCCGACGTGCTGCATTCTAGGGGTTACACCCCGGGCTGGTGGGGTTGGGGGGCGCGGCGTCGCACCACGCGGCCACCTGGCAGCTGTTGCATTGCGGGGCACGGGCTTTGCACACATACCGCCCGTGCAGGATGAGCCAATGGTGGGCGTCCTTGAGAAATTCCGCGGGCACGCGCTTGAGCAGCTTCAGCTCCACCGCCAGCGGTGTTTTGCCGGGGGCCAGCCCCGTGCGGTTGCTGACGCGGAAGATGTGCGTGTCCACCGCCATGGTGGGTTCGCCAAAGGCGCAGTTCAGCACCACGTTGGCGGTCTTGCGGCCCACGCCGGGCAGGGCTTCCAGCGCTTCGCGGGTGCGGGGCACCTGGCCGCCGTGCCTTTCGAGCAGGATCTGGCAGGTCTGCAGCAGGTGTTTGGCCTTGCTGCGGTACAGGCCAATGGTCTGGATGTACGACTCCAGGCCCTGCTGCCCCAGCGCCAGGATGGCCGCCGGGGTGTTGGCCACCGGGAACAGCAGGCGCGTGGCCTTGTTCACGCCCACGTCGGTGGCCTGGGCCGACAGCAACACGGCGGTGAGCAGCTCGAACACCGAGGTGAATTCCAGCTCGGTTTGCGGGGCGGGGTTGGCGGCCCGCAGGGTGGTGAAGAAGGGTGCGATATGCTCTTTTTTCATGGGACTTCAATTCCCTCCAAATCAACCGGCGTGTCCGTCTCGGTGCGCCTCAGTGGCCTCAGGCCTGAAAGTATCAACCATGCAGTTTGCCGATCGTCTGAACAACGTCGAAACCTCCGCCATCCGGGAGCTGTTCAAGCTCCTGGGCAAGCCCGGCATCATCAGCTTTGCCGGGGGCTTCCCCGACGCCGCGCTGTTTGATGTGGACGGCATCCGCGAAGCCACCCTGGCCGCGCTGGCTGAGGAACCCGGTGCCGCCTTGCAGTACGGTGCCACGGAGGGCCACGGTCCGCTGAAGGAGCAGTTGGCCCAGTTCATGAATCAAAAAATGGCTGCATCGCTTTCAAATCAAGCGCAAACAGCTATCAAAAAAGAAGCGACTGCGCTGGCGGCAGACCAACTCATCGTCACCACCGGCAGCCAGCAGGCGCTGGACCTGATCGGCAAGACCATGATCAGCCCCGGCGACAAGGTCATTGTGGAAGGCCCCACCTTCCTCGCCACCATCCAATGCTTCCGCCTGTACGGCGCCCAATTGGTCACCGCGCCGGTGGACGGGCAGGGCGTGGACGTAGAGGCGTTGGAGCGCCTGATCGTGGAGCACAAGCCCAAGCTGGTCTACCTGATCCCCACCTTCGGCAACCCCAGCGGTGCCACCCTGACGCTGGAGCGTCGCCTGCGCGTGCTGGAACTGGCCGCCCAGCACCAGGTGCTGGTGGTGGAGGACGACCCCTATGGCGACCTGTACTTTGACGCCGCCCCGCCCCCCAGCCTGCTGGCCCTGGCCGACAGCGTGCCGGGCAGCCGCGAGTGGCTGGTGCACTGCGGCTCCCTGAGCAAGGTGCTGTCGCCCGGCCTGCGCGTGGGCTGGATGATTGCCCCGCCCGAGCTGCTGGCCAAGGCCACCATGTGCAAGCAGTTCAGCGACGCCCACACCAGCACCTTTGCCCAGGCCACCGCCGCCCAGTACCTGAAGGCCGGGCGCATGCCCGCCACGCTGGCCAAGGTGCGTGCCGTGTACGCCGAACGCGCCCAGGTCATGACCGAGTCCCTCACCCGCGAACTGGGCGATGCCGTGAGCTTCGTGGCCCCGCAAGGCGGCTTGTTCGTGTGGGCGCGGCTGACGGGGGCGAACGGCAAGCTGGCCGACGGCAACGTGTTGGCCAAGAAGGCCATTGACCAGGGCGTGGCCTTTGTGCCGGGCTCGCCGTTTTTTGCCTCCAACGCCGATGCGGCCACCTTCCGCCTGAGTTTTGCCACCGTTGGCACCGACCGCATCGTCGAAGGCGTCAAGCGCCTGGCCGCGGCACTGGCCTGAACCCCCAAGGAGTCCCCATGAAAGGCAACTTTGCCGCCATCGTCCTCATCCTGGTGGGCAGCTATTTCCTGCTGTCCAACCTGGGGCTGCTGAACATCAGCATGCGGGAAATCATCGCCACCTGGTGGCCCGCCATCCTGATTGCCTTGGGCGTGAGCATGCTGTTCACCCACAAAGGAAAAGGTTGAAAAACAATAGCAGTATACGCTTATATATAAAGCGCTAGAGGCTGTTTTTACATTGGATTTTGTTGGGCCCACCACAGGCGGGCACGCATGCCCAGCTCGGTGGTGTAGCCCGTGGCCACGCTGCTGATGCGGCCCTGCGGGTCCACCACCAGCCACACGGGCACCATGGGCAGCCCGTAGCGGCGGGCCACGTCGCCGTGGGGGTCCACCGCGGTGGTCCAGGTCCACCCTTGTTGGGCCATGTACCGTGCCACCCGGGCCGCATCGCCCGAGCGGCTGGCCACGGTCAGCACCGGCCAGTCGGCAGCCACGCGGGACACGGACGAGGCTTCGGCCTTGCAAAACGGGCACCAGTCCGACCACAGGTGCACAGCCACCGCCCGCCCCGGGTGGGCCGCCCGCCACTTGGCCAGGCTGATGGACGCCGGGCCACGCCCCTCTGCGGTCACCGTCGCCGTCACTGCGTTGAGCCCCAGCGTTGCCTGCCCTGCGGGGTGGGCAGCGCTCCCGGCCTGGGGCAGCAAGGGCAAGCGGAAATCGGGCGCAGGCCCTGCCGGGACATCCCGGGTCTGCCACAGCTGCACCGCCACCCAGGCCACCACCGCCGTCAGGGCCGTGACCCCGTGGCTGCACCAGTTCACCTGCCGCCAACGGGCTCGCAGGCCCGACCCGGGCAACGGCGACCGGACGGGCTGGCGCAGCGTCAAGGCTGCACCACCTCCAGCAACCGGTCCAGGCCCCCTTCGTTGATGGCCACCCGGGCCTGCTCCCGCACCGCGGGTTTGGCGTGGTAGGCCACCGACAGGCCACCAGCCTCCGAGCAGGCTTTCATCATGGGCAGGTCGTTGGCGCCATCGCCCACGGCCATGCACTGCGACAGCGGCACGCCCATCAGCGTGGCCACTTCCAGCAGGGTGCGGCGCTTTTCGGCACCGTCGCAGATGTCGCCCCAGGGCTGGTCGACCATGCGGCCCGTCAGCACCCCACAGCTGGGGCCGGCTTCCACCTCCAGCACGTTGGAGCGGGCAAAGTCCATGCCCAGGCGGGCCTTGATGCGGTTGGTGAAAAAGGTGAAGCCGCCCGACACCAGCAGCACCTTCAGCCCAGCGGCCTTGCAGGCGGCCACCAGGGTTTCGGCCCCGGGGTTGAGTTGCAGGCGGCGGGTGTACACCTCTTCCATGTGCGCCACGGTCACGCCCTTGAGCAGGGCCACGCGTTGGCGCAGGCTGTCCTTGTAGTCGGTGATTTCGCCACGCATGGCCGCTTCGGTGATGGCGGCCACTTCGGCCTTGCGGCCAGCGGCATCGGCAATCTCGTCCACACACTCGATGTTGATCAGGGTGGAGTCCATGTCGAAGGCCACCAGCTTGAAGTCGCTCAGGCGCAGCGGGGGGGTGAAGTCCTGGACCACCAGACCGGGTGCGGGGGTGAATGGGGTGCTCATGTTGTTGACAAAAAATCAGAGGTTGAAAATGGCAGTTGCCGCTTCCGTGGCGGCACTTGGTTCAGTAGCCCTTGCGCTGGCTGATGTCGATGCGATTCTGTGCCGCCTCCAGCCATTCTTTCCACGTGCGGCGTTCGTTGGGCGGAGTGCCTTGCAGCACTTCAAACATCAGCAGCGGGTCCCCTTCGGACCAGTATTCGTCGCGCACGCCAATTTCAATCGACTTGGGCAACGCCCTGATGGACGCGCCATGCAACGTCGTGAACACGGTGCGTTTGTGGCTGTGAAGCGTGATTCTTCCTTCGGGGTCCAAGTCGATGAACCAGTTGATGCCACCCTTGTCATGGGTGCCGACTTCGCTGTACTTGCCCGAGAACCCCGCGGCTTCTCGCCACTTGGCAATCTGCCCAGCCAAGTCCAGAGAATTGGTCGCCTCCTCGGCTTGGGCTGCCCGTGCGGCTTCTTCGAGGGCTTGGGCTTCAAGGGCGGCGGCCGCCTCTTGCTCGGCTTGCAAGGCTTGTGCTTGTTCCTGTTCAGCGAATTTTTTCAGTTTGTCGGCCCACAGGGTGAGTCGGGTGGCGAAGGCCTGAAAGCTCGTTGCCACCGGTTCAGGCAAACCCTGCAACAGAACCGACGCATGGTCACTGGCCTTGGGCTCATTGCCGAGTGCGCCGGGGGTGTGGAAGGCAATGTCAAAGGTGTTGGAGGCCTGACTTGCTGAGTGCCCGTCTGATGCGACCGGGGTGCGTGCCACGCTGACCTGCAACCCTGCGGCGGGCAGGCAAAAGTCCGAAGCACCGTCGTGGTTTTGCTGAATACCGCCTTGCATCGCCGTGACCTTGATGATCCCGGGTTGTGCGCTGACCTTGACGCATTTGGCGGCTTGTTGCATTTCCACTGAAAACGCGTGCGCTTCAAAACGCACGCCGCCGGCAACCTTGACCGTGCGGGTCTGCAGCCGTTTGGCGTTCTGCTGCATGTAGGACCAGACCAACCAGACCAGCGCTGCCAAGCCGACCAAAAGCACAAGGGAAATCAACACACTCATCTACAGCCCTTTCGACCGCAATACCCAGCAGGCCCGTTGTGGTGGGCCATGCCCTGTTTTGAGCCCGTTTCAACGAGCGGCCTGCCACAGGTCCATGGCGAACCGTTACTCATTCTCTTATAGCATGGCCCCGACGCCTGCAAGAGGTTTCAAAAGCCATCAGGCCAATGGCGCGCCCAACCCTCGCAACACGTCGCGCACCAGCTGCGCCGGTCCTTGGCGTCGGGCAGGGCGCGTTCGATGCGCAGCTTCTCGTTGCCCGCCAGCTTGATGTGTTTGTTCTTCTGGATCATCTGGATGTTGGCGCTGGTTACTCGAAGTTTGCGGGGGGCAGGCCACAGTATGCTGAAGGTTTGCGAATGCCCTGGCCGCTGTTTTTGGCAACGATGCCATGACGTTGATACCCGAGAGCGTGGTTTGAGGGCGAGAATAAGACATGACCGTGAACCCCTTGACCGACGAAGAACTGCTGGCGCTCATCCAAGATCTTGAAAGCGACCGAGCGGAGCGCAAACAGACCTGGAAAGGCGATGCACCTGAAAAAGGCCGTCAGGCCGTGTGTGCGTTTGCGAACGATTTGCCGAACCACCGTTTGCCCGGTGTGCTGTTTGTCGGCATCAAAGACGATGGTTCGCCCATGGGGCCTGAATTCGTTGTGACCGACGATTTGCTGATGACTTTGGCCGACATCAAAACGGACGGCAAGATCGTGCCTCCACCGACGTTGACCGTGGCCAAACGGCACTTGCTGGGGCGCGATGTGGCGGTGGTGACGGTGTGGCCCTCCGATGCGCCACCGGCGCGGCTGGACGGACGTATTTGGATACGCACTGGGCCGCGCCGTGGCCTCGCATCGGCACAGGACGAGCGAGTGCTGAACGAGAAGCGCCGCTACCGCGATCAAAGTTTCGACACCCACCCGGTGGGGGGAAGCACTCTGGATGACCTGAGTCGTTCCTACTTTGAAAACGAGTATCTGCCCCAGGCCGTGGCTCGGGATGTCCTGGAGGCCAATGGCCGCAGTTACGAGGAACGGCTGGCCTCTCTGGGCATGATTGCGAGCGTGGACGATCCGACACCTACCGTGGTGGGGTTGCTGACGCTGGGCAAGAGCCCGCGTACCTGGGTGCCGTCTGCCTATATCCAGTTCCTGCGCATCCGTGGCACACAGTTTGGCGACCCGGTGGTGGATGACCCCGAAATCGACGGCAATCTGGACACCATGCTTCGCAGGCTGGATGACAAGTTGAAGGCGACACTGTCGGTGTCGGTTGATTTCACATCGGGAACCACCACCGAGGTGCGTGCAACGCCTTACCCGTTTTCTGCGTTGCAGCAGATTGCGCGCAATGCGGTCATGCACCGCACTTACGAAGGAACGAATGCTCCGGTGCGCATTTACTGGTTTGACGACCGAATCGAGATCACCAATCCCGGCGGACCGTATGGCTCGGTGACGCGAGAGAATTTTGGTCGCCCGGGGGCAAGCGACTACCGCAACCCTGTGTTGGCTGGTGCGCTCAAGAACATGGGCTTTGTGCAGCGCTTTGGCTTCGGCATTGCAGAGGCGCGGCGGGCGATGGCCGCCAACGGAAACCCGATGCCAGAGTTCCAAGTTGAACCCTCCCATGTGCTCGTCATTCTCAGACTGGCTTCAGTCGGAGGTGTGCAGTGAGCGTTCCAGTCCTGACCTTTTTCAACAACAAAGGCGGTGTGGGCAAGACATCGCTGGTGTTTCACCTTGCCTGGATGTTCTCGGAGATGGGCAAGCGCGTGGTGGCCATTGACCTTGACCCTCAAGCCAACCTGACTTCTGCCTTTTTGCCCGAAGAAACCCTGGAAGAGCTGTGGGACCCACCCAGCCCTGCCACGGACGGAACCACCATCTTCCGATGCTTGGAGCCGTTGACCAAGGTTGGGGACATCCGACGGCCTGTGACTCAAACCATCAACTCGCGGTTGCATGTGGTACCTGGAGACTTGGCATTGGCAGGGTTTGAAGACCAGCTTTCGGGTGCATGGACGGCGGCCATGGATTCCAACCCCCACAACCTGTACCGACCTTTCCGATTGCTCACAGCCTTTTGGCAAGTGGCTCAAATGGCGGCGCAGCAGCACAGCGCGGAGTTGATTCTGGCGGACGTGGGCCCCAACCTCGGTGCCATCAACCGCTCCGCATTGATTGGCAGTGACCATGTTGTCATTCCCCTGGCAGCTGATTTGTTTTCGCTGCAAGGGCTGCGCAACCTGGGGCCAACGCTTGCAGGTTGGCGTGCTGATTGGGCCCGGCGAACGAGCAATTGGGCACAACCCGACTTTGATTTGCCCAGCGGTGCCATGAAACCCGAGGGCTACATCCTGATGCAGCACATGGAGCGCCTGTCCCGCCCAGTCAAGGCGTACAAGAAGTGGGGGGACCGTATTCCTGTCACCTATCGGGACAGTGTGCTGCGGCAATCGGTTGGCAGCATGGCCAACGATGGCAATTGTCTGGCTCGCCTCAAGCACTACCGAAGCTTGGTGCCCATGGCCCAGGAGGTGCACAAGCCCATTTTTCACCTCAGTTCTGCCGATGGCGCAATCGGCAGCCACTCGCAAGCAGTGCGCGCTGCTTGGAGTGACTTCAAGGCATTGGCCGTGGCCATCGAAGATCGGATCTGGCCTTTGTGACTTGAAAAAGGCCATCCCGCGCCACCGGTGGATCAGGCCGCCAATGGCGCGCCCAAGCCCCGCAACACGTCGCGCACCAGCTGCGCCCGGTCCTTGGCGTCGGGCAGGGCGCGTTCGATGCGCAGCTTCTCGTTGCCCGCCAGCTTGATGTGTTTGTTCTTCTGGATCATCTGGATGATGGCCATGGGGTCGATGGGCGGGTTGGGCTTGAAGGTGATGAGGATGACGCCCGGTGTGGCATCCACCTTCACCACACCGTAGGGCGCACTCAGCACGCGCAGGCGGTGCACGTCGATCAGGGTTTGCGCCTGCGGCGGCAGCTTGCCGAAGCGGTCCACGATTTCCTCCAGCAGCCGGTCGATCTGGTCGGCGTTTTTGGCCGTGGCCAGCTTTTTGTAAAAGCTCAGGCGCAGGTGCACGTCACCGCAGTAGTCGTTGGGCAGCAGGGCGGGGGCGTGCAGGTTGATGTCGGTGGCGGCGCTCAGGGGTTTGAGCAGGTCGGGCTCGCGCCCGGCCTTGAGGCTGGCCACGGCTTCGCTCAGCATCTCGTTGTAGAGCTGGAAGCCCACTTCCAGCATGTTGCCGCTCTGGTTTTCGCCCAGCACCTCGCCCGCACCGCGGATTTCCAGGTCGTGCATGGCCAGGTAGAAGCCGCTGCCCAGTTCTTCCATGGCCTGGATGGCCTCCAGCCGCTGCTGGGCCTGTTTGGTCAGGCCGTCGATGTCGGGCACCAGCAGGTAGGCGTAGGCTTGGTGGTGGCTGCGGCCCACGCGCCCGCGCAACTGGTGCAGCTGGGCCAGCCCGAACTTGTCCGCCCGCGCCATGATGATGGTGTTGGCCGTGGGCACGTCAATGCCAGTTTCGATGATGGTGGAGCACAGCAGCACGTTGAAGCGCTGGGCCACAAAGTCGCGCATCACCCGCTCCAGCTCGCGCTCGGGCATTTGGCCGTGGGCAATGGCAATGCGGGCTTCGGGCAAAAATTCTTCCAACTTCTGGCGGCGGTTTTCGATGGTTTCCACCTCGTTGTGCAGGAAGTACACCTGCCCGCCGCGTTTGAGCTCACGCAGCACCGCCTCGCGGATCACGCCCTGGCTTTCGTTGCGCACAAAGGTCTTGATGGCCAGGCGGCGTTGCGGGGCGGTGGCAATGACCGACAGGTCACGCAGGCCTTCCAGCGCCATGCCCATGGTGCGGGGGATGGGGGTGGCGGTGAGGGTGAGCACGTCCACTTCGGCGCGGAACTGCTTCATGGCCTCTTTGTGGCGCACACCAAAACGGTGCTCTTCGTCGATGATGAGCAGGCCGAGGTTCTTGAACTGGGCCTTTTCGCTCAGCAGCTTGTGGGTGCCCACCACGATGTCCACCGTGCCGTCGGCAATGCCTTTCATGGCGGCGGTGATTTCCTTGGCCGAGCGGAAGCGGCTCATTTCGGCGATCTTCACCGGCCATTTGGCAAAGCGGTCCACCAGCGTCTGGTAGTGCTGCTCGGCCAGCAGGGTGGTGGGGGCCAAAAAGGCCACCTGCATACCCCCAGTCACGGCCACAAAGGCCGCGCGCAGGGCCACCTCGGTCTTGCCAAAGCCCACGTCGCCGCACACCAGGCGGTCCATGGGGCGGGGCGAAATCATGTCCTGGATGACGGCGTGGATGGCGGCCTTCTGGTCGGCGGTTTCTTCAAACCCGAAGTCGTTGGCGAACTGTTCGTAATCGGCGGCGCTGTAGCGGAAGGCATGGCCCACCCGCGCGGCGCGGCGGGCGTAGATGTTGAGCAGCTCCGCCGCGCTGTC
Organism: Hydrogenophaga soli; assembly: GCF_054777695.1. Taxonomy (NCBI): domain Bacteria; kingdom Pseudomonadati; phylum Pseudomonadota; class Betaproteobacteria; order Burkholderiales; family Comamonadaceae; genus Hydrogenophaga; species Hydrogenophaga soli. The sequence continues at coordinate 106,199 of NZ_BAAHAK010000007.1, read as the reverse complement.
GCGCACCTGCTCGGCGGCCTTGCGTTTGGCTTTTTCCCACTGGCCGCTGCCCAGTTTGTGCAGCGGGGCTTCGTCGGCGCTCACGCCGGTGTAGCGGCTGATGAGCTGCAACTGGCTCACCGGCACGTACAGCGTGGCGTTGTCGGCGTATTGCAGGTGCAGGAACTCTTGCAGGGCAGGGCTGCCGTCGGCGTTCTTTTCGCCCAGATCCATGTGGATGAGGCCCTGATAACGACCGATGCCGTGCTGGCTGTGCACCACGGGGTCGCCCACGTTCAGCTCGCTCAGGTCCTTGATGAGGGCCTCCACGTCGCTGACCTGCTCCTGCTTCTTGCGGCGGCGGGTGGTGGGGCCGGCGGCAAACAGTTCGGTTTCGGTGACGAGGTCAATGCCCGCGTCGTTCCAGGCAAAACCCACGGTCAGGGCTGCGGTGGCAATGCCCACAGGTTCGTCGCTGGCCTGGAACTCGGCCAGGCTGTCGAAGGCGGGCGGGTTCAAGCCGCTGGCGCGCAGGAAGTCCAGCAGGCTTTCCCGGCGGCCGTCGCTCTCGGCCAGCACCAGGGCGCGGTGGGGGCTGCTGCGAAGGTGGGCCTTGAGGCGCTCCAGCGGGTCGGGCGCACCCCGCACCACGGTCATGGAATTTAATGCAGAAAATTCGGCCCATGCGCTTTCAGATGAAGCGCTGGCAGCTATTTTTTCTGAAGCATCTGCCACGCCGGAAGGCACCCGCAAGGCCAACTGCGGGTGGGGCTTGGCCCGGGTGTAGAACTGTTCGGCGCTCAAAAACAGCGTGTCGGGGGGGAGCACGGGGCGCTCGGGGTCGCCTTGCAGCAGGCGGTGGCGGTCCCGGGTGTCTTGCCAGAAGCGCTGGAAGGCGGCCTCCAGGTCGCCGTGCAGCACCACGGTGGTGCGTTCGCCCAGGTAGTCGAACACGGTGGCGGTGTCGTCAAAAAACAGGGGCAGGTAGTACTCGATGCCCGCGGTGGCCACGCCGTTGCCCATGTCCTTGTAGATGCGGCTTTTGGTGGGGTCGCCATCGAGCCGTTCGCGCCAGCGGCTGCGGAATTTGGCGCGGGCATCGTCATCCATGGGGAATTCGCGCCCGGGCAGCAGCCGCACCTCATTGACGGGGTAGAGGCTGCGCTGGCTGTCGGGGTCGAAGGTGCGGATGCTGTCGATTTCGTCATCGAACAAGTCCACCCGGTAGGGCACGGGGCTGCCCATGGGGAACAAGTCGATCAGGCCGCCGCGCACGGCGTATTCGCCCGGGCTCACCACCTGTGTGACGTGGTTGTAGCCCGCCAAGGTGAGCTGGGCCTTGAGCCGGGATTCGTCCAGCTTTTGCTTGACCTTGAAGTGGAAGGTGTACCCCGCCAAAAAGCTGGGTGGGGCCAGGCGGTACAAGGCGGTGGTGGCGGGCACCACCACCACGTCGGCGCCGTCGGCATCGGCTCCGCCATGGCCCCTGTGGTGGATGCGCCACAGGGTGGCCAGGCGCTCGGAGATCAGGTCCTGGTGGGGGCTGAAGGTGTCGTAGGGCAGGGTTTCCCAGTCGGGAAACAGGGCGCAGCGCAATTCGGGCGCAAAAAACGCCATCTCGTCGATCAGGCGCTGTGCATCGATGGCGTCAGCGGTGACGATGGCCATGCACTGCCCCTGTGCGGCTTGCTGCTGCCCCAGGTGGGCCAGCAGCAATGCATCGGCCGAGGCCGGTGGAAAGGGCAGGGTGTGGCGTTTGCCGGGGTTCAGCTTGGGGAGGTTCATCGGATCGAATCGGGTACAGAACTTGCTAGTTTGCCACTGGTCGGTGTGCCTCATGGTTTTCACCAGGGGGGGGGTCAAAGCGGTTTTTCGTCCATACAATCCGCTCCGCCTACTCGGCAGGATCCCAAGCTACCGGCCGGGACCTTTTTTATTGGAGTCAATCGAACATGCAATTCAAAGCAAATGTGATCCTGGGTGCTGCCGCTCTTATCCTGGGCGGTACTGTTTACGCTCAGGAACTGGTCGTCAAAATCGGCCACGTCGGTCCTACCAGCGGTGCCATTGCCCACTTGGGCAAGGACAACGAAAACGGTGCCATCATGGCTGTTGAAGAGCTCAACGCCAAGGGCGTGACCATCGGCGGCAAGAAGGCCAAGTTCGTGCTGGTCGCTGAAGACGACGCAGGTGACCCCAAGCAAGGCACCGCCGCTGCTCAGAAACTGGTCGACAGCAACGTCAACGGCGTTGTGGGTCACCTGAACTCTGGCACCACCATCCCCGCTTCCAAGCTGTACGCTGACGCTGGCATCCCCCAAGTCAGCCCCTCCGCCACCAACCCCAAGTACACCCGTCAAGGTTACAAGACCACCTTCCGCGTGGTGGCTGACGACGTGGCTCTGGGCGGCTCCCTGGGCAAGTACGCTGTGAACGAACTCAAGGGCAAGAACATTGCCGTGATCGACGACCGTACCGCTTACGGTCAAGGCGTGGCTGACGAGTTCGAAAAGGCCGCCAAGGCCGCTGGCGCCACCATCGTGGGCCGCGAATTCACCAGCGACAAGGCTGTGGACTTCAACGCCATCCTGACCAACATCAAGGGCAAGAAGCCTGACGTGATCTTCTTCGGTGGCATGGACGCTGTGGCCGGCCCCATGATCCGTCAGATGAAGTCCCTGGGCATTGCTGCCAAGTTCATGGGCGGCGACGGCATCTGCTCGGGCGAGCTGCCCAAGCTGGCCGCTGGTGCCATGGCCGACGGCCAAGTGGTTTGCGCTGAAGCCGGTGGTGTCGAAGGCGCCGCCAAGAAGGGCATGGAAGACTTCTACGCCGCTTACAAGAAGCGCTTCGGCCTTGACGTCCAGGTGTACGCTCCGTACGTCTATGACGCTCTGAACACCATGGTGGCCGCCATGGTCAAGGCCGGTTCCGCCGAACCCGCCAAGTACCTGCCTGCTCTGGCCGCCATCGAATACAAGGGCGTGACCGGCAACATCGCTTTCGACAGCAAGGGCGACATCAAGAACGGCGCCCTGACCCTGTACACCTACAAGGGTGGCAAGCGCGAGCAAATCGCTGTGGTTCGTTGATTCCCACAAGGATTCTGACCGCATCAAAAAGGGGCCTTCGGGTCCCTTTTTTTGTGCATGCGCCTGTTCCAACAGACGGATGGCTTCGTGCAGACCCTGGGGCAGTCGCCTTGCGCCAGTGGGACGTGGTTCACCTTCGGGCACGGCGGTGTAACGGTGACCGCAAGGCAATGCATGGAGTTGCAAACCCAGCATTTCCAATGGTTCATCGGGTCCCAGATCGCGGACGTTGGTTTCCATGCGCCGACCATCCACCAGCGTGACGTTGCCGTGTCCCACCACTTCAATGCCCTGGTCGCGGGTGATGACCAATGCCGTGTCTTCATCGATGCCCACGCCCAGCAGGTCGGGGCGTTGGGCAATGGCCGACATCAGTCGAGCCAGGCGTCCGCGTTCGTTGAAGTGCTGGTCCACGATGGCCCGGGGCACCAGCCCCGGCCCAATCTCCAGGCTGATCACATCCTTCTCCGGGCGCGGGGTTGCTTCACCAATGGCCAGCATGGCCCGGGACATCACCGCCGCCCCTGCGCTCGTGCCACCGATGGTGCATCCCCGCAAATGAAAGGCCAGGTGGATGGCCCGAGCCGCCGACGTCTCCCACAGGCACTCCATGAGGCGGCGCTGATCCCCGCCCGTCGGGAACACGCCATCGGCGGTCAGGATCTGGTCGGCCACGGCAGCGGCGTTGGCTTCTTCGACGGACGTGATGCGCAGGTGCTGAACCTGCGTCAAGCCCAGGGATTGCAACAGGGGTTGGTAGCCTTCCCATGCCCCATCGGGATCACCGCTGGCGGCCGTGCACAACACGATGTGCGCTTGCGGACCTCCACACAGTTCATCAAACCGATGCCAGACCGCGCGGTCCTGGAGCCGGTCTTCAGCCCCACCGACGACCACCAGATGGCCTTGCTTTCGCCCAGGGGACGGGCGAGAGGGAGAAAGAGCCATGGGGCGTATTCAAAGCAGAACGGGGCATACGACAATCGACCCCAGAATGAGTTCCAAGAATATGCTTTCTTCATTGCAACCCCGTTGCCATGCCTTGGTTCCGTGCGGCGGCACCGGGTCCCGAGCCGGGGTGGGGGTGCCCAAGCAGTACCGCAGGGTGGCCGGTCGGTCTGTGCTGGCGCATTCACTGGCGGCCTTGACGGGTGTCATGCGCTTGGCGCAAGTGGTGGTGCTGGTGTCCCCGGACGATGCCCACATTGACCGCTTTCCGCTGGAGGGAACCTCGGATGCGGGGCCCCAGTGTGTGGTGGCCCGTTGTGCGGGGCCGACCCGGGCGCACACGGTGGCCAATGGCTTGGCGTGGTTGTCGGCGCAGGGTGCCCAACCCCAGGACTGGGTGCTGGTCCATGACGCTGCGCGCTGCCTGGTCACGTCAGACCAGGTGAACCGGTTGATGGACGCTTGCCTGCCCGATGCCATCGGCGGACTGCTGGCGCACAAATTGCCCGACACCCTGAAGACCTGCCGTGATGGCCGCGTGGCATCCACCGTGCCCAGGGAGGACAAGTGGTTGGCGCAAACCCCGCAGATGTTCCGCTTGGGTGACCTGAGCCGTGCGTTGTCGGTGTCCCAGTTGTCAGACCATGCCCACATCACCGACGAAGCCAGTGCCATGGAGGCCGTGGGCCTGTCGCCGTTGCTGGTGGAAAGCGGCGCTGAAAATTTCAAGCTCACCTACCCCGCAGACTTCGCCATGGCCGAGGCCATTCTGCAAGCGCGGGGCGTGGGCACATCCACCCATGAACGTCCCGTTTCACCATGACCCACTCGCCTGACCGTGTTGACCACAACCTGCTTCCGCCTTGGCGCGTGGGGGAGGGGTGGGATTGCCATGCCTTGGTGCCCGGACGTCGGCTGGTGCTGGGCGGGGTCACCATCCCGCACAGCCATGGACTGCTGGGGCACTCGGACGCCGATGTGCTGTTGCATGCCATCACGGATGCCGTGCTGGGCGCTGCCGCGCTGGGGGACATTGGCCGACATTTTCCCGACACCGACGAGCGCTTTCGCGGAGCCGACTCCGGTCGCTTGCTGGCGGAAGCCATGCGCCGGGTGCGGGAAGCGGGGTATGCGTTGGTGAACGTGGATGCCACGGTGGTGGCCCAGGCCCCCAAGTTGGCGCCGCACATGGCGGCCATGACGGACAGTGTGGCCTCGGCGTTGGGGGTGCGGGCAGATCAGGTCAACCTCAAAGCCAAGACCGCGGAGCGGTTGGGTCCGGTCGGGCAGGGCTTGAGCATGGAAGCCCGGGCCATCGCCATGTTGGTGAAGACGCCCCGGGTTTGAACGCCGCGGGGGCGGATCAGGCTGGTGCCGCTCGCAGCCAGAGCGTGGCCTTCAGTCCGTGGCCCGGGGGGCTTTCCAACACCAGTTTGCCGCCCATGCGCTGGAGCAGCTTGTCCACAATGGCCAACCCCAGCCCAGCTCCGCTGGCTTGGCTGCGGGCGGTGTCCGTGCGGTAAAACGGCTGGGTCAGGCGCTCCAGCATGTCCGGGGCAACTCCCGGGCCGTGGTCTTGCAGCGTCACACACACCCAGGCGTCCTTGCGTTGCATGGACAGGTCGATGCGGGCGGTGGCCTCGTGGGTCGTGCGGCCATACTTGCCCGCGTTTTCAATCAGGTTGAACAGGGCGCGTTTGAGGTCCAGCGGATGAACACGAACGTGCAGCGGCGATGCCGATGGCTGGGTGTGAACGGCAACCGGCAGGGCGTCGGGCAATTCGGCGACCAACTGCTCGGTGAATGCGTGAACGTCGAGGGTTTCCAATGACTCCTGGGCCGCCAGTGCATCGGGGCGCGCATAGTCCATGAACTGTTGAACGATGGACTCGATTTGTGTCATGTCCGCCACCATGTCTTGCCGGGCCTGTTCGTCTGGCACGCTCATTTCCGCTTCCAACCGAAGTCTGGCCAAGGGCGTACGGACATCGTGTGAGATGCCGGCCAGCATGAGTCGGCGGTCGCGCTCCAGTGCATCCAGTTGCTTCACCATGTGATTGAAGCCCCGGTTGACCTGCTGTATTTCGGCGGTGTTGGCCTCTTCGTCCAAGCGGACCTCGCCCAGTCGCCCCTGACCCACCAGCGCGGTGGCGTCTGACAAGGCCTGCAGGGGGTGGCTGACCATGCGGGCAATGAGCGCCGCCCCGGCCAACGCGACCACCGCCGCCACCGTCAGCCAGATCAACCAGGTGTGCCCATGAATGGCGTTGACCCGCCGAGGATCCAGCAGCAACCAGTAGCTGTCGCTGTCCATGTTGAAGGCCACCCACAGACCTTCATCCCCATTGACTTCACCCGCCACGATGGAGCCCGGCCCCAGCCGTTCAGCCAGCGCGGTGGACAGGCTGCGTGTGAAGGGTGATGTGCCATAGCCCACGTAGGTGTCGGTGCGTTCGCGCGGGGAAATCTTCAGACGCTCCTCGTCGGCCAGCGTCTTGACCAACGACACGCGTGCAATCGGGTCGGCGTGCTGAAGGGCGGCCCGCGTCAGGTTGACCAGTGACGCAATCTGACTGGCGCTTTGCAGGGTCTGCGGTTCAAACTCCAGTGCCACGAAGGTTTGCACCCAAGCCAGCAAACAAATGGCGATCAGCGCCACTTGCGCCAGGAAAGTGCGCCAAAAGAGGCTCAGGCGCAACCACCCCACGCGTTCAGCCATGGACGGCGGGGTCCGGGATGAACACATAACCCACGCCCCACACGGTCTGGATGTGGCGCGGGTTGGTGGGGTCGTCCTCGATCATCTTGCGCAGGCGGCTGACCTGCACGTCCAGGCTGCGGTCATAAGCTTCTAGCTCCCGTCCCCTGGCCAACTGAGCCAACCGTTCCCGGCTCAGGGTGATTCGGGGGTGCCGAACCAGTGCCTTGAGCATGGCAAATTCGCCTGTCGTCAGGGAGATGAGGTTGCCGTCCTTGAGCAAGGTTCTGCGGCTCAGGTCCAGCTCAAAGTCACCAAACGTCACCACGCCATCGTCCGCCGCCGGGCCTCCGGGGGCTTCGGGCATGGGGCGGCGTCGCAGCACGGCATGGATGCGGGCGAGCAGCTCACGGGGATTGAAGGGTTTGGGCAGGTAGTCGTCCGCCCCCAGCTCCAGCCCCACGATTCGGTCGTTTTCGTCGCCCTTGGCCGTGAGCATGATGATGGGGGTTCTGTTCCCAGCATTGCGGAGTCGTTTGCAGACCGACAAGCCGTCTTCCCCGGGCATCATGAGGTCCAGCACGATCAGGTCCACCCCTTCTCGTTGCATCACCCGGGTCATGCTGGCCCCCCCATCGGCCACGATGGCCACGTAGCCTTGCTGGGTCAGGTAACGGCGCAGCAGGTCTCGGATGCGCTCGTCGTCATCGACCACCAGGATTTTGTCGGCCCGGTTTTTGGGGGTGTCGGCCACAGAAGGTGCGGTACTCATGGTGTTGAAAGGTGGGTCAGCTTCAGCCCCGATTCTGTGGGCTTTTCATGCCCTGATGAATGGCTGTCACACCTGCTTACAGTTGCGCACAGGTGGTCGGCCGGTGTTTTGTATTGGCGTTTGATACGCCAACAGGTGGGTCACTGCGCGGTCCAGGCTCCATCCATTTGCCAAGCCACCCCGCGGACGTTGTTGGCGGCACCCGAGCAGAAGAACACCGCCAACTCCCCCAGTTCTTCGGGCGTGGTGAACTGCAGTGAAGGCTCTTTTTCAGCCAGCAACTGGCGCTTGGCTTCCTCGTTCGAGAGCCCCAAGGCGGCCGCTTTGGCATCCACTTGCTTTTGCACCAGGGGCGTCAACACCCAACCCGGACAAATGGCGTTGCAGGTCACGCCGGTGGTGGCAGTCTCCAGGGCGGTGACCTTGGTCAATCCCAAGATGCCGTGCTTGGCCGCCACGTAAGCCGCCTTCTGTGCCGACGCCACCAGGCCATGGACCGACGCGACGTTGATGATGCGTCCCCATCCGGCCTGGAGCATGGAGGGTAGGGCCAGGCGTGTGGTGTGAAACGCACTGGACAGGTTGATGGCGATGATGGCGTCCCAACGCTCGACGGGGAAATCTTGCACGCTGGCCACGTGCTGGATGCCAGCGTTGTTGACCAGGATATCCACCTGGCCAAACTCCTGGGCGGCGGCGGCCATCATGGCTTCGATGTCTGCGGGTTTGCTCATGTCCGCACCGTGGTACCCGACACGCACGCCCAACGAGGCCACTTCCGCCTTGGCGGTTTCGATGTCACCAAAGCCATTGAGCATGATGTTGGCTCCTTGGCGTGCCAGGGCTTTGGCGATGCCCAAGCCGATGCCACTGGTGGATCCTGTGACGAGGGCGGTTTTGTTTTTCAACATCATGAATGACTCCTGATTGAGGGCGTGCAAAAGGGGTGAGCGCGAGGGTGTCCTGCAGGTCCGATTATTCCGAATATCACCCGGCCCGACGCTGACGACCCGGCGGATTTGAAAGCCTGATCGTGTTACCGTCGGCGAATGTCTTTGAATCAGCCCGTTCTTTCGTACCTCGAACGGCTTGGTCCACCCGCGGCCCGGCCCCAGACAGGACAGACGTCTTCTTCGCCTGTGAGGCGGTTGGCTTATTGGGATTGGGTGACGCCCTCGTCAGACCTGTCCCATGCCGTGGTTTGTGTGCACGGCCTGAGTCGGCAGGGGCGGGACTTTGACACCCTGGCCCGTCGGTTGAGTCCGCATGTCCGGGTCATCTGCGTGGATGCCCCAGGGCGAGGCCAGAGCGATTGGCTGGAAGATCCCATGGCTTATCAAATGCCGGTGTACGTGGCCGACATGATGGCGCTGCTGCACCGTCTGGCGGCACAAGGGGTGACCACTTTCGATTGGGTGGGGACCAGCATGGGCGGGCTCATTGGCATGCTGGTGGCGGCGCAGTCCGAGCTGCCGCTTCGTCGTCTGGTGCTGAACGACGTGGGGCCCGCGATTGAGCCGGACGCGCTGTTGCGCATTGGCGAGTACCTGGGCAAGGCCCCGGCGTTTGACCGTTTGGAGGAGGGGGCTGACTACCTGTGGTCCATCTCCCGCTCTTTTGGTCCGCACACGCCGGAGCAATGGAAGGGGCTGTCCGAACCCATGTTTCGCCGCCAAGGGGCTCAGTGGGTGTTGCATTACGACCCCGCCATTGCGGCGCCGTTCAAGGTGCACACGGCACACACTGCGGCGCAGGCGGCCCAGGAAGGGCAGGCATTGCTTTGGCAGGTTTACGAGACATTGCGTCAATCGGTGTTGCTGCTCAGGGGGGCCGAGTCGGACTTGCTCAGCGAGGAAACGGCACATCGGATGTCCATCACCGGGCCGCGAGCCACCCGGGTGGACATTGAAGGTGTGGGACACGCCCCCACACTGGTCGCAGAGCCCCAATTGGCTCTGGTACAAGCGTTCTTGTTGTCTGCATGAAAAGCATCAGCCACGAAACCGAGCAGCATGGCATCCTGAAGGCATCGACCGCAGGATGGTCTGGCCCGACCGAATCCGGTGAAACGCCCAGCCTGATCTTGACCGCCACCGCCGACAAGGACGGTGAACTGTCGGTGCCGGCCGCCCGGGCGCGGGCCTTTGCGGAACCACTGCTGGCCAATGCCGAGCTGGACACGGGTGAAAACATCCTGGCGCACGCCGATGCCGTGGTGGGCATCCTGGAGGTCATTGGCGGCTCGGAGGCCATGAAAACGTCGTGCTACCTGGTCTACGCCTGGGAGCACCTGAACCGTCCGCGGGACGTCATCGCGAAAGCGTTTGGCACGGGCTACGCCGACCTGGCCGATGAAGCCTCCCGTTTGATCCAATTGCAGCGCCAGGCCCGCTTGATGGCCAAGCAGGCTCGACAGGACCGAACGGAATCGGTTTCCCTGGACGCCCACCCTGCCCCCAAGCCGCCGGTGTCCGAGTTGGCGGCCAGTCAGACCGAAAACATCCGAAAGATGTTGCTGGCGTTTTCGCGAGACCTGCGGGTGGTGATGCTGCGCCTGGCATCGCGCCTGCAAACGCTGCGGTATTTCGCGGCCAGCAAGCGCCTTCCCCCTCATGAGTTGGCGTGGGAAGCCTTGCACGTGTTTGCCCCTTTGGCCAACCGGCTGGGGATTTGGCAGATCAAGTGGGAGTTGGAGGATTTGGCATTCCGGTTCCTGGAGCCGGAGAACTACAAGCAGATTGCCCGCATGCTGGACGAAAAGCGCACAGAGCGGGAAACCTACATGATGGGCTTGCGTGCGCAGTTTGAATCTGAACTGGCGGCGCAACACATCGATGCACAGGTCCAAGGGCGGCCCAAGCACATCTACAGCATTGCCAAGAAAATGCGCGGCAAGTCGCTGGACTTTGGGCGGGTGTTCGACATCCGGGCCGTGCGCGTGGTGGTGAGCACGGTGGCCGATTGTTATGCCGTGCTGGCCTGGGTGCACGACCGCTTCACCCCCATCGCGGAAGAGTTTGACGACTACATTGCGCAACCCAAGCCCAATGGCTACCAGTCGCTGCACACGGTCGTGAGAGACGGGCAGGGGCGTGCCATTGAAGTCCAGATTCGAACGCAGGACATGCACGACCATGCCGAACATGGGGTTGCGGCCCATTGGGCTTACAAGGAAGCTGGGGCCAAGGGTTATGCCGGTGTCTCGGCGTCGTCGGAGTACGACAACAAAATTGCGGTGTTGAGGCAGTTGCTGGCGTGGGAGCAGGACATCAGTGGCACCACGTCGGCGTTGTTTGACGACCGGATATACGTGTTCACCCCGGACGCATCCATCGTCGAGCTTCCTGCGGGAGGAACGCCGGTGGATTTCGCCTACACCGTTCACACCCAACTGGGGCACCGTTGCCGTGGAGCCAAGGTGGACGGGGTCATGGTTCCGTTGAACACCCCGCTCAAAAGTGGGCAAACCGTGGAAATCCTGGCAGCCAAGGAAGGCGGACCGTCTCGCGACTGGATCAACGCCGACCTGGGCTACCTTGCCAGCCCGCGTGCCCGCGCCAAGGTGCGCGCCTGGTTCAACTCATTGGCGTTGGAATCCACCATTGCACGCGGCAGGGAGGCGGTTGAAAAGCTGCTTCAGCGCGAAGGAAAGACCTCGCTGGCGCTGGATGACTTGGCGCTGCAAATGGGGTTTTCCAGCAGTCAGCAGTTGTTTGAGGTGGTGGGCAAGGACGAGCTGTCGCTCAAGGCGGTGGAGAGCCAGTTGTCGCCGCCCGAGGCCTCATTGCCTGAAGATGCCGTGCCCGTGGTCCAGGCGCGCAAGAGCACCTCGCAGTCGGGTGGGCAGGTCCTGGTGGTGGGTGTGGACAGCATGCTCACGCAGCTGGCCAAGTGTTGCAAACCCGTGCCGCCGGACGCCATTGGGGGGTTTGTCACCCGTGGAAAAGGGGTGAGCATTCACCGAGCGGATTGCCATGACTTCCGTTATTTGGTCCGGACGCATCCCGATCGGGTGATCTCCGTGCAATGGCGCCAGCAACGTGCGCCAGGTGCAGGCCACGGGGTGTTTTACCCGGTGGATGTTGCCGTGGAGGCCAGGGACCGGCAGGGCTTGCTGCGGGACATCTCCGAAGTCTTTTCCAAGGAGAAAATCAATGTGATCGGGGTGCAAACGCAGTCGATGAGGGGAATGGCTTCCATGACGTTCACCGCGGAAGTGTCCGACTCATCCCGGGTCAAGCGTGTGTTGCAAAGCCTCAAGGACGTGGAAGGTGTTCAAACCGCACGCCGCAAGTGATTTTGGAGTCGCAAGTCTTCTTCACTCCCAAGCCGCCCATTGATTTTCGAGTAAGGTGCACAACCATGCGATCCACCGCGTCGCATGCCCTGTCCATTGGCGGTTTTGGCTCACTTCATTTGAGGATTCTTATGCACCCAACATTGAAACTTGCCGTGATTGCTGCGGCTGTCGCATTGGCCGCTTGCGGCAAGAAGGATGAGGCTCCGGCCACCGGTGCTTCCGCTGGCGCAGCGTCCGCTTCCAGCGGTGCTGGACTGGTGGTGAAAATTGGCCATGTGGGCCCCACCAGTGGGGCGATTGCCCACTTGGGCAAAGACAATGAAAACGGTGCCCGCATGGCGGTCGACGAGCTCAATGCCGCTGGCATCAAGATTGGTGACAAGGTCGCCAAGTTTGAGCTGCTGGCCGAAGACGATGCCTCTGACCCCAAGCAGGGTACGGCCGCAGCCCAAAAGCTGATCGACGCCAAGGTCAATGGCGTGGTGGGCCACCTGAACTCAGGCACCACCATCCCCGCCTCGTCGCTCTACAGCCAAGCCGGGTTGCCGCAGATTTCTCCGTCGGCCACCAACCCCAAATACACGCGCCAGGGCTTCAAGACCACCTTCCGGGTGGTGGCGGATGACGTGCACCTGGGCTCCACGCTGGGGCGTTACGCGATTGAAACCCTCAAGGCCAAGAACGTGGCGGTGATCGACGACCGCACCGCTTATGGCCAAGGGGTGGCCGACGAGTTTGAGAAGGCGGTTGCGGCGGCGGGTGGCAAGGTGGTGGGCCGCGAGTTCACCAACGACAAGGCCACCGACTTCAATGCGATCCTGACCACCTTGAAGGGCAAGAAGCCCGATGTGGTGTTCTTTGGCGGCATGGACGCGGTGGCCGGCCCCATGCTCAAGCAGATGAAGCAACTGGGCGTCAAAGCCAAGTTCATGGGCGGTGACGGCATTTGCTCCGGCGAATTGCCCAAGCTGGCCGGTGACGGCTTGGGTGACGAGCAGGTCTACTGCGCCGAAGCCGGTGGTGTGGAAGGCGAAGAAAAAGCGGGCATGGAGAAGTTCCGTACCGACTTCAAGGCCAAGTTCGGGTCCGATGTTCAGGTGTATGCCCCGTATGTTTATGACGCCGTGAAGGTGATGGTTGACGCCATGGTGCGTGCAGGTTCGGCTGCCCCTGAGAAATACCTCCCCGCATTGGCCGCCACCAATGGCTACAAGGGCGTGACTGGCACCATCGCCTTTGACGAAAAGGGCGACATCAAGAACGGTGCACTCACCCTGTTCACCTATAAGAAGGGCGTGCGTGAGTCCCTGGCTGTGGTTCGCTGACCCCACATCCCTGACTTAGTTCTCAAAAAAGCCACCGGAAGGTGGCTTTTTTGTTGGTGTTGCGGAAACCCACAGGAAGCTGCAATGACAAGCCACCATAATGGTTCGGCAGGGGAGTCAACGTTGGACGAAAGGTCGTCAGTTGGGTACGTTCAGGCTGCGAAAAAGCGCCTCCTTCATGGGTTTTGCGGTTCAGTGGTCCGACTGGACCGCTTTTGCTTTGGCGGGCGTGCTCGCCTACATGTGGCGGTTTCGGGAATCGTTTGCTGAGGCCCCGGGCTCGGTCATCCAGCTGTTGCTTGCATCGTCTTTTCTGATGATGCTGACGTCATCGCTGGTGTACCGCGCATGGCGCGGCGGGCAATTGCCGGCCATGCTTGGGCGGGTGGCCTTGGCGTGGATCATCACCTGGGGCATGGTCATGACCTGGCTGGTGCTGACCAAGACCAGCGAGGACTACTCGCGGATTTGGCTGGGAACCTGGGCCCTGGGAGGGCTGTTGCTCACCTGGTTGGGGCGGGTGTCCTTGTATTTCTTCATGTCCTGGCTGCAGGGCACGGGCGTGAACGAGTTGCGGGTGTTGCTGGTGGGCTCAGGCCGCTCCATCCAGGACATCCGGCGGCGGGTCAAGGCCTCGGCCTGGACTGGCTACAAGGTGGTGGGGGTTACGCTTGGCGACAGCACCAAGATGTTGGAAGAGGTGGTGGCCAAACTCAACCCCGACGAAGTCTGGATCTGCCAGCAGCCGGGCGACATGAAAGCGGCCGAGAACGTGTTGCACACACTTCGCCACAGCACGGCCAACATCCGCCTGGTGCCCGACCTGACCATGTTGCAGTTGGTCAACCACGGGGTGTCCATTGTGGTGGGGGTGCCCATGCTGGACATTTCCAGCTCCCCCATGGAGGGGGGCAACCAGCTGGTCAAGTGGTTGGAGGACAAGATCCTGGGCTTGCTCATCCTCACCCTCATTTCGCCGTTGTTGCTGGTGATTGCGGCGGCGGTCAAGCTCACGTCCAGCGGTCCGGTCATCTTCAAGCAAAAGCGGCTGGGCTGGAACAGCGAGACCATTGACGTCTACAAATTCCGCAGCATGTACGTGCACCAGGAAGACCTGGGTGTGACCCAGGCCACCCGGGGCGACAGCCGCATCACCCCGCTGGGGCGCTTCTTGCGGGCCACCAGCCTGGATGAGCTGCCCCAGTTCATCAACGTGCTGCAAGGCAGCATGAGCATCGTGGGGCCACGCCCCCATGCCATTGCCCACAACATGGAGTACCGCGAACTGATTCCCCGCTACATGCTGCGCCACAAGGTCAAGCCCGGCATCACGGGGTGGGCACAGGTCAATGGACTTCGCGGTGAAACCGACACGCTGGAGAAGATGGAGGCGCGGGTGCGTGCCGACATCTATTACATCGAGCACTGGTCGTTGTGGTTTGACCTTCGCATCATCTTCATGACGGTGTTCAAAGGGTTCACCGGCGAAAATGCCTACTGAGCTTCAAAACATCGCCAAAATGTGGCTATAATTTGAGGCTTCGCGGAGAGGTGGATGAGCGGTTTAAGTCGCACGCCTGGAAAGCGTGTGTGGGGTAAAACTCACCGCGGGTTCGAATCCCGCCCTCTCCGCCAGGGCTTGTTTGCAAAATAAACAAGTTTCACGAAATTGAAAGCCACTGGAGTCAAGATCAGTGGCTTTTTTGTTGTCTGTGCATGTCGTTTTCCGTTCCATGGCATGCGCGTTGTCGCCTTTTCGCTCTGAGGCCCGGACATGAAATTTCGCTTCCCCATCGTCATCATCGACGAAGACTACCGCTCTGAAAACACCTCAGGCCTGGGCATCCGCGCCTTGGCCCAGGCCATCGAAGCCGAGGGCTTCGAGGTGGTGGGTGTGACCACCTACGGTGACCTGAGCCAGTTTGCCCAGCAGCAAAGCCGCGCCAGCGCCTTCATCCTGTCGATCGACGACGAAGAATTTACCCCCGGCCCGGACCTGGACCCCGCGGTGCTGAACCTGCGCAACTTCATCGAGGAAGTGCGCTGGAAAAACGCCGATGTGCCCATCTACATCCACGGCGAAACCAAGACCAGCCGCCACCTGCCCAACGACATCCTGCGCGAGCTGCACGGTTTCATCCACATGTTTGAGGACACGCCCGAATTTGTGGCGCGTCACATCATCCGTGAGGCGAAAAGCTACCTGGAAAGCATCCAGCCGCCGTTCTTCAAGGCGCTGCTCGACTACGCCGAAGACGGTTCCTACTCGTGGCACTGCCCCGGGCACTCCGGTGGCGTGGCCTTTCTCAAGAGCCCCATCGGTCAGATGTACCACCAGTTCTACGGTGAAAACATGCTGCGCGCCGACGTGTGCAACGCCGTGGAAGAACTGGGCCAGCTGCTGGACCACAACGGCGCCATCGGCGCCAGCGAACGCAACGCCGCCCGCATCTTCAATGCGGACCATTGCTTCTTTGTGACCAACGGCACCAGCACCAGCAACAAGATCGTGTGGCACCACACGGTGGCACCGGGCGACGTGGTGGTGGTGGACCGCAATTGCCACAAAAGCAACCTGCACGCCATCATCATGACCGGCGCGATTCCGGTCTTCCTCAAGCCCACGCGCAACCACTGGGGCATCATCGGCCCGATTCCGCAAAGCGAGTTCGAGATCGACGCCATCAAGGCCAAGATCCGCTCCAACCCGCTGCTGGCCGGGGTGGATGCCGATGCGGTCAAGCCCCGCATCCTGACGCTCACGCAGTCCACCTACGACGGGGTGCTGTACAACACCGAAACCATCAAGGAGATGCTGGACGGCTACGTCAGCAACCTGCACTTTGACGAGGCCTGGTTGCCCCATGCGGGCTTCCACCCCTTCTATGGCAGCTTCCACGCCATGGGCAAGAAGCGGGCGCGTCCCAAGGAGTCGGTGGTGTACTCCACCCAGTCCATCCACAAGCTGCTGGCGGGCATCAGCCAGGCCAGCCACGTGCTGGTGCAGGACTCCCAGGCCACCAAGTTGGACCGTCATCTGTTCAACGAGTCGTACCTGATGCACACCAGCACCAGCCCGCAGTACGCCATCATCGCCAGCTGCGACGTGGCCGCCGCCATGATGGAGCCGCCCGGCGGGCGTGCCCTGGTGGAGGAAAGCCTGCTGGAGGCGCTGGACTTCCGCCGCGCCATGCGCAAGGTGGACGACGAGTTCGGGGCCGACGAATGGTGGTTCCAGGTCTGGGGCCCCGAGGTGCTGGCCGACGAAGGCATTGGCCGCGCCAGCGACTGGGTGCTCAAAGGCACCGAGGGCATGAGCGAAGCCGCCACCAGCAAGACCTGGCACGGCTTTGGCGACATGGCCCCGGGCTTCAACATGCTGGACCCGATCAAGGCCACCATCGTCACGCCCGGCCTGGACCTGGACGGCAGCTTTGCCGACACCGGCATTCCGGCCAGCATCGTCACCAAGTTCCTGGCCGAACACGGTGTGGTGGTGGAAAAGACGGGGCTCTACAGCTTCTTCATCATGTTCACCATCGGCATCACCAAGGGCCGCTGGAACACGCTGCTGACCGCGCTGCAACAGTTCAAGGACGACTACGCCAAGAACCAGCCCATGTGGCGCACCATGCCGGAGTTCTGCCAGAAGCACCCGCGCTACGAGCAGATGGGCCTGCGCGACCTGTGCCAGCACGTGCACGCGCTGTACGCCAAGCACGACATTGCCCGCCTGACCACGGACATGTACCTGAGCGAGCTGACCCCGGCCATGAAGCCCAGCGACGCCTTTGCCCACATTGCGCACCGCACCACCGAGCGTGTGGGCATTGACGAGCTGGAAGGCCGCGTGGCCACCAGCCTCATCACGCCGTACCCGCCGGGCATCCCGCTGCTGATCCCGGGCGAGGTGTTCAACAAGAAGATCGTGGACTACCTCAAGTTCAACCGCGAGTTTGCCAAGGCCTGCCCCGGCTTCGAGACCGACATCCACGGCCTGGTGGAGACCACCAACGCCGATGGCATCAAGACCTACTTCGCCGACTGCGTGAAGCGGGCCTGACGGCCCCGGGGCCAGCACCCGCACACGGCGCTGGGTTTACTCCTGAAAACATAGCTTCTTGCGCTTATTGATAAAGCGCTAGAGGCTATTTTTATATGTAGCTTCTGAGGTCCTCGCAAAGGGCCCCAAAACCCGTGTGCCCGGGTGGAGCATGCACAATGCCGCCATGCGACTTTTGCAGCTTGTCACCGCCACCGCCCTGGCCGTTCTGGGGGCCACCGCCGCCGCCCCGCCAGCCTGGGCCGCCCACGGCTATGCCCTGTGGGGCGACCTGAAGTACCCGGCAGGTTTCGCCCATTTCGACTACGTCAACCCGCAGGCCCCCAAGGGTGGCGAAATCCGGCTGGTCAGCAACCAGCGAACGTCCACCTTCGACAAGTACAACCCCTTCACCCTCAAGGGCGCGGCGCCTGCTTACCTGTCGGAGCTGCTGTTCGAAAGCCTGCTGATCGGTTCCTTGGACGAAACCGCCTCGGCCTACGGCCTGCTGGCCGAAGACGTGAGCGTGGCCCCCGATGGCTTGTCGGCCACCTTCCGGCTGCGGCCCGAGGCGCGTTTCCACAACGGCGACCCGGTGCTGGCCCGCGACGTGAAACACAGCGTGGACACGCTGCTGGGCCCGCACACCTCACCCGCCTACAAAACCCTGCTGGACGACGTGGTCGGGGTGGAGGTGCTGGGCAACCCGGCCCAGAGCCGCGAGGTGCGCTTTCGCTTCAAACGCGCCAACCGCGAGCTGCCGCTGACCGTGGGTGCTCTGCCCGTGTTCAGCCACCGTTGGGGCGAGGGCAAACCCTTCAGCGAGGTGGTGACCGAAGAGCCCGTGGGCAGTGGCCCGTACCGCGTTGGCCCGGTGCGCTTTGGCAAGGACATCACCTACGTGCGCGACCCCCGGTACTGGGGCCAGAAGCTCAACGTGCGCCAAGGCACGGGCAACTTCGAGCGCGTCACCGTCAAGATCTACAAGGACAACACCGCCCGGCTGGAGGCGCTGAAGGCCGGTGAGTTTGACGTGCAGCGCTTTTTCTCGGCGGGCGACTGGGCGCGGCGTGTCACCGGCCGCCCCTTTGACCGCGGCGATTTGGTCAAGCTGGAACTGCCCCACCGCCTGCCCACCGGTTTTCAGAGCTACGTGCTCAACACCCGCAAACCGTGGTTGGCCGATGTGCGGGTGCGTCAGGCCCTGGGCCTGGCGCTGGACTACGAGTGGATGAACCGCCAGATGTTCTACGGCGCCTACCAGCGGGTGAAGGGCCTGTTCGGCAACACCGATTGCCAGGCCACGGGGGAACCGAGCGCCGCGGAGTTGACCTTGCTGAATCCGTGGCGTGCGCAACTGCCATCCACCGTCTTTGGCCCCATGGCCGAGCCGCCCCGCACCGACGGCGCCCACAGCCTGCGCGACAACCTGCGCCAGGCCCGCCAGTTGCTGGCCGATGCCGGGTGGACCTACCGCGACGGTGCCCTGCGCAACGCCCAAGGCCAGGCCCTGGAGCTGGAGTACCTGGACAGCGCCGAGACCGGTGCCCGGGTGGTGACCCCGTGGATGCGCAACCTCGAAAAGCTGGGCATTCGCCTGCAGTTCCGCCCGGTGGACTTTGCGCTGTACCAGCAGCGGCTGGACAAGTTCGAGTTCGACATCACCAGCATTGCCTACCCCGGCACCGCCAACCCCGGCCAGGAGTTTGCCGACCTGTTCGGCAGCAAGGCGGCTGACACCGAAGGCTCGGGCAACCTGCCGGGGCTGAAAAATCCGGCGGTTGACACCCTGGTCCGTGCCATGACCGAGGCCAAGACCCGCGACCAGCTGCTGCCCGCCTGCCGGGCGCTGGAGCGGGCGGTGGTGCACCAGCATGTGCTGATTCCGCAATGGTCGTCCACCACCCACCGGCTGGTCTACAACCCGCACCGGCTGGAACGCCCGGCCCAGATGCCCGCGCACACCTCGCAGGTGGAGTCCTGGGTGATCGACACCTGGTGGAGCAAGAATCAATGATCAAAATGGCATCCAGCGCTTTTTATACAAGCGCAAGCAGCTATTGTTTTGTGAGTGAATGACCATGTGGACCTACATTGCCAAGCGCCTGCTGCTGATGGTGCCTACGCTGCTGGGGGTGCTGTTGCTCACCTTTGTGGTCATCCAGTTTGTGCCCGGCGGGCCGGTGGAGCAGTACCTGGCCGAAGCCAAGGCCGCGGCCCCGGGGGCCACGGGCGGGGAGGGCGGTGGCCTGAGCTACCGCGGTGGTCAGGGCGTGGACCCCAAGCGGCTGGAGCAGATCAAGGCGCTCTACGGCTTTGACAAACCCGCGCACGAGCGTTTTGTGCAGATGCTGGGCCAGTTCGCCCGGTTTGACCTGGGTCGCAGCTTCTTCCAGAACAAGGACGTGTGGACCCTGGTGCTGGACAAGCTGCCGGTCTCCATCAGCCTGGGGCTGTGGACCTTTGTCATCAGCTACGCGGTGGCCGTGCCCCTGGGCGTGGCCAAGGCGGTGCGGGCGGGCAGCCGGTTTGACCTGGTCACCACCCTGGTGCTGCTGGCGGGTTATGCCATTCCCGGCTTTGTGCTGGGCGTGGCCCTGCTGGTGATTTTTGGCGGGCAGTTGCAGTGGTTTCCGCTGCGGGGACTCACCTCGCCCAACTGGGAGGAGCTGAGCTGGGGTGCCCGCGTGGTGGACTACCTGTGGCACATCGCCTTGCCCGTCACCGCCATGGTGCTGGGCAGCTTTGCGGTGACCGCCATGCTGACCAAAAACGCCTTCCTGGAGGAAATCCGCAAGCAATACGTGTTGACCGCCCGGGCCAAGGGCCTGAGCGAGCGCCAGGTGCTGTGGCGGCATGTGTTCCGCAATGCGCTCATCCCCATCGTCACCGGTTTTCCAGCGGCCTTCATCGGGGCGTTTTTCACCGGCAGCCTGCTGATCGAAACGCTGTTTTCGCTGGACGGGCTGGGCCTGCTGAGTTTTGAAAGCGTCATCCGCCGCGACTATCCCGTGGTGCTGGGCACGCTGTACCTGTTCACGCTGATCGGGCTGGTCACCAAGCTCGTCAGCGACCTCTGTTACGTGTGGGTGGACCCCCGCGTCAAGTTCGATTGAGGGGCCGCTGCATGACGTCCATGGCCTCCCCATCGCCCACCCGCCGCGCCTGGCAGCGCTTCAAACACAACCGCCTGGGCTACTGGAGCCTGCTGGTCTTTGGCCTGCTGGTGGCCTTGAGCCTGATGGCCGA
This sequence comes from Hydrogenophaga soli, assembly GCF_054777695.1. NCBI lineage: Bacteria > Pseudomonadati > Pseudomonadota > Betaproteobacteria > Burkholderiales > Comamonadaceae > Hydrogenophaga > Hydrogenophaga soli. Next base: position 85,794 of record NZ_BAAHAK010000007.1, on the reverse strand, counting down.
ACTGGTCAGCAACGACCGCCCGCTGCTGGTCCGCCACCAGGGCCAGTGGTACACCCCGCTGTGGGTGGACTACCCGGAAACCACCTTCGGGGGCGACTTTCCCACCCCCGCCGACTACCTGGACCCCTTCATCCAGCAGCAGCTGAACCAGCCCGGCAGCTGGGCGCTGTACGCCCCCAACCGCTATGGGGCCAAAACCCTCAACTACTTTGCCACGCAGCCCAACCCGGCCCCGCCCAGCACCGCCAACTGGCTGGGCACCGACGACCGCGGGCGAGACCTGCTGGCCCAGCTGCTCTACGGCTTTCGGGTGAGTGTGTTGTTTGCGCTGGCCCTCACCGCCAGCGGCGTGGCCCTGGGCGTGATCACGGGGGCGATTCAAGGCTACTTTGGCGGCAAGACGGACCTGGCCTTCCAGCGCTTCATGGAAATTTGGGGCTCCATGCCCGAGCTGTACCTGCTCATCATCTTTTCGGCGGTGCTGGCCCCCAGCGTGGCCTTGCTGCTGGTGCTGCTGAGCCTGTTCGGGTGGATGGGCCTGAGCGACTACGTGCGCGCCGAATTCCTGCGCAATCGGCAGATGGACTACGTGCGCGCCGCCCGCGCCATGGGCGTGGGGCACTGGCACATCATCACCCGGCACATCCTGCCCAACAGCCTGACGCCCGTGGTCACCTTCCTGCCGTTTCGCATGAGCGGGGCCATTCTGGCGCTGACCAGCCTGGACTTTCTGGGCCTGGGCGTGCCACCCGGCACCCCCAGCCTGGGCGAGCTGCTGTCGCAAGGCAAGAACAACATCGACGCTTGGTGGATTTCCCTCAGCACCTTTGGCGTGCTGGTGGTCACGTTGCTGCTGCTCACTTTCATGGGCGATGCCCTGCGCGACGCGCTGGACCCGCGCAAGGCCAGCGACGCCGATGCCGAGCCTTCCACCCCCACGGAGGATGGGCGTGCTGCAGCCCCGGCCCCAGCGCTCGCTGCCACCGCCACTGCCATTCCCCCGGCGCGGTCTGACGTGCCGCCGTCCGCTGCGTCCGCCCCCTTGCTGCGGGTGAGTGGCTTGGGCATCGCCTTCGGCCCCCAGGCCGTGGTGCGCGGGGTGGACTTCGAGCTGCACGCGGGCGAACGCCTGGCGCTGGTGGGCGAGTCGGGTTCCGGCAAAACCCTCACCGCCCTGGCGCTGCTGGGCCTGGTGCCCGGCGGCACGGTCACGGGGCAGGTTGAGTTGGACGGGCGCCAGCTGTTGGCGCTGTCGGAACCCGAATGGCAAGGCGTGCGCGGTGGCGATGTGGCCATGGTGTTCCAGGAGCCCATGACCGCCCTCAACCCCCTCATGACGGTGGGTGAGCAGATTGCTGAAGTTTTTCAGCAAAAAATGGCTCTATCGCTTGATGTGGCTGTGAAGGGTGGTATTGATTTGTTGGCTTCCGTGGGCCTGCCCGAACCTGCGCAGCAAGCCCGCGCCTACCCGCACCAGCTCAGCGGCGGGCAGCGGCAGCGGGTGCTGATCGCCATGGCCCTGGCGGGCAACCCCAAGCTGCTGCTGGCCGACGAGCCCACCACCGCCTTGGACGTGAGCCTGCGCGGTCAGGTGCTGGAGTTGCTGGCCACCCAGCAAAAGCAGCGGGGCATGGCCTTGCTGCTCATCACCCACGACCTGCAACTGGTGCGCCAGCACGCCGACCGCGTGGCGGTGATGGAGCGGGGTGTGCTGGTGGAGCAAGGCCCGGTGGCCCAGGTGTTCGCGCATCCCCAACACCCCTACACCCGCAAACTGCTCGACAGCCGCCCCGAACGTGACCCGCAAGCCCCGCCCGTGACGGACCTGGGTGCCTGCGTCCCGGTGTTGCAGGGGCAGGGCCTCAGCGTGGCCTACCCGGTGCGCCGCGCCGGTTGGCGCGCGGGGTGGGGGCACGACCACCGGTGCGTGCTCCAGGCCACCGATTTCGCGCTGCTGCCCGGGCAGACCCTGGCGGTGGTGGGCGAATCGGGTTCCGGCAAGTCCACCTTGGCGTTGGCCGCGCTGAACCTGCTGTCGGGCGTGGCCCGGGTGGACGGGCGGGTGTGGCTGGAGGGGCAGCCTTGGGCCGCGTCCGCGTTGGCGCTGCGGCGTCAGCGTCAGCGGGTGCAGGTGGTGTTCCAGGACCCGTTTTCGTCGCTCTCGCCGCGCATGACGGTGGAGCAAATCGTGGGCGAAGGACTGGAACTCCACCAGCCCCAGTGGGACGCCACCCAGCGCCGCTGGCGCGTGGCCCAAGCCCTGGCCGAGGTGGGGCTGCTGCCCCCGTGGGCGCAAGGGGTTGGTGCGCCTGCCGCCGCCGGGGCGTTGCCGCCTCAGGCACAGGCCCTATTGCAGCGTTACCCACACCAATTCTCCGGGGGGCAGCGCCAGCGGCTGGCCATTGCCCGTGCCCTGGTGGTGGACCCGGTCGTGCTGGTGCTGGACGAACCCACCAGTGCCCTGGACGTGACCGTGCAAAAGCAGGTGCTGACCTTGCTGCAGCGCTTGCAGCGTGAACGCGGCCTGAGTTATTTGCTCATCACCCACGACATGGCGGTGGTCCAGGCCATGGCCCACCGGGTGATGGTGTTGCAGGCGGGCCAGGTGGTGGAGTCGGGTTCCGTGCACGAGGTGTTTGAGCAAGCGCAGCAGCCGTACACCCAGCGTTTGATTGCCGCGGCCCTGGGCGCTTGACCACGGGGCAGGGGCATGGGCTTGTCCCCAGCGGGGGCAGGGGTGTCAGCGTTTACCCGGGGATTCAAATTTCCTACCCGGATTAAACTGACCAGTCAATGAGCTTCATCAACACCATGCCTCCTTTGCCCGCTCGCAGCGTGGACATGAACGCCCCGTTCCGTTGGCTTGCGCTGGGGTGGAAAGACTTTGTTCGCAACCCGGTGCCGGGCTTGGTGCACGGAGGCTTGTTGGCGTTGTTTGGCTGGCTGCTGATTGTCTTGGCTGGCCATCGCTTCTGGCTGTTGGCAGGGGCGTTTTCGGGCTTCATGATCGTGGCGCCCATCCTGTCCACCGGTCTCTACCTTGTCAGCCGCGAATGTGCCAAGGGGCAATGTGTGGGCATGGGGGAGGTGGTGAAGGTGTGGCGCTCGCTCGACGGGCGCTTGATCGTTTTCGGCCTGTTGCTGGGGTTGGCGGGCACGGGCTGGGTCATGACCTCCGCCTCGCTCATCACGGCGTTGTCGCCGGTGCCCATCCAAAGCCCTGCTGATTTTTTGCGGCACATCGTCCTGAGCCCCGCCGTGGGCCTGTTCGAAACCTGGTTGTTTCTGGGGGGTATCTTGGCGGCACCCATGTTTGCCTCCAGCGTGGTGGCCATTCCCATGCTGGTGGATCGGCCTGTGGGTGTGCGCGATGCGGTGCTGGCCAGCTGGAACGCCGTGGGTCTGTCGCCCTTGCCCTTGGCCCTGTGGGCGGTGTTGATCATGGTGATCACCGCCGCAGCCATGGCCACGGCCTTGGTGGGTTTGCTGGTGGCGGTTCCGGTGCTGGGCCATGCCAGCTGGCACGCTTACGTGGAACTGACTGACGCGGCTTGAGCGATACTCGCGCTCTTGCCTTGCATTGGCAACGGTGCCGATGCGTCAGTTCAAACCATGGAAAACACCATCTTCGGGTACACCGAAAGCCAAATTGCGCAGTTTGGTCTTTCGGTGGGCGTCACCGCGTTCATCTTGTACATGCTGTTCATCGTGGCCAATCTGGCCATTGAGGCCAAGGCAGGCAAGTTCGGCACTTTCATTCTTTTTCTGGTGCTGTCGTTCGGCATGTTGGGCTTTGTGGCCAAGAACATCATCCAGTGGGTGTTGAACATGTGAGCGTTCGGTGCTGGTGTGGCGCCAGATGGCGGGTAAAAACACATCCCAGGTGTTGCTTGGTGCCGCGCCTCGCGCTACAATACGAACTTCACGACCAAACGGGCGGGTAATCACCGCCCGTTTTTTTTGGTCAATTCACTTGTGAAGTTTTTGTTGTAGGAACGGCGCATCCATCCATGGCGTGGCAAAACTCGGTTGAACAAACGGTCGTTGGACTTGGGTATGACCTGGTCGAGATTGAACGTTCTGCAGGCGGTTTGCTCCGGATCACCATCGACATGCCCTACACCGCCGGACAAGCGCAGCAGTTTGTGACGGTGGAGGACTGTGAAGTCGTGACCCGCCAACTGCAATACCTGCTCGAAGTCGAGCAGGTTGACTACAAGCGGCTCGAAGTGGGCTCGCCCGGCATTGACCGCCCGTTGCGGCATGCCGCTGACTTTGCCCGTTTTGTGGGTGAAACCGTCGACATCACGCTCAAGCAGCCGATTGGGGTCACCGGGTCCGACGTGGCCGCCAACCGCAAGAAATTTCGCGGCACGCTGGAAGCCGCAGAAACCGAGGGGCACTGGCAGGTGGTGTGGTCCGATGCCCCCGCCGTCAAGCCCGGGCAGCGCGTCAGCAAAAAGCGGGCGCCCGCTCCCTTGCAAGCCCTGCAATTCACGCTGGATGACATTCGCGAAGCCCGTTTGGCCCCGGTGGTGGACTTCAAGGGGCGCAAAGCCAATTCCGCTTCTCCTGCAGACAATTCCGCACAGTGAACCCCATCAACCCCGACATTTTGACGACAGAACAAAGAAAGGCTGGCCACTGACATGAACCGTGAACTCCTGATGCTGGTAGACGCCATCTCCCGTGAAAAGAACGTGGAGCGTGATGTGGTGTTCGGTGCGGTCGAGTTGGCCCTGGCCTCCGCCACCAAGAAGCTGTACCAAGGCGAAGTGGACATTCGCGTGGTCATCGACCGTGACAGTGGCCAGTACGAAACCTTCCGCCGCTGGTTGGTGGTGCCCGACGAAGCGGGCCTGCAAAACCCCGACGCCGAAGAGTTGCTGACCGATGCCCGCGACGAGATCGAAGACATTGAAGTGGGCGACTACATCGAAAAGCCGATCGAAAGCCTGCCCATTGGCCGCATTGGTGCCATGGCGGCCAAGCAGGTCATCCTGCAAAAGATCCGCGACGCCGAGCGCGAAATGCTGCTCAACGACTTCATGTCGCGCGGCGAGAAGATTTTTGTCGGCACCGTCAAGCGCATGGACAAGGGTGACCTGATCGTGGAAAGCGGTCGGGTTGAAGGCCGCCTCAAGCGCAACGAAATGATCCCCAAGGAAAATTTCCGCACGGGCGACCGTGTGCGCGCCATGATCATGGAAGTGGACCTGACGCTGCGCGGCGCCCCCATCCTGCTGTCGCGTTCGGCTCCTGCCTTCATGATCGAGCTGTTCCGTCAGGAAGTGCCTGAGATCGAGCAGGGTCTGCTCGAAATCAAGAACTGCGCCCGTGACCCCGGTTCCCGCGCCAAGATTGCCGTGCTGTCGCACGACAAGCGGGTGGACCCCATCGGCACCTGCGTCGGTGTGCGCGGCTCCCGCGTCAACGGTGTGACCAACGAACTGGCGGGTGAGCGCGTCGACATCGTGCTGTGGAGTGAAGACCCGGCGCAGTTTGTCATTGGTGCGCTGGCCCCGGCCAACGTGCAATCCATTGTGGTGGACGAAGAGCGTCACGCCATGGACGTGGTGGTGGACGAAGAAAACCTGGCCATCGCCATTGGCCGAGGTGGCCAGAACGTGCGCCTGGCGTCTGAGTTGACCGGCTGGCGCATCAACATCATGACCGCCGACGAGTCTGCGCAGAAGCAGGCCGAAGAGGCCGACACCGTGCGCAAGCTGTTCATGTCCAAGCTCGACGTGGACCAGGAAATCGCCGACATCCTCATCGAAGAAGGTTTCACCAGCCTGGAAGAAGTGGCCTATGTGCCGCTGCAGGAAATGCTGGACATCGAGTCGTTCGACGAAGACACCGTCAACGAACTGCGCAGCCGTGCCAAAGACGCACTGCTGACCCAAGAGTTGGCCCGTGAGGAGAGCGTGGAAGAGGTCACCCAGGACCTGCGCTCGCTGGAAGGACTGACGGCTGAGCTCATCACCAAACTGGCTGACGCGGGTGTGCACACCCGTGACGAACTGGCCGACTTGGCCACCGATGAGTTGTCGGACATCACGGGGCAAACCGCGGAAGAAGCCACGGCCCTCATCATGCAAGCACGTGCCCACTGGTTCAGCGGTGACGAAGCACAGGCCTGAAACACGCTGAAACGGAGAAATCACCCATGACGAGCATCAGCGTTGCAGACCTGGCCGCCGAATTGCATAAATCCACCCACACCCTGCTGGAACAACTGACCAGCGCCGGTGTGCCCAAGTCTTCGGGCACTGACTTGGTGTCCGAGGCCGACAAGCAGAAATTGCTTTCTTTCCTGCAAAGCAGCCATGGCACCGCCAGCGCTGAACGCAAGAAGATCACGTTGACCAAGAAGTCCACCACCGAAATCAAGCAGGCCGACGCCACGGGGCGTGCCCGCACGATTCAGGTGGAAGTGCGCAAGAAGCGCACCTTCATCCAGCGCGACGACGAGCCCTCTCCCGAGGCCACCGCACGGGCCGCTGCCGAAGCGGCTGAAGCCGCCGAATTGGCGCGCCGTGAAGAAGAGGCCCGGCATCAGGCCGAGCAGCTGCGCCAGCAAGAGGAAGAGCTGGCTCGCAAGCGCAAAGAGCGCGAGGAGCAGGAAGCCCGCGAAGCCGCCGCCGAACAGGCCGCAGCAGAGGCCGCCCTGGCTGCGCAACAAGCCGCGGCCAGCCAAGTGACCCAGGCCCAGCGCGACCGTGAGGCCGCTCGTGCCGCGGCACAAGCCGAAGCCGCCATGCTGTCAGCGGCGGCCCGTGCGTCGAACGAACGTCGCCCTGCGCCGGCCCCGGTGGAGGTGCCTGCGCCTGTGGCTCCAACCGCATCTGCCCCGGTGGAGGAGAAGCCTGTGCTTGCCGCTCCTGCCCCCGCTCCCGCTCCTGCAGCCCCCAGCGCAGAGGACCTTCGCAAGGCCCAACAAGCCAAGATGGCTGCCGAAAAGGCTGCGGAAGAAGCCCGGGCCAAAGAACTGCAAGAGCGTCGTCGCAAGGCCGAGGCTGAAGCGGCCGCCATCCGCGAAATGATGTCCGCACCCAAGAAGGTGCTGGTGGCCAAGAAGCCTGAACCCGAAGCCAAACCGGCCGATGCCAAAGCGGCGCTCAAGGGCACGTTGCACAAACCCGCGGCCGCTCCGGGGGCTCCTGGTGCTGCCCGTCCGGCCGTCGCCACGGTAGGGGCTGGCGGCAAGAAGGAAGTCAAATCCGAAAACCTGTCTTCGACATGGAAAGACGATTCCTCCAAGAAGAAGGAAATCAAAACCCGTGGTGACACGTCCAGCGGGCGCACCAATTGGCGGGGAGGTCCCAAGGGTGGTCGCAAGGGTGACCGCGACCAGCGTGACAACACCTCGTCGTTCGCGGCGCCGACCGAAGCCAAGGTGTTGGAAATCCACGTGCCGGAAACCATCACCGTGGCCGAACTGGCCCACAAGATGGCATTGAAGTCGTCCGAGGTCATCAAGCAGCTGATGAAGCTGGGTCAATTGGTCACCATCAACCAGTCGCTGGACCAGGACACGGCGATGATCGTGGTGGAAGAACTGGGCCACAAGGCGGTTCAAGCCGCGCTGGACGACCCCGAAGCCTTCACCGAAGAAGAAGTTCAGGCCGCACACGCCGCCGAAGCGGTGTGGCGTGCCCCGGTGGTCACCGTCATGGGCCACGTGGACCATGGCAAGACCTCGTTGCTGGACTACATCCGCCGCGCCAAAGTGGCGGCGGGCGAAGCCGGTGGCATCACCCAGCACATTGGGGCCTACCACGTGGAAACCCCGCGCGGCATGCTCACCTTCCTCGACACCCCCGGCCACGAGGCGTTCACCGCCATGCGTGCCCGCGGCGCCCAGGCCACCGACGTGGTGATTCTGGTGGTGGCGGCCGATGACGGCGTGATGCCCCAGACCAAGGAAGCCATCAAACACGCCAAGGCGGCCAAAGTGCCCGTCGTGGTGGCCATCACCAAGGCCGACAAGCCCGACTCCAACCCCGAGCGCGTCAAGCAGGAACTGGTGGGTGAAGAGGTGGTGCCCGAGGAATACGGTGGTGACTCTCCGTTCGTGGCCGTGTCTTCCAAGACGGGCATGGGCATCGACGAACTGCTGGAGCAGGTGCTGCTGCAAGCCGAAGTGCTGGAACTGAAGGCACCGGTGGATGTGTCGGCCAAGGGCCTGGTGATCGAAGCCAAGTTGGACAAGGGGCGGGGCCCCGTGGCCACGGTGCTGGTGCAATCCGGCACGCTCAAAACCGGTGACGTGGTGCTGGCAGGCCAGACCTATGGCCGTGTTCGGGCCATGTTGGACGAAAACGGCCATGCCACCAAGGCAGCGGGTCCGTCCATCCCGGTGGAAATCCAGGGACTGACCGAAGTGCCCCAGGCGGGCGACGAGTTCATGGTCATGGTGGACGAGCGCCGTGCCCGCGAAATCGCCACCTACCGTGCGGGCAAGTACCGCACCACCAAGCTGGCCAAGCAGCAGGCGGCCAAGCTGGAGAACGTGTTCAACGAGATGACCGCGGGCGAGGTCAAGACCCTGCCCATCATCCTCAAAGCCGACGTGCAAGGCTCGCAAGAAGCCCTGGCCGCCTCGTTGCTCAAGCTGTCCACCGCCGAAGTGCGTGTGCAGATGGTGTATGCCGGGGTGGGGGGCATCAGCGAGTCCGACGTCAACCTGGCGATTGCGTCCAAGGCCGTCATCATTGGGTTCAACACCCGCGCCGACGCCAACGCCCGCAAGGTGGCCGAAGGCAACGACGTGGACATCCGCTACTACAACATCATTTACGACGCCGTGGACGATGTGAAGGCGGCCATGTCGGGCATGCTGACGCCGGACAAGCGCGAGGAAATCATCGGCATGGCCGAGATCCGCAACGTCATCGTGGCCACCAAGATCGGCACGATTGCGGGCTGTATGGTCACGTCTGGCCAGGTGGTGCGTTCCGCGCACTTCCGTCTGCTGCGCGAAAACGTGGTCATCTACACCGGCGAGCTGGAATCTCTCAAGCGCTTCAAGGACGATGTCCGCGAAGTCAAGGAAGGCTTCGAGTGTGGCGTGAAACTCAAGAACTACAACGACATCAAAGAGGGCGACCAGCTCGAATTCTTTGAAGTCAAGGAAGTTGCTCGTACGCTGTGATCGCTGGAACTGGAGTCAACCGCATGTCGATCCGTGGATGGTGGAAGGAACACAGGGGGCTGATCGCCTTCCTGTCGCTGATGTTCGTGTTCCGCTCGGCCGTGGCGGACTGGAACTACGTGCCTTCCTCGTCCATGAACCCCACGCTGTGGGCCGGGGACCGCGTGGTGGTCAACAAGCTGGCGTACAGCCTGCGTCTGCCCTTCACGCTGACCCACGTGGCTCGCTGGTCTCATCCCGCACGGGGCGACGTCATCACCTTCGACTCTCCGCGCGACGAGGTCAACCTCATCAAGCGTGTGGTGGGTGTGGCAGGCGATCAAGTGGAGATGCGTGACAACGTGCTGTACATCAACGGCAAGGTGGCCGATCGGCGCTGGCTGGGTGAACGCGACGTGCCTTCCGAGCATGGTCTGTTGCACGAGCAGATCTGGCGCGAGGACTTGGGCCCGGTGGTGGTGGACGTGGCCCAGCTGCCCGGCGTGCCATCCGCCAGCCGTTTTGGGCCTGTGGAGGTTCCCGCTGGACAGTTGCTGGTGTTGGGCGACTCGCGCGACAACAGTGCCGACTCGCGTTACATCGGTTTCGTGGATGAGTGGCGGGTGACGGGGCAGGCGGTTCGCGTGCTCATGTCCCACGACCCCCAGGCGCTGTACGTGCCGCGGGCGGATCGTTGGTGGCTGCCCATGTCGGCGGCCGACGCCTCCAGGTCTTGAAAGGCGGACACCATGGCACGCAAACCATCGTCTGCACCCAACCGGGGCTACCGCGTCGCGGACCAGATCCAGCGCGACCTGACCGAACTGATTGCCCGCGAGTTGAAAGACCCGCGGGTGGGCATGGTCACCGTCAATGCGGTGGAGGTCACCCCTGATTACGCCCACGCCAAGGTCTATTTCAGCCTGCTGGTGGGCAACCCGGAAGAAACCGAGGTGGCCTTGAACCAGGCTGCCGGTTTCTTGCGCAACGGCCTGTTCAAGCGTTTGCACATCCACACCGTGCCAACCTTGCACTTCCACTTTGACCGCACCACCGAACGCGCTGCCGACATGAACGCCTTGATTGCCAAGGCCGTGTCGTCGCGTGCCAAAGACAGCGACTGACCATGAGCGTTGAACCCCGCAACAGGGTGCAGCGCCGCCCTGTTCACGGGGTGTTGCTGCTCGACAAACCGCTGGGACTGTCCAGCAATCAGGCCTTGCAGAAGGCCAAGTGGTTGCTGCGCGCCGACAAGGCCGGGCACACCGGCACCCTGGACCCTTTGGCCACCGGTGTGCTGCCGTTGTGTTTTGGTGCCGCCACCAAGTTCAGCCAGCTGCACCTGGATGCCAACAAGCGGTACCGTGCCGTGGTGCGGCTGGGCCAGGCCACCAGCACAGGAGACGGCGAAGGCGAGGTGATCCAGACCGCCCCAGTCCCTGCCATTCAACTGGCCGATTTGCAGCGGGTGACGGCCCAGTTGTCAGGCACCCAGACCCAGGTGCCGCCCATGTACTCGGCCCTCAAGAAGGACGGCAAGGCCTTGTACGAGTACGCCCGGGCCGGTGAGGTGGTGGAGCGCGAGGCTCGGGTCATTGAAATTCATGATCTGAAACTGGCTGTCTCGCTTGATTGCCCTGACTTTGTTGCTATTGAAATTGATGTTTTGTGCAGCAAAGGCACCTACATCCGCACCTTGGGTGAGGATGTGGCACGGGCCTTGGGCACCGTGGGTCACTTGGTGTTTTTGCGCCGCACCCAAACCGGCGGGTTTGGCGAGGGCCAATGCATGACCTTGGCCGACCTGGAGGCCATGGACGAATCCGCTCGCCTCAACGCCCTTCGCCCGGTGGACGACTTGCTGGTCGGTCATGACCCGGTCATGCTGGCCGCGGAGGATGCTGGGCGCTTTCTGAGTGGCTTGCGCCGCCGCACCGCGCTGCCCAATGCGTCGGCGGTGTCGGTGTACGGCCCTGCGCTGAACGGACGCACCCCGGCCCTGCTGGGCACGGCCCACATTGAATCCGGCGAGCTGGTGCCCACGCGCCTGCTCAACCCTCCCGAAATCGAGCAGATCGCCGCCCAGTGCGTTCTGCCTTCCCTGTCTTGATTTTTTCCTTGATTCCCGAGCGTCGACCATGAGCCAAACCCAAATCCGCAACATCGCCATCATTGCCCACGTTGACCATGGCAAAACCACCATGGTGGACCAGCTGCTGCGCCAGTCCGGCACCTTTGCCGACCACGAAAAAGTGGTGGACACCGTGATGGACAACAACGCCATCGAACGTGAACGCGGCATCACCATCCTGGCCAAGAACTGTGCCGTGAGCTGGCAAGGCACCCACATCAACATCGTGGACACCCCTGGACACGCGGACTTTGGTGGCGAGGTGGAGCGGGCCCTGTCCATGGTGGACGGTGTGGTGCTGCTGATCGACGCCCAAGAAGGCCCCATGCCTCAAACCCGCTTTGTGACCAAGAAGGCCCTGGCGCTGGGCCTCAAGCCCATCGTGGTGGTCAACAAGGTGGACAAGCCCGGTGCCAACCCCGACAAGGTGGTCAACGCTGCGTTCGACCTGTTCGACAAACTGGGTGCCACCGACGAACAGTTGGACTTCCCCGTGGTGTATGCCTCTGGCATCAACGGCTGGTCTTCGCTGGAAGAGGGCGAGCCAGGTGCCCAGTGGGGCCCGGACATGTCGGCCCTGTTCGACACCGTGCTGAAGCACGTGCCCGCACAAAAAGGCGATCCGGCGGCTCCGCTGCAACTGCAAATTTCCGCGTTGGACTTCTCCACCTTCGTGGGCCGCATCGGCGTGGGCCGCATCAGCCAGGGCACCATCAAGCCCGGCATGGACGTGGTCGTGATGGAAGGCCCGGATGGCAAGAGCGTCAAAGGCCGCATCAACCAGGTGCTGACGTTCCACGGTCTGGACCGTGTGCAAGTGACGGAAGCCGGTCCCGGCAACATCGTGCTGATCAACGGCATTGCCGACATCGGCATTGGCGTGACCGTGACCGACGTGGCCAACCCGCAGCCGCTGCCCATGCTCAAGGTGGACGAACCCACGCTGACCATGAACTTCTGCGTCAACACCAGCCCGCTGGCTGGCCGTGAAGGCAAGTTCGTCACCAGCCGCCAGCTGTGGGATCGCCTGCAAAAAGAGCTGCAACACAACGTGGCCCTGCGCGTGCGTGAAACCGACGAAGACGGCATTTTTGAAGTGTCGGGCCGTGGCGAACTGCACCTGACCATCCTGCTGGAAAACATGCGCCGCGAAGGTTACGAACTGGCGGTGTCCAAACCACGCGTGGTGTTCAAGGAAATCAATGGCGAGCGTTGCGAGCCCATTGAGCTGGTGACCGCCGACATCGAGGAACAGCACCAAGGCGGCGTGATGCAGGCCCTGGGCGAGCGCAAGGGCGAGCTGGTCAACATGGACCCCGATGGCCGTGGCCGTGTCCGCCTGGAATACCGCATTCCCGCACGGGGCCTGATCGGCTTCTCCAACGAGTTCCTGAACCTGACCCGTGGTTCCGGCCTCATCAGCAACATCTTCGACAGCTACGAGCCGCACAAGGGCGACATCGCCAGCCGCAAGAATGGTGTGCTGATCTCCATGGACGACGGTGAGATCTTCACCTACGCCCTGGGCAAGCTGGACGACCGCGGCCGCATGTTCGTGCGCGCCAACGACCCGGTGTACGAGGGCATGATCGTCGGCATCCACAGCCGCGACAACGATCTGGTGGTCAACGCCACCCGCACCAAGCAGTTGACCAACTTCCGCGTCAGCGGCAAGGAAGACGCCATCAAGATCACCCCGCCCATCGACCTGACGCTGGAATACGGTGTCGAGTTCATCGAGGACGACGAGCTGGTGGAAATCACCCCCAAGAGCATTCGCCTGCGCAAGCGTCACCTGAAGGAACACGAACGCAAGCGCGCCAGCCGCGAGGCCTGAAGTGCCTGGGTCCAAGCTGACCCACGGCAAGGCTGTGGGCCTGATGGTGCTGGTGGCCTTGATGTGGTCCACCGCCGGGGTGGTGACCCGTCACCTGGAAGCTGCGCGGGCGTTTGAAATCACGTTCTGGCGCAGCGCCTTCACGGCGCTCAGCCTGGCCGTCATCCTGCCGTGGTGGCAGGGCGCCGAGGTGTGGACCAAGATCCGCCGTGCGGGTGGCATGTTGTGGCTGTCGGGCCTGTGCTGGTCGGTGATGTTCACCGCCTTCATGGTGGCCCTGACCCTCACCACCGTGGCCAACGTGCTGGTCACGCTGGCGGCTGGGCCCCTGCTGACGGCGGTGGTGTCGCGGGTGGTCACCGGCCAACGTCTGCCGCGCCGCACCTGGGCGGCCATCGTGGTGGCGGGAATGGGCATTGCCTGGATGTTTGTCAGCCAACTGGCGGGGGGCAGTGTCCTGGGTTTTTTGGTCGCGTTTTGCGTGCCCATTGCGGCAGCCACCAACTGGACGCTGGTGCAACGCAATCGGCTGCGGGCCAGTGCAGGGCAGGGCGGGGCTCCGGCCATTGACCTGGTGCCCGCGGTCATGCTCGGGGCGGTGCTGTCCACGATGGTGACCTTGCCGTTGGCTTGGCCGTTTGCCGCCAGCGGCCACGACCTGCTGTTGCTGGGCGGGCTGGGCCTGTTTCAGCTGGCCATTCCTTGCGTGCTGTCTGTCCTGTGCGCCCGTGTCTTGAGTGCGCCAGAAGTGTCCCTGCTGGCCTTGCTGGAGGTGCTGTTTGGCACCTTGCTCGCGTGGGTGGGGGCAGGCGAAGCCCCAGGGGGCGATGTGTTGACGGGCGGGGCCTTGGTCATCGGTGCATTGGTGACCAACGAATGGCTGGCCTGGCGACAGCGTGCGCCCGCAAAGAACAGCGCCGATTCGGGCATCGTGGCATGATCAGGACACCCGTTTGCTGATCGCCCACACCCCATGACTGCAGAGAAGCCCCACTTGCCCCCCGACGCCGATCACGTTCTGGCTGAGTGCCAGGGGCGTGTGGGGTTCATCACACTGAACCGCCCCAAGGCCCTCAACGCGTTGTCGTTGGGCATGGTTCGGGCACTGACGGCCACGTTGCTGGCGTGGCGCGATGACCCGCAGGTCTTGGCGGTGGCCATCCGCGGCATGGGCAAAGAAGGGCCATTCCACAGTTTTTGTGCGGGCGGGGACATTCGCTTCTTTCACCAAGCGGCCTTGGCGGGCGATCCGGCGCTGGAAGATTTCTTCACCGAAGAGTACCGCCTCAACCACCTCATCCACACCTACCCCAAGCCCTACATCGCCTTCATGGACGGTGTGGTCATGGGCGGCGGCATGGGCATCAGCCAGGGCGGCAGCCTGCGCGTGGTCACCCAACGCACCAAGATGGCCATGCCTGAAACCGGCATTGGCCTGTTCCCGGATGTGGGCGGAGGGTTCTTCCTCAGCCGCTGCCCGGGGCGCGTGGGCGAGTGGCTGGCGCTCACCGGACAGGTCATCGGAGCGGCCGATGCCGTGGCGTTTGGACTGGCCGATGGCTTTTTCGACGCCGCGCGACTGAACGTGGTGTGGGCTGAGTTGGGGAACACCCCTTTTGAATCGGCCAATGCGGTAGAACACTTGGTCTCTTCAAAATTTGTAGCGCAAACGCCAGTATTTAAAAGCGCCAGGGCGCAAATAGATCAACATTTTTCCAAGACCAGCGTGGCCGACATCATGGCCTCGTTGGCGGCGGACAGCAGCCCGTTTGCCCAAGAGGCATTGCAAGCGCTCTCCCGGCGTTCCCCACTGATGCTGCATGTGGTGTTGGAGCAGATTCGCCGGGCCCGCACCATGAGCCTGGCTGACGATTTGCGCATGGAGCGCGACATGGTGCGTCACTGCTTCCACACCGCCCACCTGCAACGCCAAGGGGCCGACAGTGAAACCGCGGAAGGCATCCGTGCGTTGGCCGTCGACAAAGACCACGCCCCGCGCTGGAACCCTCCCCAGGTGTCCGGGGTGACCCCGGCCATGGTGGAGCCGTTTTTCGCGAGCCCCTGGCCGCCCCATGCGCACCCGCTGGCCGCGCTGAGCTGAGTGGCCCCTCGTCAGCGTCTCAGCGCTGGCGGTGTTTCATGGCGCGCTCGACTTCGCGCTTGCCTTCGCGGTCCTTGATGGTGTCGCGCTTGTCGTGCTCAGCCTTGCCCTTGGCCAAGGCAATGTCGCATTTCACCCGACCGCCTTTCCAATGCAGGTTCAGCGGAACCAGGGTGAAGCCCTTTTGCTCCACCTTGCCCACCAGGCGGCGAATCTCATCCTTGTTCAGCAACAGCTTGCGCGTGCGTGCGGCTTCTGCTGGCACATGGGTGGAGGTGGAGCGGATGGGGTTGATCTGGCAGCCGATGATGAACAGCTCGCCATCGCGAATCACCACATAACCGTCGGTCAGCTGCACCTTGCCCTGGCGCAGCGCTTTGACCTCCCAGCCTTGCAGCACCATGCCTGCTTCGTAGCGCTCTTCGATGTGGTAGTCGAACAGCGCCTTGCGGTTCTCAGCGATGCGCACGGTGGCCGTCGCGGGAGCGCCGGAATGGGAGGCTGTTTTGGAAGGGTTTTTGGAAGCGGTCATGCAAAAAGGACGGCGAAGCAACGGGAGCGAATGGGGAGTCAAGACGCGACCCCACGGGCCGCACAGGGGATGAATACAATGCCCGACGTCCGAGCGATTGTATGAAAAGCATTCACAAGTCCGTCCTGCTGTGGCACAGCGCCCATGAAATGTTCACGCTGGTGACCGATGTGGCAAGCTATCCGCAGTTTTTGCCTTGGTGTGACCACGCCAGTGTGCTGGATCACACCGACGCAGGCATGACCGCTCGCATTGGCATGGCCCTCTCCGGCCTGAAGCAGAGTTTCACCACCCGCAACACGCATGAGCCCGACCGCCGCGTGGCCATGAAACTGGTGGACGGCCCGTTTTCCCTGCTTGATGGCACCTGGGAGTTCACCCCGCTGGGTGATGGCTCCCAACGGGCCTGCAAGGTGGATTTTCGCCTCCAGTACGGCTTTTCCAGTGCCACGCTGGGCAGCTTGGTGGGGCCGGTGTTCGACAAGATTGCCGCCAGCCTGGTTGACGCTTTTGTCAAACGCGCTGACGCTGTCTACGGTTCATGAGCCAGCGAACGTTTCCCGTCACGCTCGTCTGCGCCACGGGACCCCGGGAGGTCCTGGAGCAGGACATCGTGGTGCCCGAAGGAACCACCCTGGCGGCGGTTCTGACCCTCAGCGGCTGGCGCGATCGGTTCGGACTGGAGTTCCACGCGACATTCACCTATGGCATCTGGGGGCGGGTGGCATCGCTGCAGACCGAACTGCGCCCCCACGACCGGGTGGAGCTGTACCGCGACCTCAAGGTGGACCCCAAGGTTGCCCGGCGGGAACGCTTTCACAAACAGGGCAGCAAGGCCGCAGGATTGTTTGCCCAGCGGCGAGCAGGGGCCAAGCCCGGTTACTGAGTATTTGAGGGGCTCAACGCGAACAGTCGCTTTGGATGATGGCCTGCAGGCGACGCTTCTCGGCGGCTCGCTGGGCTTCGTCCATGAACACGCGTTCGCCTTTGTCGTTCATCTGCCGCAACGGCGCGCCCGTGTCCAGTGTGGCCACGCCCGATCGTGCCCGTTGGCAGTTGTCTGCACGGGCTTTGGCCTGCTGAGCCACATCGGCCTTGGCCTTGGCTTCTTCCTTGGCCTGTTGTGCGTCTTCGGCTTGTTTCTTCTTGGCTTCCAATTCCGCAGCCGCCTTGTCTGGCGACGAGCCAGTGGCAGCCGGAGTTGCTGCTGTTCCTTGTGAACCGGTTGCGTCCGGGGTTGCAGGCGGTGACGCCGGGCGACGGCTGCCTGCGGGTCGAGAGAACACCCGCTGGTCCGGCACATCGGACGGTGGCGGCATGTCACTGAACACCTTTTTGCCGCTGTTGTCCGTCCAGCCCCACTGAGCCCAGGCATTGACAGAACCGGCCATGCACAGCGCCGCTGTGAGGCACAACACGAGAGACGAAGGACTTAGGGTGCGCATGCGCCGCAGTGTAGCGCCGCCTGCCGCTTCGGTGGGAGCCAGCAGATGAGTACAATCCGGTTTTTGGAGCTATCGCATGCGTTTACTCGGCAACGCGCTCACCTTCGACGATGTGTTGTTGGTGCCCGCCTACTCGCAAGTCCTGCCCAAGGACACCTCCCTCGCCACCCAGTTCACCCGCAACATCCGGCTCAATTTGCCGTTGGTGTCTGCGGCCATGGACACCGTCACCGAAGCGCGGTTGGCCATCGCCATTGCGCAGGAAGGCGGCATCGGCATCGTCCACAAAAACCTGACCATCGCTGAACAGGCTGCACATGTGGCCAAGGTCAAGCGGTACGAGTCGGGTCTGTTGCGGGACCCTGTGGTCATCAGCCCCGACACCACCGTGCGTCAGGTCATGAAGTTGTCCGACGAACTGGGCGTGTCCGGTTTTCCGGTGGTGGATGCCGGCCGTGTCGTGGGCATCGTCACCGGGCGTGACCTGCGGTTTGAAACCCGCATGGAAGCCAAGGTTTCCGAAATCATGACCCCGCGTGAGCGGCTGGTCACGGTGCCCGACGGAACCACCCCCGAGGCGGCCAAAGCACTGCTCAACAAACACAAGCTGGAGCGCTTGCTGGTGGTCAACGAAGCGTTCGAGCTGAAGGGCTTGATCACCGTCAAAGACATCACCAAACAGCTGAACTTCCCCAATGCCGCCCGGGATGCCGCGGGCCGCCTGCGGGTGGGGGCTGCGGTGGGCGTGGGGGAGGGTACCGAGGAGCGCGTGGCGGCTCTGGTCAAAGCGGGTGTGGATGCCTTGGTGGTGGACACGGCGCACGGGCACAGCAAGGGCGTGATCGACCGCGTGCGCTGGGTCAAACAGAACTTCCCGCAAGTGGAAGTGATTGGCGGCAACATCGCCACCGGGGCTGCGGCTCTGGCGCTGGCTGAGGCCGGTGCTGATGCCGTCAAGGTGGGCATTGGCCCCGGCTCCATCTGCACCACCCGCATCGTGGCGGGCGTGGGCGTGCCTCAAATCACCGCCATCGACAACGTGGCCACCGCCCTCAAGGGCACGGGCGTGCCTTTGATTGCCGACGGCGGCATCCGCTACAGCGGTGATATCTCCAAAGCCATTGCCGCAGGCGCTGGCACCGTGATGATGGGCGGCATGTTCGCCGGGACCGAAGAAGCCCCGGGCGAAGTCATCCTGTTCCAGGGCCGCAGCTACAAGAGCTACCGTGGCATGGGCTCCATCGGCGCCATGAAAGCGGGCTCTGCCGACCGTTACTTCCAGGAAAACGACGAAACCACCAACCCCAACGCCGACAAGCTGGTGCCCGAGGGGATTGAGGGGCGAGTGCCTTACAAGGGGTCCGTTGTCTCCATCCTGTACCAGATGGCGGGTGGACTGAAGGCCAGCATGGGCTACTGTGGTTGCGCCACCATTGCCGACATGCACGACAAGGCCGAGTTCGTGCAGATCACCACGGCAGGCATTCGCGAAAGCCACGTCCACGACGTGCAGATCACCAAGGAAGCCCCCAACTACCGGGCCGAGTGAGCCTGATGGCCCTTCAAGCCGCCTCCCAACCGGGAGACGGCTTTTTTCTTTCTGACCGCCCCACACCGCACCGCCATGCAGCACCAGAAAATCCTCATCCTCGATTTCGGCTCTCAGGTCACCCAACTCATCGCCCGTCGCGTGCGGGAGGCCCATGTGTACTGCGAAGTGCACCCTTGCGACGTGAGCAGCGACTGGGTCCGTGAATATGCGGCTGACGGCCAGCTCAAAGGCGTCATCCTGTCGGGCAGCCACGCCAGCGTGTACGAGGTGGACGACAAGGCCCCAGACGCCGTGTTCGAGCTGGGGGTGCCGGTGCTGGGCATTTGCTACGGCATGCAGACCATGGCGCAGCAGCTGGGCGGCAAGGTGGAAGCGGGGCACACCCGCGAGTTCGGCTACGCCGAAGTGCGTGCCCGGGGCCACACGGCGTTGCTCAAGGGCATTGAGGACTTCCACACCCCGGAAGGGCACGGCATGCTCAAGGTGTGGATGAGCCATGGGGACAAGGTCACTGAAATGCCCCCGGGCTTCAAGCTGATGGCCAGCACCGATGCCTGCCCCATCGCCGGCATGGCGGACGAGTCCCGCGGCTACTACGCCGTGCAGTTCCACCCCGAAGTGACCCACACCGTGCAGGGCAGGGCGCTGCTGGAGCGCTTTGTGCTGGAGATTTGCGGCACGCGACCTGACTGGATCATGCGCGACCACATCGAAGAAGCGGTGCAGAAAATCCGCGCACAGGTGGGCGACGAAGAAGTCATCCTGGGCCTGTCCGGCGGCGTCGATTCCTCGGTGGCCGCAGCCCTGATCCACCGCGCCATTGGCGACCAGCTCACCTGCGTGTTTGTGGACCACGGTCTGTTGCGTCTGAACGAAGGCGACATGGTCATGGACATGTTCGAGGGAAAGCTGCACGCCAAGGTGATCCGGGTGGATGCATCCGAGCTGTTCCTAGGACAGTTGGCCGGGGTGACCGACCCCGAGAAGAAGCGCAAGATCATCGGTGGCCTGTTCGTGGACGTCTTCAAGGCCGAGGCCGCCAAGCTCAAAGGCGATGGGGCCAAGGGGGCCAAGTGGCTGGCCCAGGGCACCATCTACCCGGACGTGATCGAGTCCGGCGGTGCCAAGAGCAAGAAGGCCGTCACCATCAAGAGCCACCACAACGTGGGTGGCCTGCCCGAGCAACTGGGCCTGAAGCTGCTGGAGCCACTGCGTGACCTGTTCAAGGACGAGGTGCGCGAGCTGGGCGTGGCGCTGGGCCTGCCGCACGACATGGTGTACCGCCATCCCTTCCCGGGGCCCGGCCTGGGGGTGCGCATCCTGGGGGAGGTGAAGAAAGAGTACGCCGACCTGTTGCGCCGCGCCGACGCCATCTTCATCGAAGAGTTGCGCTCAACCATCGACCCCATCAGCGGCAAGAGCTGGTACGACCTGACCAGCCAGGCCTTCACGGTGTTCCTGCCCGTGAAGAGCGTGGGCGTGATGGGCGATGGCCGCACCTACGACTACGTGGTGGCCCTGCGCGCGGTGCAGACCAGCGACTTCATGACGGCCGACTGGGCCGAGCTGCCCTACAGCCTGCTGAAGAAGGTGAGCAGCCGCATCATCAACGAGGTGCGTGGCATCAACCGCGTGACCTATGACGTGAGCAGCAAACCCCCGGCCACCATCGAGTGGGAATAATTCCTATGCCTTCGTGGTCTATCGGCATCTATTGGTAGTCTTGTGTAACGTATTGAAAATAAACATAAAATGTATCAATGGCTATCATTATCTATCGCTGGTAAGCGGATCAAGATAACGGTAAATCTGACGGTAGCCAGAAGGCCTCCTGATGTACTACAATTTTTACCGTCAGCCCGTTCTTGACGTGTGACGGTAAAAATTCTGGCGGAACGCTAGATTTCATGCGGGTTTCAAGCGGGTGTGTAGTCTGAATCGCGGGTGACGGTAAAAACGTTCCCGTACAGGAGAACGCCATGCTTACCGATACCGCGCTGAAGAACCTCAAGCCTCAGGAAGCCATGTACAAGGTGGCCGACCGGGACGGGATGTACGTCACTGTTTCCCCGGCCGGAACCATCACTTTTCGCTACGACTACCGGCTCAACGGCCGCCGGGAAACGCTCACAATCGGGCGCTACGGGCCAAGTGGCATTTCCCTGGCCAAGGCGCGGGAACGTTGCATTGAGGCTCGCCGTGCGGTTTCCGAGGGGGCGTCTCCCTCGCAGGAGAAGCAGCGACAGAAGCGTCGCGTAGCTGAAGCAAAAACCTTCGGAGAATTTACCGTCAGGTGGGCGGAGGAGGCGCGTATGGCCGACAGTACGCGTTCGATGCGTCAGAGCATCTTGGATCGCGACATCCTCCCCGTCTTTCAGAATCGACTGCTGACCGAAATCACTGCAAACGATCTGCGTGACCTATGCAACAAGGTCAAGGCACGGGGGGCACCGGCTACGGCTGTTCATGTGCGCGACATTGTCAAACAAGTCTACGGCTTTGCCATACTGCATGGTGAGAAAGTGGCCAACCCTGCGGACGATGTCGGGCCGTCGTCGATAGCCACCTTCGTGCCGAAAGATCGCGCGCTTTCACCCAGTGAGATTCGAATCATGTTCTCGCAGATGGAGCACGTTGCGTCCTATCCGACGATCAAACTTGGTCTGCGCCTGATACTGCTGACGCTGGTGCGCAAAGGCGAACTGATCCATGCGACGTGG
This sequence comes from Hydrogenophaga soli, assembly GCF_054777695.1. Classification (NCBI taxonomy): domain Bacteria; kingdom Pseudomonadati; phylum Pseudomonadota; class Betaproteobacteria; order Burkholderiales; family Comamonadaceae; genus Hydrogenophaga; species Hydrogenophaga soli. The sequence goes on along the minus strand of NZ_BAAHAK010000007.1, from coordinate 64,340 downwards.
GATGAAGTGGATTTCGAAAAGGCTGTCTGGAGCATTCCCAAGGAGCGCATGAAGACATCCAAGCCGCACAACATCTATCTCTCGCAGCAAGCCCTCGACATCATGGTGGCTTTGCGAACCTGTGCCGGCGGATCACGCTACCTGATCCCATCGCGCTACGACGCAGATAAGTGCATGTCCAATGCCACGCTCAACCGCGTCACGCAATTGATTGCCGAAAGGGCCAAGGCCAACGGACTGGCTCTTGATCCCTTCACGGTGCACGACCTCCGGCGCACTGGTTCGACGATCCTCAATGAATTGGGCTTCAATAGCGACTGGATCGAGAAGTGTCTGGCTCACGAAGACGGCCGCTCCTCGCGCGGCATCTACAACAAAGCCGAGTATGCCGAGCAGCGGCGCCACATGCTTCAGGAGTGGGCTGACATGATCGATGCTTGGGTCGCGGGCAAGCCTCACACGCCGACGCTGCTACCGCCCTTAATGCCGGTCATGACGACACAAGCGATTTGACGGGGCGAGTTTTTCGCTGGCGCACATCAGGGGAGGGCGCTCGTTTGATCTGCGCCTGCTCGGATGCTAGGCGGCGTTCGGCCAACCAGGTCTCCACCTCGGCCAAATCCCAGACAACGCAGCGAGCCGTCAAATTGAATCGCCTCGGGAAATCACCGCGACGCTCCATCTCATAAATGGTGGTGTCTGCCAGCGGCACCATTTGGCGCAGCTCGCTACGGCGAACTGTGCGCCGATATTGGGCCGAGACAGGCAATGGCTGTCGTACGGAAGTATCACAGTGTTCTGAGTTGGAAGAGGTTTTACTCGTTCTGACGTCGCGATTCATAATCGGCTCCCCATGCAGTCACCGTCCTGTGGTTGGCGACTTGTTGCCTACATGGTGCACGTACCAGCGTCTATCGAAAACTTGCACGGTCGCGTCAGGGCGTAGTTACGCCTGATTTTCAGGCCTTTCAGTTTTTTGGAGTGAAGGGGACTGGGGGCGTGCTTGCGACGACTTGAACGCACGATCTCTTGCCATGAATGCCTCCAGCATGTGCGGGATCAGCGTCGCTGCATCAACCGTCTCGCCATAGGTCTGCGCATGCAGCGCGGCGTAGCGGTCGAGGTCCGCCTTGAGGCTGGTCGGACAGGTGAAGGTCAGCTTGATGCTCTCGGTCTTGGGCAGCGGCCCCAGCCGCAGCTTGCGCGTAGTGCTCATCGTGAAGTCCCCCGATTGAAGAACAGCGGCTGATACGGCAGCAGCACAAGATCCCGATTGACGATGATGCGCACCGGCAGGCCTGGCCGCTCCGTCAAGGTGGGCTGGATATTGAGGTTGCGTCGGGTCATCTCTTGGCCGACCTGGTTCACGCTGTCCTGCAAGCTGTTGCGCCCAGCGTTGATGACGCGATCGCCATTCTGGCGGTTCTCCGGTGCGGCCAGTTCGGCACCGACGCCCAGCAGCGTCGTCAGCGCAGCACCCGCGAAGATGCGATCCCAATGCCAATCGACGCCGTCCTCCAGGCCGGAGTTGCCGGCCGGGTCGGCACCCGCCAGGTTGTCCAGTGTCAGCGAAGACGTGTCGGGCAGGATGATCCGGTTCCACACCACCTGCACCCGGCTCTGCCCGTAGCTCACTTGGCTGTTGTAGCGCCCGAGGATGCGCGAGCCTTGCGGGATCAGTACAAACTTGCCCGTGGCCGTGTCATAGACCGGCTCCGTCACCGTGGCGATCACGTCACCCGGCAGATCGGACTTGATGCCCGTAACCAGGGCACCAGCGATCACCGTTCCGGCCATCACCTGGTATGGTGAAGTCGGCATTTTCAGGTTCCCGGAATTGCGGGTTTCCGTAGTTCCGGCTTTCAGGAACGCCTCTTTCTGGTCCTGCCGGTTCTGCACGGCAGTCGGGTCGGCGGGTTGGGCGGCCATCGAGGCTGGCCCGGCGGCCATCGGGTCGAAGCCCGACAGGCCGGACGCAGGACTGGCCGTGGCCACCTGAGTTGGTGCGGCGGCGCGCTGGTTGCTGGAACGGAAGAATACCGATGCGCCTGCCGCCACTTCCGCTTCCTTGCGCCGTGCGTCGTGCTCGGCGTTAGCTGGAGCATGGCCAGGCGGCGCGTAGGTGGGTGTTACTGGCTGCTGCGATTTCACAATGGCTGGCCCCAAGTCACCCGGCAACGGCGGCCCCAGCTCGGGTACTTGGGCTGGCAACGCCCGCGGCAGCTTGGAGTAATCGGTCGGAAGCTGATCCAGTCCTTCCGAGCGCGAAACGCGATCCACGTTAAATAGCTCGGCCTGTTCGCCTGCGCTGCGTTTGCGCGGTTGCAGCGACCACACGGTTGCGCCCAGCACGGCTACGGCGAGGCCACCGACCAGGATCGCCAACGTGCGCCGATTCAAGCGAGTCACCGGGCGCGGCTGCGCGCGCAGCGCCACGTTCTCTGGCGCGACCTTCGGGGCGGCGTCGGGAACAGGAATGTCCAGGGTGTCGTTCTGGCTCATGGTCAGTTCCCCCGCGCTGCGCCCACAATCCCATCCGTGCGCTCGATGCGCACCGCTTCGCCCCCATCACTTCCCTTTCCACCACCCAAGCGTAGCTCGGCCGCGCCGAACAGCCGATCCACGATGTAATACGGCGGACGGAAACGGTAGTTCACTAGTTGTCCATCGCCCTGCGCACCAATCACGAAAAGTGGCGGCAGTTCGCCCTGCGCGATGCCCGGCGGGAACTGGATATAGACCTTCTCGCCGTCATCGAAGGCGCGCAGCGGCTTCCATGGCGGCGTGCTGCCGCTGATGGCGTAGCGGAAGCGAATCTTCTCCAGCGACAGGCCGGTATCGACCGGCGCCGTCGCCTGCGCGGCCTGTGCCTGGCGTTGCAGGGCCAGCATCCGATCTTTCGGGTACTCCCACGACACCGAAGCCATCCAGGCACGTTCGGTCGAGGTCAGCTCGATCAAGTAGGTGCGCCGACTGGTGGTGATGACCAGATTGGTCTTGAGACCCGAGCGGATCGGCTTGACCAGCACGCTGACGCGCAACGCATCGCCACTGCCGCTGGACGTGTCACCGACGATCCAGCGCACCGTATCGCCGGCGGCGACCGTCACCAGTTCCTCGCCGGGTTGAAGAGAAATCACCGTTACCCGCCCAGGGGCCGCATAGACCTGGTACAGCGCCCCATCGGTGAAGGGCCAGACCTGGATGGCGTTGACGTAGCCCTCGCGCGTGGGCGCAATGCGCGCCTCGGCATTGGCACGCGAGACCCGGAGCTTTTCATCGGCGGGTTCGGGGGCTGTCTTGGCCTCGATGGTCTCGGGCAGCGGTTTCATCTGCGCCGGCATCGGCAGCACCTTGGGCACCTCCACCACTTCGACCGGCTTGGGCGGTTCGGGCAGCGGCTGGGCCTGCACCGGCTCATCGAGCGAGATGGCCGGCGGCGGTGTGCCCTTCGTGGCGCAGCCCTGCAACGACAGAACTGACGCTGCAAGCGTCAACACAAAAGCGTAAAAGCGGAAAGACGGGTTCATGGTTTGGCTCCTTCGGCGGCATCGAGTTCGCGGCTCCACGACAGTCCATTGACGTAGATGCCCAATGGGTTCTTGCGCAACCGCTGCTCGGTGCGCGGGGTTTGCAGGACGGTGGAAATCACGGCGTTCCAGCGCTCGGTTCCGGCCGGCGCACCGTTGACGAAGCGCTGCTCGGTCCAGCGCACGTTGAAAGACGCGTCGCTGGCGCGCACAACGCTGGTGATCTGCACCGTGACCGACTCCTTGCCGACGCGCGCGAACGGGTCATGCGTGCGCGCATACTCGTTGAGCACGCCCGCGCCGCGATCAGTGGTGTAGTCGTAGGCGTCGAGCCAGTTCTGCCGCACGACGATGGGATCGATGGACAGTGAACGAACCAACACGACGAAGTGCGCCAGGTGATAGGCGATCTGCGCATCGTTCGGTCGGTGCGGCGTGGCGGCCTCACCGACCGCCCGAACCTGACCGGCCTGATCCACTTCCACCACGTAGGGCGTGACGATGGACTGCGCCGAGCGCCAGACTAGTCCGCCCGCCATCAGCAACGCGAGCGACAAGCAGCCGAAGGCCATGAGCCGCCAGTTCTTGGCCTGCACGCGGGCCGAGCCGATGCGCTCATCCCACACCTGGGCGGCAGCTTGGTAGGGAGTGGCAGGCTGCGGCGTATCGGCGTAGCGCACCTGCAGTCGTTTGAATCGCATGGCTTGTTCTCCTTATGAATCGGTTCAATCGTCGGAACTGTGCAAGCTCGGACCGCTGCTTGAACCACCGCCGTCGCCTCCGCGCAGCGTGTGGGCAGCGGTCGTGGCGGCATGGCTGAGCTGCTGGCGGCGGTGCAGGCGCTTGGCCCAGGCGGGCTGTGCCTGTTGCTGTGGGTCGGAAGCGCTGGAATTGGCTTCGCTGGCAGTGGATTGGCCTGATGCGGCGGTGCCTCCTGATGCCGGCTCCGCCTCGTCGGAACGGAAGGCGGATGCCGCGCGCTCCTTGAGCGAGCGCATCCCGGCGGCGGCCTTTTGGCCGACAGCCTGCGCACCGGTCTTGGCGACGTTGCCCACACCGGCAGCGGCACCCTTGAAACCACCGCCGGCTGCTGCGGAACCAGCTCGATAGGCCGACCGCGCACTGCTAGCAGTCGAAGCGGCAGCACGTGCACCATCGCCAGCCATCTTGGCGGCGGCGGGTGCCATGCGCGCCCCGGCCGCTACCGCGCTACCCAAGCCGGTCGCGGCAGCACCGAGCGCGACGGCCGTACCGGCTGCGCCCATCGCGGCACCGGCCATCGCGCCCGCGCCAAGCTGCGGCGCACCGGATACCAGACCGGTGGCGATGCCGGGGCCGAAGATGCCGAGTGCGAGCATGGCGAGCGAGGCCAGCATCACCACCAGCGCATGATCCACGGAGGGTTCACTGGGCGTGACCTGGAACTCGGCGAACAGCCCTGTGCCGATGCCCACGATCACAGCCAACACCAGCACCTTGATGCCCGAGGACACTACGTTGCCGAGCACCTTTTCGGCGAGGAACGCGGTCTTGTTCCAGAGCGCAAAAGGCACCAGCACGAAGCCGGCGAGCGTGGTCAGCTTGAACTCGATCAGCGTGACGAAGAGCTGCACCGCCAGCACGAAGAAGCTGATGATGACGATCAGCCAGGCGAGGAACATCACGACGATGGGCGCGATGTTGATGAACACCTCCGGGAAGCCGGCCATCTCGCTGATCTGCTGCAGGATGGGCGCAGCGGCGTCGATGCCGGTCTTGGCCAGACGCCCCGGCTGCAGGAAGGTCGCCATGGTCAACGTCGAACCGGAAGCCGTCAGGCCCAGGCCGGCGAACGATCGGAACACGATGCTCGCCAGCCAGTTGAAATTGCCGATGATGTAGGCGAAGGCGCCCACGTAAAGCACCTTGCGCAGGAGCTTGGCCATCACGTCTTCGCCCTGGCCGGTGGCGTGCCCTAATGCCCAGTAGAGGCCGGCCAGGGTCATGTCGATCGCCACCAGCGTCGCGGTCAGAAAGGCGACTTCACCGTGCAGCAGGCCGAACCCCGAATCGATGTACGTGGAAAAGACGTTGAGGAAACGGTCGATGACGGAGACGTCGTTCATGGCCGCATCCGTCAGTTGCCGTAGAAGTTCACGGACTGCGGCGTGTACGCCGTGCCACTGCCGATGAAGCGGCGCGTCACCTCGCGTCCACGCTCGACGGCTGCGGCTTGCCGAGCCAGTTCCAGCGAGGCCGCGCGACCCTGCGTGAGCTGGAGCTGCTGTGTCTGGATGGACTGCTTGGCTTGCAGGGCCAGGAGCTGATTGGTGGCCTGCATCGCCTGCAAGGCACCGGTGGCCGATTGACTCTGGTCGACCAGATCGGCCAGCACACCCTCATCCTGGTTCAGGTTCTGCGACACCTGAGCTTGCATGCGCATGGCGGTCTGCAAGCCATGGAGGGTGTTCTGCCAGCGCTGGTGCGCGTCCTGGAACATCTGGTTGCCGCTCACGCTGGCGGCGTATTGCTCCGGGTACAGTTGCGCGAACTGCTGGTCCATGTTCTGGATGTCGAAGGCCAGCCCGCGCGCTTGGGCGATCAGTTGCCGTGTCGTGTCCAGATTGGCCCGCAGGCGATTGACCACGTTGAACGGCAGGCTCGCAAGGTTGCGCGCCTCGTTCATCAAGGACTGCGCTTCGTTCTGGAGTTGCTTGATCTGGTTGTTGATCTGCTCCAGCGTGTGCGCGGCAGTCAGGATGTTCTGGGCCAGATTCGTGGGGTCGATGACGACCCATTGCGCTTGGGCGACCGGCACGGCGCCGATCAGGGCAGCGACAGCGACGGCAAGAAGACGTTTTTTCATGGTGAAACCTCCGGAAGTTGAGAAGCAAGGAAGGACGCGGCCGAGGGAGCGGACGGCAACAGGTCGGCCGCCCAATCGAGGCCGCGATGGCGCAGCCAGGCACCTGCGAAGCCCGGTGTTCCGGCATCGCGCAGCACGTTGTCGATGGTGCGTTGGTCCTGGGGTGTCGAAGCTCCTGCAAAGGCGAGCGTGACCGGCCCGAGGTCCAGATCGAACAGGCGATTGCCGAGACGCGACTGGTAGTAGTAGTCGCGCTTGGGTTGGGCGGTGGCGACGATCTCGATTTGCCGGGCATTCAGCCCGAAGCCCTCGTAGATCGTGCGGATCTGCGGCTCTGTAGCCTGTGGGTTGGGCAGGAAGATGCGGCTCGCGCAGCTTTCGATGATCGCTGGCGCGATGGTCGAGTCCTTGATGTCGGCGAGCGACTGCGTGGCAAAAATGACGCTGACGTTCTTCTTGCGCAGCGTCTTGAGCCACTGACGAATGCGCGCCGCGAATACCGGGTCATCCAGGAACAGCCAGGCTTCATCGAGGATCAGCAGCGTCGGCGCGCCGTCGAAACGCTCATCGAAGCGCGCGAACAGATAGCCCAACACAGCCAGGACCGCGGCCTTGCTGTGCATCAGTTCCTCCATCTCGAAGCCCTGAACGTCGCCCACGCCCAGCCGGTCGCTGTCGGCATCGAGCAGCTTGCCGTGGGCGCCGCCGAGCACGTAAGGTGCGAGCGCCTGGCGCAGCACGTTGGATTGCAGCAGCACCGACAGGCCGGTGAGCGTGCGCTGCTCCACGGGCGCGCCCGCAAGACTGACGAGCGCCGACCAGATGGCCGCCTTCTCGTCCGGACCGATCGCAATGCCTTCGTGCCGCAGGCGCCCTTCGACCCACTCGGCGGCCCAGGTGCGATAGCCTTCGCGGTCAATACGGGCGAGTGGCTGGAACGCAATCGCGCCGTCGGCCCCCAGGTCGTAGTGCTCGCCGCCCAAGCCGAGAATGGTGGCGCGCATCGAACGCCCCATGTCGAAGGCGAAGATGCGCGAGCCGGGATAGCGGCGGAACTGCATCGCCAGCATGGCGAGCAGAACCGACTTGCCCATGCCGGTCGGGCCGGCCACCAGCGTATGCCCCACATCGCCGATGTGCGTCACCAGCCGGAACGGCGTGGCGCCCTCAGTGCGCGTGACGATCAGCGGCGGGCCGTCGAGGTGGCCGTTCTTCTCAGGCCCGGCCCACACCGCCGATACCGGCATCAGGTGTGCGAGGTTCAGCGTCGAGACGATGGGCTGGCGGACATTGGCATAGGCATTGCCCGGCACCGACGATAGCCAGGCCTCCACGGCGTTCAGCGTCTCCGGGATTGTCACGAAGCCACGGCCCTGAATGACGCACTCCACCATCCGCAGCTTCTCGTCGGCGACGTTGGCGTCGGCATCCAGCACGGTCACGGTCGCAGTGACGTAACCGAAGGCGACCTGATCGCTGCCCAGCTCCTGCAAGGCCGCGTCCGCGTCGGCAGACTTGTTGCTGGCATCGGTATCAACCAACGGGCTTTCCTGTTGGAAGATGGTTTCGCGCAGCAACGCCAGGACGTTCTTGCGCTTGGCGAACCATTGCCGGCGCAGGCGGCCCAGCTCCTTCTCGGCCTCGGCCTTGTCCATGCACAGGAAGCGCGTGCTCCAGCGGTAGGCGAAACCGAGACGGTTGAGGTCATCCAGAATCCCCGGCCAGGTCGAGGTCGGGAAGCCACGCACTGTCACCACGCGCAGGTGCTGGTCGCCCAACATGGGCGCGAGGCCGCCGACCAGGGGCGCATCGGCCAGTAGCGCATCAAGATGAAACGGCACTTCCGGCGCGCCGACGCGGTAACGGTGTGTCGAGACAGTGGCATGCAAGTAGGTCAGCGTCTGGCTGTCGTCAAGCCAAGCGATCTCCGGCATCACGCCGTCGAGCAGGTCGTAGATGCGGTCGGTCTCCGCGACGAAAGCCAACAGGCGTTCGCGCCAGTCCACGTCTTGCGTGGGCGTGTTCTCGTAGAGCATCTTGGCTGCACGAGCGCGGGATTCCTCGGGCGGCAGGTATTGGAGCGTGAGGTGATAGCCGCTCTCGAAGTGGTTCCCCGATTCCTCGAAGGTCGCGCGCCGCTCCTCATCCACCAGCCAGGACAAGGGCTCCGGGAAATTCGAGTGCGGATAGTCCGCTGCAGACCGGCGTTCGGCTTCGACGAACAGTGCCCAGCCGGAACCAAGCCGACGCAGCGCGTTGTTCAGCCGTGCCGTGGTGGCGATCAGCTCGCCCTGCGTCGCACTGTCCAGGTCCGGCCCACGAAAGCGCGCCGTGCGCTGGAAACTGCCATCCTTGTTGAGCACGACACCCGGCGCGACCAGACCGGCCCAGGGTAGCCAGTCGGCAAGCAAGGCCGGGCGCTGGCGGTATTCGGCGAGGTTCAGCATGGCATGGTCCTCACACATCCAGCAGCGGCTTGTGCTTCAGGTGGGTGGCAAACACCTGCATGAACTGCGCATCGATGCGCGCCCCCCACATCGCCAGCGAGTGGCCGACGATCCAGAGCACCAAGCCCGGAATCCACAGTTGCAGGCCCAGGCCCACGGCGGCGGCCAGCGTGCCGTTGGCAATCGCCACCGTGCGCGGTGCGCCGCCCAGCAGGATCGGCTCGGTCAGCGAGCGATGCAGCGGAATCTCGAAGCCCGGCAGGTCATGAGCCGTGCTCATACGACGGCCCCGCCGGAGAAGCTGAAGAACGACAGGAAGAACGAGGACGCGGCGAACGCGATGGACAGACCGAACACGATCTGGATCAGCTTACGAAAGCCTCCTGAAGTGTCGCCGAAGGCCAGCGCCAGGCCAGTGGAAATAATGATGATGACCGCGATGATCCGGGCCACCGGCCCTTGGATGGAGTCGAGGATGGATTGCAGCGGCCCTTCCCAGGGCATTGAAGAGCCGGCAGCCTTCGCGGTGCCGGCCATCGTCAGCATCGCGGCGGCCAGCAGCAGGCCGTGATGGGCGGGCTCGGCCAGACGGCGCAGGCGAGCGAGGATCGAAGCCGGATTTACGGAAAAGCGGAAAGCATGGGCGTGCGTCATGGCAGTTCTCCAGAGTGGTTGAGGGACAGGGAAGGAACGATGGAAGAAGGCGGCAGCAACTCTGGAAACGGCGTTTCCAGCACGTCCGCCAGGCGATAGCCCATGCCGTCGAAGCCGGCGACACGGGCGATGGTTTCGATGCGGCGCTTGCGGCCACGGCCGACAATAAACACGACAACGTTCACCGCCTCGGCGATCAATGCGCGCGGCGGATTGACCGCGACTTCGAGAACCAACTGCTCCAGGCGCAGCAGCGCGCCCAGCGCGGAACCGGCATGAATGGTGGCAATGCCACCGGGATGGCCGGTGCCCCAGACCTTGATGAGATCCAGCGCCTCGCCGCCGCGCACTTCGCCGACCACCACTCGGTCGGGGCGCAGCCGCATCGTGGCGCGCACCAGTTCGGTCATGGACACGACGCCCGCGCGCGTGCGTAGCGGCACGTGGTCGCGCGCGGCGCATTGCAGTTCGATTGTGTCTTCGAGCACCAGCACGCGGTCGCCGGTGACGGCGATCTCGGCGAGCAAAGCGTTCGCCAGCGTCGTCTTGCCGGTGCTGGTCCCGCCAGCGATCAGGATGTTCTGCCGCTCGCGCACCGCATGGCGCAGGAACTCGGCCTGTCGAGCAGACAGAATGCCGTCGGCGACGTAGCGATCCAGGCCGATGATGTTCACGGCTCGCTTGCGCAGCGCGAAAGCGGGCCCCGGTGCGGCGGGTGGCAGAATGCCCTCGAAGCGTTCGCCCGTCTCGGGCAACTCGGCGGTCAGGAGCGGTTGGCCACGATGGACTTCCGCGCCGACGTGCGCTGCGATCAGCCGGATGATGCGTTCGCCGTCTTCTTCAGACAGCTCCACGCCCAGCGGTGCGCGGCCGGAGGACAGGCGGTCCACCCACAGTGACCGGTCGGGGTTGAGCATGATTTCCACCACGTCCGGGTCTTCCAGTGCCGCGGCGATCACTGGCCCCATAGCCGTGCGCAGCATGCGAATGCGTCGGTCGAGCGACGTGGCGGCGAAGGACTCGGATTGCGCACTCATGAGGCACGTTCCTGGGCTTCGGCCAACGCCGCCGCTTCGTCCAGCCGCGCAGAGTCGGGTTGAAGCTCCTCCACCACGTCGCGCACAAGACTGCGCCCACGCAAAAGGTGGCGGCCGAGCTGTTCGACGAACTGCTCGAAACGCGCCTTGCCTTGGGCGCGGGCCGCTTCTTGGTGTGCCTCGGGAACCGGTGTGCTGACTGTCAGGAAGTAGCGAACGAATAGCGCCAGCGTCTCGATCTCGATGTTCTGGTCGCGCTCCAGCCGTTCGAACTGGCGCGACAGCCGATCCAGTCGCTTGGCGATGGCCGCCTCGCGCTGATCGCCCGCATCCGGCGACAGCCACGAGGCCAGTGCTGCCGCGACGATGGACGACTTGGACACGCCTTTCTTGGCGGCTAGCTCGTCCAGGCGCTTGGCGTGCTCGGGCGGAATGAACAGGTTGAGGCGGTATTGGCTCATAGCTGGATTCCGTCGTCGGGGTCGAGGGATGCCAGCCGGGCCGTGCGCTGCATGGCCGGGTCGAGCTGGCGGGGAAGCGGCAGCGGCAAATCGTCGTCATCGAGCAGCGCCAGGTCATTGCTGGCAGGTTCCTGTTCGGGGTGGTACTCGGCGACTTCGGACAGCTCCGGCTGACGGCGTTGCCCGCCGTCATCGGCGGTGCTGGCTTCGCTGCCGGTCAGGTCCACGGCAGCGGGTGCGGTTGGCACGGAGGGGATCGCCAGACCACTCCAGTCGTCGGGCTGCCGAGGTGGTGCGTCGGCGTAGCGACTGGCTGCGAGCGTCGGTGGCGGCAGTACGCGCCGCTTGAAATTCACGTCGGCGTAGTAGCGCAGCTTCTTGGCCTTGATCGGTGCCACGCTGGACACCATCACGACGGCCTCGTCCGGCGGAAGCTGCATCACCTCGCCAGGCGTCAACAGCGGGCGCGCCGTTTCCTGCCGCGACACCATCAGGTGCCCCAGCCACGGTGCAAGCCGGTGTCCTGCGTAGTTGCGCTGCGCGCGCAACTCGGTGGCCGTGCCCAGCGTCTCGGAGATGCGCTTGGCGGTACGTTCGTCGTTGGTGGCGAACGTCACTCGGACGTGGCAGTTGTCGAGGATAGAATGGTTCTGGCCGTAGGCTTTGTCGATCTGGTTGAGCGACTGCGCGATCAGGAAGCTGCGAATGCCGTAGCCGGCCATGAAAGCCAGCGCCGTTTCGAAGAAGTCGAGTCGGCCCAGCGCGGAAAACTCGTCGAGCATCAACAGCAGCTTGTGGCGGCGCGCGATACCGTCGCTGCCATCGAGCGACTCGGTCAGGCGCCGGCCGATCTGGTTGAGGATCAAGCGCACCAGCGGCTTGGTGCGGCTGATGTCGGACGGTGGCACGACCATGTACAGCGATACCGGATGTTCTGCTGAAATCAGGTCGGCAATGCGCCAGTCGCAGCGCGAGGTGACTTCGGCCACGGTGGGATCGCGGTACAGGCCGAGGAAGGACATGGCCGTGGACAGCACACCCGAACGCTCGTTGTCGCTCTTGTTGAGCACTTCGCGTGCGGCAGATGCGACGACAGGATGCGGCGCGTCGCCCAGGTGCCGCGTCGTCATCATCCGGTGCAGCGTCAACTCGAACGGGCACGCGGGATCGGACAAGAAGTTGGCGACGCCACGCAGCGTCTTGTCTTCGCCGGCATAGAGCACATGCAGGATGGCGCCGACCAGCAGCGCGTGCGAAGTCTTTTCCCAATGGTTGCGCCGCTCCAGCGCCCCTTCGGGATCGACCAGGATGTCGGCGATGTTCTGTACGTCGCGCACCTCATGCGCGCCGCGTCGGACTTCCAGCAGCGGGTTGTAGGCCGCTGACTTGGCATCGGTGGGATTGAACAGCAGGCAGTGTGAGAAGCGCGATCGCCAGCCGGCGGTGATGGACCAGTTCTCGCCCTTGATGTCGTGGATGACGGCGGACGCTGGCCAGGAGAGTAACGTGGGCACCACCAGGCCCACGCCCTTGCCCGAGCGTGTCGGTGCGAAGGTCAGGACGTGTTCCGGTCCTTCGTGCCGTAGGTACTGATCGTCATACAACCCGAGAAAAACGCCGGCTGGCTGATTCAGCCCGGCTTTGCGAATGTCGGCTGCAGCGGCCCAGTGCGCCGAACCATAGGTCGTAACCAGTTTCGATTGCCGCGAACGCCATACCGACATGGCGATGGCGACCACGACGGCGATCAGCCCGCTGCCGCCCGCAATCGCGCCACCAATGTCGAAGACATGCGGCGCATAGGCATCAAAGAAGAACCACCACTCGAACAGCCGCCAGGGGTGATAGACCGGCGTACTGAAGAAATCGAACCAGGGCGAACCCAGGCGTACTTGATAGCCCAGGGCGGCGGCTGTCCATTGTGTGGCACCCCACACGCCGGCGATCACGATGCTGAAAACAACGGCGATCTGCCCGAACAGCACACCTTGACCTTGCATTCTGGCCTCCGATTTCTCCCATATGGCGAGTGGCACGAAGACGTGCCGTTGTCATCAGGATCAGAGGTGGAACAAGGCCGGTCAAAGACCGTTATCGGGACAAATGCGCTTCAAAAAGCATTAATTCAAGTAGGGGGAAAGCCAATAAAAACGCCGCAAGCCAGGGAGCATTGCGGCGTATCGAGAAAATAAATGCCGTTTCGTGGTGTGTCGCCCACGATCAGAACTTGGGTTGCTCCTTCGGCGGTGTGTAGGGCGTTTTACCGTCGCCGAGAAAACGTTGGTTCGTTGCTTCGGCCACTCGGTTGCAGAGTTCGTCGCCGAACTTTGCACGGTCCGTCTTGCACTGCTGACGCAGTGCCTTCAACCGTTCGGGATTGGCTGCAAGCGATTCCACTGTTTCGGTTGGCTCAGAGCTGCTGCTCGGCTGAGTCGGCTCGGATTTGCTGCAAGCCATCAGCGTTGTAGCAAGCAAGAACGGGATTATCTTCTTCATAGCTCGATTTCCTCCGGCGGATCAGTTCGTTCAAGTGCAGCAGAGGTCTTTCCTCTTGGGGGATCAATGGCATGGACTCGTTCGATGAAACGAGCCAAAGCATCTGACGGTTCGCTATCCACGCGTAACAGGTAAGTTGTGAGCATGTGCGAACGGCCAGCTAGCGGCCGGGCCACCACGCTGGGCTCACGGCTGGCGGCAATCTGCGATGCGCCCGCCAGCCCGAGCGCAAAACCTGCCGACACCAGAGTCATCATCAGATCGAAGGACGCGACTCGTTCGGCGATCAACGGCTCCAGGCTCGATTGGCGCAACGCGCGATTAATTTGGCGAGCGTGTCCTTCACATGCATGCGCATCGCCGAGCGCCAAGGGATAGCGCAACACCTCGTCCAACGGTACACGCTTGTAGGCGAGCAAGGGATGACGTGCGGGCACTGCCACCATCAACGGATCGTGCCAAATCGGCTCTGCAAGAAGCCCATCACCAGCTTCGTCTAACTGAGCGAAGCCCACGTCGTAGAGATCTTCGTGTAACCCTTTTATCTGATGCGACAAGGGAATTTCGACCAAGCGAATCTCGATCTCAGGCTCTTCCTCTCGGCAAAGTGCCAAGAGAGCAGAGAAGCAAGTCGGAGTGATGCCGTCAGACAAGGCGATGCGTAGTTGGCCATGGAAGCCGTTGGCAGCGGCCTTCACACTGTCCCGGGCCTGCTGCAAGGAAGCAAAGACGCGAGGCACGTGCTCCAAGAACATCCGGCCAGCGCGCGTCAGTCGGGTACTGCGCGTGGTACGGGCGAATAGCTGAACGCCCAGGTCTTCTTCCAGTTCTTTGATGGCGCGCGAAAGGGGCGACTGCTCAATGTGCAGACGTTCTGCGGCGCGCGCGAAGTGCAATTCCTCGGCGACTGCGAGGAAGCACCGCAAATGTCGTAGTTCCATCTGTTTGCTGGCCTCCGCTTTAACGTGCTAATCGTCTCCGTCTGCGATCGTCAATCGCAGCAACATTAATCTTTGATTCGCCGCCGCCGTGCGATCCTGTCCCTTAACTGTAGATCTCCGTGCGCGGGCTTCATGGCGCCCTGCCACTATCCAGCCTTCCGTGCTGATTTAGCTCAACCAGCGACGAGGAAAAGAACCCCGCGAGGCTGGCCGCTGTGCCGAGCAAGCCGGCGATGATGAAGACCCCACGTATACCTATCCACTCCCCCAGTGGTCCGGCCAGCGCAAGTCCTATCGGTGCCGCGAACGCCATGATGGTCGTCATCAACGACAGCCCCCGCCCCTGCAGATGATTCGGAATCGCGGTCTGTAGCAACGCAGTTAAGGGTGTATTCCCAAGTGCGAAGGCGATGCCGCTCATTACCCACCAGGCCACGGCCACACCGAACAAACTGCTCGGCACCATGGCGGTGAGCGCGATCGACGCGCAGGAGACGGCGAAGCCAGCCAGTATCCAGAACATCAATCTGCGCGGCGCCAGTGCGGCCATCAGCAGGCCGCCCAGCAGCATGCCTCCGCCGGCGAGCCCCTCAAGCAGGGCCACCTGGGCAGCTCCGCCTCTGAAGTGCTCTTTGACCAGCAAGGGCACCATCGTGAAGATCGGCATGACCGCCAGCGCCACCACACCAAGCAGCAGATAAAGCTGGCGTAGGCCCGGCGTGTGCAAAACCAGTTGGATGCCTTCGCGGAACTCGCTCCACAGGCCTGCGCTTCGCTCTTCGGAGGCGAGCGCCTGCGGAATGCGGAAAAACAGCAGAGGCACGATGCCGAGCAACGCGGTGAAAACATCGATCGACAATGCCCAGCCGATCGGCATCACGCTGATCGCCAGCGCGCCCAGTGGTGCGGCGGCCACCAAGGTGAGGCTTTGCAGAGACTGATTCATGCCCGCTGCTCTCACGATGAAGCCGCCCGGCACCAGCATCGCCACGCAGGCGGATGCCGCTGGCGCCTGAAATGCCTGCATGGCGCTGCGGATGAACATCATCACGTAGGCGTGCCACAGTTCGATGCGTTCGGTCAGGAACAGCACGATCAGCACCGCCATGCACAGCGCGCTGATCACATCGGCAGCGATCATCAGCAGGCGCCTGTTGTAGCGGTCGGCGAAGGTGCCACCCAGCGGACTCAACAGGGCCTGGGGCAGCATCGCGGCCATGCCCGCCGTCGCCAAGGCGGCAACGCTGCCGGTGGTGTCGGTGATCCACCACAGCAGTACGAACTGCGTCAGCGCCGAGCCAACCAGCGACAACGCCTGGCCGCTGAAGATCATCCAGAAGCGCAAGCACCAACGCTCTCCGGGATCATGGATGACCTGTTCCAGCATCTGCGCGTCGGCGACGGGCGTGGCCGGATCGGGACTGCCGGGGATCTGCATGGCGAATCCTCTAGTCTAGGTACGGCGCGGTCGGCACCGCACCTGCGGCGACCGGTGAGGCCTCAGCCAGACCGCCGCCCAGCGCCTTGTACAGCGCCACTACGTTGCCAATTTCGTCGCGGCGCAGATCCAGCAGGGTCTGCCGGGCGGCATAGAGCTGGCGCTGTGCGTCGAGCAGCTCTAGGCGTCCTTCCAGGCCGGCCCGGTAGCGCAGGCTCGACAGTTCCGCGCGACGCTCGGCGCTCGCTACCGCCCGCTGCTGCGCGTCGCCCTGGCGACCGAAGGTGGCACAGCCGGCCAGGCCGTCGGCGACCTCGCGGAAGGCGGTCTGGATGGCGCGTTCGTACTCGGTGATGGCGGTGGACTTGCGCACTTCGGCTAGGCGCAGTTCGGCGCGCAGGCGTCCGCCCTGAAACAACGGCTGGGTGATCTGCGGCGCGAAGCGCCAGGTGCGCATGTCGGCGTCGAACAGGCCACCCAGCGACGGGCTGGCATAACCCAGCGAAGCGGTCAGCGACAGACGCGGGAAGAAGGCCGCGCGCGCCGCACCAATGTCGGCGTTGGCCGCTACCAGCGCCTGCTCGGCTTGCAGGATGTCGGGCCGCCGCGCCAGCAGGTCGGAGGGCAGTCCCGCTGGCAGCCGTGTCAGCAGCGGCTGGGCGTCCAGCGCCAACGGCTCGGGCAGTTCGGCAGGCAGCTCGGTGCCCACCAGCAGCGCGAGCGCGTTGCGGGCGCGGGCCTGGGCGCGCTGGCGGGCTTCCAGGTCGGCCTCGGCGGTGGCGACCTGTCCTTCGGCCTGGGCCACGTCCAGCCCGCTGCTCTGGTCGGCCTGTCGCAGCAGACGCGCCAGTGTCAGGGACTGGCGCCAGTTGTCCAGCGTGTGTTCGGCCAGTTGCTGCTGTTCCTGTGCCAGCTGCTCGGCGAAGTAGGCATCGGCGACCGCACCGACCAGCGCGATCTGCGTGGCACGGCGGCCTTGTTCGCTGGCAAGGTAACGAGCAAACGCGGCGTCGGACAGGGCGCGCACGCGGCCGAACAGGTCGATCTCAAAGGCGCTCAGGCCCAGGCCGACGCTGAGTCGTTCCTGCACGGCGGAAGGGCTGGCCGTACCGCCGGTTGTGGTAGCTTCCGTGCGCTCGCGCGTGGTACCGGCTTCGGCATCCACGCCGGGCAGGCGCGCGGCGCGCTGGATGCGGAACTGGGCCTGCACCGCCTCGACGTTGAGCGCGGCCAGGCGCAGGTCGCGGTTGTGCTCCAGCGCCAGCGCGATCAGGTATTGCAGGCGGGGATCGCCGAACATGGTGCGCCAGCCGAGGTCGGCTGCATGGCCGGTGGCGACTTCTGGCGGCGCTGCGTCGGGAAACACGGCGGCCACGGGCGCTTTCGGCTTGACCAGCGGTGGCGTCAGCGAGCAGGCCGACATGGCCAGCACCAGCGGCAACATCAGGATTCGCATGGTCATTCCTCCACCACGTTGCGGTTGTCTCGCTCGACGCGTCGCGGCTGGCGCCTGCGACCGAAGCGCCTCTGCATTCCCATCACGACGACGAAGAACACCGGCACGAAGAACCCCGCCAGCACTGTCGCGCTGACCATGCCGCCGAACACGCCGGTACCGATGGCGTTCTGGGTCTCGGCGCTGGCGCCCATGGCCAGCATCAGCGGCAACACGCCCAGGCCGAAAGCCAGCGAGGTCATCAGGATCGGCCGCAGGCGCAGGCGCGCAGCCTCTACTGCCGCTTGCCGCAATCCCTTGCCCTGTTCGTGCAATTGCTTGGCGAACTCGACGATCAGGATCGCGTTCTTGGCCGACAGGCCCATCACCGTGATCATGCTGACCTTGAAGAACACGTCGTTGGGCATGCCGCGCAGCCACACCGCAGCTACGGCACCGAGCAGGCCCAACGGCACCACCAGCATCACCGAAAGCGGAATCGACCAGCTCTCGTAAAGCGCGGCCAGCACCAGGAATACCACCAGCACCGACAGCGCCATCAGCAGTGGCGCCTGCGCGGCCGATTGCCGCTCCTGCAGCGACTCGCCGGTCCAGGCCACGGCGAAGCCGGGGGGCAACTGCGCGGCAAGCCGTTCCATCTCCGCCATCGCCGCACCACTGGAGACCCCAGGTGCGGGTGTGCCGGACAGGCGTGCCGACGGATAGCCAAGGTAGCGCACCAGTTGCAGCGGGGTTTCCGTCCAGACCGGCGTGACCACCTCACTCAGCGGCACCATGCCACCAGCGGTGTTACGTACGTACAGCCGGAGCACGTCGTCGATCTGCATACGCGCCGGCGCATCGGCCTGGATGATGACCTGTTGCATGCGCCCGGCATTGGGAAAGTCGTTGACGTACAGCGAGCCCATCGCGGCGGACAGCAGATCGCTGACAGCCGCAAACGAAACGCCCAGCGCCTCGGCCTTCTGGCGGTCGATGTCCAGGCGCACGCTGGGCCCGACAGGTAGGCCGTCGCGATAGACATTGGCGACCAGGCGGCTGTTGGCAGCCAGATCGAGCAACTGGGCCTCGGCCGCCGCCAGCGCGGCCGGCCCCTGGTTGGCGCGGCCCTGCAACTGCAGGGAAAATCCCGACGAAGTGCTGAGTTCCTCGATTGCCGGTGGCAGCAGCACCATGACGTCGCCCTCGGCAATCCCGGCCATCGCCTGCTGCGCGCGCGCCACCTCATCGGCTGCGGTGGCGCCGCCGCGCTCGCCCCAGTCCTTGAGCATGGTGAAGGCCATCGCGGCATTGGGGCCGGAGCCAGAGAAGCCGAAGCCAAGGGTGGTTTGGTTGCCGGCAATGCCGGGGCGCGTGGCGACGTGCTGTTCGTAGGCCATCACCGCTTCCAGCGTGCGCTCGGCGGTCGCATTGGCGGGCAACTGGAAGGACGCCATGAAGTAGCCCTGGTCTTCCTGCGGAAGGAAGGCCGTGGGCAGCAGCCGGAACCCTAGTACCAGTACCGCTATTAGCGCCGCATAGACCAGCATCACGCGTCCGCCACGCCTGACCAGCCCGGCCACGCGTGATGTGTAGCCGTTGGTCATGCGCTCAAAACGGCGGTTGAACCAGCCGAAGAAGCCGCGGCTGTGGTGCTCCGGGGCCATCGGTTTCAGCAGGGTCGCGCACAGCGCCGGGGTCAGGCTCAGTGCTAGCAGGGCCGAGAACAGGATGGAGACCGCCATCGACAGCGTGAACTGCCGGTAGATCACGCCCACCGAGCCGCCGAAGAAGGCCATCGGAATGAACACGGCGGTCAGCACCAGGGTGATGCCGATCACCGCACCAGTAATCTCCTTCATCGCCTTGATGGTCGCCTCCTTGGGCGCAAGACCTTGGGTTCTCATCAGGCGCTCGACGTTCTCGACCACGACGATCGCGTCATCGACAATGATGCCGATCGCCAGAACCATGCCGAACATGGTCAGTACGTTGATGGAGAAGCCCGCGACCAGCATCACCGCGAAAGTGCCCAGCAATGCGATCGGCGCGACGATCGCCGGAATCAGCGTGTAGCGGACGTTCTGCAGAAACAGGTACATCACCGCGAACACCAGCACCATGGCTTCGAGCAGGGTGTAGATAACCTTCTGGATGGAGATCTTGACGAAAGGCGCCGTATTGAACGGGGTCGTGTAGTGGATGCCGGCAGGCATGGAGGCACTCAGCTCGGCCAGCCGGGTCTGGATCGCGTCGGCGGTGCGCACCGCATTGGCGCCGGGCGAAAGCTGGACCGCCGCGCCGGCAGCAGGGCGGCCATCCTCGCGATTGGAGAATCCATAGGATTGCGCGCCCAGCTCGACCCGCGCCACATCGCCCATGACCACTCGGGAGCCATCCGGGTTGGCGCGCAGCACCATGGCAGCGAACTGCTCGGGCGTGGACAACTGGCCTTGGACGGTCAGTGGAATGGTCACCCGCTGGCCCGGTATGGTCGGTGCATCGCCCACACGGCCCGGGGCGATCTGCGCGTTCTGCCGGCTGACGGCGTCGGACAGGTCGTTGATCGACAGGCCGTAGGCGACCAGTTGGGCCGGATCGACCCAGATGCGCATGGCTTGCTCGGCACCGAACAGTTGCACCCGGCCGACGCCGTCAATGCGCCGGAGTTCCTCGACGAGGTTACGGGCCAGGTAGTCGCCCAGCGCGGTCTCGTCGTAGCCATCGTCCTTCGAGGTCAGGCTGACGATCATCAGGAAGCTGGAGGTGGCGGATTCGACTGACAACCCGCTCTGGCGTACCACCTGCGGCAGGCGCGGCTCCACCGCCTTGAGCCGGTTCTGCACATCGACCTGCGCCATGTCGGGATCGGTGCCGGGTTTGAAGGTCGCGGTGATCTGCGCCGAACCCGAGGTGTCAGCCGAGGACGTGAAGTACAGCAGGTTCTTGACGCTGGACAGCTCGCGCTCGATCAGCCCGATCACCGAATCGTTGAGTGTCTGCGGCGTGGCGCCCGGATAGCTCGCGTAGATGCTGACGGTGGGCGGCGCCACCGACGGATAGCGTGCGACCGGCAGTTGCGGGATGGCGATCAAACCCAGCAGCACGATGAAGGCGGCGACGACCCAGGCGAACACCGGTCGGTGGATGAAGAACTGCGGCATGGTGATGTCTCCCCTCTCAGCGCGCAGGCGCGCGGGCGCCTGCGGCCTGCCAGGCTTTGGGTGCGACGGGAGCGCCGTCGGTCAGGCGTTCGCCGCCTTCGACCACTACGCGCTGCCCTGCCTGAAGCCCACTGCGGATCAGGTAGTCGCGTCCGACCAGTTCGCCCAGGTCCACCGGCATCCGCTGCGCGTGGTCTTGTGCATCCACCACCCACACCCCAGCCTTGCCGCCTGTCCGCGATATCGCCTGTTGCGGCACCAGCAGCGCTTCGGCTGGCTGGCCGCGCGGCACCCGGGCGCGCACGAACATGCCCGGCAACAGCAACCGGTCGGGGTTGTCCACCAGGATGCGCAGCAACACATCGCCGGTGCCGGCATCGACATTGATGCCCGAGAACAGGATGCGCCCGGCCTGCGGGTAGGGCGTTCCGTTGCTGCGCAGGATGCTGGCCGGCAGGCCTTCGCTGCCCGAGCCGTTGTCAGCGGCGTGCCGCGGCGCCAGCGCCACGCGCAGTGCTTCCAGTGCCGCGGCAGGCTGGCGCACGTCCACGTAGACTTGGTCGATCTGCTGGATGCGCGCCAGCGGATTGCTGTCATTGATTCCAACCAGTGCGCCTTCGGTGACTAGGGCCTGGTCGATGCGGCCGCTGATCGGCGCATCCACGGTGGCGAACTTCAGATCCAGTTGGCGGCGCGCCAAGGTGGCATGGGCCTGTGCCACGTCCGCCGCTGCCTGGTCGCGCTGCGACACCGCATCGTCATAGACCTGCTGGCTCACTGCGTCGGCCTCGACCAGTGGCTGCAGGCGCGCCGCCTGGACACGCGCGCGCACCAGCGCCGCTTGGGCGTGCTGCAAGGCGGCGGCGGCCATGTCGGCATCCGCCCTGAATGGCGCAGGGTTGATCTGGAACAGCGGCTGCCCAGCGCGGATTTCCGCGCCCTGCTCGAACAGCCTTCGCTGGACGATGCCGCTAACCTGCGGCCGGATCTCCGCAGTGCGCACTGCGGCCACGCGGCCGGGCAGTTCGTCTTCGAGCGTGACCTGCCGGTCGGTCAACGTGAGCACCGACACCCGGGCCGGCACCGGCGCGGCCTCTTGCGCGCTACGGTCACATCCGGTCAGCACTAGTGCTGCCAGCATGAGCGCCCAGCCGCCGCGCCGCATCGGTTTGATCCTCATACCACAACCTCGCCGTCTGTTGCGGTAGCCAAGGGCTACCGGGAAATGAGGGAGTGTGAATACAGAGAGTTGGCTTTGCGTTGGGCTTGTGTGGAGGTAATATGGAGATCATCGAAAACTTGATCGACGCGACATTCATGAACGAATTTCTCGATGCGCTGGCCGCGCCCGCAGAGCGCTCGAACGGACGGCAGGCACTGATCCTGATTGCCGAGGACGAGCCCGAAATCGCCGATATCCTGATCGCCTATCTCGCGCGCGGCGGCTTCAAGACGCTGCACGCCGCCGATGGCCGGCGGGCCCTGGAGCTGCATCGCACGCACAAGCCCGATCTGGTGCTGCTGGATGTGCAGATGCCGCGCATGGATGGCTGGCAGGTGCTGTCCGAAATTCGTCACCGCGGCAGCACGCCGGTGATCATGCTGACCGCGCTCGACCAGGATTTCGATAAGCTGATGGGTTTGCGCATCGGCGCTGACGACTATGTGGTCAAGCCGTTCAATCCCGCCGAAGTCGTGGCTCGCACGCAGGCCGTACTGCGGCGCGCGTCGCATGCCGAGCATGAAATGCCCAGCGTACTGCGCGTGGATGGCTTCGAGATCGACCTGGAGCACCACGAAGCATCGGTGCGCATCGGCAGGCGGCAGCACGCCCTTGCATTGACGCTGACCGAGTTCAAGCTGCTGGCGTACCTGGCACGCGCACCGCGGCGGGTATTCACGCGTGACGAGCTGTTGCATGCCTGCCTGCCAGAAGGCGACACGCTGGAGCGCACGGTCGATAGTCACATCAGCAAGCTGCGCAAGAAGCTGGAAAACCTGGGGGTCGAGGGCGTGCCCCACGGGGTTCGCGGGGTGGGCTACAAATTCAGGAGTGCGATATGAGGCTGCCAAGCGGGCTGAGCCGGCAGATAGTGCTGTCGATGAGCGCCGTGGTGCTGGTCGTCATCCTGCTTAGCCTGCTGGGCTCGTATGCGTTCTACGCACTGTGGTTCGCCTATGCGCCAGCGAGCATCCCGGAGTCTGGCGACTGGATACCGACAGCACCTGAGTGGGCCTGGATGGCGCTGACCACTTTCGTCGCGCTCGCGCTAGCGGTACTGGTCGCGGTCAATCTGGCGCGCCGCATCCTGCTGCCGCTGACCTCAGTCGCCGAAAGCCTGCGGCGTGTTGCTCAGGGCGAGCTAGACGCACGCGCAGTCAGTGAGGACCGTTCGCTCGGCGAGGCCGCACTGCTGGTCGATGACTTCAACACCATGGCCGAACGGTTGCAGCGGATGGCCCAGGAACAATTGTTCTGGAACGCGGCCATCGCCCATGAGCTGCGCACGCCCGTCACTATCCTGCGCGGACGCCTGCAGGGTCTGGCCGAGGGTGTGTTCGTGCCCGATGCTACGCAATTCCGCAGCTTGCTGGCCCAGGTCGAAGGACTGGGCCGATTGATTGAGGACCTGCGCGTGATCGGCTTGGCCGACAGCGGCCACTTGGACCTGCACTGGCGCGAAGTGGAACTGTCGGCGGAAATCGAGGCAGTGGTGCAACTGCTCGCGTCTGCGCTGCAGGAAGCGGGATTCACCATGGAGGTCGATCTACACGTCGGGCGCGTGGGCTGTGATCCGCAGCGCATCCGCCAAGCGCTGCTGGCCCTGCTGGAAAACGCCCGCCGCCACGCCGAGCCCGGCATCCTTCGCATCGAATCGCGTCTGTCGCAAGGCGAGTGCCTGTTGCGCGTCGAGGATGGCGGGCCGGGCATCGCGCCGGAGCTTGCCGAACGCCTGTTCGATGCGTTCCAGCGCGGTGAACACTCACGCTCGCGGGAGAGAGGCGGTAGCGGCCTCGGACTGGCGGTGGTGCGCGCCATCGCCCAGGCCCACGGCGGCCAAGCGAGTTGCCGGCCGTCTCCGCGCGGCGGTTCGGTGTTTGAGATTCGATGGCCAGCCGAGTCTAGCGAAATCGGCTGATCGCCAGACCTGACTGGTGGGGGGGGCACCCAGGGCGTCATGTGCGCCGCACACGGCCGTCTGCATCCAACCTCCACGCAAGCGCCAATGCTTCACCATCCGCGAGATTGAAAGACTCTACGAGGCGCGCTACCGGGCCGGATAGATTCCCGTGCGGGCGTGGCTGGCCGCGCAGGAGCGGCCCCGTTCCGCGGAATTGGCCTTCGCGGGGCTGCATCTGGCGCTGCTGCATAACCATGTCGCGCTGATCCGAGCACTGGGCGGCACGGCATCGCCGTAAAACCTGCGCTATCCCTATCTTATATCGTGATCCTGATCGGCCGAGTCTGCGTCTGTTACGAAAAAGACCGGACTAGTCCGGCGTAGACGCCACCCTTCGCCAGCAGTTCGTCATGCGTACCGCGCTCAACGATCCGCCCCCACTGCAGCACGACGATAAGATCGGCGCGGCGGATGGTGGACAGTCGATGCGCGATAGTGACGGTCGTGCGGTTTTTCGACAGGGCCTCCAGCGCCTTGGTCAAGGCTTGCTCGGTGCGGACATCGAGCGCACTGGTGGCTTCATCGAGCAACAGCACCGGTGGATTGCGCAGGATGGTGCGAGCCAGCGCCAGGCGCTGTTTCTCTCCGCCGGAGAAACGCTGGCCGCGCTCACCGACCAGCGTCTCGTACCCGTCGGGCAGCGCACCGATGACAGCATCGAGTTGCGCGGCCCTGGCGGCGGCCAACAGTTCGTCATCGGTCGCATCCGGCTTGGCGAAACGCAGGTTGTCAGCCACCGAGGCATGCAACAGGTACGGCTCCTGGGAAACCACGCCGAGCATGTCGGTCAATGACTGGAAGCTGAGATCGCGCACATCGACGCCGTCGTAGCGGATCGAGCCGCTATCCACGTCGTACAGCCGGGCCAGCAAGTGGCCGAGCGTGGTCTTGCCCGATCCGGTGGCGCCGACGATGGCGACGTGGGTGCCTGCCGCAATGTCGATACTGATGTCCTCCAGTACCGGCGCACTGTGCGGGTCATAGCGGAAGCTGACGCCATCGACCGTCACCTGGCCGCGCATCTGCGCGCGCTCCAGGGTCACCGCAGCGGCGCGCTCGGTGATTTCGACGGGAGTATCCAGGTACTCGAAGATGCGCGCGAACAGCGCGCGCGTGGTACGCATGTCACGCCCCAACTGAAGCAACTGCTCGAAAGGCCAGAGCAACTGCTCCTGCAGGGCGATCATGGCCACCAGCGTGCCGATGGTTAGTGGTGTGCTGCCGCCCATCAACCAGCCGCCGAGCAGCAGCGTCAGCGCAGGCAGGATCGAGAGCGCCAAACCGATCAGCGCCCACTGCCATTCGCCGGCGGTACGCGAGCGCACCTCCAGTGCCGCGACCTCCCGCGAAGTCCGCGAGAACCGGCGAACCAGGAAGCCACTGCGGCCCATGGTGCGGGCGAGGATGATGCCGGAAAGCGACAACGACTCCTGAACCGCCGCGGACAGATCCGCCTGCCTGGCCTGCTGCTCGTAAGTAATGGCCTCGCGCAACTTGGCGACCCATTGGCTGATCACGACCGTCAGCGGAACGACCAGCAGCGAAAACAGCGCCAGCCGCCAATCGAGCAGGCACATGGCGAGGGCCGTCATCAGCACCGTGCTGAGGCTGCGCGCCAGCTCGTTGCCGGCATCGGTCACCAGCGATTGCAGGCCGCCGATGTCATTGGCGATGCGCGACTGGATCTCGCCGGTACGGTTGCCCGCGAAGAATCGCAGCGACAGCGACTGCAGGTGCGCGTACACACGCACCCGCAAGTCGTGCAGGATCGCCTGGCCGATCCGGGCCGACAGAATGGTCTGCACCGTACTGATCGTCGCCCCCAGCATGGCCACCGCAACCAGCCCGCCGACCAGCCAGAGCAGCAGGGAAAAATTGTCGCCAGGCAGTGCATCGTCGATGATGGCCCGCAGCAAAAAGGGCGCGGCCATGCCGATCATGGAGCCGAATATCAACAGCACCACGACCGCTAGAATTTTCAGCCGGTAAGGCATGAACAAGGCGAACACACGCCTCATGGAAACGTGTGCGGCGGCGAGTTCCTCGTAGTCCTGCCGCGAGTTTGCGGACTGTTCTGCTGGTATCTGCATCTCTCTCTATCATCCAAAGACGGCGATCCGGCTCGCGAAGGTGTGGCCAGTATGGTCGTCTGAACCCATCATTCTGGCGCCCACCGATGCACACACGCTGCAGGCGCCATGGAGATTGCGTGGAGACGACAGGGCATCATGAAATGACGCGGTGGAACCGATGGTCAAGGTCGGATGGCCCCGGGGCCGCCCTTTTCACGCTGCTTTTGAACAGGGCAACATCCGGGTCAACACATCGTCGCGGCGCACCCGGTGATGAAACAAGGCAGCGGCCACGTGCAGTGCGACGACGCCCCAGGCCACCCACTTGCCCAGGAAGTGATGCACCACGTCGATGGGCATCTCGAATGCTTCCCAGGTAACGTCGAAGGTTCGGCTGATCCAGGCAAACAGTGCGGTTTCATTGAATCCTGTAACAGAGAACAGCCCGAAGTCGGTCGAAGCGTGCGTGCCCAAGTAGCCCGTCAGCGGCATCACAATCAAGAGGCCGTACAGTCCCACGTGCGCGACATGGGCAAGCCAGTGCTCCAGCTTCGATCCCGGAGGCTCTTCGGGTTGCACATCCAGCAGACGCCAAAGCAACCGGGGCAACACCAGAAAGCCGACCAGCAAGCCAAGTACCCAATGGATGTTGAGCACGAGCAGGGATTCGGGCTGGGTGTCGTAGTCCATAAACCAGATGACGTAATAGACGACGATATAAGCGCCGATGAAGGCCGCCGCGCTCGTCCAGTGGAAGAGCTTTGCCAAGGCACCAAATCGGGTTTTGTTATTGCGCCATTGCATCGGGAATGTCCTCCTGTGTGAATAGGCTACGCGTGATACAGGTGTGAATCGCCCGGTCAGCAGGCTGTCGCGCACTTGCGCCAAGACACGTGAATCTTCGACCCAGATGGAACTAGCCCATGACCACCGAGGCGGACATCCCGAACCGGAATCGCTCGAAGCCATGATTTTGCCAACCGCCGATTGAGCCACGGTGTAGCCATCATGGAGAACGCGTGGAGAAAGCGTAGGGGACAAGGTTCCAGCACCGGATACAACACCGATAGACGTATTTCCGTATGAATTAAGCCAGGAGTTCAGGCAGACAGATATGCATAGTCCGCGCGAAGTTGTCCGGGTTATCCGAGTGATGCCCCTCGGTGCCGACCAATCTCCCACGATACGCCACCGCCGCGCACAGTCGCGGCAATCTGCTGCCCCAGCCGTTGCTCGATCACCGGTCTCCACGGTACCAGGCTGAAGCCTATGCCGTCATCGAGCATCGCATAGCGACCACTGGCAAGCATGATGCTGCGTCGGTAGAAGCCGGTGATGCGCTGGCCATCACCCAGCGGTCGATGCTCCAGGCCGGTTTCGGTGGCAATGTCCTGTGCGGCCTGCGCCAGTTCGCGCCCGCGCAACGTCGCCAGCAGGTTGCGTGCAAGGATCAGGCGCTGCCCGCGCCGCTCGGCCAGTCCCTGATCGGTCAGAAAATCGGCACGCTGCTGCAGCGCGTCCTTGACCTCGCTGCCAAAGCCCAGGTCACCCAGCCCCTTGCCACCGCCGATCAACTGCTGATCCAGCCAGGTCGCGCCGATGATGCGGGCCTGCCGCTCAATCGGCAGGTGCGATTTCAGTTCCACCGCCACGCCGCCGCCCAGGCGCTGCGCGTCGTACTGACGGCCTCGTTCAGCAAGATCATCGGGCACGCGCCAGACGCCTTCGGCATTGCGCTCCACGATGCCGGCGCGACGCAGGGCTTCGAGCCGCCGCACATGCGCCGCCACCACCTCGCGCGGATCACGGTCGGGCGTGGCCCGACCTCGCGCGACGGCCAAATGATGATCGGTGCGGTACACGCCATCGACGGCCAGCGCGGTGATGTTCCGGTCGGCCACGCGCAAGTCGGTTGAGCCTTTCACCTCCACCACGGCACCGGTCGGGTATTGCTCCAGTTCCGATCGTGGCGGCAACGCAACGTAGTGCGCCTTACCATCGATCCCGTCGATGACCAGATAGCCCTTGTCATGCAACTCGTCGGCCAGCCCCTTGCCGACCACCCGGCCAACGATGGCGCGACCCTCCTCGCCGGGCTGGAACACGACCAGATCACGCTGCTTTCCGCCCATGGCGCGCTGCATGGTGCGGATGATGTCGCCACGCTCGCCCATGGCTCGCAGGGTCGGCTCGGCCTCGGCATGGATGGCCCAGACACCGGGCTGCTGCTCGGTTGCCAGGCCCATGCGCTGCAAGCGCTGTAGACGGCCGATCAGCATTTGCCGCTGGCGTTGCAGCCGGGGCTCGGCCAGCGTCTCCGGACGCACAAGACCGTCCACGGCCACACGCTGCAAGGTGCGATCCAACCCTGTCCACCGCTCCTGATCGACTTCGCGCTGCACGGCGCGCTGGATTTCCAGCTCGGTACGCGGCCCCAGCCATTCGGTTGCCAGTTCGGCGGCACGGCGGCGCATCCCCTCGGCGATGTAGTCGCGGGAGATGATGAGGTCTTTGCCGGTGTCGTCCTTGCCGCGCAGGACGACGTGAGTGTGCGGGTTGTCGGTGTTCCAGTGATCCACCGCCACCCAGTCCAGCCGTGTGCCCAGGTCGGTCTCCATGCGTGCCATCAGGTGCCGGGTGTAGGTGCGCAGGTCGTCGAGCTGTTCGGCGTCTTCCGGCGAGACGATGAAGCGGAAATGGTGCCGATCCTCGCGCTCGCGTTCCTCGAAAGCGGTGGTATCCGCTGCGTCGGTTGTCGGGCCGTAGGCATGGCCCGGCCCACCCTGGCGATCAACCCCTTCGCGCTCGATGTAGCGCAGGTGTGCGGCGGTCGAACGCGGCCCAGCCTTGGCCAGATTGACCAGCCGCGCCTTGATCATCACGCGACGGGCGTTTGGCGTGAGCGAGGCCCCGGCGAAGCGGGCCGCAACATGGCCGCGCCCCAGCCGGGAACCAGGCCGATGGCCGACTTTGCCGACCGTCTTGCCGAGCTTGGCGCCAGCCTTGCTGGTCTGCCGCAGCACCTTGTTGATGAAGGCATCGCCGCACCGTTTCCGCGCACCAGGCCGCGCCCGGAAATGGTTGTCGTCTTGATTGCTCATGTGGTGTCTCCATCCAAGATCGGCGCAGTCCAGCGAGGGAGGCACGCGCCTTCGCCAATGCCGGTACGACATTGCGCACTCTCGCGGCACGCCGCTGCCCCTTGGCGCGTGCCGCGCCACCCCCATGTGCAGACAGGGTTTTCAAGCGGCCGGGTGCCGCGACCTTTTATCTTGCCTTCCGGCTTTGTCCCTCGCTTTCGCTCCGGGCGTCGGCGGCCCGGCGGCGCTGTGCTGTTTGCAGTCAGCCCGCCGACGAACGCTGCCACGGCGACCGGCCTGGCGCGTTCGAGGCAAGACGCCTGCGCGTGGGAAGAGGGCTCCGGATGCTGAGCGAAGTGCGGTGCGAATGCACGCGCACGGCATGCGCGATGACACGGCGGCAGCCAGCGGAACGACACGCCGGATGGCACGATGAAGCGCAGTGAATCGGTAGCCATCATGGGCGCGTTTCCAGCCAGACCGGATACGCAACACCGATCACGGTGGATGCAGCAATTGGCCCGAAGTACCGGCTGTCGAACGACGCCGGACTGGTCGTGCTCAGCATGAACAACTCGCCGGGGTGAAGCTGCCGGCACTGCTGCCAGGATGGCAGCGGCCGGCCCATGCGATCAGCAGGCAAGACGGCGGCCACCGGTATGTCGTCGATGCGCACGCTGTGGCCGACGATGCACACTCGCTGCGGCGCCACCGCGCCCACGCGCTTGAGCAGCGGGACGTGCGCCGGCAGGTAGCCGCGCTGTGCGGCCAGCGCGGCGGCGGCGCCCGGAAGCGGGACAAGCACGATGCTGTCAACGGCCAATGGACGGGGCAGCGAGTCGGCCCGGTGGTCGATCGGTTCGACGCGATACCAGCCAACTGCCACGCTGTCGGACGGGTTGTAGATCAGGCGCGGCAGCGGCGACACGAAGGACGCCCAGGCCAGCGCAGCGAGGCCGCAGGCGGACAGACCCGCCAGTGCAATGCGAGCGCGCAGGCGCGAGCGAGGACGCGGCACGGTGCCGAACGTGGAAACCATCGTCATGGCAGCGCTCTGCCGGCCAGCCAGGCAGCGTGTCGCTCGGCGGTGTATTCGGGCAGCGCCAGGCGCGCCGACAGGCGGTTGCACAGCGTGCGCCAGTACGCGGGCGACACGTCGATGGCGGCGATGCCCAGCGCCTCGATGGCGTCGATCCGCGTCATCACGGCGCGCACGACTGGCTCGCCCTCGGCGTGCAGCAGCAACCGCGCACCGGGCAGCACGCCGGGGATGCGCTGCGCCGCGTCCAGTGGTGTGCACGCCTGCATCACCATGAGCTGCCAACGGATCGTCCCGTAGTCGTTGGCATGCCAGCGGATGCGGCAGAACACCGAGCCGGGCAGGAACACAGCGACGCCCCACCAACGGTCGAGCCGGACGGTACGCGCCGGCTCGCCAAAGCGCAGATAGAGGTCGATGCGCTGCTCGACATAGGCGAGCGATACGCGGGTCAGCGGCGCGGTTCCGGCCTGGCCGGCGGGAGCCGCGAGCGATGGCGCTATCGCAGATGAGGTGGCAGCCGTGGCTGTCGAGAGTTGCG
Source organism: Hydrogenophaga soli (assembly GCF_054777695.1). NCBI lineage: Bacteria > Pseudomonadati > Pseudomonadota > Betaproteobacteria > Burkholderiales > Comamonadaceae > Hydrogenophaga > Hydrogenophaga soli. The sequence goes on along the minus strand of NZ_BAAHAK010000007.1, from coordinate 33,978 downwards.
TGTTCATGGAGTCTTCTCCGGGAACTCATGTTCCAGCAGTCTGCGCAGCAGCTCGGCCACCGTCACGCCTTGTGTGAACGCCGACACCTTGATGCGCGCCCGCATCGATGGCGTGATGTCTAGGGTCAGGCGCGCGGTGTAGAGGTCGCCTTTCTGCAAGGCGTCGGCTTCGCCTTGGCGAACCCACGCTTCGGCGTGCGGGTTCGCTGGCGGACGTGTACCGATGCCAACGCGCTTGCTGCGTGCTCCAGTCATGTCGGCCACCGCAGCAGTTCATCGACCAGGGCGGCGATCTCGCGCGCGGCGGCGCTGTCGGGTGCCGTCTCGCGGGCGAGCCGACCAGCAGCCACGCTATCGGCGAAGACGATGCGCTGGTGCACTTCCGAGCGCAGCGCAGGCAGCGGCTGGTCGGCCAGCGCCTGGCGCGCTTCACGGCCGATGATGGTCGTGCTGACGCGCCGATTGATGGCGAAGGCTGCGCGCAGTGCTGGCCGGAACACCTGCGCCTCGCGGATCAGCGCCACCATCTCGGCAGACGCCCACAAGTCGTAGGGACTGGGTTGTACCGGGATCAGCACGCGCTCGGCCGCCAGCAGCGCCGAGCGCGCCAGGGCGGCGATGCGCGGCGGGCCGTCGATGACGACGTGATCGACCCGGCGTGCCAGCTCGGGCGCTTCCTGGTGCAACGTCTCGCGTGCGAGGCCCACGGCGCTGAACAAGCGCGGCAAGCCCTGTTGGGCGCGCCGCTGCGTCCAGTCCAGCGCCGAGCCTTGCGGGTCGGCATCCAGCAGAACGACTTGCTGGCCGCGCATGGCCAGCTCGCCGGCGATGTGGGTGGCAAGCGTGGTCTTGCCCACGCCGCCTTTCTGGTTCAGCAAAGCGACGATCATGGCACGGCCCTCCTTGCTGGAAAGCCGGGTTTTCTTGGTCGCGCCAAACGCTGAGCGTCGTGCCGTTTGGCGGTTTTCCACCGAAACGGCGCGTTGTATTTATTAGTTAAAGAATTTAAGTTAGGGAAGTTAGAGAGACCGGGAACCCGCGCCGTTATTGGGTTTTCGGCGAGTTCGCACGCCTGATAGCACGATAGGGACACGCCCGATAGCACGATAGCCGCCACGCCTGATAGCACGAGGCCATTCACAGGTTTTCCCCGAGTTATCCCCGTGCCGTCCGCAGCACGGGCCGGAAGGTCAGCAGTTCGGCCCCGTCGTCCGGCATCCGTTCGATACCCAGGACGTAGCCCGGCATCGACTGCCGGGCCACCAGTGCGCGCAGGTCGCAGGCGAAGTCGTAGGGTTTCGCCGTGCTGCCTGACTTGCGGTGCAGGTGTTTGAAGTCGAACTGCCAGCCGCCTGGCTGCCTGCCGCCATGCTTGCGCACCAGGCGGTACAGCCAGCGCTCGATGCCGCCCGTGAGCTTGAAATAGGCCGGGTCGATGGTCAGCACCAGCGCCGCATCCAACACGCCCGCATAGAACCAGTCCGGCAGGATCAGCTCGATGCCCAGCGGGGTGCCGCGGGCGTCGGCCAGTTCCTTCCATTCGTTGATCCACGAGAAGCGATGCAGGCGCCGCCCGGTCGTCTCGCGGATGGAGGTGGCCACCGTGGTCGATTGCAGGCGATCTAAGGCTGCCTTGAGGCGCTGGTAGTCGCGCAGCGACGTACCGCGCCCGATGAAGCGAAGGATCTCGTAGGGCGTAGCGCGCATGAGGCGCGACGGGCGGATGCCCGCGTCGCGCGCTTCCACGATCTGGCTGGCCGCCCAGATCAGGATGTCGGCATCCCAGATCGTGGCGATGCCATGCTCCTGCGTTCCCTCCACGCGGATCGTCACACCGCCGGCGCGGAAGTCGATCGGCTGGACGCGCCTCGACTTCGCCAGCGAGAAGAACGGAAAGGCCATCAAATCCTGGCTGTCGCGCGGCGCCATGTCGCCCGGCAGCGCGCGGAACAGGTCGAGCTGTTCCCGCTCCTGCGCTGGTCGCTGTCCCGATGGTCGGGACGGCAGCGAGGGGCTGGGCATGGCGATGGCCACCGGCGAAGCGCCGATCAGCGCGCACGGCTGTCGGCCGAGTGGTGCTCGGCGTATTCGGGATCGGACGTGGCCTCGAAGCTGCGCTGGTCGGCCCAGGCATCGAGGTCGGCCACCGCGTACATGACGCGACGGCCGAACTTGCGAAAGCGCGGGCCACCACCGATCACGCGCTGTTTCTCCAGCGTGCGCGGCGACAAGCGGAGGTATTCGGCGGCTTCGTCGTTGGTGAGGTAGCGTTGGGGTTGTGCAGCAGCAGCGGACTGCAGCGATGTAGCGGGCGCGGCGGCAGGGCGCAAGGGAGCGGGTCGCATCGGGTAAGCCTCCATCGGTCAGGACAGCCCGGCCGCACAGCGCGGCCAGATGGAGGCAGTCTCAGGAAAGCGATGCGCCCCGTTGAGGGTCGTTTTGCATGGAATGCAAACGACCCTCCCCAAACTATTTGAGGTGGGCCAGACGCCGGTATCCGCCGCACATCAACGTCAGCCCGCGTCGGACCAGGCGACGCACGCGCGACCGCAGGCCACCATCGGCGTACCAGCCATTGGCCACGGCGTCGGCGCCGAACAGTCCCTCGGCGGTTTCACGCAAGGACGCACCTGCCAAGTTGGCGTCGAGTGCCTGCAAGGTGCGCAACTCCTGCAGCGCGGTCAGCGAGGGCCGTGGCCGGGCCGCTGCTGCGGGCGCGCCTTTGGCCGCACCGGCCAGCTTGTCCAATTCGGCCCGAAGCATGCAGTGGCGCGCGCAAGGCATGTCACACGCGCGGATGGCACAGACGTAGGCCATGCCGTCCTCCAAGCTTGGGGCCAGCGCCAGGCGCAGGCAGCAGTCGGGCCAACGCGCAGTAAGCATCAGGCGCCGTCCATCGTGGACCAGGTGCTTGTGTCCGGGAATGCGCCACAACTCGAACGCGACGGCATCCGGTGGCGGGTCGATATCTGGGTGAAGCTGCGCTACGCAGGGATGGCCGGGAAGCCAGACCGGATGCGCGTCACGCGCATCCAAGGCCGGATCTTCCAGCATGCGCAGCCCCCAACAGTGGGCGGCGGCCGGTTGGCGGCGATGGCGTAACCAGTCGCGGCGGTAGTCGGGATGGCGACGCAAATACTCCCAGGCCAGAGCAAGATCATCCAGGTGCAGCACGTAGAGATACGCGGCAGTGGGATACCAAGATTCGGCGCTTCGATCAGCCATGAGGCAACCTCCTGTTGTCAGGGATCGTCGCCACGTCGGCACGCTGGAGCTACGCCATCAAAACTTCCACTCCCTACCACCAAAGGAATAAACTCAAGCTGTAACTAGCGGTGTCAAGACAGATGGGCTCCGAAGTCTTGCAAGGATCGTCCGACTGCGACGGCTGCGCCCAAAAATGGGGCGCAGCGCCGGATACCCTGCCGCAAACCGCGCAGTGCATCATGCCCCTTTCGGTCAGAACTGCACTGCCTTGGCGCAAGAGTGGCGATTCAGATTGCCACCGTCATACGCCAGACCGAAATAGACACAATGCGCCGCAACGGCCTGTGTCTAGACGGCCTGCCGTGGCAGAGTCATGCGGGTCGATCAGTCGGGGATCGAACCATCAATTTGTGCCAGCCGGACATATTCCGATAACGGCCGCGATGCGCGGAAATACCGGTCACGCAGGATGGGCCGCTGGCGCGGCCCGACGATGGTTGCCAAGTCGGACAGCTTGACCGTCCCCAATTCCGGCATCCCGATACCGAGGTCGATGAGGCCCCAGGCCGTATCGCCATCGGCCGGTTCGAGCGCTGCGAGCAACCAGGTCGCGTGCGCATCCGGCGTAAACAGCCGTACCACGGGCAGCGGGTCGATGCTCTGGTCAGCGGCGCGTGCTGCGCCGTTGGCGAGCAGTTGCGCGCGCTCGTCGGCGGTGGTGAGCGGCTGGGTCATGGTCAGGACCCCCACGGAACCGAGGATGCACGAACCCACATTTCCGCGAAAGCGTGGAACCACCGAACCTGAATGGTGCTTTTGTGTGGAAACACGGAAGCGCAAACCGTCGAATCCGTGCATGCACGGAAACGGAGAAGCGGATTTATGGAGGTCAGGAAAGACACGGGTGCGGCTCTCCGGTTCTGTTGAAATCCGCAGATGCGGATTTCTGTAAAGGCGCAAAGTCGTATTATTCACCGTCAAATGAATACTATAGATTGTAGCCCTATAGAGCGCAATCGACTGTCATCTTGGTTTTTAAGGAAACCACTGGATGGCGGCGAAAAGCTCATTGGCGAAGGCATTGAAAACGGTCAGGAAGGCGCGCGGACTGAGCCAGGAAGCGTTCTCTGACGTGTCCAGCCGGACCTACCTGAGTTCGCTGGAGCGCGACCTGAAGAGCCCAACGCTCAACAAGCTGGCCGAGTTGTGCGAGGTGATGGACGTACACCCGCTCACACTGCTAACGCTGGCCTATGCTGGCAACGAAATGGCCAAGACAGATCAACTGTTTGCGCAGGTGCGCAGAGAACTGGAAGAAGTCGCGGGCAAGACCGGATAGATGCAACCAAACATTGGAGGGGAAACATGCCTTACTACGCCGGGTTGAAGAGGATCAAGGACGCTACGGTTCGCCGCCGCACCATTGAGGGCCTGCAGCGCCTGCGACCGGTGTTGGCCGAAGCCATCCCGAAGCGCACCGCTACCGACACTCTGTTGCTGGCGACGTGGAACATCCGAGAGTTCGACTCCGGCAAGTACGGCTATAGGAGCGAAGAGCCGTACTACTACATCGCCGAGGTTCTGAGTCGTTTTGACCTGATCGCCATTCAGGAAGTGCGTGACGGTCTATACCCCTTGCAGCGTCTGCGGCGCATACTGGGAGACGACTGGGACTTTCTCGTCACCGACGTGACGTTGGGTACGTCTGGCAATGCCGAGCGAATGGCCTACCTGTACGATCGCCGCAAGGTTAGCTTCACTGGCTTGGCGGCCGAATTGGTGCTGCCCAAGGAAAAAGGCGCGAAGGAAGAGCCGATGCAGTTGGCGCGCTCACCCTATGTGGCGGGATTCCGTGCTGGTTGGGCTTACCTGACGCTGGCCACGGTTCACATTTACTACGGGAAGGGCGTGGCCGTTGACCCGCGCCGGCTGGCCGAGATCACTGCATTCGGTCAGACAATCGCCAAAAACGCAGTCAAACTCTCCGGGGCGCCCCAGTACGAACCAGGCACGCCACCGCAGCCCGACAACCTCATCATGCTGGGCGACTTCAACATCTTCAACCGCAAGGATGTGACGATGGAGGCCATCGAACAGGCTGGTTTCATCGTCCCAGAAGTGTTGCAGACCATTCCCGGATCGAACGTTGCCAAGGACAAGCACTACGACCAGATTGCCTATTACAAGCACTTGGCCCGCTTGAAACTGACTGGCCAGGCCGGTGTGTTCGACTTCTTCGAACACGTCTACCGGCTCAAAGACGAAGAGACCTACGCCAACGAGCGGGCCGAGAAGCCCGGTCGCAGTTTCAAGGACTGGCGTACCTACCGCATGAGCGACCATTTGCCCATGTGGATCGAGTTGGGCATCGACGACAGCGATGCGTACCTGGGCACGCTGACGTGATGTAGTAAGAACCCTGCGCCCCGCCACAGTGGGCGGGGCGCTGCGGCCGTCAGGCCGCCTGCGGCTTGCTGCGCGACCAGATCAGGTCGTGCGTGCCGTCCTCGCCTTCGATCAGGCGGGCATAGACCGTTGCCGGGAACGAAGGATCGTCGAGGATCACGGACAGGTACTCCCGCCCGGCCTCGCTGGTCTTCTTCCACGCCGCGCCGATGTCGTGACTGGCTGCCTGCAGGCGGAAGTCGGGAGCGTTCTCGCTGCTGCCCTTGTCGTTGGGAACCAGCTTGACCTTGACGTTGAGCGTCAGGGTGCGAAGCGTGCCGGTGAAGCCATCTTTGTCTGCGGTGAAGATGCCGATGTTGGCCATGATGATTTTTCCTTTCGGTTGAACAAGGTTCGCGCCCATCGCGTCCTTGTTGTGATCCGGCCGGCGGGGGACGGGCGGGCTGCACCGCTTGCGGTCGCAACGCAGTGGAGAACCGGAAGGCGAAAAGAATTTGTCCCGCGAGGAAGCCGCGTAGCGGCGGGGAAATTGTTTGCGCCGGACGGTTGCAGCCATGAAGCCCGAGGCGCAGCCGTGCCCCCGCCAGGATTCACGACAAGCCAAGGACGCCTTGGGCCGAACCTCCCTACGAAAGGAGACATGGACAGCTCGGTATCCCCGCACGGAGGCTTCAGCGGTGTGCATCCAGACGCGGGCCAGGTCAATCTCCCGACGACAGGCGATACCGTCACCACTTCACTCAGCGGTGCCGGTCTTGAGGCGTGGTGTGGAAACTCCATGGCGAGGCTGGGGAGCGTGTTCGTGAACCGTTCTTCGTGACGTGATGGGCAAGAACCGCCAGCGTTGATGAAGGCACGACTGCGCACAACCTGCCGCAGCAAGCCATGGCGTATCCGCCATGCCCTGCCTATTGCGGCGGGGCGCTGGCTTGGTCGATCCGGCGCAAGCCGGTTCGACGGTATTCGAGGGGCGCCAAGCTGAGCGCGGCGGGAATGGGCCTTACGGCCGATCCCCTGGAGGCAAGCGAAGCGCGCAGTGCCGCAGGCGCGAAGGCGTGAGGGACTGAAGCCGAATGGCCGTGACGGCAAGGACGGCACGGGGCGCAGCCCGAAAGCCCGGCGGCGCATCTCGCCGACACGCCCAGGCTCCGAGACTGCTATTACGCCGTAGGTCAGCTACATGAAGAAGCTGCCCTGATCGGAGTAACCCGCAGGCTCGATCCCAACATCCGCAATGCGCGACTGCAAAGCACGCTTGCAGTGGACATCTTCGCCACCATCCTGAAGCCAAGCCCCCAAGCGCCGCTCCACCCAACCAGAAGCCACCGCGTCCCCACTGCTCAAATCGCAATACCACTCCGGCTGGATGTCAGCTTTCCGAGGCTTGAGAACAACATTGATGGAAAGCTCGCCGCCGCTGATCGCATCCACACTGGCGACCGCCGCCAGATCTCCATCGAACACGAAGCGATAGGTGCTGCGCTCGCAGTGATGACTGTCTTCGGCACCACCGGGCCACCAGTTCTCGCCTTCCGACAGCCCGAACAGGCGCTGTTCGAGGCCAGCGTTGACAGCCGCCACCATCAGATTTCGCCAGACCCACCAGCGCGCGCTGCGCTGCGTTCGCAGCGGGAAGGTCTTGAACGGCGAATAGGAGTGCTCGAACTCCGGTAGCAGTCGCAGGTCGTCGGGTGCGGCGTAGCCGAATTGCCGCAGGCGCTGCACCAGCCGGGCATTGCTCGGCTTCTGCGCCTCTGCGGTCGCGCGACCGGTAAGGGCTGCACGCAGCGCCGCATGGGTCTTGAATCCCAAGGCTGCGGCAACCGCTTCGCTCAGGTGGGACGAAGAAACACCTTTCACGCCGCGCTGTGCCCTCTGCTTGAGGGTGCGCAAGGCAGCTTCGGAAACGAAAAACGTTGAGACAGTCATGCCAAATTCCTCAGTGACTGGCCGATGTCTGCCGATTACGCATCGACCGGGGAATAGGCACGGTCAGCGAAGGAGAAGCGTGGAAACGTCGTTTAACCCGGCAGCAGGTTCAGCGTGACGCGGCTGTAGTTTTCATCATACCGCAAGGCCGCCAGTACAGGCATGGCATTTTGCTGCGGGTGTTGAAACCGGGCGCGGCCACCGCCGCACCCGGATTTTTGCGTCCGCCGCGCCCAGGTTGGAACAGATTGGGCGCGGTACTGATCGCGGTTATGCCTTCGTCTCGATGAGCCACCACACGGCACATGGCAAACCGTCCCTCCGGCGGGGGAACGGTTCAGGCTTTGAGCTGGCGCATGCCATCGGCCAGTAGCCACAGGGCGCGGTTCAGGCGGATGTTCTGGTCAATGCCCTGCACCGGGCGCGTGCTCTGCCTGCGGCCATTTGTGGCGCGGCCTTGCAATCCGCCCTTGGTCAAGTTCTCCTGCGTGCGGTTGAACACGCTCCACAGGTCGGGGTGGCGGTCGTCGAACCGGCGCGGCATCAGGATTTGCGATTCCGTGATGGGTGCGGGCTTGTCCGGGTCGTCGTACTTGAGGGAAAGCGCGGCGCGGGCGAACACTTCGGCCTCGCCATCGTCCAGCGTGATGCCGCGCATCAGGTCGCGGGACTCCTTCACCTGCTCGAAGCCGCCCAACACTTGATAAGCGCCTTCGATGACGTGTCCGGCCACGTCGCCTTTATGAGGCACGCGCACGTCCGCCACGGTGTCGCCGCAGACAAGGCCATTGCTGCAAACGAAACGGAACATCCCCGCTAGCATCTGATAGCTGCTGGTGCCGTCGTGCGAGTTCAGTAGTACGATTTCATTGGCTTCCGCGCCGTTGATCTGGCTGGCATGGCGCAGCCGGATCATGTGCTTGGTGTGCTCGCGCTTGCCTTCGTCGCGCACACGGGTCTGCGTCACCATGAAGGGCTGAAAGCCTTCTTTCCTCAGTTCGGTCAGCACGGCGGCGGTGGGGATGTAGCTGTATCGCTCGGAACGGCTCTCATGCGGGGCGTCCGCGAAGATGGACGGGGCCACGCGGCGGATTTGGTCATCCGACAGCGGGTAATCGCTGCGCAGCGACGGGGAACGGGAAGCGAAACGGGATGCGATTTGCATGATCTTTCTCCTGACAAAAAGGGTTGCTGTTGAAACCGCACACCGGATTCCTAGATTCGGAGCCCGCCTTTCGGCTTTCCGGTGGGGTCGGCGCGGAGACCTGGGCCGGCCTCGTTGCCACCGTCTTTCCTGAGTTCATCGCCCGCGACGGTCAGGAGCGCGCGGACGGGGGCCGTCAAGGAGGAAGGCGCCGGGTGGGTGCGGCCCGCAGCGCAGCGAGGACACGGCCCGGCGCGCCTTGACGGCACACGGCCGCGGGCTACAGTCGCGGACAAGGTGATGAGCGAAGGAAGATGGCTCGACAGGCAAGCGGCCGCAGTTGGCGCAGACCCCATGCAAGCGAAGCGCGCAGTTGCTTCAGTGTTTGTGGGGCGTTTGCTCTGATGCTGCCAACAAGAAAAGGGCGCCGCCGGAAACCGACGACGCCCGGCTGCGACGGCTAAGTCAAGATGCGTCCCGCAAGACGAGCTTCGCGGGCATAGGCGCTAATCGACTTCGTCGCAGTGAAGTTTTGGTCGCGTTCCACCGGGAGTCCGAGTTGCCCCCGGATCTCTGCCAACTCTGCCAGGCTTACCCAGCCCAACTCCGGGCACCCCAGACCCAAGTCGCACAGGCCGAACGCGTGGTCGTGCTCTTCCGGGTCGATCTCCGTCAGCAGCCAGGTGGCGCCGGCATCCGGGGTGAACAGCTTGACCACAGGCTGTGGGTCGAAGTCCTCGTTGTCAATCGACTGCCGGCCGTTGGCCAGTAGTTCCGCGCATTGTTCGTCGGTGATCAGCTTCGTCATGGTCTTCTCCTTGAAAGGATTCCGGGCGGGATTGCCCGAGACCGCGACAAGCACGGCGCAGCGCAGCAGTCAGGGTTCGAAGACGGCCGCAGGACGCTAGCGTGCAAGGCACGCGCAGACCTTGACGGCGAGAACGCCGTGATAAGGTGAAGGGAACAGCAAGCCAGCCCCCAGTACGCTCCGAAATTGCCGGGGGAAGTGCGAACTTAATTCTGAGAAGGATCAGAATCTCCGCCCTGTGAGGCAACAGAAGCGCGGAATCAGTGGGCAAACCGATCAGGCGCAGCCTGTTCGGTGATCTTGGGGCGCCAAGCTTGCGCGGCGGGGTGGGCGGAGCCGACCCCTGGAGTCGTCACGGCATGTATCGACGAGCGCAGCAAAAAAAGGGGCGCAAGGCCCCCGGATTTAGAGAAGCCCGCGTTCGGCGAACGACAGGATGTTGGCACCAGCAACTACCAAGTGATCCAGCACCCGTACATCCACCAAGGCCAACGCTGACTTGAGCGTTTGGGTCAGCATCTCGTCTGCCCGCGACGGCTCGGCAACGCCGGATGGGTGGTTGTGCACCAGGATCAGTGCCGCCGAGTTGCGTGCCAGCGACTCCTTGACCACCTCGCGCGGATAGACCGATGTCTGACTCACTGTGCCGCGGAACATCTCGACGTAGTCGATGACGCGGTTCTGCGCATCCAGATGGATGATCGCGAATACCTCATGCTCCAGTGTCCCGAGTTTGATCCGCAGGAAGTCGCGCACCACTTGCGGCGAGGTCAGCGCCTCACTGCCGTACATCTGTCCGGCCAGCACGCGCAGCGCTGCCTGCAGCACCTCGTCAGCCTTGGCTGGACGGTAGTCGCCAGCGACATCGCGAACGAGAAGGGAGGAATCGAATGAAGAGGAAAGTTGCGACATGATCGTGCTCCGGTTCGAATCGGGCGGGATTGCCCGGAACCGGCGAAACACGACGCAGGGCAGCGGTCAGGGGTTGAAGACGGCCGCCAGGACGCAAGCGGCCAACCGCAGGGCAGGGCGCGCTGCCCTTGACGGCGAGAACGTCGTGGTACGTTGAAGGGAACAGCAAGACCACCTCTCACACACCGACAGCAGATGGGGTGGCAAGCGGAGCGCGCAGGCCCGAACGCAGAGAAGGCCGGAGGCGTCAGGGATCAAAGCCGAATGGCCGCGATTCGTCACGAAGCGCGGGGCGCAGCCCGCGAGCCCGGCGGCGGTACGCCGGACGTCCGCTCTTCGGGTGAGGGGCATTGCCCGTTTTCGTCACAGCGGGGAGGGTGACGTACGTTTGTGTATTTGCATACAAACATGGTAAAATTTCCACCATTATGGCGAATGCTTTTACCTATGTCTTTCCGGCGATACGTGGGGTGCAAGCGGGGCGCGAATACTACGTCTCGATGTGCCCACTACAGCTATTGCGCCGGTTTTTTATCTTCGACGACGAAGAGCTCGTGCCGGAACTCCGGGCTCAACGAACGCTGAACAAAGCACGTGTACCGGAGATAGCGCGCTATATCGTCGAGAATCCCGACAGCTACACCTTCTCCGCCATCACGGTATCGGTCGACGGCGAAGTGAAATTTGATCCTATTGATGCGGAGGGTCCAACCAATTTCCGTATGGGATCGCTCACCGTCTCCATGCACGCCAAGTTCATCGTCAATGATGGGCAACACCGGCGCGCTGCAATCTTGCAGGCACTCGATGCAGCTCCGGAGCTTGGCGAAGAAACCATTGCCGTGGTGTTTTTCGTCGATCGCGGGCTTGAGCGCTGCCAACAGATGTTTGCAGACCTCAATCGCCACGCCGTGAAGCCGTCGGCATCGCTCGGCATTTTGTACGACCATCGCAGCGCTGCGGCTAATCTCGCGCGACACCTAAGTTTGACCTCAAACGTTTTCAAGGGACTGATCGAAGCCGAGCGTTCCTCGTTATCGCCGAGGTCGAGAAGTTTGTTCACCTTGAGCGCGGTGCATTTCGCGACCACCGAATTCCTGTCGGAGAAAGAACTGGAAGATTTCCAGTCGGCCAGTCAGATGTGTCTGGAGTTTTGGGAATTGGTTGGCGAGCAGATTCCTGAATGGACTTATGTGCGCGAATCGAAAATGACGTCCGGCGATGTGCGTCGAGATTTCATCCATTCGCATGCCATCGTGCTTCAGGCGCTTGGGCGAGCGGGACGCGCACTGTATCAACTGCCCGCGGCAGAACGGGCCAAACGTATTAAGCGGCTTCGCACGGTGGACTGGTCGCGCCAGAACGCCAAGACCTGGGAAGGCCGCGCCATGGTTGGCGGCGCCATGGCGAAGTCCGGACAGAACATTACCCTCACGTGTAACGAGATCAAGCGCGTGCTTGGCCTGAAACTTACACCCGAAGAATCAAGCGCGGAGGCAGCCTGGGCCGCATCGCGTATGCCCCAACGACAGGCTGGAAGGAGAACGAAATGAGTATTGACGCCGATCAGATCATCGAGGAGATCCAGGCGATCTACTGCTCCGATCCCATGCCCTGGATCGTAGGCTATAGCGGGGGCAAGGACTCTACGGCTTGCTTGCAGTTGATTTGGACTGCGATCACCCGCTTGCCTGCCGAGCAACGAACCAAGCCCATTCATGTCATCAGTACCGATACGCTGGTGGAGAACCCGGTTATTGCAGCTTGGGTGGAGACCTCGCTTCTTCGAATTGGTACCGCAGCCAAGCAACAAGGGCTCGAAATTTATCCCCACCGCCTGACGCCAGCGATGGAGAACCGTTTCTGGGTCAATCTGATTGGCAAAGGCTACCCCGCGCCTCGGCCCAAATTCCGCTGGTGCACGGACCGGCTCAAGATCAGTGCCTCAACCAAATTTATCCAAGAACTCTCCGAGTCGAATGGCGAGGCGATCCTGGTTCTTGGACAGCGGCGAGGCGAGAGCCAAGCACGCGACAAGGTCATGGATCAGTACAAGGGCAGTACCCGTGATCGTCTGAGCAAGAACAAAGACCCCCGCTTGTCGCGCGTCTGGGTCTACCCCCCCATCGAAAGCTGGACGAGTGACACGGTCTGGGAATTCCTGATTACCAATCCCAACCCGTGGGGCATCGATAATCAGGAGCTGTTCGGAATTTATCGGGGAGCAACGCCGGACGCCGAGTGCCCGATTGTTGTGGATACCTCGACGCCCAGTTGTGGCGATAGCCGTTTCGGTTGTTACGTGTGCACCATGGTCTCGCAGGACAAATCCATGCAAGCCATGATTCAGAACGACGAACAAAAACAATGGATGCAACCCATCCTGGATTTCCGCGACAAGCATCTGGCGGTAGAAGATAGGTCAAATCGTGATTTCCGACGCATGAACGGTCGTCTCACCGTCTTCCGTGATGAGCTTGTTCATGGCCCTTATACCCAGGCGCATCGCGCGAAGCTGCTAAAAGAGCTTCTCACTGCCCAGCGACTGGTCCGAAATGCAGATCAGAAGCAGGGTACCCAACTGATCGAATTGATCTCGATCGACGAGCTGGATGAGATTCGGCGTATTTGGGTCGAGGGCAAGGGAGAGATTGAAGACCTTGTGCCCAAGATCTACACGGAGGTCTTCGAGACTGCATACCCTGGCCGAGAGCTTGAGCAGGCGCCGCTGGATCGTGCCGATTTGGCAATGTTGGAGCAGGTGGCATCCGAAGTGGATTCAGAGCCCGAAGCCGCGCATGAACTCTACAAGCTGACGCGCAGCCTTTTGGCGGTGCAGTTCCAGTCGATTGAGGCTCATAAGCGATCCAAGCATTTGGATCGGCTGGAGGGAGTGCTCAGGCACTATGCCTTCCGTAATGAAAACGAAGCCCTTGAGTTTGCATTGTCCAGCGCCACCGATGACTCGGATGGGGAGGCATCAGATGCAACGGTATTGATAGCGTAATCCATGGCAAAGATAACAATTACAAACGTCTCCATCGAAAACCTGGGGCCATTTCGCGAACGACAAACCATTGACCTCGGCGTTGGTACTGGCAAGCCCGTTATTCTCGTCAAAGCACTCAATGGCAGTGGCAAAACGACGCTGCTAACTGCTTTGCAGATCGGACTCTACGGTCAGAAGGCGTTACCGGGGCTAAAACGATCTGAGTACGAGCAACTACTACTTGGCTTGCAGCGCCGTGACGCACAAGGCCATAGCGTTGTGGAAATTGGCGTCGTGGTCGAAGTCAGTGGCGCGCGCCGCCAGTTAAACGTAAGGCGCGAGTGGCCTGCAAAGGCAGATGGATTGCAAGAGAGTATTTCCGTGTTCGAGGATAACAGCCTCGACATTGACTTCTCTCAGACTTGGGATGAATTTATCGGCTCCATCTTGCCCGCCGAACTCGTGCAACTGTTCTTGTTCGATGGCGAGAAGATCGAGGCGTTAGCCAATCCCGAACGCCTGCCTGATTTGCTCAAGCGAGCCACTGAGGTGTTTCTTGGCATCGGCGGAATCGAAGCGCTCGGTAACGATCTGAAGGCATTTGAGCGACGTGCGACCTTAAAGAACAAGAATACCTCAGAGGAATTTGAAGCGGCTCGCGCCAATGTGGGCACCTGGCACAGCCAGGCGATTGATTTGGAGGCGCGTATTCAGCGTCTGACACAGGAGCTGGCCTCTGCTCGAAACACAGCAGACCAGGCTCAAAATGCGTTGGATCGCTATACGCTTGAGGCGCAGCGCAAGGGGCTTGTAGCGTATGAGCAAGCTGCGGCGATCCGGAACTCCGTCGAGGTGGCCCGCAAGACCGTCGGCGCAGCGCGTTCCAATCTGGCTGACGCAATGTCAGATCCGATATTGCCGCTCGCTTGGCTGACGCATCTCTGGCCGAGTTACGTTGATGCTTGGGAGCGGGATCAGCACGCACGACACTCAAAATTACTTGGGCAGGAGTTCAAGAAGCGCGATGAGCGGGTGCTGTCTGCGTTGCCGGCCAATCTTTCCAAGTCTGCTATCGACGCGCTCAGGAATGCTCTGGCGCAGGACCTCAAGGCGTACTCGGCGGCTCGTGACAAGGGCGGAGCGCGTTTGCACGATGCGCCCCCGAAAGACGTAGAACGTCAGTTGACGATGAGTCGAAGTCAGGTTCGGCGTGAGTTGGACGCTCTGAAGGCTGCGCAAGTCCAGTTGGACAGGGCCGAGCAGCGTATTGGGGAGATTCCAGCAGAGGAGCAAATTAGCGATATCCTGTCTGCACTCAGCGAGCGAAGCAAAGTGACTGCGGCAGCGGAAGCCCAACTTATCGCATTGACCCAGCAGTTGGAGGAGGCACAGAGCAACCTCGCTCATGTTCGTACACGGCTGAATGCTGCTCAGGCGCGCTTGGGTACCGAGTTCCGCGATCGATCCATGGAGGCGAAAAGCTTGGAAGCGTCGGCCAGGACTCGCAAGGTGCTTACCGTCTTCAAAGATCGACTGTTGGCATCGAAGGCCCAGTGGCTTTCCGACGTGATTACCGGTGAGTTTCGGAATCTGATGCGGAAAAAGAATCTGATCGCGAGCGTTGTCGTCGACCCCACGAGTTATCAAGTGTCAATCAAGGACAGCAAGAAACAAGAGCTGCCCATGGATCGCTTGTCGGCCGGAGAGCGGCAGCTGTTGGCGATCTCGGTCCTCAGCGCATTGATCAAGGAACGCAAAGGACGCTTCCCGGTGGTAGTGGATACACCGCTGGCCAGGTTGGATCAGCAGCACCGCTCGGCAATGATCAAGCGATTCTTCGCAACCGTCTCGCACCAGGTCGTTGTGCTGTCTACTGACCAAGAGGTTGATGGTTCCGCCTACGATGCCCTCAAACCTTTCACTAATGCCGAGTACTCGCTGGACTTCGACGATGGCGAGGGGCGAACAACAGTCAATTTTCTGGCCACGGAGGCGCATTGATGGAGCGCGTTAAACTTACCTCGGCCGCACGTAACCAACTTGCCACGATTAAGCGCCGCACCGGAATTGAACACAACAACGCCATTTGCCGACATGCGCTATGTATTTCGTTGGCAAACCCATCCGTGCCACCTAACGAGAACTTTTCATTTTCCGGTGGATTGGAGATCGACTGGCGCACGCTAACTGGTGGCCAGGAAGACCTCTACACCAATCTGCTGATCGTTCGATTGCTCTCCGAGGGAAAGAGAATCTCTGAAGACGCAATTCGGCAGGCTTTTCTCCTTCACGTGCATCGTGGGCTCTCCTATCTTGTCGCCCGGCGTGAAGAAGATCTGCTTACTGAGCTGGCTGTCGCACTTGAGGGGCAGTGATCGCCCCCCCTTTCTAGGCGGCCGTTGTAGTCTTGATGAGCGGAATATCCAAACTCCACGGCTCCTTATCGCGCAAATTCTGTTGAACTGCTTTTAGCGCGCCTTCCACCTGATCGCGCACCGCCTTCGTATCGGAGACAGAAATAGTCCAGTCGGTCAGCCAGAATTCTATTGTCTGGAATGAAAGTATTCTTGTGATTGCAGAGTGAACGTCCTCTGCATTCCCAAAGTTAACTAGCTGTCCGCTGTACGTAGCTAAGGAGTCAATGGCCTCAGTGACATATTTTGTCATCGTTACTAAGCCCACCTTATTCAATAGTTTGCTCTCTTTGGAGAATGCTCCTGGCCATAAATTCTTGATTGATGCCCACATCGTAATGAAGAACTCGAAAGCCGAATCATCATCCGATAACTGCTTAAATTTCTTCGACTGAATGAATGCGATGCTTGCTTCAATTGCCGCAGGCACTACCATTCGTTGTTCTGGATTAGCTTTGCCCGGTAAATTCACGAGGCCACAGAAGGGACTGTCTTGAAGCTCGTCAGCCAGTCCCACGTAGCCAACGTGCCTATGTAGGGAAAGGCGAGCGGTTCGGAGTCTTTGCTCAAGATCTTGATTTTCCGCCTGATCGGTAAAGTTGATCGAGAGCGCGCGAATGTGATCCGTAGTGACCTTTGACACCTTATTGTTGATCACAATGAATTGAAAGGCTTTCTCCTCGTTTGTTGCGTCGAGAATCGCAACAATTGGAACGGCTGCTTTCTCGTCAAACAATCCAAGACCGTACAATCGATGCTGTCCATCAACGACAAAGATGCTTTCTTTGTCTTTTTCGTCCAGCTCGATAAAGCCCATCTCTTCGCTATCCGGCATTTTCTCAAGGTTATATGCGTCTTTTCCAAGAGTAATGACAATCGCGGTAGGAATGGTGTTGCGCGAATCTTCTTGGAGAAATTTGCTAATCGACTTTACCTTGAAATCGTTTCGCGCGCGCTGAATTCCACTAACGTCGTCTGGAGATAGTCTTGGTACGGTTGACCAAGATTCGATTTCGCCAGCAGGTGCCCTGAACATGCAGAAGCTCGGTGCATTGGGCTCCTCTGGCTTTTGACGAAAAATAATGCAGGGATATCTCATGGCGGCCCTTAGGAAAATGAAAAGTTGAAATAGTCAACGGAATCTGCCGAATTAATGGGACTAATCGACGAAAAATTCGCCGGTCCCAGTGCAAGTGCCGCATCTTTTAAACTAAGTGTTTTCTCATTGGCAAATCGTATGATGTCTTGAATTCGTCGCGCGATTTTCTCTCTCCTGCCAATCGACTTTATCTCCTCGTCGGATGGTTCGGGCTTGAGAACGACGGAGAATATGGCACCGGTATGCCATAGAAGCATATCGTCTTTCTTCTCATTACATCCCCAGCAGGCTGGCAGTAGATTTTCAGCAATGCTATCTCCGCCGTAGCTGGACGGCCAGATATGCTCATACTTGATTGCACTACGCGGATCATCGGATTGATGAGAGCACATTGTCCCGCACAGATAACAAGGAACTTCTGTTCTGTTTGCCCTGACTTTCTTCTTTATTGAATCTTTTATTGGGCGCTTGGAATTTCGTGCCGCATCGAGCGATAAGCGAGCTACACGATCAACCAGGTCATCACCTTGTTTGGCCATCTCTATTGTTTCCTGAAGATAGTGCACAAATAAGCCATGATGGAGACTCGCGTCGTCTACATTTGAGATGCGTTCAGCCTTTTTAACTAGACGAGCTAAAATATTTAAGGCGGTTACACCTAAAAAATAGCTCGAAAAGTCATCTGACCGACCGCCAAATTCGAGGATTGGTAAGTTCTTAAGCGAGTGTGGCGAGCGAATACCGATTACTTCATTTACGAGCAAATGAAATAGATGCTCACCCGATGTTGATGGGGTAAAGCTGGTTATTTCCATTTTTCCACAGCCGCTTCAAAGGGCAAAAGTCGGGATTTCCATAAGACTTGATTCGACTCTTAGTTTTCGTTCGATCATGAGCTTTACGATCGCCTGACCGTCGAGCATCACAATAGGGATGGCGCCTGGCTGTGTTGTGACATCAATTGCGCCTTGTGAAAATGATGATGTTGTGAGAAAAATACCTTGTTCATATTTGCCCTGGGCCGCTCCACGAAATCGATCTATTTCTGGTCTGTGGATGTGAGTCTTTGTCCAGCGTTTGCATTGGAATGCGACATTTAGGTAGGCAAGTCCAACCTTGAGTTTTCCATGCCCGTCTATGCCACCGTCACGAGAAACACTCGTTACCTTCATATCCTCGAAACCGTACGCTTCAAGTAATTCCTTGGCAAATGCTTCAAAACCTGACGGAGGAAGCCGCTTGAGCTCTTGAAGCATGTGCTTCTTGAAGATGTCGAGATAGCGCTTGTGCAGTTGCCAGAGTTGCTTTTCTACTGTCGGAAGGGGCGCTTCCTTGGCTGGCTGGCTTGATTTGGTCTGCGAGGCGGAGTTTTTCCTGGCCTTTCGTGTTCGTTGCGTCCCCGATGGTGGTGAAGTCTCGATAGGTTCGTACTGATTGTCGCTGACCATCCGGAAATGTTTCGTCGAGGCGGCGCTTGGAAAATCCAGGTCCAAACAGTGCCGCCTAATCTGCATGAGCACGACATGCTGCGGGTCTTTTGCCTGAAATACATAAAGCCCTTGTTCGATAATCTTCGAGTAGGCTTCACGAGCACTCAGCGGCTGATTCGCACCCTGCATGACAGCTTTGATTGCTTCGACGATGGTCATCTAATTCCTCCTCCCTGTGATCGAATTGCGCTGTGCTTAGTCTGCGACGGCTTTCATCATTTTCTGATACCGCGCGACTTGATGCGCAATGCGATCAAGAATGGGAGTGAGATGTTCCTGTTGCGAGAGAAGGGTATCCACCTTTAGGTCTTGAAGGGCCTTCAGCAAAGAAGTGAGGGCGTCAATTGGTGTTCTCTGCGTCTTGTGTTGGAGGAATTCAGCCTCGATCACTCCGATGGGTCTTGCTTCGTCGGGCGAGTTGACGTCGAGCTGCTTGGCGAAGTTCGTTCCGCACTTGCCATCGTAGGTTGCCATCTGGTTCCAGAGGCGCACGCTTTCGGCCTTGTAGAAGATGTTCTCGTTGTCCTCTTCCTTGCCGGAACGCGGCTTCGAAAATGCCCACTGAAATAGAACCTCTTCCGATTCCTTGGGGAGCCGCAGGGAATCTTTGTTCACGTTGAACTGTTCCTTCGGGTATGCATTCTGAAGAATCAGCTCGAAGAAATAGTGATCCTCATCGGACAGCGCTTCGCCCTCAGGCAACCGATCTTCATAGTCGCGTTTGAAGTGGGTGAACGCAGAGGCGGCTTGGATGTTCCGCCTGGCCTTGGTGCCACCAAGCGACACCATGGATGCGACCTCGTTTACCAAATCGTCTTCAAGGCGCAATGCAACCTTGTCTCCATGCCGGGCGCGGAACAGGCGTTCATACAAGGACAGGATGTAGAGGTTCGTCGCATAGGGTTTCCATTCGCGAGCATGGCTGATGTGTCGTACGCCGAGCAAACGAGGCAGAATTGCTTGGAGTTCGTCAACGGATTTTGCGGCCACTGGGAAGACGCGTAGCTGGTCGGTTTGGCTGGCAATGTTCTCCAGTCGATCAACCAGGTCCTGCTGAACACGCAATTCCTCTTCGAAGCGGCTTGGAGTTTTCTTCAGCTTCTCTAGCTTCTTCCGCTCACGTTCTAGGCGGCTGCCACGCAGTGTGCGTAGTGCCACTGTCCGTGTGTTCCCTTCAACTACGATGTAATGCCCTGGGCGATGCGAATGCTCCCATACGATGATCGAGTCGATGGGAACCCAGCCATGCGCAAGGATTGAGTCCTCCAGATTCGCGACGTCGTAAACAGCGCGAACCCGCTCTTCGAGCGTCTGCTGGAGGTCTTCGGCGAACAGGGCGTTGTCATCAAGATAGCCGGGAGGGTTCTCGGGAGCGATGCGGGGATTATTGGGGTCGAGGTGAATCTTATCGAAGGGAACCAACTTGGCATCTTGCAAGTCGTTGATGGGGGTGTGATGGTTATTCATTGTTGTGCTCCTTTGTAGTATCAAGATTGGGGTTGTCGGTAAGCGCCAAGACGCGTGCTGCGCGCGCTGTTGGGTCGACCAAAAATTCACTTCGGTGCAGCAGTCGGGCCGGGATTTGCAGTTGGCTTGAGCTGGCCAGGTATGAAGCAAGTGCGCCGAACTGTTCTGCTGGAGCGGCTTGGGCAAGTTGTTGCCTGAGGTTGTTTAGCCCGACAGTTAGTTCGCTCGTCGCGCTCGCGTTGAGCAGAAATGCTTCCGATCCTGCCAGGGGCAACGGTACCTTGACCGCTGTTGCATATTGCAGCGGCGTTTCGAGATAGATGGCTTCGATTTGTGCGGCGTTGTGGCAATCACGAAGGAATTCGCTGAGGGCGGGAGGAACGGCAGGTCGGAAGGTAAAGGAAACATACCTGAGCCAGGTTGTTGCTCCGTGGGGCTTAAAGGGCCGGCTTCCCATGGTGTCGATCGGGGAGGGGCCGTGTACTTCGCGCTTGGCAAAGTACGATGCAGTCAGCAACCCAGTCAGTTCCAACCAGCGACTGCCGGCACTAAGGTCTTTTGCTAGACCGTAAGCGGTGCCGTCTCGTAGAAGGAAATCAGAGGGGTCCGACAGATCTGCGCCCAGCGAACAGAAGGCGTTGAATACGCCGCGCAGCATCGCTGATGTATCTGCGGTTTCCAGAGAAACGCCCCAACTCGATTCCGTCTCAAACTGATCGGCGGAGCCGAAGTAGGGGAGTCCATAAAGGAAGAGCCGGCAGGTTTCGCCTGGCATCAATGTCTTGATGCGGGCGAGCGAACGCTGTGCTTGCTTTTCCTCGACGCGGTGCTGCTCTAGCAAGAGCTTGGCCTTCTCATAAAGATCGCCGTGACTCACATACTCAATATCGACGAGTTGTGGCCGCAAGAAGTCGTCGATCTCCTGATAGAGCCACCTCTGGTCGAAGTGATAGGCGATAGAGTCGTTTCTGGCTTGAACCACATAAGCCGCGCGCTTGTCGGGAGCGTATCGCACGCATCGGCCTGCGGCTTGCATCAAGCGGATAACACTGGTTGACGGATAGGTGAGTACGACCGCGTTGATGCTCGGATCGTCAAAACCCTCCAGTAGCAACTGAGCCGAAATCAGTACGGCGCGTGGCTTGTTGCCGAAGCGGGCAAGGAAGTCCTCGTTATCGATGCCAAGAGAGTTGGCTGCCCCGTGGACAAAACCGATATCTTCGACCTCTAGCGGATGATCGTCAGGCAACCGGTCAAGCAGCGCCATGTAAAACTCTTCGACCCGATCGATACGGGGCGCGAGCACTAATACCTTGGTGAAATCCGTTGAGGTTCTATCGACGATGTAGTCCGCTAGATCGTCTATGGCCTCGGGGGACCAGTCGAAGTTTTCGACAGGGAAGTCCAGGAACTTCGGTGTGAGAACGGCCCGGCGTTCAGCAAGCTCACGGTACGTGATCGTGAAGGCAATCTCATCGATGCCGATAGGCAGACGGTCGCTTCGGTTAGGTGTGGCGGTGAGCAGCAGCACCGGGGCGGCCCAGGGGTTGGCGAAAACGGGCTGGTATGAAGGTGCGGCAGCGTGGTGCGCTTCATCGACGATGATCAGTGCCGGCCGGGTTGCAGCGCCTTCGAGCAGCGGTGTTAGGTCGCTGACCATGACGAACTTGATTCGGTTGGCAAGCTCAGCCAGTTTCTCGCCTTCCTGGCGATCATCTTGCATAGCGATGAGCTTTTGCAGTTCTCTGTAAGCTTGTTCGCGGAGATTGCGTCGATGTGTCACCCAATACGCTGGCGCCTTGGTGTCGAGACTCTTGCCTAGCATGGTCAGGACAATGCGCAAGGCCGTACGAGTCTTGCCCGCGCCGGTTGGCAATACGAGACCGACTCGGCCAGCAGGTCGTCTACTAAAGGCGTCTACGCACCTTGCGACGGCGGTGTCTTGGTAGCTCCAGTCGGGTGGCTCATGCCGAACGGTGATCGCGCCAGTGGGGCGCGATGCTCCAGTCGTTCCAGTGCCAGTAGTGCCAGGCGCTTCGTCAAGCAGTCGAGCTGCAAGCGCTGGAGGAATGGATAGGCGTTCTGCTATTTCGTCCAAGGAGTCGGCTGAGAACGCGCGCAGCTTGATGGCTTCAGCTTGGAGTGTTTTCAGTGCTACAGAAGCCCGATCAGCAACAGTTCGATCGGCTTCGAGCGCCGCGCGGGCAGCCTGTTCAGTAAGGTCCACGGTCGCTTCGTTTAGCGATCTGGTTACGTCGTTCGATAGCAGGGCGTGCAGTCGGTTAGGGTGGAGCCTTCCTTCAGTGCCCGAGCCCTGAAGGGTGTCATTCAGGAGTTTGGTCAGTGCCGCGACGTTGCCGGCAGCCAAAAACAACGGCAGGACTTGGGTGTCCACCAAATGTTTGACCCGTTCGCTCTGGATGCTTAGTCGTGCCATTTCGGTTGCTCCGTTTCTTCTTGGTAAAATTCTCTAATAACGGAATTGTGAAGTCAAGTTCCAAAATAACGGAATCAGATGCGGCACTTGATCGTCGTTGCTATATGTAACTCTACATCGCACGATAACTTTACGTTTGTTATCGTGCATAAGTATGTTATAAAGGAAACATGGAACCGCTCGACATTGCCGTTAAGGAGTATCTGACTGAGGTCCTACCCATCCGGGAGGTTGAGATTCGCCCCTACGCGGGAGTGGAGTCGCTGCCTTACTTTCTCAGAGATGCCTACGATGTCCGAGAGCTCAGCCTGCGAGGCACACGCCTGGTGATGGCAATTCAGCGTGCTGGTGAGAAGCCTTCTTTGGCGAACGTGCGAACTCAGCTTCAAAAAATGGAGGCGATCACTGGATTGCCAGTGGTCTACGTTGCTCTCGCGATGGCTTCATATGAGCGCAAACGCTTGATCGAGCATCACGTGCCTTTTCTTGTTCCGGGTAACCAGCTCTATTTGCCGGACTTGGGTCTTGATCTCCGGGAGCACTTCCGAAAACCGCACCTGGCGGATGAAGAGGCCCTAAGTCCTTCGGCGCAGGCCATCGTGATAGCTGCCTTGGTGCAGCGCTCGTGGCGTGATGGATTCGGAGCAATCGAGTCGGCGGAGCCGCTGGGCTACACCGCGATGACTTGGTCGCGAGCCACCAGAGAGATCGCCGGAACTGGTATTGCAGATGTTCAGGTCGCGGGTCGTTCGCGGCAATTGAAGTTCGTTCAAGGACCACGGGAAACTTGGGAGCGCATTCGTCCCAGGCTCCGGTCGCCGGTCAAGCGGACGGTATGGGCGTTGCCCCCTGCGCCTGGGCAAACTCCCTTGGCCAGGCAGGCGGGGCTGAGCGCGTTGGCCGCACAATCTATGTTAACTGCACCTCGAACCACCAGCTACGCCTTAGACCTAGCAGGGTGGAAAGCCGCGCTTCACGGCGGATGGAAGGAGCTCCCGGGGCCTGATACTGGCGCAAGTGAGGTACAAATATGGGCGTACAACCCAGGCATTCTGGAAAGCAGCCCCTATGTCGACCCGTTGTCGCTATGGCTCAGTTTGCAAACCACGAGCGATGAACGGGTTCAGTCAGCGCTCGATGAATTGATGGAGACATTGCCATGGTGAAGGGACTGGACGTGTTCCAGAACTGGTTCGCGGACCACGCTGATCAGTACGTGCTGATCGGAGGGACCGCGGCGAGTCTCACCATGGAGGACGCGGGGCTGGATTTTCGCGCGACCAAGGATCTCGACATTGTGTTGCACGTGGAGGCGCTGACACCTCAGTTTGGGCAGACTTTCTGGCGCTTTGTTGAGGCGGGTGGGTACGGCATCCGTCAGGCGAGCGATACAGGCAAGCCAGTTTTCTATCGATTCCAGAAGCCGGCTGACCCGAGCTTTCCTTTTATGGTGGAACTGTTTGCGCGAACACCTGATGGACTGGAAATCGCCGAGGGTAGCCAGTTGACGCCCATCCCTCTGGATGAGGCGGTGTCCAGTCTGTCCGCGATCCTGTTGGATACCGATTACTACGACTTCATCATGGCAGGGCGGCGCATCGTGGCCGGTTTGCCATGGGTTGGAGAGGATCGCCTGATCCCGTTGAAAGCCGTCGCCTGGCTGGAGCTTTCCGCAAGGAAAGAGGAGGGGGAGGCCGTGGACTCGAAAGACGTGCGGAAGCACCTCAACGATGTGCTTCGCCTGTCGCAACTGCTTGCGCAAGATACGCGCATCGAAGTGACCGCTCGGATCGCCGATGACCTCTCGCGTTTTCTCGAAGCACTCAGGGCCGATGACTCCATCGACCCAAGGACGCTCAAGCTTGGGGATGTTACTGTTGCAGACTTGGCTGCTCGTATCGCGCGTGCGTATGGTCTGGCTTGAATTTGATTCAGTTCGTCGTAGTTGGGCTACGATTCGATGAGTTTTTTCAAAGCAAACGCCTTCGCAGGTGGTAGTGATAGTTGACGATTGATGGGCTGGTGGAATAGCAGTCGCGCAAACGGAGTCCATCTCCCGCGCCAGCAAAAGCGCTTATTTTTTGACGGTATAAGTGACGGTAAAGTGTGATGGCAAGAACAACGAAAGCTAGTCCCCGTGCGGGTTTTAAGGCCTCTGAAACAATCGAGTGGGAGTGAGTTCCCGTCAGGCCAGGAATCCGTCCCAGATCAACTTGGCCCCGGTGAGGAACATGCCCCATTCCACCAGCCGGTAAAACCACAGGGGGCTGATGCGGCGGGCGATTTTCACGCCCGTCCACACCCCCAACGGTGCCAGCGGCATCAGCACCAGCGAGGTGCCCAGATTGTTCCAGTCCAGCAGGCCCAGCCAGGCATACGGCAGCCATTTGCTGAGGTTGATGATGAAAAAGAACGCCGCCAAAGTACCCGTGAACACAGTGGGGGCCAGCTTCAACGGGATCACATAGGCGTTGATGGGCGGGCCGCCCGAATGGGACACAAAGCTGGTGAAGCCCGATGTGGTGGTCATCAACGCGCCCCACAGCCGTCCGGGGGGCGGTGCGTCGGCATGTGGCGGAAACAGCTTTCGCTGGGCCAGGAACACCCAGGCAAAAATGCCCACGATCCCGGCGACCGTGTGTGCATCCAGCCACCGGAACAGCACAGTCCCCACACCAATGCCCAACAAACCCCAGGGCAGCATGAACAGCAACAGTCGGCGGTCCAAGTCCCGGTGGAACGCCTTGAGGGTCAGCACATCCATGACAAACAGCAGTGGCATGAGGATGGCGGCGGCTTGCGGAACGGGCACCGCCAAGGCCATCATGGGCACGGCCAAGGAACCAAAGCCAGCACCGAAACCACTTTTGCTCAAGCCGAGCAAGACCACCGCGGGAACGGCAACGAGGTAAAACGACGGGTCGGTGATGGCCTGCATGGCAATGGGCGTCAGCCCACGTAGTTCATGACCTCATAGGGTATTCGATCCAGCGGCACCGTCTTGTTGACCCCGCCATGCTTGATGGCTTCCTTGGGCATGCCAAAGACCACGCAGGTGGATTCATCTTCAGCCACCGTTCGTGCGCCGGCGTCGTGCATGTCCTTCAAGCCGCGTGCACCGTCGTCACCCATGCCCGTCATGATGATGCCCATGGCATTTTTGCCTGCGGCATGGGCTACCGAGCGGAACAGCACGTCCACCGACGGTTTGTGCCGGTTCACCAGCGGCCCATCTCGCACCTCCACCAGATACTGGGCACCGCTGCGCTTGACGGTCATGTGCCGTCCCCCGGGGGCAATCAGCGCCAGTCCCGTGCGAACGCGGTCACCATCCCGAGCCTCTCGAACCTCAATCTGGCACAGGCTGTCCAGGCGCTGCGCAAACAGCGCGGTGAACTTTTCTGGCATGTGCTGAACGATGACCATGCCGGAGCAATGGGGGGGCAGCTGGGTCAGCACCGATTCCAATGCCAACGTTCCTCCCGTGGACGTGCCAAAGGCCACCAACTTGTCGGTGGTTGCGTACGCGAGTGACGCCGCTGGAGGCGGGGTATGGATGGGGGAGGGCATGGCCGTCACCGCGCGGGGCAGGGCGGGGCGCAGGCGGCCCACGTTGGCACAGGCCGCAGCCTTGATGGCGTGGATGATGTCGTTGGCGGAGTCTTCCAGAAACGATTTCAAGCCGGCTTTGGGTTTGGTGATGATGCTCACCGCGCCCGAAGCGAGGGCATCCATGGTGACCTGCGCACCGCGTTCGGCCAACGTGGAGCAGATGATGGTGGGGGTGGGGCGATCGGCCATGACCTTTTTCAGAAAGGTCAGGCCGTCCATGCGAGGCATTTCGATGTCCACGATCAGCACGTCGGGCCAATGGGTTTTCATCTTTTCCATGGCAAACACCGGGTCTTGCGCCGTGGCCATCACTTCAATGCCAGGTTCTCGCTGGATGGCGTGGGCCACGACTTGGCGGACAACCGCCGAGTCATCCACGATCATCACCTTGATTTTTTCCTTCACAAACGTTCCTTGGTGGATTGAGGCCCTTGGGTGCAGCTGACCAGCCCGGAGGCCAGGTCGAAATGGAGCCGTCGGGGCAGGACACCGCCCACATCCACATGCCGCAATGGCAAGCCCAGTTGCGCCAGCATGTGGTGAGCAACCTCGATGTTGCGCTGTCCGACGTCCAGACCGGCCAGTTCGGGCAGGGAAAACATTCTCCCCCCCCCAAACAGTTGCACCTGACAGGACTGGGCGGCGATGCCGCGGGTTTTCAAATGGCCCCAGAGGATTTCAATGGCCTCGTCGGTGAATCGCCCATCCAGCGGAGCACCGCAGGGGCGTTGGCGTTTGGGCAGCAGTGCATGGCACATGCCGCCCACGCGCTTGGCAGGGTCCCACACGGTCACCGACACACAGGAGCCCAACAAGGTCTTGATGTAGCCCGGGGCCTGACCAAAGTGATGCTCACCCGGGTGAATGAAAACCCCCGTGGAAGAAGGTCGTTCTGCTGACCGAGGGGCTGAATGGGGCATGGTTCAGTTGCTATCGATGGATTCGGCGGTAGACCGTCGGTTGGATGGCGGTCAAGGCTTGGGTCAGGCCGCTGAGGGTTTCCGAATGCCCCACAATGAAATGCCCATGCTGCTTCAGGAAGGGGAGCAAGTTGGACACCACCTTCGATTTCGTTGGGTTGTCAAAGTAAATCATCACATTGCGCAGGAAGATCACATCGAACTGGCCAATGCCCTGTTCCGGGCTGAGCAAGTTGCTCTGCAAAAACCGCACACGCTCCCGCAGTTCCCTGCAAATCAGCATGGTGCCACTTTGCTCCCGCAAACCTTTGAGGCAGTATTTTTTCAGGTGTGGCTGAGGAATGCCTGAAATTCGGTCCGTGGTGTAGTGGCCTCGCTCCGCCTTGGCCAGGACTTGGGTGCTGATGTCGGTGCCTACCACTTCCCATGGGGCACTGCCCAGGGTGTCGGCCAGCACCATGGCGATGGAGTAAGCCTCCTCGCCCGTGGATGATGCCGCGCTCCACACGCGAAAACTGCCCTCCGCATGGGTGCGGTGTTGCAACGCCTCCTTGTGGAGAAATTCAAAGTGTTTGGGCTCTCTGAAAAAGTAGGTTTCGTTGGTGGTCAGCAAGTCAACCATCACCTGAAGTTCTTCTGCCGCCCCCGGGCTGGTCACGTACTGAAAGTACTGGCCAAAGCTCTGCAGGTTCAGTTCTTTCAGCCGCTTGGACAGCCGTCCCACCAGCAAGACCCGCTTGGCATCCGACAGGTGTATGCCTGCCACTTGGTGAATCAGGGCGCGAAACTGTGCAAATTCCTTCGCGGTGATGGACGCACTGCCCTGGTTGTAGATGGCATCAAAACTCATGCGGTCAACGAGGCCTTTGGGCTGCTGTTCTTTTGCAGATTCGATTCGAATACGCCTTTGGCCATGGGCTTGCCGTATAAAAATCCCTGGGCCAGGAGACAGCCTTGGTCTGCCAGGAATCGGGCCTGAGCTTCGGACTCCACACCTTCGGCCACCAATTGCATGTTCAAGCTGCGCCCCATGCTCACAATGGCCTTGGTCAATTCCGTGCTGTTGCTTTCGACATCAATGTCGCGGACAAACGTGCGATCGATCTTGAGCACATCAATGGGGAATCGCTTGAGGTAGGCCAGCGAGGAATACCCCGTTCCAAAGTCGTCAATGGCCACGGTGATGCCCATGGCACGGAGGGCGCACAGCGTGTCGCGCACCCGTTCGTTGGCGTCCAGCAGCAGGTTCTCGGTGATTTCAAGCTCCAGCCACCCGGGCTCGCAGCCCGTGGTCAACAACACGCTGTGCACCGTGCTCACCAAGTCGTCTTGGCGAAACTGGACGGGGGAAAGGTTGACCGCCACCTTGAATGGCTCAGACAGGCCCGCATTCCATTCGTGTGCTGCCAGGCAGGCTTTGGTCAGCACCCATGTGCCCATGCCCACAATCAGGCCGTTCTCCTCGGCCAAGCCGATGAAACGATCCGGCGACAGGAGGCCCTGCGTGGGGTGGTTCCAGCGCAGCAGCGCCTCGGCCCCCACCCAGGCCCCATTGACCAGATTCACCTTGGGTTGGTAGTGGACCTCCAGCTGCCCGTCGGGCTCGGCGCGTCGAAGGGCAATGCCCAGTTGGGCGCGCTCGCGTGCCCGTTCGGTCAGCTCGGCCGAGTACAGGTGATAACCCGAAGGCCCCTGTGTCTTGGCTTCGGTCAATGCGGAGTCGGCATGATGCAACAGTTCATGGGCACGCACGCCATCCGATGGAAACAACGCCATGCCAATGCTGCACGTGACAAACAACGGCTGGTCCCCAATCTGGAAGGGCTGAGCCATGGCGACATTGATCTTCTTGGCAATGGCCACCAAGTCAGCCACGTCCCGAATCTTGGGCAGCAGCACCGCAAACTCGTCAGCCCCCAGCCGGGCCACCGTGTCATATGCCCGCACCAGCTGCTGCAGGCGTTGACCACAGTGCATCAGGAGGTGATCGCCGTGGCCGTGGCCCAGGATGTCGTTCACCTCTTTGAAACGATCAAGGTTGAGCAACAGCAAGCCACCAATGTGCCCGCCATCCACTGCGTTGGCCATGGCGGTCTGCAACCGGTCGTTCAACAGGGTTCGGTTGGGCAGGCCCGTCAACGGGTCCTGCAAGGTCATCTCGGTCAGGCGTGTTTCGTACTGCTTGATTTCAGTGATGTCGCGCGTGGTGCCCCTCAGCCGCACCGGCCCCTTGGGTCCGTAATCGATCTGTACATGGGTGTACATGCTCAGGACTTCGCCCAACGCACTGGTGATTCGGTAGGTGTACGCCACTTCCGGCAGCCGCTGCGCATAGGCATTCTGGAACAGGGTCCAAATGCGCTTCCGGTCCTCCTTGGGCGAGCGCTCCAAGGCTTGTTCAGGGGTTGGATGCCAGCCCAGGGGTTGCCCAAAGAGCCGACACAACTCTTCCGACACCAAAGACCGCTGATGCACAAAATCCCATTCCCAATGGCCAATGCGGGCCATGCTTTCGGCTCGGGCCAGGACCCGCTGGTTTTCCTTGTGCTCGGTGATGTCTCGTCCGATGGTCAACACGCTGACCAACTGACCCCGGTTGTCCTGTTCGGGGATCAAGCGGATGTGGATGTACTTTCTCTGCCCATTGTCCGGGGCCCAGACGTACTCCACGTCCCGTGCCTCACCGCTTTGGACGACGCCTTGAATGGCTTGCTCCAGTCGCTCGGCGTTGCCGCATGTCCAGAACTCGGTCAGACGCCGACCCAGAATGGCCTTGGGGCTCAAACCCCACAGACGCAGGAACGTCGGGTTGGCGTAGGTGCAGCAGCCCGTCAGGTCGTAGCGCACCACGGTGTCGGGGAAGTGGGCCATCAACGTTTGAAACGTGCGCGCCTGTTCGTCCCGATCTTCCTGGAGTTGTTCCAAGCGCTGGCGCAATCGGAGTTCGTCCGTGGTGTCTCGGCCCACCATCCACCATCCGGTCACCACGCCATCGTCCTGCAACTCGGGGGGGAACTGGAGGCCCAATTGGCGCTGATTGCCCTGCAAATCCTTCCACAGCCAGGGCACCGACGAGGTTCCATCCTCGGTCATGGCCCGTTGCCGCATCTCGGTAAAGTCGGGAGCCACGGCTCCAAACACCCGCTCGTAGGCTGCATTGGCGTAGGTCTTTTGGCCTTGTGCATCGAACCGCGCCACCACATCGCGGGCACGCGCCGCCAAGGCACAAAACGCGTCGGTCATGTGTGAAGGAACCAACGCAAGTGCCATGGGCATGCAGGTCATCATGCGCATGAGCAGGTTCAGTTCAACGCAACGCTGCTGCGTTCCAGTGCATCAGCCACCTCCACGGTGCTCTGAAATGCCCGGTCCACCAAACTCATCAGGTGTTCCAGCAAGTCGGACACCGTGTCGCTGGACGAGATGCGCAGTTCCCCGCTGCGGGCCGCTTGTGCCATGACACGGATTTCCCTCAGCAATGCCGTCAAGGCGTCGGCCGTGGTGTTGACCAGCAGGCGCACTTCGTCGTAACACGGGTCGTCGCAAGCGGCGTGCGTCAGGGAGGGCACTGCACTGTTGAATGCGGCTTCCACCGTTTGGGACAGGCGCTCGAACCGGGCATGCAATGGATGACCCGATGGGGTGTGCTCCCAGGGGGCGATGATGAGGGAGGCCTCGCCCCGAAGGGAAGCCATCGCCACCATCGACCACACTTCAGAGGTTGTGGCCGCCAACTCGTGCTGCATCGACTCCAGGGAGATCAGGGGACGAGGTGCGTCAACCCTTGGGGTTTGGAGGTTGGCCATCATGTGCGTTCTCCGGTGCGGATTTTGAAAAACGCCGTCAACTCCTGAAGGCTGTGTGCCTGGGACGACATCTCTTCAGCCGTGGCCGCCAGCTCTTCCGATGCGCTGGCGTTTTGCTGGGTGATCTCATTGAGCTGGGTCATGACCACGTTGATCTGGCCCACGCCAGCGCTCTGGCGGCCAGAGGCCGTGGCGATTTCTTGCACCAGCTGGGCGGTTTTCTGCGTGGCGGGAACAATGTCGTCCAACAGTTGGCCTGCGCGCTCGGCCAGTCCCACGCTTTCCAGGGCCAGCTCCCCGATGTCATGCGCGGCCACCTGACTGCGTTCGGCCAGCTTGCGCACCTCGGCGGCCACCACGGCAAAACCCTTGCCGTGTTCGCCGGCCCGTGCCGCCTCGATGGTGGCGTTGAGGGCCAGCAGGTTGGTCTGGTAGGCGATGTCGTCGATGATGCTGATCTTCTGGGCGATCTGCTTCATGGCCCGCACCGTGGCATTGACAGCCTGCCCACCTTCGGTGGCCATTTGCGAACCGTTGGCGCTCATGCGCTCGGCCACCTTGGCGTTGTCGGTGTTGCGGATGATGGCCATGCCCATTTCCTCCACCGATGCCGAGGTCTGCTCCACACTGGCCGCCTGTTCGCTGGAGGTCTGCGACAGGTTCTGGGCGGTGGTGGACACCTGTTGGGTGGCGCTGGCAATGGTGTGTGCGGTGTTGCTCACTTCCGCGACGGTCTGGGCCAGCTTGAACACCGTGTTGTTCACCGTGTCGCTCAAGGCGGCGAAAGCGCCGTGGTACTCGCCTCGCATCTGGGCCGTCATGTCGCCGCGTTCCATCTGGCGCAACACCACCAGGGTGTCTTTCAGGCCCTGGTCGCTGGTGGATGCAATGCGGTTCAATCCTTCAGCCACCTGCAGGAAGAAGCCTTTTTTGCCCGCGGGGTCTACGCGCTTGGAAAAATCCCCATCGGCGGCTGCGGCCACCATGGCGGCCAGTTCACGCTCGGCCGCCACCTCGGCGGTGCGGTCCACCCACTCCACCACAATGCCCATGCGGCGGTGCTGGGCATCGTGAATGGGGTTGGCCGTGATCTGCAAGGTCATGTCACCCAGGGGCACGTTGGACTGAAGCACGGTGTTCAAGTCGCGCAGCAAGGCCCGCTGGTGGGCTGGATTGCGGTGAAAACGGTCGATGTTTTCGCCCACCACCCGGGTGGCGTCGAAGTCGGGGATCACCCGGCGCAGGTTCGGGGTGGCCCGGGTCAACAGTGCCAGGGTGGCCTGGTTGGCGTAAAAAATGCGCCCGTCGTTGTCGGCCATCATCAGGTTGACCGGGGTGCAATCCAGTGCCGTCTTGATGCGCAACGCCTCCTGGGCTGCACGCTCGCTGGCCGACAGTGTCTCCGCCATGCGTTTGAGAGCGGCCAACAGGCTCCAGTGGTCGTTGTCCTTGGTGGGGATGTTGATCGACAAATTGCCGTTGGCCATGGCATGGGCCACGCCATGGGCCACATGGGGGTCGTCGCCCAACTGTTTCAGCAGCGAGCCACACAGTTTCCACGCGGCAACCACGCCCAACACCATGGAGCACACAGCGCACACCAGCAACAACACCATGGTTGAATGGGCTTTTGCCAGGGTCTGCTGGGTGTGGGTTTGGGCCTCGCTCAGTTGGTCGGAGCGAAAGTGGTCCAGGCTGCGGGCGAGGGCGGTGCTGGCGGCATCGAACTGGCGCATCTTGGCATTGCCCGCTTCCGTCCCCTCCAGGATGTAGGTTTCGGCCATGTCGCGGCCCGCGGCTTCAAAGCGCCGGAAGTCGTTGTCCAGCAAGGCCAACCGCTCCAACGCGCCCGATTGGCCACCGGCCTCCAGGCTCTTGCGGAACTCGGCCACGTTGGCCAAGAAACCGTCGGTGGCGCGCCGAGCTCCTTCGTAACCATCGCGTTCCCGTGTGGCAGCCACATCGGTCAGGTACTGCTGCACGTCCACCCGTTGCACGTTCATGTCGTCCACGCGCAGCACCTGGGGCAAGGTCACGTCGTGAACCTGCTGGGCACTGCCCACCACCTGTTGCACGCTCCAGCCCAGCAACACCAGCCCCACGCTGAACATGGCCAGCACCGCACCAAAGGCGTAGGTGAGTTTGAGCTTCATGCTGGCCTGCCGCGGTCCACCGTCAGCCAAGGTGGTGGGCGGTTTCATCGTGAGGGTCATGGTGAAGGTCCTGGGATCGACAATGGGTTGAACAACGGGGAAACGGAAATCGCTCAGGCCGCTTCGGCCTGCACAGCGGCGAGCACGGCGACCTCGTCGAGCGACAAGACACGAGCCACATCCAGAATGACGACAAACTTGCCCGCCACCTTGCCCATGCCGCGGATGAAGTCCGTGCGGATGCGCGCGCCAAAGGCCGGTGGCGGTTCGATCTCGGCGGTCGGGATTTCCAGCACCTCCGACACCGCATCCACCACCACCCCCATTTGCTGGGTCTGGCGGGGGCCGTCGGCGTCGTGGCTGCCCATCACCTCGGTTTCGATGATCACGATGCAGGTGCGCTTGCTCACCGCCCGGGCCTGGCGCCCAAAGCGCACCGACAGGTCAATGACCGGTACCACCGCACCGCGCAGGTTGATGACGCCGCGGATGAAGGGCGGCGTCATGGGCACCTCGGTCAACTGGCCGTATTCCAGAATCTCCCGGATGGCCAGGATGCCGATGGCAAACATCTCCTCACCCAGGCTGAAGGTGAGGTACTGCTGCTGTTGGTCGGCATCCGCCTGGGATAGGGTGGCACCCGGGTTTGAAGCTTTTTTGGCCTCTAGCGCTTTTTCTGTCATGGGTTTGTGCTCCTGTTTTTAGAGTCAGGAAGGTCAGAACCGGGCAAAGCTGCTTTCGTCCACCGGGCCTGCGGTCAGCAGCTTGCGGTTGACGGGTTTGCTGGCGATGGCCAGGGCCTTGGCGGTGCGCTGTACCGGGGCAGGGCGTTGGTTGGTGTTGCTGATGCCCCGTTGGGTCCCATGCCCCAAATTGAAGAAGGCCATGAGCTGCTGCAGGTTGTCGGCCTGGCTGCTCATTTCCTCGGCGGTGGCGGCCAGCTCTTCCGAGGCGCTGGCGTTTTGCTGGGTGATCTGGTTCAACTGGCCCATGGCCGCATTGACCTGGCCCACCCCGGCGCTTTGCTCCTGTGAGGCCGCGGTGATCTCCTGCACCAACTCAGCCGTGCGGCGGGTGGCGGGCACGATCTCGTCGAGCAGCTTGCCCGCCCGTTCGGCCATGCCCACCGAGTTGCTGGCCAGCTGGCCAATCTCTTGTGCCGCCACCTGGCTGCGTTCGGCCAGC